>QXWW01000002.1 GCA_009911185.1 Lachnospiraceae bacterium
TCAAGGTCCTGTCCGCTCTCTTGCGCGACAACTTCTATAGTCTATCACAGTTCTCTCTCGCTGTCAAGCTGTTTTTTATTTTTTTCAAATTCTTTTTAGAACTCTTTGTTAGCCGCTTTGCCGCGACCGAGTTATATACTAGCATGTCTATTTCCAATTGTCAATACCTTTTTTACATTTTTTTACAAGTTTTTTTCGCGACTATAGTATTTGGAAAAAAACGGTGATTATGAAGCCTGCTTTTGGTATTAGATGAGTTAAAAAATACGTATAAAGTTTCTATTTGACATAATTCTGACACCTTTTGACTATTTAAATATCCCCATAAGAAATTGCTCGATTATATTATTATCGTAAAATAATCTTAAAAAATCATTTCCCTGAATCGTTTCCAGCATCTCTCTGCCCCAATCGCTCCCCTGGCACAACGCAACCAGCAGAAACAAAATCCATATTACAATCACTCCCTGCACAAGCCCTATGGCAAGACCCCCTATATGGTTGATACTATTCAGAACAGGAAGCTTTGCGACCAGGTCTAGAACACGCACAAGAATCACCATGGCGACGAAAATAATAGAAAACGAAAGTATCCATGCTGCCCGCTGCAGAATTTGCTCTGCTGCAAATTCCCCCAGCCTCTCGTAGATACCAGTATTCTCCAATAATTCACCAGTAGCATCTGTAACGCCATCTTGCAAAATATCCTGTAGTTCTCTGGGTAATTTTTGTCCTAAAATTTCAGTTTCCCCGGAAAGAACATCTGAACTTTCTTCCTTGTGTACCGCAAACTCTTGAATATAGTCTGTACATTTTTCCTGAATTGTATGATACAAAGGAGTCCGTTCTTTCAAAAATTCAGCCGTAACGGGCGTTAATGCCGTGGCAAGCCCGACTGTCAAAAAAATTGCCGCGAGGGAAAACAACACCCTCACCATCCCCCGTAAATATCCATGCAATCCAAATCCTGCCAACACCGCCAATACTATCACAAACAGTATATCCATTTTCCACTCCTATTTCAGTCTGATCTTTTGCGTCTCTCCTTCTGCCCAGAATATATAATTTTTCATTCCGCCGGCAGACATTATTTTGCAGATATTCTTTTTAAAATTCCCACGAAATTTCTCTATTCCATGTAATGTATAAATAATGCATTCCGAATCAGCGCGCACACATACTTCATCATTTGTCAGAAATCCAATCTCCTGATATTTTATGGCAAAATCCTTTGCCATAACCTCCGTTCCTTTTAAATCAAACACCTGCAGTCTATATTCTTCCTCTTTATTTTCATTTTGAAACACTGCTCCAACATACGCTTCATTATAAAAAATACTGCGGATTTCCTGTTTCAAAGAGATTTCCGTTTTCATCTGAGGCTTTTGCTCTCCCTCAAAAATTATGATCTTACCATTGCCAAAGGCTGCCATCACATCGTTGGTGAGAAATTCCACTTTGGGAAATATCATATCCGCATAAGAATACTGGCATACAATATTATCTATTTCTTCCTGTCCGGCTGAGCCAAAATTATAAAATATTATTGTCGTCTTCACATTCCCTTCATTGACATCCAGCAATGAAACAGCCAGCTTTCTGCCGTCGTTGGATACGCTGATATCCACAGGATAACCCGTATTTTCAGTATGTAACTCCCCCTCCGCAAGAAACTTTCCTTCTCTGTTATACACATGAATATATCCCGTTCCATTCTCTTCCATCAAAACTGCCACCTCTCCCTGATTTGCCACCTGTACCCTCTGAATAGGCATTGTAGTTTTGATTTCTCCACATGGACCTTTGGCATCCATGATATAAACTCTTTCTCCTTTTTTATCAGCAATCACGGCATAGCTTTCACAAGTATCGACCATTGGCGACTGCATCTCATATGTTTGGCTCCAGATCATGCGATTATCAGAATCTATACAGGATGCGCCATCTTTACTATATTTGATCATATTTTCATTAAATGATGTAAAGAGCGTTCCCTCAGAATCCTTCCGTTCTACGGAACTTAGAATCTCATATCCCGTATAACTCCTGGTCTGTATGTAAATATAGCTTCCCATTACTATCCCTAATATCAAAATAACCACAAGCCCCGTCAGAAGCAGAATCTTCCTGCGGTGCCTGTGGATTTTTTTATTCATTTCATTTATATCTGATGATTTTACCACCCGGTATGCTTTCTCGTCCAAAACCGCACCTCCAAATATCAGTATAGCATACTCCGGCATTCTGTGCATTAAATTCTTTTATGGAAGCAGCAAACGCTGTCCTATAAAAATTTTATCTCCATCCTCAATGCCATTTACTTCCTTTAACGTTTTTATCATATTTTTATTTTTATAGACATTATCACAAATGGTACTCAGTGTATCGCCCTGCTGCACAGTATAATAACGCGGTTCGCCGATTTGTCCTGCTGTTTCCCTGGGTTCCTCCTGTTTTTCTTCTGCTCCTGTTTCCTGGGATGAATGATTGGACGGTACATTTTCCCCTTCTTCCGTTCCGTTCTCTTCGGGAGCAGGTTCCTGTTCCCCTGGATTCGTATCTACAGCTTGTCCCTCTTTCTGCTCATCTGTATGTTCCGGCTTTTCTTCTGATTTTCCGTCCGTTTGATCAGGATTTTCGTTTGCCTGTGTCCCCATACCTTCTCCTGTTCCGGCCGTTTCAGAAGATGTTTCTTCTAACGGAGATATCTGAGATTCGACACTTTCCACTACCAGTCCCTTATCCTCAGGCTCGTTATCTTTCTTGGGGGCAGGGTTCTGTGGATTCATCACACGAAGAACTTCTTCCACTTTCTGCATTTTCCGGTAATTGTTAATCGTTGTAATACCAATCACACTGATTACCACCAGAAAAAAAGAGGACGCAGTATATAAAAATCTGCGGCTCTGCCGTTCCTTATTTTTACTCTGTCTCTCCAGGATCGTTTTGCGGTAAACGTCCAAAGCCTCCTCCGCTTTGCTCTTAGGCTCTTCCAGATTGCTTTTTGCAAAAACCTTAGTCTGAGAATGTTTTTTTTGCCGGACAAGGCCCTCTTTCATTTTTCGTTCCGCTTTTTTTTCTTGTCTGCGCATCTGTTCTAACATGGCACGCGCGTCGTTGTCTGTTTTTCTGGATTTATCCTTTTTCTCTTCCAGTTCCTCCAAATCTAATATAAAATCTTCTTCCTGAATCTGCTCCTGCTCTTCTTTGTCGGATTCAGATTTCATTTCCAAAATCTCCTCCACACTTTCGACCGCTTTTTGCTCCTCCAGAAGTTTTTGTTCTTCTTCCTTTTTACAGATCATATATTCCTGCATAGCAAGATTCTTCTCATAATATATGTAATATCCTTCCCGCTTCTGCAGATAGCCCTGTTCATACACAAAGAACCTTTCTTCCTCTTCCAGAATATCCATCAGCATCAGAAGCTTGTCCCTTCCAGAGAAATATTTTCGATGAGCGGCTTCCACTGCTGGAGACAGTTCCATAACCTGTCCTGCTTTTCCCAGAAACCAGCCTACAATCTGCAACTCCGGAAAATATTGTTTTTCTTCTCTATAAATGTAATCCCAAAAGCTGTCGTCAAGAGATATGCTGTCCCATTGAAAGACCGCCGCACTGCATTCCACCAGGCCGCTGATAAAGGTATAGCGGATATCCTTTTCCACCTGACTCTTTCCCAAAAATACTGCCGCGCAATTTTCCTGGCTTTTTGCCATATTCTTTAGAAAGGTATACACATAATCTTCCAGGTAAATTTTATGTCTTCCTCTGGGGCTTCCTTCCTGCCGGATGTTTTTTGGCAGACAAATGGTTTCCTCTTTCTGCTCCTGATTTTCTTTTGCCTGTTCTTCTTTACAAATTATTTCAATCATGCTGTCACCTCTTTTTACCAATGGTAGCACACATGATTTGCATATTTTGGAAATTCCTGTCATACGAAAAAAAAACTTCTCGACGAAAAATCGTAGGATTTTATCGTTTCAGACAAGTTATAGCTCTGTTCTTCCCTCCAAAGCGCGCAGCAATGTCATTTCATCTATATATTCCAAATCTCCGCCTACTGGAACCCCGCTGGCGATGCGCGACACTCTGATTCCTGTCGGCTTAATAAGTTTACCGATATACATTGCCGTAGTTTCCCCTTCCAGGCTGGAGTTGGTAGCAATGATGACTTCATCTACATCTCCCTGCAGCCTCTGCATCAGTTCTTTCAGCTTAATATCCCCAGGCCCGATTCCCAGCATTGGTGAAATCGCCCCGTGCAGAACATGATACACGCCTTCATATTTATTTGTTTTTTCGTATGCCGCCAAATCTCTTGTATTCTCCACCACCATAATGGTTTTGTGGTCCCGGTTTGCATTTTTACAGATCGGGCATAACTCATCGTCTGTAAGCGTAAAACAGGACTGGCAGTATCTTACCTTTTCTCTGGCCTGCAAAATAGTGGCTGACAATTGCTGCACATGCGCAAGCGGCATATTCAAAATATGAAAAGCAAGCCGCTGCGCCGACTTGCTTCCAATTCCAGGCAAAGAAGACAATTCTTCTATCAGTTTGCTTATCTGTCTGCTGTAATAATCCATGCATTCCTCCTGGCATTCATACTCTGATATTTTATGAAAAGTTAAAAGGGAAATCCTGCCCCCAGTCCTCCAGTAATTTTGGACATGGACTGCTGAGAAGCTTCTTCTATCTGACGCAGCGCTTCATTGGTTGCCGCCATAATCAGATCCTCCAGCATTTCAATATCATCCGGATCCACTACTTCTTGCGCTAATTTCACCTTTGTCACTTCTTTTTTACCTGAAATGGTCACCTCTACTGCTCCGCCGCCGGCAGATGCGGTAATTTCCTTTTCTTCCAGCTCTTTGGTTGCTTCTTCCATTTGCTTCTGCATTTTCTGCGCCTGTTTCATCAGATTATTCATATTGCCGGGCATACCTCCCGGAAATCCGCCGCGTTTTGCCATTTACGTTTCCTCCTGATCTTCAATTGTGATTTCCATATTTATAATTTGCTCAAGGTCCACAAAGGACTCCTCCAAGGGACGGCTGGGTTCATCGAGTATTACCTTAAAAGGGATCTCTTTCCCCGTCTTTTTTTCCAGGGCTTCCCTGAGTTCCTGCAGATGTTCTTCTGTATTTACAAAAGCCTCCGCCACTTCATCCTCCAGAACAAGCGAGAGACGTCCGCCCTCTGTCAGACAGGGACGCGCCCGCCTGAGATAGTTTTTAAGCCCTCCAGACAATCCTTCTACAATAGCATTCCAGTTCTTTGCCGCCATCTTGACATCCGCTGGAACGGCTCTTGGCAATCCGGGAGACGGATTAGCGCCTCCATCCGAATCACGTTCTGCAGAGTCAGGAACTGTTTGGCCGGATGGATGACCTCCAGTTCCTTTCGCTGTATAAACTGCGGGAACTCCCTCTTCTAACTTTTTCTCCAGCTGAGTAACCCGAAGAACCAAAGAATCGTAATCTCGTTCCATTTCCGGCTTACATAATTTAATCAGGGCAATTTCTATCAGCACCCGTTTCTGTATGGCAAACCGAATCTGATTAGACAGCTCCGAAAATATGCGAATATAGCGCATAAGCTGTACCGTTTCCACCATACCTGCTTCTTCCTTCAATAATGCAAGATTTTCTCCGGAAATATCCAGTACGTCTTCCATATTATCAGAACTCTGTAATAAAAGCAAATTTCTCAGGTACCAGGTAAAATCTATTACAAACTGCCCCGGTTCACGTCCCTGGACGATCAGCTCTTCTAACTGGGCAATTGCCCCGGAGATATCCTTTGCAATAATTTTGCGCAGCATTACAGAAAAAACCTCTGTATCCACTGCTCCCAGCACTTCCAGAACATGGCCGTAAGTAAGATTCTGTCCCAGATAAAACGCAATACACTGGTCTAACAGGCTGAGCGCATCGCGCATAGAACCGTCCGCCGCTTTGGCAATATAACGGATTGCCTTCGGTTCCACCGCTATCTGTTCCTGCCCCATCAGCTCTGTCAGCCGCTGTGAAATCGTCTCAATGGTAATGCGCCTGAAGTCATATCGCTGGCACCGCGAAAGGATCGTAACCGGAATCTTTTGAACTTCTGTCGTGGCAAGGATAAAAATTACATAAGAAGGGGGCTCCTCCAAAGTTTTCAGCAACGCATTAAAAGCTCCTATAGAAAGCATATGAACCTCGTCGATGATGTATACTTTGTATTTGCCCTCAGTCGGTGAATATGCCACCTCCTCACGGATATCCCGGATATTATCCACACCGTTATTGGAGGCGGCATCTATTTCTATCACATTCATGGAGCTGCCCGCCGCAATCGCTTTACAGGAAGGGCAGCTCCCACAAGGACTGCCGTCTGCGGGATGTTCGCAGTTCACAGCCCTTGCAAAGATTTTAGCAATGGTTGTCTTTCCTGTTCCTCTTGTCCCGCAGAACAAATATGCATGTCCCACTCTGTCTGCTTTAATCTGATTCTTCAGCGTAGTGACAATATGCTCCTGTCCCCTGACATCCTCAAACTCCTGGGGACGGAACTTACGGTATAACGCAGTATACGACATATTTAATCTCCAAAGCTAATGCCCATCAGCTTGGCTTCTTTAATAATCTTGGAATCTGGCTCTACGGTCTTAAGCTTTCCTGCCACGTCTGCCAGAGGCACTTTCTTGGTATTGCCATTAATCATGGCAACCATATAACCGTAGTCGCCTTTCAGAATAAGATCCGCTGCGGCAGCACCCAGTCTGGTACAAAGTACACGGTCATACGGGCAAGGGCTTCCGCCTCGCTGTGTATGTCCTGGAACAGTCACGCGCACCTCACACCCGGTTTTTTTCTGAATCCGCTCTGCAACCTCATAAGATACGGACGGATATTTGTAATTTTTCTTCTTTTCTTTTAATTCTTTTTTGCTCAGGGCCGCATCTTCTTTGGAAATAGCGCCCTCTGCAACGGCAAGAATGGTAAATCCTTTCCCCGCCTTGCTTCGAGATTCAAGGGCTTTTACTACCTTGTTAATATCGTATGGAATCTCTGGCAGCAAAATGATGTCCGCACCCCCTGCAATTCCTGCGTAAAGCGTCAGCCAGCCTACCTTATGTCCCATAACTTCTACGATAAACACGCGATTATGGGAAGCCGCCGTTGTATGGATACAATCAATCGCCTCCGTGGCGATATTAATCGCGCTCTGGAAACCGAAGGTTACATCCGTCCCATATATATCGTTGTCAATCGTTTTCGGCAGATGGATTACATTCAATCCTTCTTCTCTCAAAAGATTCGCCGTTTTCTGCGTGCCATTTCCTCCCAAAATTACGATGCAGTCCAGGCAGAGCTTATAATATGTCTGCTTCATCGCCTCTACCTTGTCCAGACCATTCTCATCCGGCACGCGCATCAGCTTAAACGGCTGTCTCGATGTTCCAAGAATTGTTCCTCCTTTGGTGAGAATCCCGGAAAAATCTTCGGAAGTGAGTAAACGGTAGTTTCCATAAATCAGTCCCTTATAACCTTCGTAGAAACCATAAACCTCTAATTCTTCCACGTTTTTACTTAATCCTTTGACAACACCGCGCATTGCTGCATTTAATGCCTGGCAGTCCCCGCCGCTGGTCAACATTCCAATACGTTTCATAATTTCACATCCTTTGTCTTTATTTTTTCATGGTAAAATAATTATATCCCATATTTTTACTATTCACAAGATTTTTCATTTGCATTTTTCAAAATATTTGTTATACTTTATATGTAAGCACATCTGGAGGAGTACCCAAGTGGCTGAAGGGTCTGGCTTCGAACACCAGTAGGTCGGTAGTCCCGGCGCGGGGGTTCAAATCCCCCCTCCTCCGTTTCTGAATATTCATTTTCCCAAACCATCAAATCTTCCAATAATTTTAAGAAAGGTTTACTGTGTATATGAAAACTTTTTTTCCTCTTTCACTTTGCTTTTGCCTGTGCATGTCGGTGTTTACCGGTTGCGGCAGCACCGAAACAGACGCTGCAGATTCTGTAAAAGCAATCTATGATTTATATATTCTGGGAGATACCAGAGGAATTTCTTCTTTGGGAATGACGGATGAAGATATTTCCCATGCACAAAAGACCTATGATAATTCACTCAAAGAAATGATTCGTACAAATTTCGCCGACAGCGGACAGGAAATTGACGAAGATACGCTGGAAGAACTCTGCCTGGTCAGAAAAGAAGCGCTCGCTAAAATGAGCGCTTCTGTAGAAATAACCGAGGAAACAGACGGGAGAGCCACCGTCGTAATTCACACCACATACTTTACAGAATCCTCTCTGGACGCAGATGCTTTTTATGACGCCAGAGAGGAAGCTTTGCAGCAGTCATTCACAGATTCAAAAGAACGACAGATATTTCTTATGAACGCCTATACACGGAACCTGATTACCGCTTACCGTAACGTTACCCCTTCCTCAGATACCACAGACATTACGGTAGAATGCGTAATCCAGAATAAAACCTGGGTCCCCGCTAATATGTCTTCTTTTGGTTCCGATCTGGCGCTTGCCATCACCGGACATCATTAGTTATATTTTTCCATGTCCCGGCATAAGCATGTAAAAAGCTTTCGGGAGTATGTAACATGTCTGAATTTCATCGAATGATCACATACCTCTATTTATATGAACAGGGAATCAAAAGCAGAAATATTGGATTTGCAAAAGCAGAAAAAAGAGACCAGCGCTGTCTCTTTGAGGTACATATGAAAAACACCGGGTACAGTCTTTCTCCTGTCCAGGTGTATTTTTATATACAAAAAGGTGGGCAGCTTGCTGGTATTTCTCTCGGAAAATTTACTTTGAACCGGGGAAGCGGAGAATTTAAAACAATTCTGAACCCGGAAAACATTGAGAACAGCGGATATCTCCTTGATGATGTGAAAGGAATCTACATACCCCTTTCCGAGCGGACCATGCTGGTAAGCCAATGGGATGATGATGAGTTTAAACGGGAGGCATTTGTGGATCTTGCAGATCTGCCCGACACTGCGAAATCAGAGATTTTAGATAAAGATTCCTCCGATATCGCAAAAGAACCCTTATCCCCGCAAAATAAAGAGTCCTCTCAGCAATCGGAACATATTTCTAAACCTCTGACGGCAGAATCTTCTCCTTTACCGCAAAAGAACTCTGAATCTCAGATGACGGGACTTTCTCCTTTGGCAGAAACGACTTCCAAACCAAAAATAACAGAACCCGCTCAAGTAATGGAAGAAATTTCCAAACCACAGACGACAGAATCGTCTCAGGTATTGGAGAAAACAAGCAATTCGCAGGCATTGGAGGCTTCCGATTTACCCGACAATTCTTTACCTTCAAAACCTGTGAAAGATTTACCGAACAAAGATACGGAAGACTTACATGCAGCCGAAACCAACTTATCGAAATCTTCCGCAAAAACCATGGACGCCTTAAAGGCGGTAGAAGCGCTGCCTCTGCCAGAACGCAGAACTGCAGGCTTCCATACTGTCAGCAGAAATCCTCATGCACCTCAGAAAAATCCTGCCGCCCAGCCGTCTGCAGATTCTGGCCATTCCAAATCTGAGACCCCGGAAGACTGGCATCTGCGCTGGCGTTTCATTCTGGAAAACTTTCCAGTCATGACCCCATTTTCCGGCGATGAAAATACGCTATGTGTCAGACTGGAATTAAAAGATATCCGGCAGCTCCCCAGACAATTCTGGTATTTTGGAAACAACAGCTTCCTGCTCCACGGCTTTTTCAATTACCGATATATTATTCTGGGCATGACAGAAGAATTTGGCGTTAAAAAATGGTTTATCGGCGTTCCCGGCGTATTTCAGAATCCCGAACGGGTCATGGCAGCCCTCTTTGGCTTTCCAGAATTTCGCAGCGAAAAACCTTCTCCGATTAATACCGGGCAGTTCGGGTATTGGTACCGCTATCTCAACGAGCTGTCCCAGCCTTCAGAAAAAGCGCCTTCCTGAGAAACGCAAATGTCCTCTGCCTACAGAACATTTTAAACCTCCTGCATTTCTTCAGACAGCAGAGCGTATACCTCATGGTCTTTCCAGACGCCATGAAGCTTTACGCTCTGCCTTTTTGTGCCCTCCTTCACAAAACCAAGTCTTTGAAGGAGCTTTTTTGAAGCTGTATTTTCCGGCTGAACCTGCGCTTCTATGCGATGCAGCTTCATTTCTGCAAAAGCAATTGCAAGACATTTTTGGATACTCTCTTTTGCATACCCTTTTCCCCAGTATCTTCGGTCAAATTTATATCCCAGCTCACAGGACAAATAGGGTGTCCAGCAAATATGCTGGAAGGATACCGTGCCAATCACACGCTCTTCCTTCCCCTTTTCAAATGCCCAGAAACGGACAAAGGACTGCTTCACAGCCAAATTATATTCGCAGTGCAATAGAGACTTCTGATAGTTCTCTGTATAAAAATTGCGTGGACGGTCAATCTCATACTGCTCAAAAACGTCCTGATTATCCAGATAAAATTGCAGCACCTGCCTTGCAGCCGTATCTGGCAGAACCTTCAGAATAAGCCGGGGGGTTTCATAATTCATTTTCATTTGCATAATCCTCTGATTTCATTTAAACTACTATTCAAATCACATTTTATCACAGAACTGACAGGAGTGTATATGGAGGAAAAAGAAAAATTTATGCGCGAAGCCATCCGCCAGGCGCGCAAAGCGGCCAGAATCCAGGAGGTTCCGATTGGCTGTATCATCGTATACGAAGAAAAAATCATTGCGCGCGGATATAACAGAAGAAACGCCGATAAAAATACGCTTGCCCATGCAGAACTATCCGCTATAAAAAAAGCCAGCAAAAAATTAGGGGACTGGAGGCTTGAGGGCTGTACCATGTATGTTACCTTAGAACCATGCCAGATGTGCGCCGGAGCCATCGTTCAGGCTCGTATCGACAAAGTGGTTATAGGCAGTATGAATCCCAAAGCAGGCTGCGCCGGTTCTTTACTGAATTTACTGCAGTTTCCCGCCTTCAATCACCAGGTTGCGCTGGAAAAAGGGGTGCTGGAAGAAGAATGTTCACAAATGCTCAGCGATTTTTTTAAAAATTTACGCGAAAAAAAACGGCAGGAGAAAGAAAATAGCTAAAAACCCTACGAGCATGTTGACTTTTTTTCTGAAACACGCTATACTTAAATCTCCGAGCAGCCGGGGCGGCAGCGGTGCCCTGTACCAACAATCCGCTATAGTTGGGGTGATGCTCTGCCCCGGGTTTTTGGCTGTGGGGCTGCCTTTTATAAGTGGTGATGACGTTTGGGTCTTACGCAATGGAAATCTGTGAACCGTGTCAGGTTGGGAACAAAGCAGCACTAAGCAGAACCTTTCATGTGCCGTAAGGCAGCCTGAACCGAGCTAACTGTAAGAGTAACGTCCATGGTCAGGATTCAAAGCAGAGCGCTCGGTATTATCATTTCTGACAACATGAAATATTATCGAACAACATTTTCTATCCGTATTTCATACAGTTATCCTTATGATCACTGTATGCCGGAAAACTACCTGGAGAAATTTACCAATCCCTTTGCACTTGACAGATCGGTGTAAAGGGATTATATTTATTTTGTAAACAATAATAATTACTATTATTTTAATGGAGGGAATATCATTGACTAAGCACAGCCGTCAGAGAGAATGCATCAAAGAATTTCTGACAAACCGCTTTGACCATCCCACCGCCGAAACTGTATATCTGAATGTAAAAAAGGAATTTCCAAATATCAGCTTGGGAACTGTATACCGGAATCTGTCTCTGCTGTCCGACCGAGGAGAGATACGCAAGCTCTCTACTGGGACAGGACCCGACCGTTTTGATGGAAATATAGCTCCTCATTACCATGTACTCTGCACAGAATGCGGCGGCGTCCTGGATCTTAATATGGAGAATATTGATCACATTAACGCCCTTGCAAAAATGCAGTTCGAAGGTGAGATTTCCGGGCATGTCACTTATTTCTTAGGAAAATGCCCGGTATGTCTGAACAAAGAAAATCAAAAATAATATTGACATTCACAAGCAGATGTGATATTTTAATAACAGTAATAATTACTGTTATTACCACAGAATAAATTTAAAACTTTATATAAAGAAAGGAAGACAAAAGAATGAAAAAATTTGTATGTAATGTATGCGGTTATGTTTATGAAGGAGATGCAGCACCGGAAAAATGTCCACAGTGTAATGCGCCGGCTTCCAAGTTCACAGAACAGTCCGGAGAGAAGACATGGGCTGCAGAACATGTAGTAGGCGTAGCACAGGGCGTTTCCGATGATATTATAGAAGATTTAAGAGCGAACTTCAATGGAGAATGCAGCGAAGTCGGCATGTACCTTGCTATGGCAAGAGTTGCCCATAGAGAAGGGTATCCGGAAATCGGTTTATATTGGGAAAAAGCTGCTTATGAAGAGGCTGAACATGCGGCAAAATTTGCTGAATTGTTGGGCGAAGTTGTTACTGACAGCACAAAGAAGAATCTGGAAATGCGTGTAGAGGCAGAAAACGGCGCAACCGCCGGTAAATTTGACCTTGCGAAACGTGCAAAGGCCGCTAATCTGGATGCAATCCATGATACGGTTCATGAGATGGCGCGCGACGAGGCTAGACACGGCAAAGCGTTTGAAGGTCTGCTTAAGAGATATTTTGGTTAAGCAATACAAGGATTTTTGAAAGTTGAGAGGATAGGTTTTATAGCCTGTCCTCTTTTTTCAAGTGAAAGAAACGTGTGCTTAATTGAACTGCCGCCGCTCTACTTTTAACTAATCTTATATTGTTCATCTAAATTTTGCTCTGGATGCCGCCTTTTTTAGGCCTGTCATTTTTTAATGCCTTTTCAAATTTTGAGATAATTATTTTTAGAATAGTGCCACTACAATTTCCTAATTCTATTGATTGCATGTTTTTTCTTACTCTCAGACAGAGAAACGGCTTTTAAACTTTTTTCGTTCCTATGCTTCTCTTTCGCTTGTTGTGCAGTTCCCCTCCAACAGCAGTCCCACCAACCTTTATTCCTAAATATGCCGCTCAATAAGTATCATATGGTTTTTAGTATTAACGGTGTATTTGATATCACTTTAGCATATCCTTTTTGAGAAGTCGATAAGTTGTCAAATTACTGTTTTAATTTAGGATAGTAGAGTCATCTTGAAATTCATTCAAATATTAATTTCTTTTGCAGCGCTTGACATCCACCAAATATGCTGTATAGCTGATATTGCTTTTTATTGATTTTCTTTTTTGTGCCTCTTCAGTTTGATACTTCCTGGAAGTATGGCAAAATCTCTCATAAGTGAATACCGTCCTTCCATGTATTAATCTTGCCTCTTGAAGAAAAGGGAAAAATTTCTATTATCACAATAAAATAAGGACACACAACGGTACAAAACTTACATTTTTAATGCGTATGTCCTGCTGCTATTTCTGATAAAAGTGATGCTGCTTCATACGACGGCCAACAAATTGCTCCCGTGCAATGCATAAATATCTCTCCTTTCCCCGGTCTTGTGTTTGCCCCGCACATAGAGACAAACCCTAATAACCAGACGAGACACTAGATTAAAATTACTACACTATCTATATTGTTCCCTGCGTATAGAGACAAACCTGCAAAGAATTTTCTTCATTTATACTAAATTATACTTTGTACAATGTTTTTACAAGTACTATTTTTTTGTATCTATGCTATAATGTGTACGTTAATTGTTATAAATTAGTGTATTATGCCTTCATCTTAAAAGGAGCAACAGAAATGAAAAAAAGCGCATTATCAATCGAACGATGCAAGACAGTTTCTACCATACAGAAAATTTTAGGCGGCAAATGGAAAATCGAAATTATTTATTATATTGCTTTTAGAGACATACACCGTTTCGGAGAACTTCGCAGGCATATTGGTGATATCACGGAATCAAGCCTGACAAAGCAACTTCGTGAATTACAGGCAGATGGCTTCATTACCCGACATGACTACAAAGAAGTTCCTCCCCATGTGGAATATAACCTTACTGACTTAGGAAAAAGTTTTATTCCCGTCTTTGAATATATGAAACAATGGGGAGATGAAAATCTAAATATATAATTGATTTTTCATTGCCCACGGGAAAAAATTGGACTGCCGAAAATGAAAAATTCCACAATATATAGTACAGATATTTGTCATATTGTAACTATATATCGTGGAATCCCTGCATTTTATAACCGCTCTATCCTTGAAAATCCGGCTATCCTATCATTTAGAGAACTCAGCAACAAATACAATTTCACACCTCAGCGTTTACTTCTTAATCTTGCTGCTCACTTTTACTTTACTCCATGTTCCATCCAGAGTTTCTTTGCCAGATTTCTTATAACTGCACACCCTCACATAATATTTCTTACCTGTTTTCAATTTTGTAAACGTATAGGAAGTCTTTGACATTCTCTTCGATTTCACGTTTTTCTTAAATTTTTTATCTGTGCTTATTTGAACCCGATACCCCGACGCCATTTTATCCCTGACCCATTTCACAGTCAGTTTTTTGCCCTTTACCGCCTTTACTGCCTTTACCGACTGCTTCTTTGGACTTACCTTGACTGTCACATTCTCAGATGCTTCGCCTGCCTTGATGTTTATGGTGGCAACTCCGGTCTGTTTGATTGTTACTTCTCCAGTACTCTTATCAACAACGGCAATCTTCGGGTTAGAGCTTGTGAAGGTCATCTCGCTCTTGGATGATGCATCGATCTTAAATGGCTTTGTACCATATACAACCTTATACAAAGTTCTTCTACAGGTAATGGATGCGATCGGTTCCTGATCTGCTGGTCGATTAATTGTAAAGCTGACTGTCTTGCTGCCAGTATAATTTCCCTTACCTGTAACAGTTAATTGAGCCGTTCCCGCTTCGGTATTGTTGCTATAAGAAACAGCGTAGTCTGTATTTAAAACTAATGTTTTACCATTCAGTTTTACAATTACAGATGGCATCTTGGGTTTTCCATCGTAAGTGTAACTAGTTTGGGACAATGTCACAATCGCTTGGGAAATATTTTCAATATTTCCTGAATTGTCTCCCCCTGGATTACCTCCGTTTCCGGGTTCGTCTCCTCCTCCTGGTTTATCTCCAGTTCCGGGTTCGTCTCCCCCTCCTGGTTTATCTCCAGTTCCGGGTTCGTCTCCTCCTCCTGGTTTATCTCCAGTTCCGGGTTCGTCTCCTCCTCCTGGTTTATCTCCAGTTCCGGGTTCGTCTCCCCCTCCTGGTTTATCTCCAGTTCCAGGTTCGTCTCCTCCTCCTGGTTCGTCGGGATCAGAATCGCTGGGGGGAATGTAGTTATAATGTATATTTGCCTTTGACACTATCGCTATCGTATCACCTAATTTACTTATACTGTTCCACTGCGCTTCGGTTCCTGTAAAATATATATCCTTCAGGGAAGAAGATGAGAATGCAGCCATACCTATTGATGTTACGCTGTCTGGTATTACGATAGTAGTCAATCCCTGACAGGAAGCGAATGCTGTCCCTCCGATACTTTCTGCGCCCTGCGGAATTTCCACTCCGGCAAGCATCAGGCAGTTCTGAAACATCCCCTCACTAATGCGATCTATACTTTTAGGCAGCTTTACATTCATCAGATAGTAGCATTGTGTAAACATATTGTCGCCCATTTTTACCTGTTTGCTGCCAGGAGCAAACGTTACACTTTCCAATTTCTGACATTGAAAGAATGTACCGGCTCCCACTTCTCCAATACTGGCAGGTAAATCTATAGAGGTAAGGCTTGCGCAAGCGCGGAACGCATTCTGGACAATTGTCTCCACCCCTTCTGAAACAGTCACCGAACTTAGATTTTGACATTCTCGGAAGGCACTGTCACTGATGGTTTTCACACTTGATGGAATGGTCACGGAAATAATTGAAGAACCGCGAAAAGCGCTGTTGCCAATTATTGTCACACTGGGGGCAATCTTTACACTAAGAACGCCACATTCCCAAAAAGCACAGGAACCAATACTGGTAACACCTTCCTCGATAACGACCTTTCGAACCTGACCGTTGTTATCGCTCCACGGCTGTTCCTCAATGCTGCCAAAGTCCGGCATATCCCCCTTGCCAGAGATCGTCAGCGTACCTGCCTTCGTCAAATTCCAGGTAAGCCCTCCGTCAAGAGTTCCATTGCCAATTGATACATTGGCCTCCGGATCATCTGGTGGAACATAGCCTTCCGGATAGCGGGTAATATAATGGCTGGTGCTGCTCATCACCTCTTCCTTAGAAATTGCCCTGCCCCAATGTACCCTGCCTTTGTGGTCTCCGGTGCTGATGTTTCCTTCGGCCACAACCACACCTGCATCATTCACTTCAAGTACGATTACAGTATGAACATCATTATCTACCCGCAGGATATCTCCGACTTTTATATCCTCATAAGAAAACGCACCTGCTGCGTACATTCTGGCTGGCAAACTGCCAAATGCCTCATCACTGAGTATAAAAGCAAAGGCTACACAACCTACAGCGACGATATTCTTCCCATCAAGCATTCCGCCCTTCCAACGGTAATATCCCTTTGAGTCTGAATAAGGCTCATCGTTGGTCCAAGGTGTTCCCTCTTTATATTCATCCCGATCCTTCAGTGCTATCATGGCATCATAAACTTCTGTCGGAGAAGGAATCTCACTATCTCGAGCCACTGACCCTGAACCAGATTCTTCTATAAGCACATCTTCCTGCAGCAAAGAATCTTCCTGTGATGCATATGCTATGGATGGAGAAGACATACATAAGCATATTGCTAAAACAACTGAAACAATTCGTTTTTTCAATTTTACAACCTCCTGATTTTAATTTTTAACCATGAACAAAATTCTACACATCTATGTAGATTTTAGAGGCATGGCTTACCTCTTTTCCACTGCTCACTTTAAAATAACAATCAACTTCTGGCAATTTCTATCAGGTTATCAAAATTAATTCAGATAAAAGGCGCTGACTGCTAACTACCATTCAGATATTCTGAATACTCTCTGCCCTCTTATCCTCAAACTTGATATTATTTCATTTCTATTTCAAGATATTCCCAATTTTACAATTAAGGAAACCCTTGGCTAATAATACCATTCCCTCTACTATAAATATATTGTTATTTTTCTGCTTTGTCAATAGGCTTGACAGCTCTGCCATGATAAACGCATGATTCATTCTGACCTTTTAAATTATATTTTGGTGTTAATACACAGTTTTTTCATTTTGTGTAAAAAAAATATCTTCAAACTTACTAGAACTTGTCTGAAAACTAAATATTGCACAATTCCCTCTGTTTTTGTGCAATAAAACAAAAACGGGAGTCCTGTTCCATGCATTAAACGCGGAGACTGATTATGAGAACCTGCGTATCGACTCTACGATTGTAAAAAACCACCAGCATGGCACTGGCGGAAAAAGGGGCTAAAAACAGCGATTCCAACCAGCATACAGGCAAAAGCCGCGGAGGAAACAGCACAAAAATCCAAGCGGCTGTAGATGGGCTGGGAAATCCTGTTTATTTCCAGCTTTCCAAAGGTAATCTGAATGATAATGTTCTTGCCATAGATGTTCTGTCCTATATGGAATTGGCAGGGGCAAATATTTCAGGAGACAAAGTCTATGGGACGACTGCAATAAGGGAATACATCACAGCTCAAAATGCCACCTATACACTCCCACCAAAGACAAACATATCAGAACCATGGGACCGTGACTGGTGGGTTTATAAAGAACGCCATTTAGTAGAATGCTTTTTCAACAAACTCAAACATTTCTTTAGGGTGGCAACGCGTTATGATAAAATGTCTGATTCTTTTCTGGTATTCATTTATGTCACGGCAATTTTTATTTTGTCTAAATAGTACAGGAAGAACAAGTTTTCAGACACACTCTAATTGTATTTGTTTTCAAAAAAGATAAATAGGTATTTATGTTTCTTCAAGATATTTGGCTGACCAATCTGCACTTTTCTCATTTCCCGTTAAACTTAATTTTGTATGTAATGTTTTTGCTAACCCGATTAAATCATGCAATTCATTTGTTATATTTAATGTCCTCACTGATAATTCACCAAATTCACAGTCTCCATTACAAATAGCTTCTTTACATTTTATGAATTAATAGTTGTGGATTGCATATTCTGAATGAGAATTTATTTATCACAGTTAAAAAATTAAAAAAGTATTGAATAAGGTTATCTTCTTTAAATTGCTCCAAAATAATAAGTAGCTGCTTTGACCTTTCATTATATAAAACACACCTAATACACGATTAAATATTCCTGCTCAAACTTTTCAGGCGTAGTAAGTCTTTTAACATTCAAATAGACACAAATATCCCATTCGCCTTTCCAACAAAACAGTTTTCATTGATTTCGTGACAGATGGTTGGAACGTTTAAGTACACCATTTGAAAATTAAGACGAAAACACATAATGAAAGCCCGCAATATCAACTTAAAGAAAATATAACCGATATAAATATCAGATGATTAAAAAACTAAAAAGGAAAGGAGCCGGAAAATGGCAACAGATATGAAACAGGCAATAGACTCTTTAGAAAATGCTTTAAAATTGCAGATTCAGGCCAATACAGAAAGACGAGCTGCCAAAGCAGAACGGGAGGAAAAGGAATTTCGAGAGAAATTAATGCGTTCCTTATCAAACAAAACAGAACTTGACGCTAAAGCTTCCCAGGTAAAGGGGACGCAGGATGCTGTACGCCGGGATCAGCTTATGACCCTTATGATGGCAGGTTTTTAACAAAACCTCACACAAAAAGGGGCGTTGCAGGTAAAAAGATTCTATCACACATGATAACAGTATAAACCATATTATCGCAGAAACTTTACATCTTCTTACATCTTACAACAGCCCCGCCAAAAGTACAGGATCCATCATGATACATTTCTTTATTAATTTTATAGATTATTTCAATAAGGCCCGCAACAGCATAATGTGGTACTCTTCATCCTTAATAATTCTTCTTAACACATCGTTGACACAATCGTCCTTTATCATCTTGATATGCGCCTCATACTGGTTTATCGCCGCTTTTTCCGCTTCTATGTCCGCAAGCAGCATATTTCTTAGCTGCTCTGGAATTTTCAAATATTCCGGCGTCCACATTTTGCGGCGTCCGTCGCGGAATTTGGCTGTAAAATCGACATTGCCTCCCAGCAGGATAATCAACTCTCCCAACTTCTGCAAATGCATCATTTCCGCCATGGCAATTCCAAGCAGAGTTCTGGCCAGAGAGCAATTGTCTTTGGAAATACGGCTTTCATTGTTAATATACTGAGTGATTGCAGACATTTCTGACACTGCACCGCAATAGTCAATACTGAGCAGGTTGGCATACGCCGGATTTCTCTCGCGCACCTGAACAAGCGGATAGGGCAAATCCATCATAATAGGTTTGACTCCTGCAAAATCGCAATTATTTACGAAAACATTTTCTTTTTCTCCCATACACGGCATCTCCTCATATCTCATGTTTAAAAAGTGTCTAAGATAATATATGAGATTTTTAAGATACTGTGCACTCCTTAGAATCCAGGTAAAAGATAAGCCAGGCCGCCATTTGGCATTACCGCACTGGCCGTGACACCATCTGCTTTCCTTGTCTTCTTTGCCTTGCATTGTGACGCCATATCCATTCACCGTTATATTAAAAACCACATGCCGCCGTACTGGATATAATGTGGTGAAACTCGACAGAATCATTTTTCTGCGGCAAAAAGAAGGAAAGAGGAGATAGGACGGCATCGTCGACGAAAGCCAGAGCCGTCTGAGAAAAATCAGGCAGGGAGGATTCGCTGTACTAGGCGGCTATAAAGAGCACGCCCAGAGTTCCCGGTCCGCAATGGCTGGAAACTACGCCTCCGGCACGAGTCTCTAAAATTTCATGAAACACGGACAGACTCTTAAGATAATCTGCCACCTGCTTTACAAGCTCCGGTGCACAACCCGAATGTGTAATAAATACCCGTTCCAGCCTGGCTTCTTTCAATTGCGGCTCCAAATCCTGTACATATGCCCGGATCACTTTAGGCATACTTCCCCGGTATTTCTTACTGACATCCATCTTGCCGTCTGCCACCACAATTTTAGGATGGAGCTTCAGCATTCCTCCTGCAAGGGCCGCCATACCACTGCATCTGCCTCCCCGATGTAGATACACAAGGGTATCTACCACAAAGCTGCTGCGCACCAGAGGTTTTAACTCCTCCAATTTTTTTATGATCTCTTGCGCATCTGCTCCCTTTTCAGCCATACAGGCGGCTTCAATTACCAAAAGTCCTATTCCGGTAGATAAATTCATGGAATCAACTGTAAATACACGGTCTGAAGCCTCTAATTCTTCTGCTGCAAGACGCATCACATTCAAAGAAGCCGACATACTCTCAGAAATCGCAAAACAAAGAAGCTGACTGCCCTCCTCCAGTAAGGGCTTCATACACTCTACGGCATCTTCGATGGTAGGCGCCGCCGTCTTAGGCGTGGTTTTGTTCGCATCGGACCAGATAAAAATCTCATCTGGCGTTATATCAACGCCATCTTTATGATCTTCCTCTCCCAGCAATACATGAAGCGGGAGTATATTAATGTGATATCTCTCCAATAATTCCCGTGATAAATCACAGGTACTGTCTGATAAAATCTTTACCATATTTTGCTCTCTTTTCTGTCTGGAATTTGCTGCAGACATAGTTCCAATAGCATGATTCTATGATACAGCTAACATTACTATACCCGTTATTATTGCTTTTTTCAAGAAATTCCTTCATTACATTTCCTCCCCAAATCTGCGTTTTAATTCCTTTTCGGTAGGAATGATCGGCAACATCATCACCACACACTGCAGCATGGCCAGACCGCCTCCCACATATCCAACGGTATCGATGTTTCTGCCAATAATGCCAAGCATAACTATAACGGATACTATCAAAAGCGCTATCCCGAACCGCAGCCAAAGCCGACCAAAATAATGATGGGCGTAACGCCATGCCTCCGCGCTTTTCATGGAACGCGCCGTCCGATAACCGTAAATGTTATTAATGTTGCGGGGCGGTCTGCGTAAAAACAGCCATCCCAGAACAATCATAGAACCTGGAATCAACAGATCCATCACCAGCATAAAAATCCAAAAATACATCGCCATCCCTCCAAAAGTAAACTTATTTCCATACAGTCCTGCTATCAGCTGCGCCAGACAATACGCTTATGTGAAAAAACCTCTGCTACTGGTCAGAAATGTGATTTAGAGTATATTTCCTCATATTTTTCACACCTGCTTTTCTAAGACGCCAAATCTTTTCTGACATACACAATATATGCCGTACAAACGCCCAGAATAAGAATACCTGCGCCTAAAACCGCTGCCCCGGCGAATACCTCTCCTGTCTGGAATAAATCAGAAGCATTTGCATAAGAAAAGGGGCTTGCCAGTTTGTAATCTGATAAATCCGGGATTACACGGGCAATTAAGTCATAGGCATATAAGACCAAAACTAAGCCCAGACCAAGCCCTAATTTATTTTTTCTCTGAAAGGCGGAAATTGCAAAACAGATACCAGCAATTTCCAACTGCATCAATAATTGCATTCCATGGTATATGAAGAACTCTTTCAAGGGCATTTCTTCCGCTAATACCGCGATTCCTATCGCATAAAACGCTATACAGATAAGGTTCATCAGCGCAACGTGTGAAAAGACAGCGGCCCATTTCGCCAATACCACTTTTCCTCTCTGTAGCGACAAAGTAAACAGAAATTCACTGGTATGCCCGTCTTCCTCTTTCGACAACATATTGGTACTGATGATGGCAGCAAACATGGCTCCGCCTAAAGCATGGATATTTCCCACTTCTGCCGCATAAAATCCCTGCAGTGTACCGATATTTAACTGATTCATACCGAAAGCGTCAGAAAACGCACCCATAGAAGCAAAATTTTCAGCCATTCCTTCCATACTCTCCTGCATACTGGAAAAAAGCAAAATACACGCCATTCCCATACCGCCCACACACAAAGACCAAATCAACAGGCTTTTTATAGATGTCCTCATTTCATGTTTATAGATTGTAAGCATAACAAACCTCCTGTTACTGTTGGCATTAGTTTTCATCGTCCTGATAAAAATGCAGAAAAATTTCATCTAAAGACGGTTCCTCGATTAAAATATCTGTAATGGTGCTTTCTGCCAATTCCCCCAGCAATTTCTTTAAATCACCTTTATAGATGTAACTCTCCTGCCTGCCCTCCCGTACAATCTGAATCCTCTTAGCGTTTGTCCTTGTGAGATTTTCCACGGTATCTGTACATTGCAGTCTCCCTTCTTTCATAATTGCCGCATTCTTGCAATATCTTTTTATCTCCGAGAGGACATGCGTTGACAGCAGGCAGGTAGCCCCCTGCTGCACATATTCCTGAATCAGCCTGAAAAATTCGGTCTGCATCAGCGGATCCAGACCACTGGTCGGCTCGTCAAATACAAACAATCTGGGCCTGTGCTGCATCGCGCATATAATACCTGCTTTTTTACGATTGCCCAAAGATAAATCGCGGATTCTTTTATTTACATCTACTTGCAGACGTTCACACAATTTTTCTGCCTCTTTCCCACAATCCCTTTTGCGCACATCAGCAGCCATCTTTATTAAATCTTTTACCTTCATAGAAGGGTAAAACATCGTTTCCGAGGGCATGTAACCAATATCGCGCAGAATAAGTTCTCTGTTGTTTCTAATATCTTTCCCAAAAATATGTACGCTGCCTTTCTGAAACTGTATCAGTCCCAACATGGAACGGATCGTAGTAGATTTGCCTGCTCCATTAGGACCAAGAAAACCGAAAATATCTCCTTCTTGCACCTGGAAACTCACATCAGACACCCCTCTGTGCTTCCCATAATTCTTAGTCAGATTTTGAATCTCTATGACGTTACCCATACTTCGTGTTCCTTTCCTGCAAAGAGTAAAAATCTATCATTCCATATGATTTTATCCAACAAGCCTCTCGTGTTCCATCCAGGCAGAAATTAAACTTATGAGCTGCATGGTTCGTGCCAGGCGAATTTTCGACGGCGATGCGGTAGCATCGTCCGGAAATTTCAACCGCAATGGTGCGAAACATGTAATTCACCAGTTACTCTAGTATAAATATCAATCAGACAATACACTAGGTTTATTTTAACAATTAATTAGCAATTTGACAATTCCTCAAAACCCTTTTATTTAAAACGCCCCTCCGTTTCATACATGATTTTCTCAAAATAAGCCGCAAAACAACAACGTGGACCTGACAAAGATAAATATTGTCAGATCCACTGATACTATTTCTGATTAGCCGGTTCAATATTAATACTCTTTCCTTTAATTTTTGCGCTGGTCATTGCCAGAAGCACTTCTTTGCCATATTCTCTGGGAACTTCCACAAACGTGTATTTGTCATACATATCTATCGCACCCACCAGATCACCCGGCATTCCGGTTTCTCCGGCAATCGCCCCTAAAATATCTCCCGGTTTCACATGCTGCTTTTTTCCAATATTGATAAACAGACGCACCATTCCTTCTTCTGCGCCAGTGTCTCCAAACTCAAATCCTTCCATAGCGGCTCTCTGATTATCTTCGCTTCCGCCCATAGCGAGCTTCAAAAACGCTGCTGCAATATCCATAGCAGTATAATCAGATTCATTCACCTGACGCTCAACCATATTAACCATTGCCGTCAAATCCTCTTCCTCAATCACTGTCCCAATATGTTCCATAATCTTTTCCAGCTTCACCTGCGCAACATCTTCCATACTGGGAATCTTTTGCGCCAGTATCTTCGTCTTGCAATACCGCTGGATATCCTTTAATTTATAAACTTCTTTGCCTTTCACAAAGGTAAAAGAACGCCCTGTTCTGCCAGCACGTCCTGTTCTGCCAATGCGGTGCACATAATATTCGTCATCCTGGGGTAAATCAAAATTAAACACAGCTTCTACGTCGTCCACATCTATTCCACGGGCCGCTACATCCGTAGCCACAAGAATTTCCGCTTTCCCATTGCGGAATTTGTTCATTACCCGGTCGCGCTGCGCCTGTTTCATATCTCCATGAAGCCCTTCCGCAAAGTAACCTCTGCCCTGGAGGGCGCTTGACAATTCATCCACCATCCGCTTGGTATTACAGAAAACCAAAGAAAGTTTGGGATCGTACACATCTAACAGGCGGCTGAGCACTTCCACCTTATCTTTGCGTTTCACATCATAGTAATACTGCTCGATATTTGGTACTGTCAGTTCCTTTTTTACAACTTTGATGGTAACGGCATCCTTCTGGTACTTCCTGGTAATATCTAAAATGGGTTTCGGCATGGTCGCGGAAAACAGCACCGTCTGCCGTTCCTGCGGAATATATTCGAGCACCGTCTCAATATCTTCCCTGAATCCCATATTGAGCATTTCGTCCGCTTCATCCAATACAATGGTATTGACATAATCGCAGCGAATCGTTTTTCTTCTCAAATGGTCCATGACGCGTCCGGGAGTCCCGATAATAATCTGAGCTCCGCCTTTCAGAGAACGAATCTGTTTGACAATATCCTGTCCGCCGTAAACTGGAAGAATCTTGATCCCGTGCATATATTTCGCCAGATTACGAATCTCCTCTGCCACCTGAATGGCCAGCTCCCTGGTAGGGCAAAGCACAATTGACTGGGTCTTTTTATTATGAGGGTCCGCCTTCATTAAAAGAGGGATTCCGAATGCTGCCGTTTTCCCGGTACCTGTCTGTGCCTGTCCAATTACGTCCACGCCCTCCATTACAACCGGAATGGCCTTGCCCTGGATAGGAGTGGCCTCCTCGAATCCCATTTCCCGAATACCTTTTAATATTTTCGGATATAAATTTAATTCGTCAAATCTTACTGTTTCCATATATTTCCTTCCACTTCCTTAATTTGAACACTGTTGCTAATCATAGCAAAGAAACGTGCAAATGTCAATTACAGATCGCACAAAGCAAATGAAACATTTATCACAGCCTCCAGTCAAAAACTTTTTAAATGGTATTGACTTAACATTCCAATTGGTATAGTATTGAATAATAAAATATATAGTTTTTAAAACTATATAAAATATTTTTTGATACTTTACATATACTTACAAATGAACTGATGATTTTCAACATAAGGAGATGATTCCATGAAATTTAAGTTAAAAGACCCCGGAAGTTCTATTACTCACTTTATCGGTATGCTAATGGCCTTGTTTTCCGCAACGCCTCTGTTGTTACGAGCCTCCCTGAACCCGGACAAGGTGCATGTGATTTCTCTTGCCGTATTTATTCTGAGCATGATTCTGCTTTACGGTGCAAGCGCCACTTACCATGCGCTGGATTTGTCGGAAAAAACTAACTGCCTTCTTCGCAAGCTGGATCATATTATGATTTTCATATTAATAGCCGGAACTTACACGCCAGTCTGTGTGATTGTGCTCAACGGCAAGGTCGGTTACAGTCTCCTGGCTCTGGTATGGAGCATTGCGCTGGTAGGGATACTGGTGAAAGCCTTCTGGATTACCTGTCCCAAATGGTTTTCTTCCATATTATATATCGCCATGGGCTGGGTATGCGTTCTCGCTTTTACGCAGATTATTAATTCTCTGTCCCGCCAGGCATTCTTATGGCTGCTTGCCGGCGGTATTATCTATACCATTGGCGGCGTCATTTACGCACTGAAACTGCCCATTTTTAATTCCAGGCATAAGAACTTCGGTTCTCATGAAATCTTTCATTTGTTTGTCATGGGCGGAAGTATCTGCCACTTTATTATGATGTACTGTTTTGTGGCAAACATGCCGCTGTTATAAAAACTTCGTACAAAAAATAATGTAAATCCAGTTGACGCAACAATTACGCCAACTGGATTTCTTTTACATATCGCACCAGACAAGACATATCCGCATGAACGGATTTACCCGCCGTTTTCTTTTTTGCGTATCAGCTCTTCCTTATCATTTCTGGTAAGCCGTTTGATCTGTGCCTCGCGCTTCATTGCCTCCTGTCTGGTCTCATATTCCTCAAAATACACCAGTTCTACAGGCGTGCGGACTCTGGTATACTTTCCTCCTTTTCCTTCGTTATGAGCCTTCAGGCGTTTCTCAAGATTGTTTGTCCACCCCGTATACAGAGTTCCGTCGCTGCACCGAAGCATATATGTCACATTCCTGTTTTCTGCATACATATAAACCGCCTTTCTGCTGTTCTTATCCGTACAAAATCCCAAACCTCACAAAGGAAACCACTTTTCATACCCTGACTATGTACAGAGACTGCAAGCAGTCTCCTATATGCAAAGCAGCAGCAAAAACAGGTACTTTTCCAACTTCAGTCACAGTATCGTCAATTCCTGAATTTCATAGTAAGAGAGCCCTGCTGCGAATTGTCTATACAGATATTTTATGAATGAAATGCTGTTATGTGCCTGTTTTCTGCCCTATCTCTTTCAGCCTTTTGTCTCCATTATCTATTTTAACATACTATTGCCCGTATCACTATCCGCTTACGTAAAAATTTACACACTAAAAATATCTGTACTGAAAATGAGCAGACAGCATATGCCGTCTGCCCGCCTGAAGCTGAATTTACCATGTCTGTTATTGCAAGTATTCCATCGGATTTACCGAAGAACCGTCCTTCTGCAGTTCAAAGTAGAGATTCGCCCCTTCCACAGAATAATATTTTGTGGGTTCGCTTACGTATCCTATGGTTTCCCCGGCTTCCACATAATCGCCCTGGCTTTTAGGACTTTCCTTTAACTGACCGTAAATGGCACTGTAGCCGTCTCCCATATCAACCGTCATTGTCGTTCCTGTCTCTGCACTGGTTTCTATAGAGGTAACTTTTCCATCTGCTACCGCTTTCACAGGAGTATTAACGTCTGCCTGTATAATTACTGCCGGATTGTATTTATACTGATCCAGCGTCGCAAAGTATACCGTCTGATCCATGCTGTAATTCAGAACTACATTACCTTGCAGCGGCCAATTCAAGTCTGCCGCTGCGTCAAAATGAATTTCCGGTTCTACAGGCGCCTGCGTCTCGGCTACTACCGCTGGTTCATCCATAAAGTTATCATCTTCCGGAGGAATAATTCCTGATACTGCCTCTGTCTCTTCGTTCTTCTCCTCCTCTTTTGCTTCTTGTTTCTTCGCCTCTTCCTTCTTCTTAGCGGCCGCTTCTGCCGCCTCTTCCCTGGCCTTTTCTCTGGCCGCATCCTCTGCTTTTGCCTGCTGAATCTGCTCTTTTTGTTCTCTCGCCAGCTCCTCTTCCTGTTTCTTTTCCTGCTGGGTATAATATACGCCAGTCATGCCGAACGCTGCAACCACCATAATTACGGCTGCAATGATATAGGATTTTCGATTAAAAAATGCTGCTGTTCGATTGTTTCTCATCCTGTCACCTTCCATTTCTGTTTGTTTTTTCCTTGTTAGTTTTTCCGGAAAAATAAGGTTTATACAGGATTATGAAAAATATTGCAACGTTTTATTTCCGTACACTCTTTTTCATTCAGATGTCAAAAAAGATTGAATGTCCTTTGTAATTTCCACATCTTTATAATAATATTGAAGAATTTCCTTGTAATTACTTCCTTCTTCTGCCATAACATTGGCGCCGTACTGACTCAGTCCCAGACCGTGCCCAAGCCCTTTGGTAACTATGCGCACTTTTCCTTCCACCTCTTTTATGTAAAAACAAGCCGAATTTAATTCGAAACAATTGCGAAATTCTTCTCCAGACATAATTTTCTCTCCCACCTGTATCTGCAGGACATAATCGCCGGTATCCCGACTGGCAACAGAAATTTGATCCATAAGCGTTTCTGCCGTTAATCCCGCACCCACGGCCTGGTTCAGTTTCTCCGCAAACGCGCTCTTTTCAAGAAAAATTACTTTCAGATAATCATGAGAAGGAATATCTACGTCACTGTCCACGCTATCCAGATAAGGCAGTTCACTTCCGAGCGCCTCTTGCGCTTTTCTGGTCTTTCCAGCGCTGACTGCATGATAGGCCGCCTGAATCAGCTTTTCTTCATAAGTCAGAACCTCCCCTTCGGTAGCTTCCAAAGCATTCTCCAATACTTCATAATTTTTCTCAAAACCATCCTGCCCCCAAAGCGTCAGCATTTCTTCTCTGGACATGGATTCCGGCAGTTCTTCTTTTTGTTCTACAGCGTGAAGTAAAGCCGTACGTGCGATAACTGCCTGGGCTTTTACTGCCTCCGGTTGGTTGTCCAAAGGCACTTGCTGCGCTACAATCCCCGCCAGATATTCTTCGATCTCCAGCTCCTGCCCATTCATATCCACGGTAATGGGCAGATCCTCCTGTGTTAAAAGTTCTGTTTTTTTTGACTCCGTATCGGCTTCATTGCCCTGAAACAACAAGGTAACGATGTAAGGAACGGTTAAAACCAGCACGCACAGAGAAAAGAATGTTTTTATTTTCTCTTTCACAGAAACACCCCCTCTGAAAATACTCTATGCCAAAGGCAGGGCTTGTATGCAAAAGAATTGAAGTATTGTATCCTGCAAACAAAATACAAACAATTGTTCTATTTTCTCTTGCATTTTCTTGCGTGCTATGATATGATGTATCAAGAACGAATGTTCTCATTTTCATACATTATAAAAACAGGAAGGAAGCGCTTATGAATTTACAAATGGACATGGATTTACTGGAAAAACTGACAATTTTATCTGACGCGGCCAAATACGACGTTGCCTGCACTTCCAGCGGCGTGGACCGGAAAGGCAACGGCAGAGGTTTGGGCAATTCCGTAGCACCTGGCGTCTGCCACACCTTTTCTGCCGACGGCAGATGTATTTCTCTGTTAAAAATCCTGTTTACCAACGAATGTATTTTTAACTGTGCTTACTGCCTGAACAACCGGGATTCCGATGTAAAACGGGCCTCCTTTACCCCGCAAGAGGTATGTACCATTACCCTGGAATTTTACCGTCGTAATTATATTGAAGGATTGTTCTTAAGTTCCGGTATTATGGTAAGTCCTGATTATACGATGGAATTAATTTATCAGACTTTATTTCAACTGCGGACCATACATCATTTCAACGGCTATATCCATGTGAAAGCCATTCCCGGCGCAGACCCTGCCCTGGTGGAAAAAACGGGATTTCTTGCAGACCGCATGAGTATCAATCTGGAACTGCCCACTGCAGACAGTCTGCGTCAGCTTGCCCCCTGCAAAACCCGCAATACCATTTTAAAACCTATGCGCCAGATACAGAACCGCATCAAGGATAACAAGCAGGAACTTACCGTTTACCGCAAGGCTCCCAGATTTGTTCCCGCCGGACAATCTACACAGATGATCATCGGCGCTACTCCGGAAAACGATTTCCAGATAATGAGTGTGGCCGAAGGATTATACCAGAAGTTCTCCCTGAAGCGGGTATTTTATTCAGCCTTTGTCAATGTCAATCATCATACCCTGCTTCCCGCCCTTCCCCAGGGCCCGCCTTTGTTGCGGGAGCACCGTCTCTACCAGGCGGACTGGCTGCTGCGTTACTATCATTTCCGGGTGTCAGAACTGTTGTCAGAGGAGCGTCCCGATTTCAATATTTTTTTAGATCCCAAATGTGACTGGGCGCTGCGCCATTTAGATTATTTCCCTGTGGAAATCAATCGCGCCGGCTATCAGACGTTGCTTCGCGTTCCCGGTATTGGCTACAAATCGGCGGAACGCATTGTGAAAGCCCGGAGAAGAAATACCTTAGATTTCGAAGATTTAAAAAAAATTGGCGTCGTTCTCAAACGCGCCCTGTATTTTATCACCTGTTCTGGAAAAATGATGTACCGCACCAGGCTGGATGAAGATTATATTTGCGAAAACCTTATGCGGGACAAGACGCAGATTCCAAAAGATATACGTGAAAGCAGCTATCAACAGCTCAGCTTTTTTGACAAAGATCTTCAAAAAGATTTTCAGTTGACAGATACAGAAATTTTAACATAGGAGGACTGTTATGTATATTTTTGTTTGCGAAGACAGTATTGACGGTATTTTTACCGGAGTCTATGACGCCTGGGCCAGCCGTTACGGACATGACAACGTCGCTCTCACCATCACCCCACCGGAAAACTACGCGCTGTTTCATGAATATATCAACGTTCCCACAGACTTTGAAAAAAGTGCAAAGGTCGCCCGCACGTTACGAAAACGCATGGGGGCAGAAACCTATGAAGAACTGTGTCAGGCCGCTTCGGCGGTGGAACCATCCTCTGGAAAAAAGAATGAGCCTGACAAGGCGTTTTCCATCTACAAAACGATTGTGCTGGCCTTATCGCTGCCTGACAGCAGCAAGGTACTTAATTATCTTGGGGAACCCTACGTAAACCGTGTCTTTCAGCTTTCCCGCAGTGCAGGAAACGAAGCCCATCATCTTCTGGGATTCCTGCGTTTTCAAGAACTTGAAAACGGCGTTCTGTTTGCAAAGATTCACCCCAAAAATAACGTGCTCCCTTTTTTAGGGGAACATTTTACCGACCGTCTTTTGCAGGAGAATTTCATGATCTATGACGAAAACCGTCAGCTTGCAGCGCTGCATCCCCGCGGAAAAGGATTTTTCATTACGGATACCAAAGATCTTGATCCTGAAATGCTGCGGCGCTTTTCATCCAAAGAGCAAGAATATCAGAAATTGTGGTGCAGATTTTTTGACAGTATCGCCATTGAAGCACGGGTTAACCCCAAGTTGCAGAATCAAAACCTGCCCAAACGCTTCCAGCAGGATATCATAGAATTTCACAGACAATAACTTCTCCGCCAAAGAAATTCCGGAACCTGTTTCGCTGCCTTCCCGGAGTGGACAGGGGCGGGATCACACGGCGGCCTGCCGCCTGGAGGCACAGCAAAAAGCAGGCGTCAGGCGCTTGTGGCATTGTACAGCAGATTACTCAAAGCAGCAAATTGTTCCAGGGTCAGCGTCTCCCCTCTTACATTTGCCGGCAATCCCATCTTCTCTAATGCTTCCGTAATCTGCTGTTTGGTATAAGGAATCTCAGAAGCATTATTTAAACCATTGACCAGCGTTTTCCTGCGCTGGTTAAAAGAAGCGCGAATCAGGCTAAACATCCGCTGTTCACTGGAAACCAGAACCGGAACTACCTTATGCCTGGTAAGCCGGATTACGGCGCTTCCCACCTTAGGTCTTGGCATGAAACAGTTTGGCGGCACATTTGCCACCACTTCCGGCCGGGCATAATATTGAACGGCCAGAGACAAAGCGCCGTAATCTTTGCTTCCCGGCCCTGCCTGCATTCGCTCTGCGACTTCTTTCTGAACCATAATCGTGATACTGTCGATAAGAACATGGCTTTCAAACAAGCCCATAATAATAGGCGTAGTAATATAATAGGGCAGGTTTGCCACCACCTTAACCGGCTGTCCCTGGTTCCTCTCCTGTGTAAGACGATTCAGATCTATCTTTAAAATATCATCATGAATAATCTCAATATTGTTATACGCACGCAAGGTATCTCTCAAAATTGGAATGAGATTTTTATCTATTTCCACTGCTGTCACTGCTCTTGCACATTCGCAGAGATATTGAGTCATAGTCCCAATTCCCGGTCCGATTTCCAACACGTAGTCGTCTTTCGTTATTTCTGCCGCCTGAACAATCTTTTCTAATACCCTGGTATCAATCAAAAAATTCTGTCCAAACTTTTTCTGAAAATTAAAATTATACTTTTTTAATATTGCTATGGTATTTCGGGGATTTCCCAGCGTTGCCATAATTTCCTCCTCATAGCTCTTTTACTTTGGAAAACAGACGCAAAGCATTCTTCCAGGTCGCCTCTTTAACCTCCTGCTCTGTGATCCCCCTTAAAGCGGCGATTTCCTGCGCCACATACAGAAGATTCAAAGAAGAATTACGCTTGCCCCGATTAGGTTCCGGAGACAGATAGGGGCAGTCTGTTTCCAGCAAAATGTGCTCCAATGGAATCCTTACGGCAGCCTCTTTCAGCTTCCTGGCATTCTTAAACGTAATCACCCCGCCGATTCCTATATAATAACCCATTTTCACATATTCTTCCGCCAGCTCCGGAGAATAGGAAAAACAATGCACCACGCCGGGAATCTGCTCCGCATGAATTTCCCGCATCAATTTTAACGTATCCTCCGCGGCGTCTCTGGAATGAATAATTACAGGAAGAGAGACTTGTCTTGCCAGTTCCATCTGTCTGCGGAACCAATACCGCTGTCTGTCCCTTTCCCTGGGATCTTTTTCCCAGTAATAATCTAATCCAATTTCTCCAATTGCCACAATCCTGGGATCATTGGCTGTTTCTTTCAGCCATTCACAGGTTTCTTCACAAAGATCTTTTATTTCGCTGGGATGGATTCCCACGGCGCCATAAACGTCGTCATACTGATGAGCAAGCTCTACCGTACGTTTGCAGGCGGCAAAATCCGAACCCACATTGATAATCCTGCCGATTCCGTTGGCCGCCATGGAAGCGAGCAATGCTTCTCTGTCTGCATCAAACTGCCTGTCGTCATAATGGGCATGGCTCTCAAATATCAACCTTCACACGTCCTTTCCAGTTTAGCAAATCTCTGCGCCTGAAGGCATTTTTTTCTCCGGCGTCAACAGAGCCAGTTCGCCATCTTCACCTTCCGCACACAGCAACATCCCCTCTGACAGCACGCCTGCAAGCTTTGCCGGCTTTAAGTTTACCAGCACCATCACCTTTTTGCCAACCATTTCTTCTGGAGAATAGTACTTACGGATACCGGAGACAATCTGTTTTACCTGGCTGCCGATACGTACCTGGGAACAGAGGAGCTTTTTGGACTTTGCCACCGCCTCACAGGCGATAATTTCCCCTACCTGGAACTGCATTTTCATAAAATCCTCATATGAAATTTCATCCTTGGCAGGAATATCCATCACGGGTTCCTCATGCTTTTCTGCCGGCTCTTCCCCCATCGCTTTTTGCTCCGCCTCAAACTCAGCCTTCTGCGCCTGACGGATGACGTCCACCTGCTCCATAATTTCCTTCACATCCAGACGAGCGAACAAGATTTCCGGCTTTTCCGTCACTTTATTTCCGCTCTCATAAAGCCCAAACTGATCCAAAATCTCAAATTCCCTGAGCGGGGTATTTAACTGCGCTGCAATTTTTTCTGCGGTTTCCGGTAAAAAACTGTGCAGAAGAGAAGCCGCAATGGTGATAGATTCCGTCAAATTGTAAAGCACTTCACTGAGACGTTTTTTCTTAGCTTCATCCTTGGCCAGCACCCATGGCTCCGTCTCATCAATATATTTATTGCTGCGGCGCAGCAATGTAAACACCTCTGAAATGGCGTCCGCCACTCTAAGCTCATCCATTTTCGCCTTTATTTTATCTCTTGCCGCTTTCGCCGTTGCCTTCAAATCCTGATCTACCGCTTCTTCTGCTCCGGTTTTCTCCACTACGCCGCCAAAGTATTTATTGCACATAGATATCGTCCGGTTCACAAGATTACCCAGGATATTTGCAAGATCGGAATTAAGCCTTTCTACTACCAGCTCCCACGTAATAATCCCATCATTCTCAAAAGGCATTTCATGAAGTACAAAATACCGGGTGGCGTCCACTCCGAAAAGTTTCACCATATCGTCTGCATAAATCACATTGCCCTTCGATTTACTCATCTTCTCCCCTCCCTGCAGCAGCCAGGGATGCCCAAATACCTGCGTGGGCAAAGGCAGGTCCAGCGCCATCAGGAAAATCGGCCAGTAAATCGTATGGAAACGGATAATATCCTTACCAATCAGATGCAGGTCTGCCGGCCAGTTTTTATGAAATAATTCTGTGGAATTTCCCCCGGCATCATAGCCAATCTTTGTGATATAGTTGGAAAGTGCGTCCAGCCACACATAAACAACATGTTTCGGATCAAAATCCACCGGGACACCCCAGCTGAAAGACGTTCTGGACACGCAGAGATCCTGAAGCCCCGGCAAAAGGAAATTATTCATCATCTCATTTTTTCTGGACACCGGCTGAATAAACTGCGGATGACTATTAATATGTTCTATAAGCCTGTCCGCATATTTACTCATCTTAAAAAAGTACGCTTCTTCTTTCGCCTGTTTTACTTCCCGTCCACAGTCGGGACATTTCCCGTCCACTAACTGAGATTCTGTCCAAAATGACTCACAGGGCGTACAATACATGCCCTCATAAGCGCCCTTATAAATATCTCCTTTTTCGTATAATTTCCTGAAGATTTTCTTCACCTGCTCTTCATGGTCTTTGTCGGTAGTCCGCACAAAACTGTCATAAGAGGCGTTCATCATATCCCATATTTCTTTTACCTGGCCTGCAACCTGGTCTACATATTCTTTCGGAGAAATCCCGGTTTTTTCTGCTTTCTCCTGTATCTTTTGTCCATGTTCGTCCGTTCCGGTCTGAAAATAAACGTCGTAGCCTTCCTGCCGTTTAAACCTTGCGATACTGTCCGCCAATACAATCTCATACGTATTTCCAATATGAGGCTTGCCGGACGTATAGGTTATCGCTGTCGTCATATAATATTTTCCTTTACTGCATTTAGTACACATATATATTCCTCCTTAAAAACCGCCTTCTATGTCTCCATAGAAGGCGGCTGATTAATATTTCACTTTTACGGCAAAAACCGCTTACAGGTTGATAAACCGGTCTGCCTCGTCTGTGAGTGTTCCTGCCACCATCCGGTTATCATTCATTGCTTCTGCAATCTCACTGATATCTTTCACCAGATCTGAAGTATTCATCGCCACATTCGTGGCGCCTTTTGCGCTTTCTCCAACTGCTGCATTAATACCATTGACTGATTCCGTAATGCTTTCCATTAACTGCTTCAAACTTACCGACATCTCATTAAACTGCGTAACAATATCATTTACATGTTGCGCATCCTCATTATATTGTCTTCCCGCATTTACAAAGCCTTCATAATCGGGAAGAATATTCTCATTGATATACTTTACAATCGAATCTGAGCTGTCAATCAAAGCATTAACCGCCTCGATTACCATATTATTAATGGTCTGTATGTTATTTGCCGCCTCTCTGCTGGAGCTTGCAAGCTGGCTGATTTCATCCGCTACGACGGCAAATCCTTTCCCCGCTTCCCCTGCGCGGGCCGCCTCAATCGAAGCATTCAGCGACAATAAGTTCGTCTGGTCAGAAATGCTTAGAATCTCGTCGGTAAGATCATTTACACGGTCGACACTCTTACTGCTCTCCATCGCGCTTTGCAGCTTCTCAATAATCGAATTAATAATATCGCTGGTCTGCCGCTTATTCTCAACGGCGTTCTGCTCTAAGCTCTCCGCGCGGTTCTGCATCCCTCCCGTATAGTCGAACAAGCCCTGAGATGCTTCTGAAAGCTCAATAATATTTTGATCTACGACGCCTACATTCTCCTTAATGTCAGTTATCGTAGATGATATCGTTTCCATGGATGCGGACAATTCTTCCATAACGGCGGAAATGTCCGTAGAGTTATTATTTGCCATAGATACCTTATCCGATACCAGATTTACAATAGAACCAAGCTGGCCGGAACTGGTATTGATATGCCCCATAATACCCTGCAACGTCTCGATGAAAGTATTGATTCCGGATGCCAGGGTGCCAATCTCGTCCGTACAAAAGCACTGTACCCGTTTGGTCAGATCCCCCTGCCCGGATTCAATGGTGTCAATCACATCGCGAAGCTGCGCGTTAATATTAATCAAACGCTTGCATACCCATGTCCAACAGATAAATACCACAAACAGAAAAACAAATACGCTCAGTACCAGCAGGATAATCGTCATATTTGTTACCTGACTGTAGACGGCTTTTTGATGCGCCACCGCTTCCTGCATCCCTGCTTTATTTACAGAGACCATGGCTTCCATCTCCGCTGTAAGCGCCACGCCTGCTTCTCTTAAATCTTTATTTGCATAAGCGGATGCAACCATCTCCTGATTGCTGGAACTATATGCAAGTATTTTATCATAAATCACTAAATAATCTGCATAATCCGCTTTAAATTTTTCGAATGTTTCACGTTCTTCTTCTGAGGACAAGCCCTTTTCATATTCCACAAACAGATCGCTGATCTCTGCTTTTAATTCGTCTGCTTCTGCCACCAGCGTTTGCTTGTTATCAGCGTTTTTTTCCACGATGTGGGCAAAAGCCACACGCCGCAAAGTTTGATAAGCAGTCGCCGTATCGCCTAACTGTTCAATACTCAGCGCATATTTTCCGGAAATTTCCTCGCTTGCCTTCATAATCTGATTTGCGCTCTGGAAACTCACCATCCCCAATACAAGCATGAGACACCCCAACAGGGCTACCGGAATCAAAATCTTGTACCTGATACTTAAATTTTTTAAGAATGTCATTTTTCCTCCTCCTAACAATATCATAGTCTTTTCCTTTTTGCGCTAACCCCACACTGAGTATTATAATACATTTTCTGCTTCAAGTCACCAAATAAATATATTTTTTCATAAACATCCTGTTTTTACGGCATCTTTTTCGCCACTACTACAAATCTGCCGTCGTCCCCCGCGTCTGAACAGGTGGAGAGCGTTAAAAAAGTATCGCCGTACTTCGCCGTAACTCCTGTGTCATACAGGGACATTCTCTTTACATTCTCATAGAAATCCTGAAATTCCCTTTCTGTCTGAGCTTCATAAAACTGGTAATACGGATATGCGTCTTCTTGATAAAGACGGGTCTCAAAGACCGCCATGACCTGATACACCCGCTCCTCATAAAGGGTGTCAAAAGAAACAGCGGCATGTTCCCGGAAAAAACTTTCATCTCTGTAGCGGTCCAGTGTGCCGAACATGGAGCCGTCCCTCATATTATGTCCATAAATAATGACGTTTGTTCCCGGCGTATAAACGTCTGCAATTGCTTTTACATAAAGGCATCCATACTTGTCTTTTTCTTTGTAAAAATTATGGGATAAATAGTACGCGTCTTCCTCAGATTGAACTACTGGATAGTCAATATTGGTCCCTTCCATGGCAAGCCAGCCTACGAAATCATCGTTTTCGCCGTACAGGGTTTTCAATTTATTCAGACTGCCTTCTTCTGGTTTTCCGGCTTCTTTTCTAATGTCTGTCTGCTTCCCAGTCTCTTTTTCCGTTTCCAGTAAGCCTTTTATCTCCTGCTCCTGCACCTGATGCTGAAAAGATAAATAGTATGCCTGACCCACCGGAATCAGGCATACTATAGCAACCAGAAGGAGTACCGCTCTTATCACACGATACCTCCTCCTATTTCTCATACACTTCCCTCCAATCGCCGGAAACACTGCGTCCTACACTGTGGTAATACGCCAGCAACAGGAATATTATGGCAAGAGCGAACATCCTCTGAACGCTCCCTTTCCCTTTCGCCCATTTTACCAGGCGTGATACCAGCTCCTGCTTCTTCTGCTCGGTCATTCCATGCTCCCTGAAATACAGCAGCAAGTATGAAAAACCTGCTATCATGGAGATCGTGGCATAGATTTCCACATGGGAATTATCTCCTGTTTTGGGTTCCTGGCCCGGAGGAATCGTATGCTCACCCCGGATCTCTACCTGGATTTCCCGACTGTTTTTATACCCGGCATTATCGATAGCCTCCACCTTAAGTGTATGGCTTCCTGCTCCCCGGATCTCCACAGTAAAATCATAGGACTCCACCAGCTTATTGCGGAATAACTTTTCAGGAAGCCGGACTGCTTCGCCCTCGTCTACCTGATATGAGATTCCGGCAATTCCTCCTGAAACATTACCGTTTACATTATCCTGAACCTTTGCATTTACAGCAACGGCATTTGCAGACTGCCCCGGACTATTCATAGCTAGTTGGATATCCGGCGCATTATCTTCTACAATAATCCCGCCCCCCTCTGCCGTCAGTATCTTCTCTGCAGATATGTTCCCGGCACGGTCGCTGCTGGTCATAGTTATGCTTCCTTTAAAGTCCTCTGCAACGGTAAATTCTGCCATGGTCTTTCCATTTCTGGTCCTTACCCTGGCCTTGCCCTTCACCGGCCCGCTAATCCTGCCTCCGGCTTTCACCGCCAGAAGAGGCATACCAATGTTTCCATAAATCAGAACATGCTCCGATTTGAGCTGCGCCGTCTTCTTTTCTTTTATTGCTTTTTCGGGAGTCAGCACATATTCGGCCTTCCTGACACCGCTTCCTTCTTCTGTGATTGGCACCGTAATTTTCAGGCTCTTCCTGCGCAGTATCCAGTTAAGCACGTCTTTATGCCCTTCTTCATAGGATGCCTCACCCAATACTGGCGCAATTTCATCCACCCATTTTGCATAAAGTGTCACAGATTCGAATACCGTGTTTTCTTCCACGGTACGGGCAAAATCCCACTGGCTTCCCTGTGTACCGGCTCTGTCCAAATACCAGCCCTTAAAGTTGTAGCCAGTGCGGTGCGGCAGCTCTACCGTCTCTAAAAGCATACCGTAACGCACGCTTTGGGGATCCGGTTCCTCCCCTTCCCCTCCGTTTAAGTCAAAATCCACTTCATAAATGTTTCTGTCATAGAAGAATCTTAAAATGAGGCTCCCGTCGGCCTTTACGGTTCCCAGACTGCGGCTTAAAGTATGCGACTTATTCTCTGTAAAACCAGGGTATTTCTTTGCCTGCGCTTCTACTGTGGAATCCGTAAGTCCCACAAGCTCTTCTGTCTCTATGCGCACATACTGGTCCCCTGATATCTCCTGCTGATAATGCTCTACCCGGTATGGAACCTTGTCTGCCTCCCAAATTGCATAAAGGATGGTATCTTCCTCAAAATCCTGTTCGCTTCCTGCCGGATAAGATTTCCCGCTTCCTTTCGCTTCTGTGTTCCAGCCCTGGAAGGTATAACCCTCGCGCTCCGGCTCCTTCATGAGAATAAATTTTGCCGGATTATAAGTAATTTCGTCCTTATGCACATTAGCCTGACACGCCTTTGTTTCTCCAGCTTCCGCTCCCGCTTCTCCTTCATAAGACAATGTGACATCCTTCTCATAGACGCCGTAATACTCTGTATCTGCCGTGAGCGTAAGCTCGGAACCAGCCTGAATGCCGCCGGTATACCCATGACATTCACGGTCCCATCCGACCCGTTGCCAGCCTTCCATCTCCTGAAGTTCAGGGGCCTGGACAGTTCCAGTTGTAGCATCCCCGGCAACGGATGCAGATCTTACGTCTGTCTTTCCTTCACTGCCGGAATAAAAGGTTGCCGACAATGTCTTCTGAAACATGGCATATAAAGTAATATCTTCTTCTGTCCTGCAGATGTCTCCTTCCTGATACATGATCCCGCTGCCGTCCGGTTCTGTGTTCCAGCCTGTAAAAGCAGTTCCTGGACGCACTGCCCCCGCAGCAATTGAAAATTCCGCCGGGCGCACCAATAATTCCTCATGCACATTGGCCCGGCACTCTCCATGCGTTTCCTTCGGGTATCCCTCCACGCCCTTTGCAACGTAAGTCAGAACCGCATTTTTTTTGTAGACGCCGTAGTAATTCGTATCATCGGTCAAAATGACCTCTTCCCCTTCATGGATTTCCCCGCTATAGCTTTCTTGTTCAAGATCCCATCCAACCGCCGTCCAGCCTTCTCCTGTCAGATTGGACTTCCCGTCAGCCTCCGGAGAGCGCTTCAGAGCTTTCAACTCGGGCGTATTCATCTTCCCGCTGATAGCGTCTTCGGGAATATCCACAATCTTTTCTTCCTTCTCTCCCGCACTGCCGGAATAAAAATAAGCATGAAGCGGTTTCTTAAATACAGCATACAACGTCATATCCGTTTCTGTCTCCAAAATATCCCCTTCGCGGTAAGTCTCCCCCGTGCCGTCTTTCTTTGTATTCCAGCCGGCAAATGCATAGCCGTAACGCACTGCTGCAGGCGCTACGGTAAATTGTGCCGGAATGGTGGAAATCTCTTCATGCACATTGGCATAATTATATCCAACTGATTGCTCCGGCACAATATCTGCCTGCTTCGCCTCGTAGGACAGAAACACATCCTTCTGGTAAATACCGTAATATTCGGCATTCCCCTCCTCGGCCGCGCGAACATCATCCTCAGGCAAAAAATCTCCCGTATACTGGTCTTTCATAGCATTCCATCCCAGCGGAGTCCAGCCTTCCATCTCCTGAATCTGCGGGGCCTTCACCGTTCCATTTTCAACGTCCGCCGCAGCCATGACCGTTATGATTTCCTTTTGTCCGGCGCTGCCGGAATAAAAATTGGCCGAAAGTTTTTTGTCCTCCTGGAAAATAGCAAACAAATCCGTATCATTATGTATCGTAAACGTTTCTCCCGGACGATAAGAGGTTCCCGTGCCATCTGCTTTCGTATTCCATTCCATAAAGGTAGAGCCTTCTATACTCAGGTTTTCTGCTGACTGCACTGTAACGGTATCGCCATCTTCATACCGATTGTCATCCACTACCGTTTCTTGTGTATGATCGCTGATATAATAGACATAATAGCCATAATTGGGATTGACTTCAGAGATCAGCACCTCATTTTCTTTCTCATCCAGAACTGCATACCAGGTCTTACCGGAATCTCCAACATCAATAAAATTAATTTTCTTCATGTCCCGCTCACGGAGCAGACGATACGCATGCACACCTTTGGCAATCACTCGTCCTTCTGTCGCTGCAACATAAAGGTTTACCGGATAACTCAGGGTATCGCTAATTTGAATCTTCCTTAAAAGATTTGATTCATTCTTAGTATCAAGATAAATACCGTCCGTACCGGATCTCTGGTCATCATCTCCGCAAAAACGCACTTTACCAGACAAGGTTATCGAATTACTGGTTCCTGTATACTTCGTAGAATAATAAATTGCCCCGCTGCCTTCATATCCTTCCAATGTGCAGGTATTCCCGGCAAAATATCCGCCCTGAATCTCCGTCTGCGTGCCTTCACACCCGCAATGATGGATACAGCCTCCATGAGAAACGGACGTATTGTTAATAAACTCTCCGCCATAAATCTCAAGCGTTGATGAGCAAAGACAGAGAAATCCCCCTCCAGACCAATATGCGCTTTTCTCTGTAGTTTTATTATTGCTAAATCTGCCATCTTTAATAATTACCTTTGCCCGGCCATTTTGATAAATTGCGCCGCCCAGCGTTGACGCTGAACATTTGTCAATCACAGCATACTCTATGGTGAGGCTGCCGCCGCTGAGATAAATCGCGCCTGCAGAATTAGCGGCAGAACAATTTATAATCTCTGCGCCATTTAAAATAATTGTTGCTCCCATACTGCTTATTGCGCCTCCAAAACTTGTGGAAACACAATTCTGAATCCTGCTCCCTGCGTTCATAACAAGTTTTGCGCCCACCAATAACATAGCGTCGGCAGGTATGGAATTTCCTTCCAGTGTAATATCCTCAAGAATCAATTCTGACTCTTTCTCAGCAACAAAACAGGCATCTTTACTTCCTCTTACAATTGTTCCCCCGCCTTTTATGGTTACAGTTCCGTTGATACTCAATACATTATGGATCGTAAGCGTGACCCCAGGCTCCACGATCAGCTCGCCCGTATTCAGCGTTCCCCGTTCCTTCCAGACTGTGTCCTGGGTAATCCTGCCGCAGGAAGGAGTGGAAGGCGGCTCTGAATCCTCCGCCAATACTACCAGTTCTGTCTCGCCTTCCCTCGCTTTCCCTGTTTTTACCTCTTTTGCCTTTGGCTTTTCTTCCCGCGCTTGCTCCTTTGTTTCTGCTTTTCCGCTGCTCTTATATACAGTCACTGTGATGGCGGGCAATCCTACGCCAGCGGTCAGGCTATAGTTGTCTGGAATCACCGGTGTAAACGTATAGAATCCTTCGGTTTCTTTATCATATTCCGGCTCACTTGTCCAGGTAATTCCCTCAATCGTCACGGTTTCTGTTCTATTCTGCTCTGTTTCCGTCTCCACAGCATCCGCCGGAGCTTGCGGTTCTGCCGCAGGCTCTGTATCTGCCGGAACTTCCGCTTCTCCTGGAACGTCTGTATCCGCAGGCTCTCCGGCCTCAGTTTTTTCTTCCGGCTCCACCGTTTCTGAAGGCAGCTCTTCACCGGACGGTAAATTTTCTGCTTCCCCAATCTTAACCTTTTCGTCAGGTTCCTCTGCTTCTGCCGGGGGCAAAGACGCTTGCGGCAGCGCCTGCGCATTCACCTCCAAAGCCTCCAGATTCACTTCACCAGAACTTTCTTCTGCCACACGGCATACTGCCGTCAATTCTTCCGGAAGCTTCAGCCCTTTTAAATCTGTTCCAGAAGAAACTGACTGGATTCTTACCTCTTCGGGAAGTGAAGAAAACATAATAATTTCCTGCTTTTGCGCCGCCAGCGCTAAATACCCATAATTCTCCAGAGGCAGCGAGACCAAAGACAGACAGACGCAGAGCAATCCCACAAGCAGACGCTGGCCTATGGGATGTTTTCGATACTGTCTGGATTTACCTGGGGGACTTTTCTCTCTCTTTTTCATCTTACGACCACACTCCTTGTGTAAAACCCTACATCCTGTAGTTTGTTTTCTATTCGGTTTCTTCCTTTACCTCATCGAGAATAATTTCCTCTTGCGTCTTTTCTGTTTCCTGTACATCTTCATCCTCAAAAACAGACTCACATCTTGCACCGCATTTGATACAGTACATGGCCTCCCCCTCATTCACGGCGCCGCAAACAGGACATTTTTTCTTTCCTTTTAAGTCTGCAATCTGAACTTTAAGCTGTTCAATTTCCTGTAATGCTTCCGTAATAAGATTAATCTCCTCAAAAAACGGCTCTTCTTCACCCTTGTGTAAATCATAATACTGCCTGCCAATCTCCGTATACTGTTTTTTCACAAAATCTTCTCTTTTGCGAATATCCATGTTCAATCTGGCGATCCCCGTCAGATCTGCTACATTTTGCGACACATCCTTTCCAATCCCGGAAATTGCATCGCCCAGCTTGTTAAAAAAATCCATACCTTCTACCTCCTTCATCCATCATACTATCTTATGCAGATATATCCCATATATACGGCATAAATAGCAAGCATTGCCGCACCTTCCATGCGGCTGATCTCCTTTTTGCACCATGCAAAGATCCACACGATACTGCTCATTCCAACTAAGATTATACCATCAATCAGGTTTTCCAGCAATACTTCCATCGGACTAATTGCGCCTGCAAGTCCAAGCACCAGAAGAATATTAAACAGATTCGAACCAATGACATTCCCCAGCGCCATATCTGCCTCTCCTTTTTTCGCCGCCACCACTGACGTGACAAGCTCCGGCAGAGAGGTCCCCATGGCCACTACCGTAAGGCCAATAAAGGTTTGACTCCAACCAAAGCTCACAGCAATTGCGGCCGCCGCGTCCACTACCAGATCTCCGCCTGCCACAATCGCTGCCAGGCCGCCTGCGATATACAGAAAACACAACCAGCCGCTGCGGTTTCTGACCTCTGCCTGTTCTCCCTGGCCACCGCGCGCCTTTTTTGCCTCCATTACAAGCCATATCAAAAACGCAGCAAACAACACCAGCAGAACCAGACCGTCCGTCCGGCTGATCTCCATTCCCAGATATCCTGTCCCCAGAAGAAGAACCGCTGCCAAAACAGACAAGGGAAATTCCTTCTTCAGCGTCTTTGCTTTAACTGTAAGCGGAGAAAACACCGCGCACACGCCGCAGACTACCATCAAATTAAAAATATTAGATCCTATCACATTACTGACGGCAACGGCATTATCCCCTTTCAGAGACGCTGCAACACTAACGGCGCATTCTGGTGCGCTGGTTCCCATTGCCACCACCGTCAGCCCTATGATGATAGGGGGAATCCGGAGCTTTGCCGCCGCGCCTGCACTTCCCTCCACAAAGAAATCCGCTCCCTTAATCAACAGTACGAAGCCTGCCAAAAGCAGCACATAATCCACCTTTCATTCCTTCTTTCTATCTATGTTATTTTTCTTGGAAAACAGATGATGATCTTTGTTCCTTTTCCCATCTCACTCTCTATACTTAATTCTGCATGGTGCTGCGCCACTATATGCTTGACAATGGCAAGCCCCAGCCCCGTGCCGCCGCTTTGTTTGGAACGGCTTTTGTCCACACGATAAAACCGTTCAAATATACGCTCCTGGTGCTCTTTGGGAATCCCAATCCCAGTATCCGCCACAGAAAGTACCGTACCATCAGGAGCAGGCTCCACGGTAAGCGTGACGCTTCCCCCCGGGTTATTATATTGAATCGCATTGCTGCACAAATTATATAAAAGTTCATCCATCAGCCTGCGGTTTGCCGTTAACAGGCTGGATCTCCCTTTCAATTCCAGACTAATATGCTGATTCGCCGCCTGAAGATCAAGCATATCTAAACAGCCCTGGGCCATCTGATACAAATCAATCTGTTCCACTTCAAATTCCTGATCTGCATCATCTAACTCAGACAGTTTTATAATATCATTAATCAAGAACAACAGGCGGTCAGAACTTGCACGAATCTCTCCTGCAAATCTTCTGGCATCCTTATCGTCCGCCATTCCACTGTCAATCAATTCCGCATATCCGGCGATCGCCGTCAAAGGCGTTTTGAGTTCATGAGACACATTTGCTGTAAATTCCTGCCGCATTCGGGCATGATTTAAAATATCTTCATGCTGCTGCTGAATGGTCTGGATAAATGGAGCAATCTCTTCATAAATGTTCTCCAAAGCCGCATCTTCCAGGTGAGAGGCCAGTTTCTCAATCGGAAGAAGCAGACGCCTGACCAGCACGCGGGACAAGGCCGCGCACATAAGTACAATCAAAACAGATAAGACCAGGACCAGTTCCAACATATGGAAAAAAATACGGAAAATATTTTCCGAATCTTTTCCCACACGCAGCACCGCCCCCTCCTCCAAACGCTGGGCGTAATATAATGTATGCAGAGAGCTGGTATCTGAGCGGCGCACATCCATTCCCTCTCCGGTTTTCAGGGCATCTATAATTTCCGGCCGTCTGCCGTGATTCTCCATCTGTCCTTTGTCAGCGCTGCTGTCATATTCCACCGTTCCATCAGGGGCAATCAGCGTGATTCTCAGACCATCCTCTTTCAGACGCTGCAGATTCTTCTCCTGCTCCCATAATTCCTGATTCAATGGCTGTATCACATGCGCATATGCCTTAATATCATCAAATACCTGGTTTTTAAAAATATTATAAAACAGCAGCATTGACATCAGCGCTGTAACCACCACCGCAAATGCAGATACTGCTATAAATTGAGCGTTAATCTTTTTTTTCAATTAAAATTCTCCCTGTCCATCCGGTACCCTACGTTACGCACAGTCTGAATGGCGCCCCCTGCCTCTTTAAGCTTCTTGCGCAGCGTCTTTATATGCATATCTACCGTACGGCTTTCTCCTTCATAATCAAAGCCCCATACCTGATCCATAATCTTGTCGCGGCTCAGCACAATGCCCGCATTGGTAAGCAGCATTTTCAGCAGTTCAAACTCCTTAAATGTCAGCTCGCACGGCCTGCCCGCAACCGTAACTTTGCGCTGCTGCGTATCCACCACAATATCTCCGTTGCTCATCACAGCAGCTTCTGATAACCCCTCTGTCCGCCGCAGCAGCGCCTTCACCCTTGAAATCAGTTCCATAATCCCAAATGGTTTTGTCATATAATCATCCGCCCCCTGATCCAGCCCTTTCACCTTATCCAGTTCTGAAGACTTTGCAGTTACCATAATAACGGGCACCTTTGCCGTCGTCCTGTTATTCCTGAGCCAGGCTAAAAGGGACAGTCCATTTTCTTTCGGCAGCATAATATCCAGCAGAACCAGGCTGGGAACCTTTTGTTCCACAGCCTTGCGCAACTGGCTTCCGCCTTCAAATTCCTGCACATCGAAACCGCTGTTTTTCAGGGCATATCTCTGTATCTCGCGAATATTTACATCATCCTCCACAATATAGATCAATGGCATATCATATCCTCCTGTTTAAGAAAGCTGATACTGTTTTTGGTATTCTTCAAACATCTGCTGAAAACGCTCTCTGGGTTCCCCGGACAAACTGCTCACATAATCATGCGCTTCCACCGTCTGATCCTCTGTCTGAATCAGATAAACCGCAAGGTTGGAGCAATGGTCGGCAACACGTTCATAATTTACCGCTATATCGGTAAGCGCCATCCCTAAATCTATGGTACATTTACCCTTTCTAAGCCGTTTGATATGGCGCTTTTTCACTTCTTTATTTAAATCGTCTATAACTTCCTCCAAAGGTTCCACCGTAGCCGCCAGTTCCGCATCGTTCCTGATAAACGCATCCACAGAACGGTTGAGAATATCCGTCACCGCCGCTCCAAATACTTCCATTTCATTTTTAGCCTTTTTAGAAAATTCCAATTCTTTTTTCTGCATCTTTTGCGCCGTCTCCACAAGATTCAGCGCATGGTCCCCGATGCGTTCAAAATCATTGATGCTGTGCGTCAGCGTAGACAACGCCTGCCCCTCCCGCTCCGCAAGATTCTGGCTGCCCAGCTGCGCTAAATACTTACTCAGCTTATCGTCATATTTATCCAGCAGTTCCTCCTGCCGCTCTACCTGTCTGGCAGTTTCCGGGGAATAGTTCTGAAACAGCTTCATTGCCGTAAACATGGTGTCCTTTGCCAGTTCCGCCATTTTTCTGGTAAGGCTCATGCACTGCTCAATAGCAAATCCCGGCGTCGCAAGAAAACGTTCATCCAATACCTTGAACTGGTCTTCTTCTCCCACGGCGGCTTCTTCCTCTTTATCCACAGGAATGGTAAGATATGCCAGCTTTTCCAGTCCCTTAATAAAAGGCAGCAGCAATAAAGTAGCAAACAGGTTGAAAATACTGTGAATGGCGGCAATCCCTACTGCGCCGACGGTTTCCTGTGCAAAATCAAACTGAAATACCATGTTGAGTACGGTGTACAAGAACAAAAATACCACCGAACCTATAATATTAAAATAGAGATGGACAAATGCCGTCCGCCTTGCCCCTTTATTCGCACCCACGGCAGAAATCATAGCCGTAACGCAGGTACCGATATTTTGTCCCATAATAATCGGAATCACCGAGCCGTACGTAAAGGCCCCGGTTACAGACAACGCCTGCAGAATACCCACCGAAGCAGAAGAGCTTTGGATTACTGCCGTAAGCAGCGCTCCCACCAAAACTCCCAGCAAAGGATTGGAAAATCTGGTAAGGATCCCTGTAAACTCCGGTACATCTGCCAGCGGCTTGACTGCGCCGCTCATAGTTTCCATGCCAAACATCAGCACTGCAAACCCCAAAAAAATTTCCGATGTATTTTTCTTCTTATCGCTGCCCGCCCCCATCATTAGAATAATACCAATCAGAGCAAGAATTGGCGAAAAGGAGGACGGTTTTAACATTTTGATAAAGATATTATCACTTTCAATCCCGGTCAGGCTCAGCAGCCAGGAAGTAATGGTTGTACCAATATTGGCTCCCATAATAATGCCGATGGCCTGAGAAAGTTTCATAATTCCAGAATTTACAAATCCCACCAACATTACTGTAGTAGCCGATGAAGATTGTATTACTGCCGTCACTCCCGCCCCCAAAAGCACGGCCTTTAAAGGATTCGAGGTGAGCCGTTCCAGCAGCCGCTCCAATTTGCCGCCAGACAACTTCTCCAGACCCGCGCCCATAACGTTCATTCCATACAGAAACAGCGCCAGACCGCCAATCAATGACAGAAACCCAAAAATATCCATAGTGCATATCCTCCTTCATTGTCCTATGTATATGGCTATTCTATACGGTTTCTGTAAATGGAATACATAATCTGTGTAAAATTCATGTAAAATTATGATTGCTTTTCTGATTTTTTCCGCGCAGCCTGACGTTTATTGACCCACTCACGGAACAGTGTATAAAGAACCGACATCAGCGGGATAAAGATCAGCATTCCGGCAATTCCCATAAGCTTGCCGCCTATCGTCACGGCAAACAACACCCATATGGAAGGCAGACCCACAGAATTGCCCACCACATGAGGATAAATCAGATTCCCTTCTATCTGCTGCAAGACCTGAAACAGTATTATGAATATCAGCGCCTGCATAGGATTCACCATCAGAATTAAAAACGCCCCCACAAAACAACCGATAAAGGCTCCGACCATCGGAATCAGCGCAGTAAAGGCAATCAGCACGCCCACCAGAAGGGCATAGGGCAGACGAAAAATCGTCATTGCAACCACAAACATGGCTCCCAGAATTAATGCCTCCAGGCACTGCCCTGTAATAAATTTAGAAAAGGTTGTATGGCTCAGCCTGCAGACATAGATGAACCTCTCCGCTGCTTTTTCTGATAAAAATGCCCCCATAACCTTACGGCATTGTCTGCCCAGATTTTCCTTCTGGCTTAACAAATATAAAGAGAAGGTAAAGGCAATAAAAAAAGTCACTACACCATTAATTACGATCATGGTTGCAGACATGGTGTAAGAGATTACGCTCCCCGCTCCGCTTAATGCAAAATCCTTAAACTGGTCCAGCCAGCTCTTCCAGTCAAATTCCAGGGATTCAATATAGTTTACAATCTCCTTGCTGTCCCCGAACAATTCCTCCATCCACTTCTGTGCCTTCGGCAGGAATGACGTCATCCCCTCGCTGATATTGTCGACCGTTCTTCCCAATTGGGGAATTACCACTACCAGTACCACGGTAAGTATCGCAAACACAAAGAGAATAGACAGGACCATACTGAAAGGGCGCGCAATTTTATCTTTTATTTTCATCTTTTGCGCCTGCTTTTCAATCGCAGTCATGGGTATATTGAGGATGAATGCAATAACACCGCCCAAAACAAAAGGAAATAAAATTCCCCATAAAAACATCAGTTGTGTTTTTACCGCTCCCAGATTGAGAAGCAGCGCCAGCAGCACCAATGTAAACGTAATGATTCCCAAAATTTTTTTCACGTTATTTTTATTTAAATCCATAATTCCCTCCTGTGCCGCACTGACTGCGGTCTATCCTGGAAACAGGGAACATTATTCCACTCTTTCCCTGTTTTGCCTGATCCGCCCGAACTTTATCAGACAATCTTTACTAAAAACGCAAAGCAAACCCGTGTACCGCCCCATACGGGCAAGATAAAACTTCCCTGCTTTATAAGTTTGAAACCGTCAGACAGATACAACTGTTTATCATCATACGCTAATTGCTTTCATTTTCCGGCTTTAACATCAGTATATTGGATTCGCCGCAAAAAATCAACGGTCCCTCTTGACAAATTCCTGTTTTCTGCCTATAATTGGGCGTAACATAGCAATGGCTGTGACGGGAACAAGTAACTGTAAGGAAATCCGACAGAAAGCTGCCGGCAGATGAGAGGCGCAGGTGGAACTTTCGGTGAATACCTCCCGGAGCTTCACACCGAACGCATTTGCCAGTAGGCTGTGACGGAATTGCATCCGTTATCCTGCAAGGCGCTGTAGGCGCTTACTAAGGCAGGCTGCGCAAGCAGACTGTGAATAAAGGTGGTAACACGAAGTTTCGGCTTTCGTCCTTTAAAGGATGAAGGTCTTTTTTATGTTCAGGAGGAACTGTAATGACAGTATATGACGAACTGGTGGCGCGTGGGCTGATTGCCCAGGTCACAGATGAAGAAGAGATTAAGGAACTGATTAACAACGGCAAGGCAACGTTTTATATTGGCTTTGATCCCACAGCGGACAGCCTTCATGTCGGACATTTCATGGCATTATGCCTGATGAAAAGACTGCAGATGGCCGGCAACAAGCCTATCGCCCTGATTGGCGGCGGTACGGGTATGATCGGAGACCCGTCCGGCAGAACCGATATGCGCCAGATGATGACCCCGGAAACCATCCAGCACAATTGTGACTGCTTCAAGGCGCAGATGAGTAAATTTATCGACTTTTCCGAAGGAAAAGCCCTGATGGTAAATAACGCTGACTGGCTCATGGACTTAAATTATATTGAAGTACTCCGTGAAATCGGCCCTCATTTTTCTGTAAACCGGATGCTGACAGCAGAATGTTATAAACAGCGCATGGAAAAGGGATTAAGCTTCCTGGAATTTAACTATATGATTATGCAAAGCTATGATTTCTATGCACTGTTTCAGAAATATGGCTGCAATATGCAATTTGGCGGAGACGATCAATGGAGCAATATGTTAGGCGGTACGGAACTGATTCGCCGCAAGTTAGGCAAAGACGCCTATGCCATGACGATTACGCTGCTTTTAAATTCCGAGGGCAAGAAAATGGGAAAAACACAGTCCGGGGCCGTGTGGCTTGATCCGCAAAAAACCTCTCCCTTTGACTTTTACCAGTATTGGAGAAATGTCGCTGACGCCGATGTATTAAAATGTATCCGTATGCTGACCTTCCTGCCCTTAGAGGAAATTGACCGCATGGACGCCTGGGAGGGCGCGCAGCTTAACACGGCAAAAGAGATTCTCGCCTTTGAACTGACGAAACTGGTACATGGCGAGGAAGAGGCGAAAAAAGCGCAGGATGCTGCAAAGGCTCTATTTTCCAGCGGAAATGCGGCGGACATGCCGTCCGTAACACTGACGGAAGCGGATTTTAGCGACGGCGTCATTGATATTCTTTCACTTTTAGTAAAATCCGGGCTTACCCCTTCCCGTTCGGAAGCGCGGCGCGCGGTAGAACAAGGCGGCGTGTCTGTAGACGGCGGGAAAGTGGGAGACATTAAGACCTCTTACGCCAAAGACGCTTTTGCGCAGGGAATGGTTCTCAAAAAAGGAAAAAAGAATTTCCGCAAGATTTTACATTAGACATTAATAAACTTTCCGCCCATGCTTCTGGCGTTTTGCCAATAGCATGGGCGGAATAATTACAGAAATTGCTCTCCATATCCATAGTGTTCTACCACATAGTCGATATCTTTATCGCCTCTGCCGCTTAAATTCACCAAAATGGAACCCTGTCCCATCTCCTTTGCCTTTCGCATCGCATACGCAACCGCATGAGAACTTTCAATCGCCGGAATAATCCCTTCATAGCGCGACAGTTTAAAAAACGCTTCCATCGCTTCATCGTCGCTTACCGTCTCATACTGCACTCTGCCAAGGTCATGCAGATAAGCATGTTCCGGTCCCACAGAAGGATAATCCAGACCGCTGGCGATGGAATATACCGGAGCCGGATCGCCATTTTCATCTTTCAGCATAATACTGTCAAATCCATGCATTACGCCGCGCTCTCCAAATTTCATGGAAGCCGCGTGATCTCCCAGCTTCTCGCCTCTTCCCAAAGGTTCTACTCCTACGATCTCCACAGCGTCGTTTAAAAAAGGAATGAACATGCCGATGGAATTGCTGCCGCCGCCCACACAGGCGCATACTACATCCGGCTCAATGCCTGTCATTTCCCGGAACTGTTCCCTTGCTTCATAGCCCACTACCGACTGGAAATCACGCACCATCAGCGGAAATGGATGCGGCCCCAGCGCAGAACCGATACAATAAATAGAATCCTTATAGTTTTTGGCATAAGACTCAAAAGCGGAATCTACCGCTTCCTTCAAAGTCTTTAAACCAGCGGAAACAGGAACCACCTTCGCGCCCAGTATTTTCATGCGGGTCACATTCGGCGCCTGCTTGGCAATATCTACCTCTCCCATGTGGATTTCACATTCAAGGCCAAAATATGCAGCCGCCGTAGCGAGCGCTACGCCATGCTGTCCGGCTCCCGTCTCTGCAATGAGACGCTTCTTGCCCATAAATTTTGCCAAAAGTCCCTCGCCCATACAGTGGTTAAGTTTGTGCGCTCCCGTATGATTCAAATCCTCACGCTTCAGATAAATCTGGCAGTTGCCAATCTGCCGGGACAAACGCTCACAATGATAGACCGGGGTGGGCCTGCCCTGAAATTCCCGGCGGATTCTGCGCAGTTCACTGATAAACTGGGACGAATGGCAAATGGTCTGATACGCCTCCGTAATCTCTGCAAATGCCGGTTCTAATTCTTCCGTGAGATACGCCCCGCCATATTCACCGAAACGGCCTTCTTTATCCGGATGATTTTTTAAATATGCTTTATAATCCATATTCTTTCTCCTTTTTCTAAAAATTCTGTTTCTATTTTACTCGTTTTAAATGAAAATAGCAATGCTAATAACAAATCCTTAATCCTTTGGGATAATGATTTTTCACAATCCCATTCTGCGCTTTTCCCCATCCCAGCGGGAGACCCGCCGTGCCTACCAGTGTCCACCCTTTCTGTCCGCCGCAGGAGACCGTCTCTCCATGAAGATATTTCAGCGGTTCGCCTTCGGTAAGCTCCACATACTGTCTCGCCTGCCTGGAATGCAGATATAAAGCAAGCGCATGGGACGGTTCAAAACGGTTTTTTTTGCACGTCCCCAAATGCAGTCCGGCGCGCACCACTTTAAAGCCATCTAACGGCGGCATTTCTTCCGGCAGCAAATAGAGCTGCTCGGAAAACAGTACATACCTCTGCCCCTGCTCTTCCATCTTCAACTGCAAAGCCTGTTCCTCAAACTCCTGAAAAAAACGAAGCGCCTCTTTTCTTCTGGCGTCCTCCCCTTTATTCCCGGTTTTACGTTCTTTCTTTGCCCTGCCGGATAATCCCGCCGCCACCATACGCTCCTTTTCACCACAAACATCTGCCTTTACCAGGCGCGCCGCAAAATGCCCTTCCCCCGAAAGCTTATGCGGCCACAAGCGGTAAGTTTTGCCCAGCTCCCGCTGTATTTTTGCCGGAACGCCGCCGGAGCTAAAATACTGTTCTGCCAAATCCACTTTTTCCAGAGAGAATTGCGGATATTTTTTCAGAAACCAGGCAAGACATTCTTCATTTTCCTGCGGTGCAAAGGTGCAGGTAGAATAGACCAACACCCCGCCCGGCCTTAACATTTCTGCCGCATGGCTTAAAATTTCATGTTGGCGGACGGCACACTGTTCCACATGCTCTAAACTCCATTCCCGCGCCGCCTTGGGATCTTTGCGGAACATTCCTTCTCCGGAACAGGGCGCATCCACTAAAATACGGTCAAAAAACGCAAAAAATCCCTGCGCCAAATGCTCTGTGGATTCATTTAGGACGACGGCGTTGCAAATTCCCATTCTCTCCACATTTTGCGCCAGTATCCTGGCCCGGTTTGCGTAACACTCATTGGAAACAAGTAAGCCCTGCCCCTGCATTTTCCCTGCAATCTGGGTGGTTTTTCCGCCCGGAGCCGCGCAAAGATCCAAAATCTTTTCTCCCGGCTTTGCGTCCAGAAGCTCCACCGCCGACATCGCGCTCGGTTCCTGGATATAGTAGGCGCCAGCCTCATGCCAGGGATGTTTTCCCGGCTGGTCCGAAGGCTGATAATAATATCCTTCCAGACACCAGGGCACCGGAGCAAGTTCCCATCCCGCTGCCGCAGACAGCTTTCTTTCAAAAATCTCCCTGGATTCAAATTTCAGCGGATTATACCTTAGGCCATATACACGCTCTTTCTCATACGAACGAAAAAATTCTTCTGCTTCTTCTCCCATAAGCCGCCGCATTCGTTTACAGAACTCCTCTGGCAGGATACATTTTTCATTTACTACATTCATCTCTGTTAACATACAAAACAGAAGAAAAGCGTCCCGCGCTGTTCTTCTGTTTTCTCTCCTTCTGTGGAATTTATGGCGCTTCTTGTGCGCTTATACCGGAATAATACCTTAACGCCTCAACCGCTCAACAAAACTTTATCATATCCGGTGGCATTTTACAACAACGGCAAGGTAAAATACTTTTCCATAATTAGTCTGTTTAATCATAAATAGATTCTGTGTCTATTTCCAGTATTCTTCCTGTCCTGGCATGAATCTTTATCTCATATTCCAGGTACTCTTTCATCACATCTACTTCATAGACAGGTACTCCGTCGTCCATCTCAAACTTTACGGCAAGCACGGTTCCGCCTCCCGTTTTCTCAAGCGCTATCTTTTTCGCACGTTCCGCACTTATATACTGAGCGTTCTGTTTCTTTTTTACCGTCAATTCCCATTCGTACTCCACCAATTTTCCGGTACGTGCATGAAATTTCATTTCATATTTTTTATTTCCCTTTTGTGCCTTCACCTTATAAATATCCACACCATGACTGCGTTTTCGTACAATACTGGTAATTCTTGCATTGGCAACGCGCCTTTTTGCCAGCTCCCTGCATTTCTCCACACTGATAATCTCTCCGCTTCCCCTTTTAACATAATAGGGCTGCGTCTCCCAGCCATAAGAAATCAGTCTGGCATCCGAAGCACGGTACGTAAGCTCATACTCTTTCTTACCCTTGAGCATTTTAATCTCATATACAAGCACACCCTTTTCATACTCCTGATCCATCTCCAGGATACTACCGCCTTTTACCTGCTTCTTTGCCAGATTCTGTATTTTGCGGTCTGTTGTCGCCTTTTTGGCAAACGCCGTATGCGGACGGCATAAAACCGTAAGCGCCGCCAGACAAATCAAAAAAAATATTGTCAATCCTCTCCTGCGTGTTGTCATCCTGATCTCCTCCTTACTCAATCATCCCATTCTGAATCAAATTTTATAATTTCTCCGCTTTCTGCGTCAATCTCATACTCATATTCTACAAAATCTTTATAAAATTCAATTTCATAAACCATACGTCCATGCTCATTATCCAGTTTTGTTTTTGAAAAATCAACCTCAGAAACAGAACATCCGGCATGGCCTGCGGCAATGGACTTTGCCTCCTCTATTCCGATACCCGTTTCCAGTTTTTCATCAACGCTCCCTTCCCCGACTCCATATGCTGCGTCGTCGTCAAATCCGCCAAAATCAGGGTCGAGTTTATTTTCGTTCTGCATCTCCCCTACGGCGCGCTCTTTTTCCCGCACTTGCGCATATTCTTTTTCCCGGTAAGAAAATCCTGCAAAAAATGCAACTGCAAGTAGTATTCCTATGAAAAAAATCACAATTACTGTTATACAAACAGTGGAAATAACCGCCCGCCTAGGCGTTTCAAAAAGCTTTTTCATATGCTACCATTCCCTTTCCGTTATTTTTTTAACACAGACAAAACATTAATTTTAAACGTAATAGCAAAGTTGGCAAGCCCGCTTCATCTCCCCTTCCCCGCAATCGTGGCCGCTGAAAAAGCCGAATCGCTTATATAATATGTAATACGGTCAGTTTACCGGACCAGATTCTAATATGGTAATTTACCCTTACAGAAAATAAGTTTTCAGCAATCCCTTCAAGCATAAAGGAATTGCGCTCCTGAGCCTCCGCCCGCGCGAACCGCTGCATCTTTCCTTATAATAAAACCGCACGATACATATCCATCCTATGTACGGTGCAGTCTTATATACTATTATAGCTTAAATCTATTCACTTCGTGATTCAGTTTGCCGGCGATATCCATATTTGAATTTGCTTCGGCTCCAATATCGCCCACGCTGGTTGTAAGATTGACCGATCTTTCCGTAACGCTGGTTACACCTACGGCGCTCTCGCTTACAGCATTTTTCACAGCCTCTACGGCTTCCCGGATATGATCCATACTCATCTTTAGCTGCTTGCTGTCTGAAGCAAACTCCAGCATCATCTGATTCATTTTGCCGACATCATCCTGATAATTTTTACTGGTTTCTAAGAGCTTCTCAAAACCGCCCATAGCGGTCTGATCCATAAAATCCATCATTTCTTTGGCTTCTCTGGCAAGTTCATCCACCGTCTGTATCACAGCAGCGGTTACATTCTGTATCTCTGTGGCTGCATCCGCAGAATTAAGCGCAAGCTTTCCAATTTCATCTGCAACTACCGCAAAGCCTTTTCCGGCTGCTCCGGCACGCGCCGCTTCTATACTTGCATTTAAGGCCAGAAGATTTGTCTCCTCCGTTATGCTGATAATATTTTTGGTAAGCTCCCGTACCTCCTCCACTTCTTTGGATTTTTCTATTTTCTGCTGAACGGACGCGGCCATATTGGCCACCTTATCCCGGGCATTCTGCCGCTGCAAAACGGCATTGCTATGCACCTTCGAAGCTTTTTGCATAATTTCGTCAGAGGAACCGCTTCCATCCTCAGCCTGCTGGTAAATCTCTTCAATCAACTCAAATACCTGCTGTATGGATTCATTGGTCTGATCCAGGGAAGCGCTCGACTCCTCCAGCGCCGCGCTCATTTGTTCCATCGTGGAAGACACATCGGAAATACTCATCTCTGCGTCAGAGAGATTCGAAGCAATTACGCCAGTGCTTCCATTCAAATGTTGGGAATTTGCGGCAATATTCAGCATAATCTTCCGGATATATGACAGAAGCTCATTTACATTATCTGCAATCAATTCCATTTCATCCCCGGTACGTACATCCAGTTTCTGCGTCAAATCTCCTTCATTATGTACCAGCTCATAAATTTTCCTGTCTACCGTACGCAGGCTTCTTATAATTGCACTTACAATCACATTGATAATGGTAAGTGCAACCACAAGACAGATTGCAGCGATCCCTGTCACCTGTTTTAAAATGATATTCAGATGGTTCACCACGCCGGAAGCATCATAATCGCAGCCGATAATCGCTGTTACCTCTTTTCCGTCAGCGTCCATGACCGGCATATAAGCGGTGATTAAATCTCCGTCTTCTGTGGAATCTATGTAATCCTGCACATAGGCTTCCCCGTTAAACACGCCCTGCAGTTCCTGATAAGATACCTCAAACGGATCTCCGATCTCTCCGCGGTTCTCTGGATTATCGTCGGTATCCACTCCATAAAAAACCTGTTTGCCATCAGTATACAATGTATACAGATATTTAATGCCGCAGTCGTTGCGAATACTCCTCAACGAAGATAACTGGTTCTTAAATTGTTCGCTGTCTTCATCCCCCGGCTTAAGCTTTCCAATCTCCTCCCCATTTACAACCTTCGCCGAGATGATCGCCGCCATTCGCGCCTCTTCCACCCCCATAGCTACCAGACCTTCTTCCAGTCTTGTATAAGAACTTACTCCCATAATCACACATAGTAAAATAATGATACTTGTTGCCGGAAGCAAAATCTTCCAGCGAATACTCATCCTTCTTGTTCTTCGTCTTGATGAGCCTTTGCCTTTTTGTCGTCTGTTCAACATCAGTTCCGCCTTTCCGCCGATTTTATCTATTCACCCTGATGTATATTATCTGACTCCCGCTTCTTATTTCCAAATTCTGCATTGATGTTTCTTAAAGACTGGTCAATTTCACCCGCCTTGGCGATAATCGCCGCATATTTCTCCGTTGCCATGGAAGATAATTTCCCCATCTCACCTGCAACGATATTAAATCCCCGTCCAGCTTCCCCGGCGCGGGCTGCTTCAATGCTTGCATTTAAGGCAAGAATATTCTGTTTCTTAGAAACCTTCGTTAAATCCCTGACCATGGCCTCAATTTGAACCACATTATCCGTCGTGACACCGATTTCTTTGTCGATCACGGCAATTTTTGACTTGTCTTTACGAAGGGAATATCTCTGGTTAATCAGCATATTGATCATCACTTCCAAAAGCTTTGCCACACTGCGGATGGATTCCTCCGTTTTTACCGGAACCTTTTTCAGCGCATTAATATACTCGTCCGGGTCAATGGAAAGTTCGACGGCAAGATCGCGAAACTTATCATAATCCGGCTCCCCAGGCAATACCTGGCCCCCCATAATCGTTCCCAGCTTCTCTCCTTCAATTACAATATCCGAAGAAAAATCCATTAAACCTGAATGACAGAAATATACGCCTTTTCCCTCCATGTCGCACTTGTGGCAGCGTTTTGCCCCCAGCTCGCTGCCCTTCGTATACTTCCTGCAAAAATCCGTGCCATTACTGTCCTCTGTAACATGATTCCCCTCCCGGTCAATAATACATACCGTTACTCCGGTAGCAGAAGCGTACAAATCCTGAATTTCCTGTAACTGCTCTCTTTCAATAAAGTCCAGTATCTCCATAGTTTCCTCCATTCTGTGCGACTTTTTACCCCATTGATGTTTGAAAAACTCAGCACTTTTTCTTCCTTCTCTGTTTCCAAAACATTACACTTTGCTGCCAAATTTCCCCGATAAGAGACCTCGCGTCTCTTCCGGACATCCGCCACCGTTCCCCCCCAAACCTCAAAACCCCTTCGCAGGATGCATTCCCATAACTTTCCCGGAACACGGCTCTGAGTTTTGGACGGTATCATATCTGCCGCTATTATACCACTCTTTGAGCTTTAAGACAATAAAAACACTGTTTGTATTACTGCTGCTTTTTTAATATTTTAGGAAATAAAATACAAAATGCCGTGATGGTTACCGCTGCCGCCGCCAGGTCTGAGACTGCTTCGGCCAGAAATACTGCCATCAGCTTATCCTCCAGCAGCAAAGGAAGTAAAAAAATCAGCGGAATCATTAAAATCAGTTTTCGGAAACAGGCAAAAAACAACGATGCCTTTGCCTGGCCCAAAGCCAGAAACGTCTGCTGGCACGCCATCTGCCCTCCCATCGCAAATGCGCCTGCCAGGAATATCCTCATTGCCCAGCTCGCCATATCATACAGTTCCTGGGAACTATCGTTAAAAAACCGTACAAAAATTCCTGGAAAAAGCATTATTACTACCCATATAGCGACTGCAAAACCCATACTCACGCCAAACAGCAGCCAAAATGTTTTTTTCACACGCTTATGATTTCCAGCGCCATAATTAAAGCTGATAATTGGCTGCGCACCCTGTCCCAGCCCGCTCAGCGGCAGAAAAATCATCTGCATCACACTGCTTAAAATAGTAATCGCAGATACCGCCATATCCCCGCCATATTTATACAGAGAAGTGTTATAGGAAACGTTAATCAGGCTTTCCGTACTCTGCATTACAAATGGAGACACCCCCAATGCAAGTACCGGAAGCACATATTCTTTTTTCATTTGAAGATATTTTTTCTCTATCCGTAGCTGCGTCTTTGGCCCTCTAAGAAAACACAGAACCCAAACCGCCGAAACCGCCTGGGATAAAATGGTGGCCAGTGCGGCCCCGGATACGCCCATATGAAGTCCAAAAATAAAAACGGGGTCCAAAATAATATTTATAACCGCCCCAATCAAAATAGTCTCCATTCCCACCAGGGAAAATCCCTGAGTTGTGATAAAACTGTTTAAGCCCAGAGAAAACATAACAAAGATACTTCCACATACATAAATCCTCAGATACCCCCATGCATACGGTATGGTATTGTCACTGGCCCCAAACATATACAGGAGTTCTTTTCCAAAAACCAGAAATACAACCGTGAGAATCACAGCCATTCCTGTCAGCATCACCACACAGGAACCAAGCGTCTTCCTGGCACTCTCCAAATCTCCCTTTCCCATATAAATAGCCGCCTTAGGCGCGCCTCCCATCCCCAACAGGGCGCTGAACGCCATTACCAGCAGGATAATTGGCAGACACAGTCCTATTCCCGTAAGGGCAATGGCTCCCGTATCCTTAATATGACCGATATAAATCCGGTCAACAATATTATAGAGCATATTAACAAGCTGCGCCAGGATTGCCGGAAGCGCCAGGTTTAACAGCAGTCTTCCCACCGGATCTTTTCCTAAATCTGTTTTCTGTTTTTTACTATTAAATGCCATATCTTTTTCCTTTATTATTCGGGGAATTAAAAGCCCCGAGCTGCTTTGAGAAATTTCAGTCCTTTTGCCGACATATCAGGTATACAAAAACTCTCATAGACATAAAGTCTATGAGAGTTTTAACAAAGGCGACAACCAGATTTGAACTGGTGATCAGGGTGTTGCAGACCCACGCCTTACCACTTGGCTATGTCGCCCTAACTTATTATATTATAACAAATATAAAAATATTCGTCAATACCTTTTTTAATGACTCCTACGGGAATCGAACCCGTGTTACCGCCGTGAAAGGGCGATGTCTTAACCGCTTGACCAAGGAGCCTTATTGTCACCATGCCAGCGACATATGCTATCATAACATAACTTCGTCATATTTGCAAGTGTTTTTTTCTTATTTTTACAAATCATTCTACCGTTCCGGGAGCGGCGATGAATTCTGCCGCACAAATCATTTGCTCCCGGATACCTTATCGCTGCTCCGCAACACATGATTTTATCACATAACAAGCCCGGCCTTTTTCCTTTGCCTCATATAATATATAATCTGTTTCCGATAATAAATGCTTCACACTCTGCGGAAAAACAAACTGATACGCGCCTATACTGCAGCTTACTTTCCTGTCTGCCAAAATACCGGAAATACATTCCAGAAAATGATCCAGTTTTTGTTTCATAACTTGCTGTGATATTGGCCTGTCAAGTATGGCGGCAAATTCATCTCCGCCGACCCTTCCCACTCTGCCGGCGTCGGCAAAAATATTCTGCAGATTTACTGCAATTTCCCGCAATACCTGATCTCCAACTGTATGGCCGAAAGTATCATTGATTTCCTTAAAATAATCGACATCCACAAACAAAAACCAGCCGCTTTGAGCTGTATCTGCACGGACGTCTTTCTGCGCCTTATTACAGTACTGAATAAACATCCTTCTGCCCATTACATTGGTAAGATCATCCATCTCCCCCCTGTACTCCCTGTATGACATATATTTGTAAATACAAATCAATAGAAATATCGAAATAAAATTTAACGACAAAAAAGCAATTAGAAACTGAATCTGCAGACGCAGCAGGTCTGCAGAAATCATGGGCGTTACCGTCACCCCATGCTGCTGCAGCATATAGGTTTCCCTTTGAGAAAAGTAAACCGCTGCAATAATAGCCGTACACACCATAAAAAATTCAAATACTCCAAAAAACAAATTCATTTTTCCGGAGGTAAAAGGATTATGTATGCGCTGATTAATACACAGCCTTACATTTTGTACCGTATCGCTATGATAAACCGACCACAGCAATTGAACTGCAAGAATGCAGATGACGGAAAAAACCACATCACGCCACTTCAAATGCAACGCCGTCCTATAACCGTAACCAAGATCCGGAAATAAAATCCCCATGGAAACGTATACAAGCATCGTATGTAATTTGGGTGCAATCGCACAAACCGCAATTCTCCACAAACGATTGTGTTTCCCTTTTTTCACAACTGCAAAAGCCAGCCCAATAAGCAAGCCAAACAAGGTTCGCGTTCCCACGCTCAGCCAAAGACTGCCCAATGGAAATTCACTCAAAAATGGAGAGAATACCCTGTCTGCGGGCATAACATAAGAAGAAGACGCCTTATACATACTGGCAATTCCAAACACAAATCCGGCCGCTGCAGATTGTGCAGGCCCCAAAAGACATCCTGCCACCACGATTGGAAGATACGCTATTGTAATTGAAATAGGGGGTATATGAATATACCCCAGAAAAGTAAATGACATTAAAAGTTCAATTGCAATTAAAATTCCAAAACAATAACGTTCGAAACAAGAATTATTCCACATTTCTTTCAATTTCTTCATCAAAAACCGCTCCCTTACCAGTAGAAACAATCAAAATAATATAATCTATGTTAAGGTAAAAGTCAATATCATGCGTCAAAATAGGGTTTATTTGTCATTATTTAGCAGCATTTAACATCTATATAATTTCAAAAACAAGTAGAAAAGTCAGAAATGTAAACGCTTATATAAATCAGGTTGACATTTCATTCTCACTTCATGTATATTATTGACAGGAGCTTAAACTACACATAGGAGGAAGATATGGAAAAACAACTGGAAGACCTGAAACAAAAAGTATTAAGCGGATATCAAATTAACCGTTGTGAAGCGCTTGCACTTTCCACTATGCCTTTAGAACCACTCTGTGCCAGCGCAAACGAAATACGTCAGTTTTTCTGTGGAAATCATTTTGACCTGTGCACCATTATTAACGGTAAGAGTGGAAAATGCACGGAAGACTGCAAATATTGCGCTCAATCTTCTTATTATCAAACAGAAGTGGAAACCTATCCCTTACTGGGAACCGAAGAAATAATAAAACAGGCAGAATATAACAAAAAGCGCGGCGTTATACGTTACTCCATTGTTACTTCCGGCAGAAAACTGAGCCGCCGGGAAGTCGAACAGGTTTGTGAAAGTATCCGCCTGTTAAAAAAATCTGTCGACATTTCCGTATGCGTTTCTTTTGGACTGCTGGATGAAACTGAATTTGAAATGGTACGGGAAGCCGGGGCAGTACGGGTTCATAATAATCTGGAAGCCTCGGCAGATTATTTTCCAAGAGTCTGCACCACCCATACCCAGGCGGACAAAATTGCGGCCATTCATGCCGCCCAAAAAGCTGGTCTTTCTGTGTGCAGCGGCGGAATCATGGGGCTGGGCGAAAGCATGGAGGACCGAATCGACCTCGCCATCACCCTGCGTAAACTGGATATCCAGTCCGTCCCCATCAATATGCTAAATCCCATCCCCAAAACTCCCTATGAAAATAATCCCAGACTGACCGAAGAAGAAATGCGCCGAATCGTCGCCCTCTTCCGTTTTATTCTTCCGCATTCCTTTATCCGCCTGGCCGGCGGAAGGGGCCTGATGAAGGATTTTGGCCGAAAATGTTTTCAGTCCGGGGCCAATGCCGCCATCACCGGAGACATGCTGACCACTTCCGGGATTACCATACAACAGGATATGGAAATGCTTCGGGAGCTTGGTTATGATTTGGGGGTATAAATGTAACCCCCAAATCATTTGTCATTCTTACGTATACTGAGCTTATAAATGAACAGCGCAGCCACAAGTATAAGAATTACGATAAAAATTGACACTACACTGAAAATTGCCCTGGCCGCCTGGCTTGGATTTCGCATAATAGCCAGAATACTGCCGTCGTTTTCTATTCGTTTACGGTTCTGCGTGGTACGGTAATATTCCGGTATCTGTGAGATCCCCTCCGTTTTTTCAAAGGAATCCAGATAATTTGCCACGCAGACCCAGGCTTTTAATTCCCGGCCATCCGTATAAATAATATGCTCCTCCAGTTCTTCTGCAGAAATTTCTCTGCCCTTTGCATCTCTGGGCACCACGGAAAGTATCCCATAAGACTGCTTCTCCACGGCTCCCAGCATTTGCCCGGTGTACAAGTCCGCAATCACACGGTAGAGCCTGTCATTTTCTAATTCAGCGGTATTTCCCTCCATATCCTGTAAAGAAATGTTCGTAACCCTGTTTAAAAACATACGGCTGGGATTTATGGTATAGGTCAGTCCGCTGGTGTAAAGCTGCGCGGTCGTCATCATTGGCGAAATAGAAGCGTCCACCTCCGCCATCGTCCGGATGTCTGCTCCGGTCAGATATACGCTCACCAACGGATACCCCGGAACGCCGTCCGCACCGATACCCAGGGACAGCGTTTGAAAGGCATCGGCCGCTGTAATGTTTCTCTCCTTATGAAATGTGTCGCGAATACATCCGCTGGGTACCACTGCTGTCACCGCTTCTGTATCGTCACCGGTATCACTGTTGTTGACCGTATATAAATAAGCGTCTGCAAGAAGATTTCCCAAAGGCTCTTCCTGTAAAACCTCTCCCAGCCCATTAATCCTGGTAAACTCCCATGGATTGTAGGTCAATACCTGATCCTTGCGATAACCGAACTGCATCATATATTCCTGGTCGATGCTCTTTCCCAATGCTTCTATTTTCTTCTGGACTCCCGGATCTGCCTCATAACTATCATCCAGGAGCGTCAGCCTGTAATCCTGCAGCGCCCAGCGTCCATTTTTCTTCTGCTTCATGTTCAGAGAACCGATGCGGGCACCGTACTCTCCGGCAGATACAATGGCTGTTTCTCCGTGGATAATAGGTTTTTGGAGGATGCTATGGGTATGTCCGCTGATAATCAGATCCAACTGCGGCACCGCCTTCGCCAGCAGTTCATCCTCAGATTTCTTTTCATCTTCCCAGGTACCGCTGTGAGAAATGCACACAATCATATCCGCCCGTTCTTTCTGCCGTATCGTTTCAACGGTTTCTTTTACCGCCTCTACCGGATCCTGAAAAGACAGCGCACAGGTGGGCGCACATGCCAGGGAATCTTTTCCGAACACGCCGATGACGGCAATTTTCACGCCGGCTTTTTCAAGCATTACATAAGGCTTTACCCCGTAGGATTCAAAAGCCTCCTGCAGTAAAGCGCCTTCTTCTGCCTGTTCTCCTTTCCGCGTTGCCTCCCAGTCCAGATTGCATTCCACCAACGCTGGCAGGGCGTCCTTACTGCTCTTTGCTGACGCCAGCATATTGGCAAGCCCGCTGCTGCGGTAGTCAAATTCATGATTGCCAAAAGTCGTAACATCGACGCCCAACCCCCCCAACATACGAAGCTCCGCCGCCTGCGTCTCGAATATCGTCTGATACAGCGTGCCCATGGAAAAGTCACCGCCGTCCAAAAACAGGATATCTTCCCTGTTTTGCGGCTGTTGCTGCAGCCAGGTTTCCATTCTGGCAAATCCGCCCACTTTCTGTTCCCTTCCATCGGCTTCCAGTTCAAAGGAATCCAGATGTGAATGAAGGTCATGGGTAAATACTACTCTTACTTCTTTCTCTTCTCCTGCCGACGCATACATCTGCGGGAGCGCCATGCAAACCAGGCACAGCAGTAATGTTTTCCAGAATCTGTTCCCTGTCTTCATACTTTTCCCTTCTATTATAAATATCAGATTTCTATTAATTCATACTCACGGCTTCCAATGCCGATTTTCTCGGCATGTTCTAAACAGGACTTCCAGTTGGTATCGGGATGTGCCATATGAAAATGATCGTGATGTCCTTCACTTTCATGTTTTCCCTGCTCGCACAACACGCTTCCGGCAATAACCGGCTGACGGTTGCAGGCGTCTGCACAGGCCATATCCAGCGCTACCGGATCAAAGGAGGCAAACATTCCCACATCCGGAATAATCGGAATATCATTCTCTGCATGGCAATCGCAATTCGGAGACACATCGCAGACAAGAGATATATGGAAATGCGGCTTATCCTGTATTACCGCCTTACTGTATTCGGCCATTTTGTAATTCAGCACATCATTGGAATCTCCAAACGAAGCCTCTACAGCATCTTTCGGACAGACGCCGATACAGCGTCCGCAGCCCACGCATTTTTCATGATTGATAAAGGCTTTCTTATCGGTAACCGTTACGCCCTGATGTGCGCATACCCTGGTGCACATCCCGCACCCAATACAATTATCCTGGTTTACATAAGGTTTCCCTTCACTGTGCATCTCCATTTTACCTGCCCTGGAGCCGCAGCCCATACCGATATTTTTCAAGGCTCCTCCAAAACCTGCCATCTCATGCCCTTTAAAATGGTTCAGCGAAATAAATACATCGGCGTCCATAACGGCCCTGCCAATTTTCGCTTCCTTGACATATTCTCCATTCACAGGCACCAGCTCCTCGTCGGTCCCCTTCAGCCCGTCCGCGATAAGCACATGACAGCCCGTGGAAAACGGAGTAAACCCATTCTCATAAGCCGTATCCAGATGATCCAGCGCATTCTTCCTGCTTCCCACATATAAGGTATTGCAGTCTGTCAAAAATGCCTTTCCTCCCAGCTCCTTAACCACATCCACCACTACTTTGGCATAATTCGGGCGCAGAAAAGCGAGATTTCCAAGTTCACCAAAATGAATCTTGATCGCGGCATATTTATCCGTAAAATCGATGTCGCGGATTCCTGCCGTAAGAATCAGGCGCTTTAATTTCGCCGGAAGATTCTCGGTGTATGACGTTTTAAACGTGGTAAAAAATACTTTTGATTTTTGCATATGTAGCCTCCTTTTTTGCTAACGTTTCTTTTACCATTTCTTCACAATTTCTTTCGAATTCTTTATGCTTCTTTTAGAAATTGTCCACAGTTTGCACACATTTATGTCCTATACTTAATTTATCAAATGAAGTTGATGACTTACATAAATAAGCGCGCACCGTTGTCAGCTTCGACTAAAAACAACTAACTTTACTTTAGATAAAGTTGTTTACATATATCTGGCGGTGCCACCGCCCAAGATGTGGCACCCCATGAAACATTTCATAAATTTACTCCCCCAAAAGCGTTGCCGAAAGGCAGCGCTTTCCTTCCGTTACAGCCCTTTTATTCCTTCTTCCGGGCAAAGGTAATTCTGCCGTCAATGATCACGTACTCAATCCTGGTGTCCGATACCATCGGATTTCCTGACGCAAGTACGAGATCGGCGTCTTTGCCAGCTTCCAGAGAGCCGACCCGTTCTTCCACGCCAATATGTTGTGCCGCATGGATGGTAATCGCCTTCAGAGCGTCAAATTCATCCATACCAGACTTTACAGCCAGTCCGGCGCAGAGCGCCAAATATTGCTGGGGAACCACTGGAGAATCGGTAATGACAGACACGCGGCATCCCGCCCGCGCAAGCTCTCCCGGCGTAACAAAGCTCATATTTTTCAATTCAAACTTGGTCGCATGGCCAAACGAAGGGCCGACCGCCACCGGATATCCCTCTTTCGCCAAATCTTCTGCAATCAGAGAACCGTCTGTACAGTGATCCAGCGCAAGCCCAACATGAAATTCCCTGGCGATGCGGATGGCCGTATAAATATCATTCGCCTGATGAACATGGGCTTTTAACGGCAGTTCCCCTTTCAGAACCGGAATCAGCGCCTCCAGTTTGGGGTCATACGGAGGACATTTTAGAATGTCTTCTCCCGCCGCTTTTTTCCTTGCCATATACTCCCTGGTTCGTTCCAGCATAATTCTCAGCTTGGAAGCGGTGCCCATTCTTGAATAGTTATCCCTGTCTTTATAACAAATCTTAGGATTCTCGCCGAACGCGCATTTCATTGCCGCTTTTTTCTTAATCACCATGTCGTCAATTCGCTTTCCTGCGGTCTTATATACGGTGAACGTTCCTCCCAGCACATTGGAGCTTCCTGGTCCTGCCGCCACACAGGTAACGCCGCTTTCCATGGCAATCCGGATACTTTCATCCTGGGGATTCAAACCGTCAATCGCCGACAGCTGGGGCGTAACGGAGTCTGTCGTCTCATTGTAATCCGCCCCTTCAAATCCAATCCCGTATCCATCCAGCCCCAAATGGCAGTGCGCTTCCACAAATCCCGGATATACCTGTAAATTTGAGGCATCCAGAACCACTGCTTCCTCTGTATTTCTATTTCTCATTATCGGGGCAATTTCCAATATCTTTCCCTTCTCTGTCAAAATGTCTCCCCGATATGGATTTCTGTGAACCGCATCATGAATCAATCCCTGCTTAATCAACAACATATCTCTCATGTCATATAGCCTTCCTTTATGTGGATATGATTCATATTTTTCCAAAAAATCAGAAAAAAATCCATTAATCGCTTATTTACGATCTATATTCTTCATTATTTTAATCAGCCTGCTGGCTCCAATGCGGTCTGCACCCATACGGATAAATTCCTGCGCGTCCTCGAAAGAGGCAATTCCTCCTGCCGCTTTGATTTTTACCTCCTTGCCAACATAACGGCGCATAAGGGCGATATCCCCGGACGACGCTCCCGCGTCAGAAAATCCTGTAGAAGTCTTAATGTATTCCGCTCCCGCCTTTGTCACAAGCTCACACATTTTTATCTTCTCTGCCTCGGACAGCAGACAGGTCTCAATAATTACTTTTAAAACCCTTCCCTCGCAGGCTTCATGAATGATACGGATTTCCCGCTCGATTTTCTGATAGTTCTGGTCTTTGACCCAGCCAAGATTGATTACCATATCAATCTCCGACGCGCCGTTTGCAATGGCGTCCCTGGCCTCAAATACCTTTGTTTCTGTGGTACTGTACCCATTTGGAAATCCAATTACAGTACAAACAGGCAGTCTCTCCTGCACATACTCTGACGCCTTCTTAACATAGGAAGGCGGAATACATGCTGAGGCTGCCCCATATCTCATGGCGTCCTCTAAAGTTTCTCTGATCTCTTCCCATGCAGCCGTCGGCGATAGCAAGGTATGATCCGTCATTTTTAAAATTTCTTCTCTTTCCATACGCGCCTTCCTTTCCAATCTGCGATAAGCTGTCCCAAAACAGAAACCCAATGCTTTCCTAAGGCGTTAAGCCTCTCTTCTGTTTAACAAAGCTGTTCTAAGACAGAAGAGCCGATGGTTCCCTGGGGCATTTCCAGTCCAAAATTATCCACTATGGTTGCCCCAATCACGGCAAAGGCAGAAGCATCCTCTAGTTTTCCACTGCCTTGCATGGACGGTGAATAAGCCAGAAATGGAACCATCTCCCTTGTATGGTCTGTTCCTGTGTGCGTAGGATCGTTTCCATGGTCCGCTGTGATTATGAGCAAATCATCCGCCTTGAGAACTTCCAGAAGTTCACCTAATTTTACATCAAACCGCTCCAGTTCCTGTGCATATCCTGCTGCATTGCGCCGATGTCCCCACAGTGCGTCGAAGTCGACGAGATTCACATAACACAGCCCTGTAAATTCCCTCCCGGCAATGCCGATGGTCTGCTCCATTCCGTGAACAGAGCTTTGAGATTTATTGGATTCTGTCAGTCCCTCTCCGTCGAAAATGTCAAAAATTTTGCCCACTGAAATCACATCAAGCCCTGCATCTTTCAATACATTTAACGCCGTTCTTCCATATGGCTTCAGTGCATAATCATGCCGGTTGCTGGTTCTTACAAATTCTCCCTTTTTCCTGCCGACATATGGTCTTGCAATGACCCGCCCCACTTTCCACTCATCTTTCATGGTAATCTCTCTTGCAATCTCACAGCAGCGGTACAATTCTTTCAGTCCGAAAGTTTCCTCATTTCCGCATATCTGTAAGACCGAATCAGCGGAGGTATAGACAATCATATGCCCGGTGGCAATTTCTTCTTCTGCCAGTTCCTGCAAAATCTCTGTTCCGCTGGCGCTTTTATTTCCAATAATTTTACGCCCGGTTCTTCTGGATAATTCCTCAATCAATTCTTCGGGAAAACCGTGTTCTGAAAATGTCAGAAAAGGCGTAGTGATGTGAAGCCCCATCATCTCCCAATGTCCTGTCATCGTATCTTTTCCGGTACTCGCTTCTTTCATTTTCATATAATATCCTGCCGGATTTTCTACTGGCTCTACCTGTTTTAAGGGATGAAGATTTGCCAGCCCCAGCCTCTGAAGATTGGGAATATGGAATCTATCCATCCGCTGGGAGATATGCCCCAGGGTATCTGTACCTGCGTCGCCGTAAGCGGCTGCATCCTCCATAGCTCCGACGCCTAATGAATCTATAACAATGGTAAAAATACGCTTATATTTTATCATTGCAGCACCTCCAGGTCTATTTTATCATAACCTCCCAAAAAAGAGAATACAGAAAAAACCGTATTTCCTTAGATAATACGGTTCCTTCTGTAAACTTTCCGATTCCAGTTCTTATGAAACTGAATGTGCAGTTCTATCTATAATACTCCCTTACAATGGTTTACATAATGTTTTGAAACCATTCTTTCTCTTTTGTATTGTATAATTTCTTTTGTAGATTATCTCACTCTGCAAATAACACTCCCGATTGCAGGTTCTTTCTCTTTGGTATCTGTATTAATTACATTTTGTTTGGTATCACACCCATCCAAAAAGTCTTTTCAACAGTTCCCATAAATCATCATCGTATGCGTAAAACATGTCTCACACCTCCGCTTCCTACTATTTGGCGTTTGCAAAATTAACTGTCTGCTATTCGGAAAGTCTATATTACAGCAATCTTACAAGTTCCTACCGTCATTTTACCCACTGACTCATACAGAATGCAAGCACCTTAGAATAAACGGTCGAATTTTGGAGAGAACGGTCACCCACGCTTTAATACCTAATAATAATCCTCGTTACAAATACTCCTTCTCTTTCCTCAAAAAATAATTCTCCATGATTTTTCTCGACTGCAGCTCTTACATTGGCTATACCATAACCATGATACTGTGTATCTGTTTTTGTTGTAAAGTTACCCAGCTTTTTAAGATCAACGGATTCTTTTACTGGATTCATAATCTCTATTATCAGATTATTGGAGATTTCACGAATTTCCAGATGAATGTATCTCTGTCCATCAGGAAGTTTTTCACAAGCTTCCACGCTATTTGTCAGTAAATTGGAGAATATCGTACATAAGTCAAAATCTCCTATAGGCAGATTCGGCGGAAGATTTCCCTCCACCTTCCAAATTATTTTCAAGGTTTCTGAACGAATTTGTGCTTCCAGTAATACAGCATCCACAATCTCATGATTTACTGATACCATTTTGCGAATCATTTTATCGGTGTGTTCCTGCATCACATACAAATATTTCTCAGCTTTCTGATATTCCTTCTGCTTCATATAGTGCCCTAAACTTACAATATGTGCCTGCAGATCGTGACGCATCTTCCGGGTTTCTCTGGCATTGGCCTTTACCTCTCGAACATATTCCCTCGTTATCTGCAGATATTCATCTTTCAATTTACTTTCTGTCTGATACTTCTTTCGTAACATATCCAAAATCACAACCACTACACCAAGTGCATAAAATATAGCACTAACAATTACCATACATATGATAACGCAGATAATCTGATCTGTTTTTATGTATATTAAATCACTTACATCTTCTATGTAGTGTTGTAACAAAGAAGCTGCAAAACAACAGACACTCCCTATCAAAAAATATTTCGTTTGAATGCCGTCCAATATATTTTCATATCTTGGTATTTTTCTCAATTTTCGCACTAACATCCCCACTATCAAAACTGTGAGTCCACCTCTTACTATCCGATAAACGGAATAAGTTTCTAAAACAGTCATTGGCATTTTACAAAGAATGTAAAATACCAAATCAATACACAGATAGAACATGTGCAAATACATTGTACTGCAAATATGTATGGCAAATCTCCGAAAGATTTTTCCACTGGTCCATAACATGACAATTACAAAATTTAAAAGTACTCTTAATATCAATATTACTAAATGAAAATGCCCAAAGATCACACTTCCTAAACATAAAGCAGTAAGAAGGATCCCTCCTGTTACAAGGAATTTACGTTCTCTGGAAACAGGAACACAAAATACACCACATACCATAAGCATATTTTCCAATATTAAGATAAGTTCCAGCAATACACCCTCTATTCCACTCATCTACCTCGCCTTTCTGATAATATATTCCCGATAAGAATCCCTCAATAATTTTGCCCTTCTCCTGCTTATAGGAAGCTTGTCTCCATTGCACATACTAATATTACTTTCCATTTTATGTATATTTCTAAAGTTTACCAGATAACATTTGTGGCAGCGGAAAAAATGACTACCCCGCAATTCTTTCTCCCACTGCCCCAGCCCTTTGTCACTGAAATGCCTGCCATCTTTGTCTACTACGCGGCTGTATTTATCTTCTGATTCAAAATATAAAATATCCCTTATCTTAACTACAAACTCTTTATCGAAACCTTTAATGACCAAGCCCCTATTTTCCTGAATATCCTCCTGCATCCGAGCCAGATACTTTTCAAGCTCTTTCTGTTCTACAGGTTTATGCAAAAAACCATATACATTTTTCCCGAAGGCTTCCGCCATTGCCTCTACATGGTTCGTCACAAATAATATTTTAACCTCCTCATCCACTTTACACAGCCAGTCCTTTAGTTCAATCCCAGTAATTCCTGTCATTTCAATATCCAAAAGCAAAACATCCGTAGATTCGTTCCGCGCCATAAAACAATCTCCAGACTCATATTCCTTGATCTGAAAACTTGTCCCATTTTCAGTAAAATAATGGCCTAACATTTTTCCAATAGATTTCCTGTATACAACATCATCTTCACAAATTCCAATTTTTATCATTCGTATCAATTGCTCCTTGTATGTACTTTTCTTCATTATATTTTAACGCCTATTTTCTGTCCAGACGAAGGTCGGAAAATACTGGAAATGCATTTTGCAAATATAAATACGCATATGGTAACTATGCATAATATTGAAACATTATCTTATCTCGCCTTTCTGATGATATATTCCCGATAAGAATCTCTCAATTCTTTCCCTTTTCTCCTGCTTATGGGAATTTCGTCTCCGTTACACATCCAGATAAAACTTTCCACTTTATATATATTGCGAAAATTTACCAGATAACGTTTATGACAGCGAAAAAAGAAACTTTCCCGCAATTCCTCTTCCCACTGCCCCAGGCTTTTGTCACTGAAATGTCTGCCGTCCTTGCTCACTACGCGGCTGTATTTATCTTCTGATTCAAAGTAAAAAATATGATTCATCTTAATTGCAAACTCTTTATCGACGCTCTTAATCACCAAACTTCTGTTTTCTTCAATATCTTCTGTCATGCGGTTTAAATATTTCGCAAGATCTCCAAACGCTACGGGCTTACCCAAGAATCCATACACGTTTCTCCCAAAGGCCTCCGGCATAAACTCCATATAGTTGGTGACAAACAATATTTTTACGTCTTCGCCATTTGTGCACAGCCAATCCTTCAATTCGATTCCGGTAATACCATCCATCTCGATATCAAGAATCAGGATTTCTGCCATTACCTTTTGAATAATAAAAGAATTTGCAGATTCATATTCCCGAAGCTGATATTCTATTCCTCTTTCTGTAAAATATTGATTCAACATTTTTCTAATCGTCTTACTGCATAATTTGTCATCCTCACAGATTGCAACTTTAATCATTTGTATTATTTATCTCCTAATATACTTGTCTTCATTATATTTTAATGCTATTTTCATGTCTATACGAGTTTTGGCAAACGCTCAAAACCTAATTCGAAAACAGGAATATCATCCTCATTATTTGTCTTCTGCGCAAACGCGCAAACGATATTCAATTTTGACATAAAAATGCACCAGAGGCCGTCTATACGGACGACCTCTGGTAATTTATTTCTGCTTTAGGAAAATACCCTTATTATTTTACATGCAGACGAACTAACGCCTTCTTCAATGCTATTTCTGCACGCGCCACATCTATGTCTGCACTGTGGCTGCGCAGACGCTCTTCTGCCCTGGCTTTCGCCGCTTCCGCACGCGCCACATCAATCTCTCCCGGCCACTCTGCAATTTCAGCGAGAAAGGTTACCTTCTCACCCAGAATCTGCACAAAACCGGCATGGATTGCCGCTTCCTTTTTGCCGCCCGACTCTGTAATCGTCACAATTCCGGGAGCGAGTACCGTGGTCAGAGGAATATGATGCTTATAGACTCCCATCTCTCCATCCACAGAGGTAAACTCCACCATGGAAGCCTCCCCCTCATAAAACACCCGATCCGGTGTAATAATCTGCAACTGAAAATTCTCTGCCATGTGTCCACCCTCCTTATTTAATGAATCGGCATGTGCCGCCTTGCGTCACCTGCCATGGCGTCGGAAGGCATTACATAAATGCTTCGCATTTGCCTTCCTCCTATTTCATGCGGGCGCGAACTTCATCAATAGAACCTGCGTTCAGGAAATAACTTTCTGGAACGTCATCATGTTTCCCTTCCAGAATTTCCTTGAAGCCACGAAGCGTCTCTGCGATCGGTACATATTTTCCATCCAGTCCGGTAAACTGCGTTGCCACGAAGAAAGGCTGGGACAAAAATCTCTGTACCTTTCTGGCACGGTTTACGATCAGCTTATCATCTTCAGACAATTCATCCATACCAAGGATGGCAATAATATCCTGTAACTCTTTATATCTCTGTAAAATCTCCTGAACACCGCGCGCCACTTCAAAATGTTCCTGACCTACCACGCGGGGATCCAGAATACGGGACGTAGAATCCAGCGGATCTACTGCCGGATAAATACCAAGTTCCGCAATGGAACGTGACAGTGTAGTTGTTGCGTCCAAATGCGCAAAGGTCGTTGCCGGAGCCGGGTCGGTTAAGTCGTCCGCCGGCACGTATACTGCCTGCACGGAAGTAATCGAACCATTTTTTGTGGAAGTGATACGCTCCTGAAGCGCACCCATTTCCGTCTGCAGGGTAGGCTGATAGCCCACCGCGGAAGGCATACGTCCCAATAATGCAGACACCTCGGAACCAGCCTGGGTAAACCGGAAAATATTATCAATAAATAACAGCACGTCCTTTCCACCCTTATCGCGGAAATACTCTGCCATGGTAAGACCTGTCAGTCCCACGCGCATACGTGCTCCCGGCGGCTCGTTCATCTGTCCGAATACCATACAGGTCTTATCGATAACGCCTGATTCTTTCATTTCATAATAAAGGTCATTTCCTTCACGGGTACGCTCACCCACGCCTGTAAACACAGAATAGCCCGAATGCTCCGTTGCAATATTATGAATCAGCTCCTGAATCAGTACCGTCTTACCTACTCCGGCGCCGCCGAACAAACCAATCTTGCCACCCTTTTGATAGGGACAGAGAAGGTCGACAACTTTAATACCAGTCTCCAGCATTTCTGTGGATGTAGCCTGTTCCTCAAATGCGGGAGCCTTTCTGTGAATAGGCATCTTCTCTGTTTTCTGAGGAGGCGGAAGCTCGTCAATCGGCTCTCCCAATACGTTGAACATACGCCCAAGAGTCTGCTCGCCTACCGGAATGGTAATGGCAGCTCCTGTTGCTTCTGCATCCATCCCACGGACCAGCCCGTCCGTAGAACCCATGGCAATACATCTCACCGTATCATCACCCAGATGCTGCGAAACCTCCACCACCAGTTTTTTTCCGCCATTTTGCGGAATATCGATGGCTTCATTGATCTCCGGCAGGCTGCCTCCGGAAAATTTGATATCCAGGACAGCGCCGATAATCTGAGTGATCTTACCTATATTTTTTTCTGCCATAATTTCACTCCTTAAAATTCTTAATTTCATTCCATGCCAGAAACCGATTTATTTCTGAGATGGCTTTGCGTGAACGGTTCTTCGCCTGTACAGCATTTCTATATGAACCGTTCTGTGATAATGGGCAATCTCCAAAAATATACCATTTAAGATATTGCCTCCGCACCAGCAATAATTTCGGTAAGTTCCTGTGTAATTGAACCCTGGCGCGCTCTGTTATATTTTAATGTCAAATCACTGATCATTTCATCTGCATTGCTTGTTGCAGAATCCATTGCCTGCATTCTGGCCCCGTTCTCACTTGCCACTGCCTCTACCAGTGCTCCGTAAAAAAGACTGGTCATATATTTGGGAATGATCAGATCCAATGCTTCTTCCTCATTAGGCTCATAATTCATCAGCACATTGGTTTGCGCCTCTTTCAATTCCGCTTCATCAAACTCCACCGGAAGCAGTTTCAGCAGCTTAGGTTCATGGCTGACCGTATTCTTAAAATGCGTATAGGCAAGATAAATCTCTCCGATTTCACCTTTGCTGAATGCCTCTAAAACCTCTTCACAAATTACAGAAGCATCCTCATAAGCGGGCGCTTCAATGACGTCAGAATAATCTGCCTTAATCTCGTAGCCCTTGCGCACCAAAAGCTCCTTTGCCTTGCGCCCGATCATATAAACCCATACATCCTCCTTTGGCATACCGCTGCCTGTAATGAGTTTCACCACATTGGCGTTATAGCCGCCGGCAAGTCCACGGTTGGAGGCGATGGTGATTACAGCCTTTTTCTGTGAGCTTCCCGGTCTCAGATATGGATGGTTGAGATTACCGCTTCTTGCGAGCATGGAAGTCACCGTCTGATACATATGGTTGAAATACGGATTAGACTGTTCTGCACGGTTCCGTGCTTTCTGCAGTTTAACAGTAGAAACAAGCTTCATGGCTTTCGTGATTTGCTGCGTACTCTGTATGCTGCCTTTTCTTCGTTTAATGTCCCTCATGGACGCCATAATGATTCACCACCTGTTCTTACTTAAACTGCGCTTTGCACTCCTCAATGGCTTTGACAAGTTTCTTCTCTGTTTCTTCATTAATCTCTTTGTTGGTACGAATTGACTCGGGTATTTCCGGATATTTCGTATCTATAAATTCAAACAATTCCTCTTCAAACCGCAAAATATCATCTACGGGAACATCCAGAAGATATTTCCTGGTCGCCGCATAGATAATGATAACCTGATATTCTACCGGCATGGGTTTGTACTGGGGCTGTTTTAACATTTCACGGATTCGCTCGCCCTGTGCAAGTTTCTCTGTGGTGTCTGCGTCCAACTCAGAACCAAACTGCGCAAACGCAGCCAATTCACGGTACTGCGCCAGCTCCACACGAATGGGAGCGGCAATCTTCTTCATCGCCTTAATCTGCGCAGAACCGCCTACGCGTGATACGGACAAGCCTGCGTTAATAGCCGGACGGAATCCCGCATTAAACATTTCTGTTTCCAAATAGATCTGGCCGTCAGTAATGGAAATTACATTGGTGGGGATATATGCGGAAACATCGCCAGCCTGCGTCTCAATAATTGGCAGCGCGGTCAGAGAACCTCCGCCAAGTTTTTCTGACAACCTGGCCGCACGCTCCAGCAATCTGGAATGCAGATAGAATACGTCGCCGGGATACGCCTCACGTCCTGGCGGACGGCGCAACAGCAGAGAAAGGGTACGGTATGCCGTTGCATGCTTGCTCAGGTCATCATAGACTACCAGTACGTCTTCTCCTTTTTCCATCCATTCCTCTCCAATTGCACAGCCCGCATATGGAGCAATATACTGCAAAGGAGCCAGCTCGCTGGCCGTGGAAGCCACGACTGTAGTGTAATCCATAGCGCCGAACTCTTCCAGCGTCTTCACGATGGTCGCTATGGTAGATGCTTTCTGGCCGATCGCAACATAGATACATTTCACGCCCTGTCCCTTTTGATTGATAATGGTATCGACAGCAATTGCTGTCTTACCTGTCTGGCGGTCTCCGATAATCAGCTCACGCTGTCCTCTGCCGATAGGAACCATAGAATCGATCGCCTTTATACCGGTCTGTAACGGCGTATCTACGGATTTTCTTGAAATAACGCCGGATGCGACCCTCTCAATCTGTCTGAATTTTGTGGTTTCAATCGGACCTTTTCCATCAATGGGCTGTCCCAATGCATTTACCACTCGTCCGGTCATGGCATCGCCTACCGGAACCTCTACTACTCGTCCCGTAGTCTTAACGGTATCCCCTTCGTTGATATTTTTCTGGTCTCCTAATAATACGGCGCCAACATTATCTTCCTCCAGGTTCAATACCATTCCATAGACTTCACCGGGAAATTCCAGCAGCTCGCCCTGCATGGCATTTTCCAAACCATGAATACGGGCGATACCGTCTGCCACCTGAATGACTGTTCCCACATCTGAGACTTCAAGCTGCGCGGCATACCGTTTCACCTGCTCTTTGATCACAGAGCTTATTTCCTCTGGTCTTAAATTCATGGAATTATTCACCTACCTTCAACTGTATTTTTGATAACTCCCGGGTCAGAGCCACCAGCCTGCTCCTTACGCTGCTGTCTATCACTCTGTCGCCAATGCGAATTACCATACCGCCAATCAAGCCTTCATCCACATCATAATGCATTTCAAATTCTACATATTTGGTGGTTTCCAGTAACTTCTTCTTCACCTGCTCCTTTTGACTGTCGATTAGCGGCATGGGTACAGTCACGTAAGCGGTTCCGATATTTTTATATTCTTTTACCTGGTCAATGAAATATGTGAATACAGATTCCATTTCACCGTAATGACTTTTGGAAACAAGCATACGCATAAGCCCGGTTATCTCATCCCGGACTCTGCCTTTAAAAATCTGTTCCAATATCTCTATTTTTTCTTCTTTTACGATTTTGGGGTGATTCATCAGTTTGGAAAGCTCGTCGTTATCGTGAAGAATCCTCTGGATTCCTCTGGCTTCTTCCAGCATTTCATCCATCTGACCAGATTCCACAGCAAGCTCAAACAATGCATCCCCATATGTTTTGGATACTAGCTTTGCCATGTACTCTCACCTATTTCCTTCAATGTTTCTTCCACTAATGTATCCTGAATGGATGTATCAATGGAAGCTGCAACAACTTTGCCTGCCATCATGGAAGCAATGGCAATCATCTCCTGTTTTGCCTCGTCCATCACACGTTTTTTCTCCAACAGGGCTTCCTCATTGGCGCGTTTGATAATTCTGGCTGCCTCTTCCTTTGCCTCATCCACAATCCTAGCTTCATTTTTTAAAGCTTTCTGACGGGCCTCACTTAAGATTTCCTCAGCTTCCTTCTCAATGCCTTTGAGTTTCTGATCATACTCTTGTTTAACCGCAGACGCTTCTTCTCTGTCTTTGCGCGCCGTATCAATATCATTTTTGATACGATTCTGTCTGTCCTTTAACATTTTCTTAGCTGGATTAAACAGATTATAGGACATCAAAACGAATAAAAACAGAATGGCAAGTATCGAAAGTATCGTATCATGCAGCAACTGAGGGTTTAAGCCAAATAACTGTTCCAAGACCGGGCCTCCTTTCCTTATTTTTGCGCTGTTTTGTGCGCATAAAGATACTGCCTGCCGGGCGTTCCTTCCAAATAATTATCCACTGCCTTATTTTAACGGCTGAACGAACATTAAAAGGATTGCTACCAGCAGACCATAAAGTCCCGTTGTCTCCGCAACCGCCTGACCCAAAAGCATGGTAGAAGTAATGTCGGATTTTGCACCCGGATTTCTTCCAACGGCTGCCGCCGCATGTCCGGCCGCGATACCCTGTCCGATACCAGGTCCAATACCTGCGATAACCGCAAGACCTGCGCCGATTGCTGAACAAGCTCTGATTAATTCTGCTCCTGTAATGTTATCCATAAAAATTTCCTCCTTGCATTTTCATAAAATATGTTTAATAATTAAAAATTTCCTCATGCCCTGTGTTACCCGTACGATTCAGAAACAGGCAATACACTAGTCTTCCTCGCCAATTGCGTTACTGATATACGTCATTGTCAGCATACAGAATACATACGTCTGAATACAACCGGAAAAAATATCAAAGTATGCATGTAATGCGCCTGGCCAGAAGTATGCGATCTTTGACAAGAGCGAATATATCAATGCCATAATTATCGTTCCTGATAAAATATTTGCAAACAAACGCAAAGACAGGGATATCGGCACTGCCAGCTCACTGATCACATTAATTGGAAACCATATCGGCAGCCACGGCGGCAATGGAGAACACATATCTGTCCAAATTTCTTTGGGTTTCTGATATTTAAACTGATTAAAATGAATCAAAATAAAACTCAGCAATGCCAAAGGCAGTGTCACACCATAATCCGCAGTAGGCGGACGCAGGCCAAACAATCCGGAAAGATTGGAAACCAATATAAAAATAAAGATCGTTCCAATATAATTGACGAATTTACCACCACTTTTGCCCATAACCCCGTGCACCATTTTATCAAGCATTTCCACAATCAATTCCACCACATTCTGAAAACCGCTGGGAACTTCAGAGGCATGCTTCATAGCACGGTTCGCCGCAATGGAGAAAACTGCCAATACCAATATCACAATCAACAGACACACATGGGTGGTGGTGATCCAGAACGTATGCCCGAACAATTCATAGGAAAAAAGCCCGTGCACCATTATATCAATATCTGAACCGGAAGACAGTAAAATCGTACCTTGCACTCTCTCACCTCCTTCATATAATTTAGTTATTCTGCAGATTTTTTCTGTACCCGCAAAATAATTTTATGGAGAAAGGGCTGTAAATAAGCAGATACTTTCAGCCCCATCAAGCCCAAAAACATAACAAGCAGGTTTCCTGCTTCAAAATACCAGACGCCCGCAAAGACGCCTACTACAACTACATAGCGGAGCACAGACCACAATCCTGTTCTCACGGCGGTTCCTTTCGAAGCCATCGCATCCACTGTATCCAATATCACCACCGCCATGTTAACCGCCATTCCCATTGCCAGGACAACGCCTATCCACAATCCTACAGAATACTGCTGCTTGTTATCCACAAACCACATACCTGTCAATTGAAGTACAAGCCCGTATAAGAATATTCCGGCAAGAAGCTCCGGCAGCGCCGGATTAATCCTTCTGAGCATGGTCCTTGCTCCTTTCCCTGTCACTGCGCTGTTCTTTGCACATGTAGGTTCGTCCGTTTTGTTGTTCCCCGTTTTTTCGCTGTTTTGCATAAATTGAAGGAACCTTGGCAGATACCGCATCTTTTTCATAAATGTTCTTTGCCATGATAAAAATATTGCGGAAACCTGCAAGCGCGCCGACCAAAAACAGCGGAATTACAAGCCATTCCATGGAACATTTTCTTCCCAGCCAAATTCCGGCAATCGTGCACAAAAAAACAGGCACCAACATGTTAATTCCAAACTGCGTAATCAAAGCCAGGGAACGATATACGCTTTTGTCATATTTCACATGAGGCACCTCCCAGTTATTTTTCTGTGGAAACTTCTAATAATATTCCCTATATTGAGATATTATATCTATTTTTTACAGAAATGTCTATTCCTTCCTAAAAGATTTCCTAATATTTTGCAACAGTTCTGCCAAGATAACCTTCTGTTTATAAAATAATCTTTATTTCGCGGTTTGTATGCGTATACTGATAATAGCGTACCCCCGCTGCATCCATCATCCGCTTGGAAGCAATCACTGACGGCGTATCTTTATATTTATCACTGTCATAAATAACCGTTTTGATACCCGCCTGAATAATGGCCTTGGCACACTCATTGCAGGGAAACAGAGAAACGTACAGTTTCGCTCCCTCCAAACTGCCGCCCCGATAATTCAAAATTGCGTTTAACTCACTGTGCGTCGTATAAAAATATTTATTGTCCAGCGGCTCACCCTCCCGATTCCAGGGAAATTCATCATCCGAACACCCCAGAGGAAAACCATTGTAGCCCATGGACAAAATCTTATTATCCTGGCTGACAATGCAGGCTCCCACCTGAGTCCCCGGATCTTTGGAACGCATGGCGGAAAGCATCGCCACCCCCATAAAATATTCATCCCAAGTGATATAATCATGTCTCTTCTGGCTCATTTTTACCTGTTCCCTTCTTTCAAAAACAGCCAATGCCTAAATCCACTCTATTGTGTGCCAAAAATTCGATCTCCGGCGTCTCCCAAACCAGGCACAATATACCCATGGTCATTTAATTTCTCATCCAGGGCGCCAATATAAACATCGACATCGGGATGGGCTTTTGCCATTGCTTTTACTCCTTCGGGCGCTGCAATAATGCACATAAAATGAATATTTCTGACATTCTTTTCTTTGAGCATCCGGATTGCCGCTGCTGCCGAGCCGCCGGTTGCCAGCATCGGGTCTACCACAAATACCTCCCGTTCTGCACAGTCCTCGGGCAATTTACAATAATATTCCACTGGTTCTAACGTTTCCGGATCACGATATAAACCAATATGCCCCACTTTCGCCGCCGGGATCATAGTCAGCATTCCCTCTACCATACCCAGTCCCGCCCGCAAAATGGGAACAACCGCAAGTTTTTTGCCTTTCAATTCTTTCACCACCGCCTTACAGATAGGCGTTTCGATCTCTATTTCCGTAAGCTCCAGTTCTCTGGTAGCCTCATAGCACATTAACATGGCAACCTCACTTACGATACTGCGGAAATCCCTGGAACCGGTAGTGGTTCTCCGAAGCCAGCCGATCTTGTGCTGAATCAATGGATGTTCCATCACTGTGACTTTTCCCATATTATTCTCCTTCATTGATAAGCTTTACCAGCTTTTGTATTGTTTTATTTAATGTTTCATAACAAAGGCCATATGCCTGCAGGGTTCCGCCATAGGGATTAAGTATTTCCAGCTCGTCCCCCACCAATTCTGTCAGAACCTCGACATCTGCCCGGCACACTGCCTGATATTCTTCCAAAATCTTTTCCTTGTGCGCCGCCTCCATAACAAGGATCAAATGTCCCTCCTGCAAGTCTTTTTCTTCGATCTGACGGGACATTTTCTCTTCCAGGTTTATGCCATTACTGATAAGCACTGCCTCTGCTTTCTGGTTCAAGGGTTCTGCAAAAAGTACGATCAGCCCCCGACTTTCAATTTCCAGCGGATATTTCAGCGAATATTCTTTCAGAATGGCTTCTGCCATAGGCGCCCTGGTGGTTCCATTCTCACACACAAAAATTATTTTGCTATACTGTTTCATTTTTGCCGCCTCCATCCTTTTTTACACTTCAATCACCCTTTGTCCGGCTGCTTTTCGCAAACGGTTCATAACTGCCTGTCCAATTCCCAGAGATGAAAAACTTTCAGAATAAATCATATCCACATCCTGCTGGTCAAATTCTCTTAATATCCTGTACAGATGCCTGGCTATGGTATCCTCGTCGCGTCTTGTGCCAATACTTTTGACAATTCCGCATTCATAGTATCCGCAGCTTTCATCCGTTGCAATCACCCCCGCAGTTTTCCCGGACAACGCTGCGTTTCGTACCAATTCATTGATTTTCTCCTGTACTTTCTCCTGTGCCCCGTTTACCAATACCAGCTCCGCTCTGGGCGCATAGTGTCTATACTTCATTCCCGGCGCCCTGGGATGCACGTCGGAATTTTCTTCTATCAGTCCCGGATCCATTTTTAGTTCTCCGATCACCTGCCGCATCATCTCCAGCGTAATATATCCGGGTCTTAAGACCATTGGTGTTTGTTCCGAAAAATCTACAATGGTAGATTCAATTCCGATTCCCACGGCACCGCCGTCAAGAATCATGGGAATCCGCCCCTGCATATCCTCCGCCACATGCTCCGCCAATGTAGGGCTTGGCCTTCCGGAAGTATTAGCGCTGGGCGCCGCAATATACCCGCCCGCCGCCTGTATCAATTCCAGCGCCACCGGATGGCCGGGCATACGGACAGCCACGGTATCAAGTCCTCCTGTGGTTTCCATCGGCACAATATCTTTTTTGCGAAAAATCATGGTCAGAGGACCCGGCCAAAAACGCTCCGCCATCTTTCTTGCCATTGGCGGAACAAAGCTTGCAATTTTTTCTAATGATTCCATACTTGCAATATGTATTATCAGCGGATTATCCGACGGCCGTCCCTTTGCCTGATAAATTTTTCTGGCCGCGTCTGGATTCAGCGCGTCCGCCCCCAGGCCGTAGACTGTCTCTGTAGGAAACGCCACCAGACCGCCGTCTTGTATCAGTTTTCCCGCTGTATGTATTTTTTCCCGGTTAGAAATTTCCTGGTTATCTTCTATTTTTATTACAATTGTCTTCATCTTCTTACCTTGCCATTTTCACTTCTTACCTGTATGAGACATCTTCACGCCTTACCTCTTCCTTAAACACGATTCATGGCATATGGCTCCTGCCTCTTTGCGCGCCTCTTCTCATGCCTTACCTCTTCCTTAAACACGATTCATGGCATACAGGCTCTGGCCCTGTGTATGCCTCTCCTCATGCCATATTATACCATATCCGTGAAACTTAGCAACTACTACATATAGGGGGCACATTATTGCGCCCCCGCATTTTCCTGACTGTTTTCTTCACTGCCTATATGCAAATAGGCTAAAATTCCTGACCTGACCGCTTCCGCAACTTTTTTCTGATATTCTTCTGTTTCCAGTAATGCTGCTTCTTCTGAATTGCTTAAGAATCCGCATTCCACAATTACAGTAGGCGACGGCGTTTTTTTCAACAGATAGTAACTTTCGTTGGCTTTCGCCTGCCTGTGATTTTGAGGATCTAATTGTTCTACCAACGATTTCTGAAGGGCCTCCGCCAACTCTTTTCCTTCCTTAGACTGGCCATAATAAAATACCTGCGCTCCTTTCACGGATTCCTCCGGATAGCTGTTCTGATGAATACTTACCGTAAACACAGGTTCCGCTTTGCTTATAATTTCACAGCGTTTACGCATATCTTCCACTTTTTTATTATGGGAAGACTGCTGGTATAACCCGGCGTCATCTGTGCGCGTCATAATAATCTTAATCCCTTCTTGTTCAAGCATCTCTTTTAATTTTTTCGCAATCTTTAAATTAATTTCTTTTTCTTTTGCTTTATTGATGCCGATTTTGCCTGGATCATCGCCCCCGTGCCCTGCGTCTATAACAATACGTACTTCTTTCGTCTGGGCTTTTAGACTATCCACCATATAGGCACTCTCCCGTGCGAAAAAACAGGCTCCTAAAAGCAACAGCACAGCCATAATTATTTCTATTCTTTTTTTCATATGTTTCCCCTAGTCATCTTTACATATAGACTATGACAACGAGTGGAAAACTAGTACGGCATTATATAAATAACAGAAAAAACAACGCATATATCGGCCTCATTTCACAAAATGAAAGGCGTATACCGCTATTCCCGATAGAGCAGATACACCAATCCATTACATAGAACTGATAAATAGAAGCCATAATGCACTGATTCCAGGGATAACCGCAAATCAAAATCCGATATCAGCGGCACATACCAAAAAAATGAGCAGAAAAAATATACGACAAAATGGAAGCCCAGTAATATTTTTACCACGATTTTGGCTTTTGGTTTCCTGGCAGACAAAATAGCGGCAATTGTTACCGTCGCCAAAGACAAGAGCACGGCGTTATTAACAATATCAATTCCATATTTAATGCCATCCATATCTTTATCAAAATAGCACCAGGGCAACAAAACCGGAGACAAAGATAACATATAGCAAAACGCTGCGAAGTATCTTTTTTCTATTTTATTAAAAAATGTCATCCTGCAATTCCTCCTTCTTCTAACTTACCATTTCTCTATCCATTGTTCTTTTCTTTAAATTATACTTTTTCATTGCAGAAGTAACATTAATTTCTCTCGCGTATATTCTTATCATTGTTTTAAAGTTTTCTAAATTCATGTTAATAATGGACAAAACCCAGGCATCTCCTGCCGTATAAAAACAGCAAAAGAAAGGCAAGGGTAAGAATGCGCATAAATACCCCGGTGAGCGCGCAAAAAAATCCTCCTGCTAAAATTCCGGTTCCTTCTCCGTCCTGTATTATTTGTCTGTGCCATTATTTCAAATTTTACCGGAAATGCAATGTCTGGATAAATTCGAATTGGCAGGACTCCCAGTAAGGAGCAAGAACCAAAATTCCAGCAAGAGAAGTTTAGTTCACATATTTGATAATTGTATCCCAGGCTTGCTGCCGTTCCAGTCCCAGCTTCCAATAGGCGGCGCCTGCAAGTTGATGTTCCTTCATAACCTTCAGCTTTTCTTCCAGAGAAACCTCATTTTCAATCCACATCTTATACGTTTTGCCTTCGCTCTCGTACTGGGCGACATACTGACCATCTTCTTCCGACCAGATTGCCTGTGCTCCGTTAGCCGTATAACGGTCTTCTATGGTCTGCATTCCTTCTTCCGTACAAGTAAACGTATAGGGGACATAATCCTCAGAAGCAGACGCCACATCTTCTCCAGCGCCCTCCTTCGGCGTCAGCTCCCACACCCTGGAATAAAAGGGAAGCCCTAAAATCGTCTGTTCTGCCGGCACCTCCTGTAAGGTATCCGCAACGCCGTTCCTTACAAAGTTAATTGAGGACACTGAGCCAATATCTTCCGAACCACTGTAATGTTCATCATATGCCATAATAATTACATAGTCGGCAAATACCGCCTGTTCCTTACGGTTATAAAATGCTGTATAAGAAGAAGGTACATAATTATCCACTGACAAAATCAGGTCATTATTCTCACATTTAATAGACAGCTCCCGTATAAACTGTATATAAGCGTCTCCCACCTCTGCGCTGAGCGCTTCAAAATCCACATTGATTCCATCCAGATTATATTCTATGGCCGCAGCAATAATCTGATTGGTAAGATAATCCCTGGCAGAAGTATGAGTGAGCACATAACCGGAATCTGCATCCGGATTCTCCAGATTACTCACCAGCGCCCACACCTCTACATTCTGCTGATGACAGTATTCCACATAGTCTTTGCTTGCCAGAGAATAAATATTCCCCTCATTATCATTTAAGTAGAACCAGGTAGGGGAAATAACATTTACACCTTTGGTAGACTGCAGGACATCGGCAATCCTGTCATTCGCCTCCTGGCTGGTGACCTGATGCCAGCCAAGGCTTACCTTGCCGTCTTTCAACAGATGTGTAAACTGAGGTTCCAAAAATTCCCTGGAAACCACCTCCTGCTTCACCTCGCCCAACCTCTTATTGGACATATACCCCACCATACCGTCTTCCGTACATACTCTGCTCCATTTATCTCCGCTCTCTATGACGGTTATTTCGCTGCCCTTCTTCACATCCGACACAATCGGGCTTTTTATTCCACCCCTGACCCGAATCTGAGTGTCCTTCTTTACCGCCGCTTTGGAAACCTCGCCCCAGGAAGCGGTAATCTGTACCCGGCTTGGTTCGCCATACTGGGTAAACTCCAGATTGGTAAATTTCTGGACAAAGGCCAAAGCCAGATAAACCGCCTCTCCCTCCGCCCTTACAATCGTATACGGTTCCGTATCACTTTTCTTTCCCGTCAAATAGGAACTTTCTCCCGCATTTACAGAAATCACATCAGAATCTGTTGTATAGCGCAGGATATTTTCATTGGCATCCCAGTAAAAACGCTGATTCAAATACTGCTGAACCGTCTCAAATCTTAAGTACACCTGACCGTCCCAACACTTAGCCGTCTCTTCCAAAATCTGATGATCCAAAACTAATGCGATATCATCTTCCTCCTGAAGATGATAATATTCCTGCAAATCAACACGCTCTTTTGTCGGGGTGTATTTCTTAATAAAGATACTCACAAACACCGCCGTAAGTACAAGCGCGCTAAAAGCAATTGCAGCAAATAGCGGTCTCAGATTGACCCTGGACCGTTTTTTTCTACGCCTTACCCTCTCTCTATCTGTTTCCGACATAAATTTCCTCCTATGTAAAACTTCACCTAATACTCTGTCCAGTGAAATACTGCAGCGGACTGCTGCAACACATCCTTCCATAAAGAAACAAAGTGGACAAGCCTATATCAGCCCCTTCACTCCCAATGATGCCACTGAAAAAGTCAATCTCCGACCGGAGTTCATACAATATAGCTTGCACTCTTTGACGCGCCGCGCACCATTGAAAAGCAATCATTACCTTTTGCACGCATGCGCACTCCCCAAAGGGTCTTCTTTCATACGAAAGCAGAATACTTTAACATTTTACCACAACGCAACTTTTTCTATGAAATAGAAAAAGGCTGCGGCAAAAGTATTCTTCCATTGCCGCAGCCTCTTTGTTAAATTCTGCTCAATATCTGCAAAGCATCCTTTTTCAAAATGACGTCATAATGTTCGTCAAAATATGCCCTGATTGCAGTAGAATATTTTTCCTGATGTGCATACTCTGCTAAAATATTACATACCTTGTTAAATTCTTCCGGCGAATGCTGGCTCTTACTGATTACCAGATAATATTTGCGGTTCAGCCGGTTTTTATACAGCACGTTGCACCCGTTATAGAATCCCTTCAGCACCCGTGCCAGCCGGTTGACTTCATCCAGCTCGTCAAAAACAAACAGCTTAGTGATATCTACAAGTACCTGCTCTTTTTTCTCCAGCTCCCGTTTTATTGCCTTCTCCAGAGGAATGAAATCTTTCTCTTTCTGTCCCTCTCCGGCGGCCTGTTTCGTCTCCTGCTGAATCTTACGGAAGAAATCCAGAATATCATCTGCCCCGGCAGTATCAAATACTTTGTCATTATCTGACGCCGCTGCCTCTTCTCTTGTATCATCCTCGGGTTCTCCGGGCGCAAACTGGGAGAAACGGGTATCCAGCTCCTCCGGATATTCAACCTTAGTTATAATCAATATAATTGTATCTGCTGATAATGGAATCGCTTCAATCATCAGCGGTATATCCTCTGCTTCAAATCCACACTCATAAGCCGCCTGCTGCATCATATCCCGAAAAAGCATTTTCGCCTTCTCCGTTCCATATGCCAGTTCGCTTAATTTAAGCTGACGATCCGCCAAATCTTCCCTGGTAAGTGTACAGCGAATCTGATTCTCATTTACCTTTTCAATCTTCATATCATCACATCCTTTTATATGCCCTGATTAAGGTACTCAAAGTATATTACATATCTCCATGCCGCGTCAAGTCGAAGTCTGCCGGATTTTCTAAAAATTCTGTAAAATATCTAAACAATCCGGAAAAAGCATTGCATTGGTTATATTTGTATGTTATAAATAGCACAGAGATGACGGTCTGGGTCAGGCAGAAAGGAGCCGCTCACCAGATATAGTCTGCATTGTTTTCTTATCTATATTATATCACTTTTATTTCAGAAAAGTAACCCTTTACATCATTGCAGAATAAGGAAATGTGACATTTTTCTCCGAAACTTTGTTTTACCGTCACCTTCCGTTCTTCTGTACGTTGTACGGAAGAACAGTTGTTTCCATCACCGATCTTCTATACTTTTTCACAATTATCATGTTTTTCAGGCACTTCTTAACAGCTTATAGTATATGAAAATCTGATTTATTTTACCCAAAAGAATTTTAAACAGCCTGACCCCATTCCATCCTGTTTTGCACACGGAACAAATGCATCTCTGACAGAAGATCCTTTATACAGCGGAAAATCCGCTGGCAGCGACCATTTCTTCCCGGCAGTTATTAAAACAAATGATTGCCTGATAAGGAAGATATTCGGAATGATTCCATAAATTACAAAAACATCGTGCTGGCAATGACGGAATAAAATATTACCGTACTTGGGAAAAGAAAAAAGATATTGGAGTCTTCCCTGTGGAACCTGCATGTTTCAAAAATCGGAGTTTTGAAACACATCGTACTTCTAAATATATCACTACAACAAAGCTTCACGCTAAATGAAGCGTAAGAAAGGAGGGATTTTCTCTATCCGATTGAGTTAACTGTTAACATGGGATGAGAATCCTTGTTCACGAATCAAGTAATCGTTCATGTGGCATACATTATTTTCACAAAAGAAAAGGACGGGGGCACACCCTCGTCCTGTTTCATCTCAACTATTTTGCCAGAAAATCATTAATTTTATTTACCAATGCATCCGGATCTATTCCATGTACCATTGCCGCTTCCGCGATGGTTTCCATTTGGGATGACGGACAGCCGAGACAATGCATTCCAATTTCCAGCAGAATTGGCGCTACATTTTCATCAATCTGGAGAAGTTCTCCAATCATGGTTTCCTTTGTCACCTGTGCCATTTTACATTCCTCCTTACATTTTGATGTAACTAACGATACCCTGTATGAGTATTGCACATGTCCTATATTATAATACCATTTTTCCTATTATGCAATCTTTTATTCCATGAATAAAAGATATGAATTGTAATAAACACATAAAAATTATAAATTTTATTGAAAAAGCACGCCACAGAAAAAACATAAACAATTCTGTAGCCGACAAAGTGAAATCCTTTTTAAATTCTGTAAATTTTCGAGCTTTTCTCTTTATTTTCATTAAAATCCAGAGGATTCTTTCTTATTAGAGAAAAACTCATACAAATCCGGCGCCAGCTTTTTAATGGAGACCAGCTTAAAATCGCTGCTTAAAAAACAATGCTCTGTGCTGCCCCTGGCATGGAGCGTTTTTCCCTCCCTGTCATAGACTTCATATGCTACTTTAAATTTCAATCCTTTAAATGCTACAATTTCCGTCTCAATCCTTACCGTCTCACCAAATCGAACGGCAAGGCGGTATTCACAGGAGGCGCTCAATACCGGAATCATCAGTCCGCGCTTTTCAATTCCATCATAGGGATAACCCGACTGTTCCAGATAATGAAGCCTTGCCTCCTCAAACCAGCGGATATAATTGGAGTGGTGTACCACTGCCATAGCGTCCGTCTCGTAATATTGTACAGTATGGTAATAGGGGGTTAATTTTTCCATATTTTTCTCCTTTTCTTAAGCCTGTATAACCCAAACATCATTTATGCTTTATTCTACCATTTTTGTATTTTTAATGCAAAATGGTTATTTTTAATATGAAATTTTACTTGTAATCAAGCACTGTTTGTATTAAAATATAGTCTAAAGCTACCGCTTTGGTAACTTAAATGAATATTCATTTATAAGGAGGAATTAAGTATGGCATACGTAATTACTGACGCTTGTGTAAGCTGCGGAACTTGTGAAGGAGAATGTCCAGTAGGCGCTATCTCCGCTGGTGACGGAAAATATGAAATCGCTGCAGATACCTGCATTGATTGCGGAACATGTGCAGGCGCTTGTCCTACAGGCGCTATTGAGCAGGGCTAATCTCTGAACAATATATGCACAAGAGAGCCATTACTCTTCATATCAGAGTAATGGCTCCTTTTCATTCTACAGATTAAACTGTTAAATTAGGATTCAATTTTTCTTCTTTCTTCAGCATTTTTGCTTCTTTCTTATCCTTTTCTTTCTTTTCCGCTTTCTCTCTGCGGAAGCGGCGTCCTTTTTGCTGGGTACGTATCGCTGCATCCAGCTTCCGGAAACGTTCTTCTTCGGCTTCGTCCTGTTCACGCATAAGGTAATTCATTTCTTTTAAAACCTTATCTCCAACCTGAAGACTGACCTCCTTTCCCAATGACTGATTGTTCTCCTCCACTGCCTGTTTCACAATTCCCATCATCATCGTCCGGAATTGCTCCAGCTTCACCGTATTGGACGCGGAAGTACTACGTTCTTTTACATAAGCCTGCTGCTGCATTCCAGGATACTCCCGGTTAAGCTGAATCACCTGGCTGCCCGGCGTACTATTCATCATTCCGCCTGTTCCGCCTGCATTCATCATTCCTCCTGTCCCGCCTGCATTTACCATACTGCCTGTCCCGCCTGCATTCACCATACCGCCTGTCCCATCTGTATTCATCATTCCTCCTGTCCCGCCTGCATTCATAGCATTTGCTGCATATACCTCCTGTTCCGGAATATTATGTATCATCATTCGAATGGCCTTCAACTGATATCCCTGTTCTTTCCATTCTTTTATCTTTTGGAATTGCGCTATATTTTCTTCTGTGTAATAGCGGTGTCCCATCTCATTCCTGGGAATTGCAAGCTCTAATTCTTCTTCCCAATAACGCAGGACATGAGATTCAACATTTACTATATTCGCCGCGTCTGAAATCATATAGCGTACATTTTCCACATTCTCTACCTCCTTTTGGGGAATTCACGTTCTGCTCTTTGAGTTTATATTCTCTGAGAACGCTTCGCCAGGCGCTGACAGCCTGTCCCCTTCTACTAATTCTATTTTACCGATTTATTCCCGGACTTACAATCTTTTTTCATCGTGAAATAATGACAAGAAAAAGCAGATATCTTCCTTTTCGGAAAAATATCTGCTTCTTTCTCGCAAACTTTGTCATCATAACAGAGGTTTCATACCCTTTTACCTTTTTTCCATGTTTACAAATTTGGTAAACTGCGGCAGCCACACCAGATTTACCGTGCCGATAGGACCGTTTCTCTGTTTGGCTATGATAATTTCTGCAATATTCTTATTTTCCGTATCTTTATTATAGTAATCGTCACGGTAAATAAACATTACCACATCCGCGTCCTGCTCAATTGCCCCTGATTCACGCAAATCAGAAAGCATGGGCCGATGGTCTGGTCTCTGTTCCACCTGGCGGCTCAACTGAGACAACGCAACTACCGGCACATTTAATTCTCTGGCAAGCCCTTTCAGGGAACGGGAAATTTCTGAAATCTCCTGCTGCCTGGAATCTGATCTTCCGGTCGAAGACATCAATTGAAGATAATCAATAATAATCAGCTTCAAATCATGTTCAAGCTTATATTTACGGCATTTGGAACGCAGCTCAGATATGGAAATACCAGGCGTGTCGTCAATAATCAAATTAGAACGTCCAATCGTACCTGCGCCCTCTATCAGTTTTTCCCAGTCAGAATCGGCCAGATTACCAGAACGAAGCAACTGGGCGTCAACCCTGGACTCCAGAGCAAATAAACGATTCACCAACTGTTCCTTTGACATTTCCAGGCTGAAAATTGCAGTGCATAAATGACTGTGGAACGCTGCATATTGGGCAATATTTAATACAAATGCAGTCTTGCCCATGGAGGGACGCGCCGCTACTAAAATCAGATCCGAAGGCTGCATACCGGACATTCGGTAATCAAGATCTATAAAACCTGTGGCAATCCCAGTAACATTTCCCTTGGTTTTAGACGCCAACTCTATCTTCTCTAAAGCATTAATTACCACCTGCTTAATGGGAACGAAATCCGTGCCCATCCTGTTTTGAAGCAGATGAAATATCTGCTTCTCTGTCTCCGCCATAATATCCTCTAAACTGTCTCTGCCCAGATAACATTGGTTGGCAATATCTTCATTTACCTTAATCAGCTTCCGCAGCATTGCCTTCTCTTTCACAATATTGGCATAATATTTGATATTTGCGGACGTGGGTACTGACGTCACCAGTTCTCCAACAAATTCCAGGCTGCTCAGCTCCGCCGGAACATCTTTCTCCCGCAGACGGTTTTGCAGCGTTATCACATCTATCGGTTGTTCTTCGTTAAAAATCTCTAAAATCGCCTCAAAAATAACGCCGTACTGCTGATGATAAAAATCTTCGCGTATTAACGTTTCCGAGGCTACAATTACTGCTTCCCGGTCCATAATCATGGCGCCGATGACAGACTGTTCCGCCTCCAGATTATTTGGCATAATCCGCTTAATCAGAGCTTCCTCCATACGAATCTCCCCGGCCTCTATTCCGACTCAATCTTTACCTTCAAAGTTCCGCTTACTTTAGGATGTAATTTCAGGGTAATCTCATGAACGCCTAACGTTTTTAAGCCGCCTTCCGGAAGCTGCATTTTCTTTTTATCCAGCTCTAACTGAAGCTGCTCTTTGGCCGCCGCCGCAATTTCTTTGGACGAAACAGAACCAAATGTCCTGCCGCCTTCTCCTGTCTTCAGGGTCAGGGTCACTTGTTTTGAAGCAATCTCTTCTGCAAGCGCTTTTGCCGCGTCAAGCGTTTCCTGCGCCACCTTTTCGGCATGCTGGTTCTTTAATTTCAGATCGTTCATATTTTTTCCATTGGCTTCTACTCCCAGCTTCCTGGGCAGAATCATATTTCTGGCATAACCATCGCTGACATTTACAACGTCGCCTTTTTTTCCCAATGACTTTACATCTTCCAACAAAATTACTTTCATACTTCTATGTCTCCTTCCTCCAACATCTCATCCAGGGTTTCCTGAATCTTCCTTTTTGCTTCCTCTACCGTACAATCTTTAAGCTGGGCTCCCGCCACGTTCAAATGGCCGCCGCCGCCCAGACGTTCCATAATCAGTTGCACATTGATCTCATCTATAGACCGGGAGCTGATATATATCTTCTCATTGTACTCTGTCAGTACGAAAGACGCCTTGATTCCTACAATATTCAGCAGCTCATTTGCCGCCTGCGCCCCGGCGATCGTGGGGCTTTCCACATTGGAGCCTGCCGGACATATGGAGATGGCAAAGGCTCCTTTATAAACCTGCGCATGGCGGACTGCCTCCGCTCTGGCCTTATATGCCGCCATATCATCCCGAAGCAGCTTGCGGACCCTGGTTACTTCGGCTCCGCATCTGCGAAGGTAGGCCGCCGCTTCAAACGTCCTGACGCCTGTTTTTGTCATAAAATTATTCGTATCAATTAAGATACCCGCATAAATACTGTCAGCCTCATTGGGTTTCAAATGAATATTTTCATCAAAATACTGCAATACCTCCGCTACCATTTCACACGTAGAGGAAGCATAACTCTCAATATAAGAAAGAACCGCATTTTCAATTACTTCACTGCTCTGCCTGTGGTGATCAAATACGACAATATTCCTGGTGCGTCCCAAAAGCTCCGGACACTCCGTATAGTTGGGGCGGTTGGTGTCCACCACCACCACCACGCTGCGGTAATTGACCAGTTCCATTGCCTCATCGCTCTCTATAAACATATCCTCCGGATAGCCTTTATCCTCAGTAAAACACTCTTTCATAGGACGCAGGGAGGAAGTGACGTCATTGAGGACAATATATGCTTTTTTTCCCATAACCTGCGCCGCGCAATACATGCCGATTGCCGCTCCAAAAGCGTCCATATCGCTGATACTGTGTCCCATAATAAAAATCTGCTCCCGGCTCTCAAAAATCTCTCTGAGGGCATGGGCCTTCACTCTGGCCTTGACACGCGTCATTTTCTCGACCTGTCTGGTTTTTCCTCCAAAATAAGTAATCTTCTCCCCTTCCTTTATCACTACCTGGTCTCCGCCCCTGCCCAGCGCAAGATCAATTGCCATGCGCGAATATTCATATTTCTGACTATAGCTTGCCGTGCTGATCCCTACCCCCATACTCAGGGTCACCGCCATCTCATTTCCAACCTTGATGGTCTTGACCTCTTCCAGAATACTGAACTTGTCTTTTATCAGCTCTTCTAAGTATTTATGGCGGAATACCACAAAATATTTGTCCTTTTCCAGCTTTTTGATAATACTGTCTTTTTCTGAAAAATATCTGCTTACCTTGCGGTCTATCAGCGCCACCAGCAGAGAACGTTTTACCTCCTCAATACTGTCTAAGGCTTCTTCATAATTATCAATATAAATCAAAGCGGATACCAACTGCAGTTCGCGGTTTTCCTGAATATAATAATGAAGGTCTGTTTCATCAAAGAGATAGAGCGCTATCAAATACTGATTATCCGCATCCAGTTCAATCAAACCCGTATCAACGCTTTTTTCATCAAAATAAAGCCTGTCCGCCTTCACCCGGTAAATGCGTTCCCTCCACTCTACCTGAAAGTCGTCGCCAATTTCTTCTTTGTCAAGTATTTCTCTCGTAATAGAGGGAAAAATTGTCGTGATCGATTTATAATACTTTTTATCCTTTTCCGTAATCTCGGAAAATTCTCTGTTCATCCACAAAATCTTACTTTTGTAGTCTAGTAGCACATAGGGTATTTGAAATTCATCCAACAGCTTTTTTTGTACGGTTCCGTATTGTGTGGCAAAATTAATTACCTCGCTGCGTATTCCCGAACGGTTGACCAAAAAAATAACCAACATAATGACAAAATAACATGCCGCAAATACAGACACGCAAACTCCCGCCTTTTTATCGAAATAGTACAAAGGCACATTCATCAAGACAATCCCCGCCGTCATTAATAGCGGCCAGTACATATAATTCTTCAACTGTCCTCTGGATTTCTTTTCTTTTTTCATTTATATTCTACCTCTGGTTTTCTATTATATAGTATACAAGGAGGCGTCAGGACTCCTCCATACTTCGCCAAGCCTCTCTAAAAGGCGTCAGGACGCTTTCTCATGCCATAGTATACCATATATTACAGAAGTATTACAATGCTTTTATTGTTTTGACAGATAATCCTGTAGAATATAATAAGATTTCTTCAGCCGTTCCCGATATGCCGGTTTATTCCATTCCTCCCAAAAGTAAGCTCCGGCTGCATTTTCAATCATAAATGTTATCTTGCTGATGGCTTCGTAAGTAATCTCATCAGGCATATACAAATCTGCAATGTACATTTTAACATTGGGCTGGGGAATATTCAGCAGCAGCCATGGCAAACGTATCTTTGTAACGCCGCTCTTAATACGGAATTTTCCTCTGTCCGCTCCTTCGTTTTTGCATCTTTTGCGGTTTTCCCTGGTGAACCTCCCGGCAAAACACATAGCATTACCAGCAATACAGTAGCTGCAATTACCTGGTTCTCCCACTTCTTGATCCCTAATATCCTTTAATCTTTTTTATTTTCATCGCTGATTAACTGGTCAACCACATAATTAATCATTCCCGAAATCTGCTCCGCTTTTATCCTTCCAATCTGAGCTAAAAATTCCGGTTCATTTCGGTGGCTGATGATATAGCTTCTGGTCGGCGTCTCACTCCCCTCCAGAGATACTAACTCGCCTCCGTGTTCGCGCAGCAGATTCTGAAGCTCTTCATTAAAATGATCTGTAACATTCTCAATGGTGGGAACAATAACGTCAAAAGGTTCCATCATATTTAAAATTTGATTCTGGTATTTCTCCAAAAATGCCTCAATCAAATTTTCAAACGTGCGAAACTCAACAAAATTGTCTCCGGCGACAATAATCGTAGAGACAAATTCCCAGGTATGCGGGTGCGTCTGCCCCTGTTTACCATTGATAATAATGTAATGATTCATATTAAGATATGATTTCAAACGGTATTCCCGATATAAATGTTCTTTTCTCACTGCCCGGACACCTCCTGCCAAAATTGATCAAACTGGGATTTATAGCTCTTAATATTATCTTCACAATATAAATTTCCCACCTCATGCACCTCCCAATCCCACAGGGTATCAATAATTTTACTGCTGTCCTTCTTCTCATAACCGGCAAAAATAAGCAGTGCATACTGATCGTCCATGGAAAAACGCAGCACATGATTATCCAGTACAAGCTGCATATGCTCAAAAAACTTATCTCTGGCTTTCACAGAAGCCGCCTGAAAAAGAGCAAAATGCAGCGGAGACACATTTTTTTCATCCAGTTTATCTAAAAATTCATCCAGCACCACGCGTTTGAACACATTTTTACTGGCGCTGAACGCATATTCCCGTTTTAGCTGCTCGTCCAAAAGCACAATTTGCCTGTTCTGCCAGACTACATGCTTTTCCTGATCCGCAATCTGTTTCTCCTGCCTGCTCAGCTTACGGGACATCACCATACTTAAGATTACCAAAAGCGCCAGTACGATTGACAGAACAATAATAATGGCATTTTTGCAACCCAGGAGAATATTATCCTCCAATATCACCTTATCATACGTCAAAAGACAGACCCGATATGGTTCGCCCTGCCAGTCAAAAACCATTCCCGAAGCAATAAAACGATCCCTGCCCAGATAAATAATCTGATGACCCACCTGATTCTTACCCAGAGTGTCCATAAATTGAGATGCTGTCTCTGACGCAAAGTAAGTCCCCTCTGCAAACCCTTTATAGCGGTTCGTCTCCGTAACGCTCTTTACGAACAGCATAGCGTTCCCTTTGCTCAGCGTCCAATATCTACTCGCCGAGGCGTCCAGGGAACTGATAATACTGGTAACATCCTCTTCCGATGCCCCGTCTCCCAGCGCCCGGATCTGCCCCAGAATAATATTTACATAACCATCCTGCTGCGCACCATATAATTCCAGAAATCTCGTCTCATAGTTCTGCAGCTGGACAACAATAAACACATCCGCCGCAATGGAAAACAACATAACAAACACTATGATAAGAAAAAAATTGAATCTACGTTTCATAAGCTCTGCCACCTACTCATAATTAACCGCCTTGCGTATCCTGCGCAAGAGCTCCACAGGTTTTTTCACCTGTCGTTTTAACTCCTTTACAAAATCCTCCCTTTCATCCGACAGGGTGCGGGTTTTCCATGCGCTGTCCGTATTAATGCTGTTTATCACGCCTGCAAACCGGATAAAGAACACTACAAAATTAAAAAACGGAAGCAGCGGCACGATATACCAGTGCTTTTGGTAATACTTCTTTAATTCTGCAAATTCTTTCAAAAAACCCACCGTAGCAAAATAATAAAGAAATCCGCTGATAATATAAAGCGCGAATATAAGCCCGGTAGAAAACAAAATAATCTTCGCCGAATAATTCATACACATCAGACAAATCAGGGCAAGGTACCAAATCAGGCGCGGAAAGGCAAACGTATGGTCATACATTAGCGTCCTCACCATAACATTACCAAACATCCTGCGCACCTTTAAATCCCTCTCCAAAAACTGATGAGAGACTTCCAGACTTCCACGCTGCCAGCGCTGACGCTGGGTATACAGTTTATTTATCCCTTCAATCGGGTCAACCATAAAAATTGCATTTTCACAAATATGAACTTTGATTCGCTGCAGATAACGCATCTGGAAGGTAATATTGGTATCCTCGCAAATCGTATCTGTATTGTAAAGCTGGGATTTCAGCACCGCCGATTTTCGAAATGCAGAAAACGCCCCAGAAAGCGTATAGATAGAATTTGTCTCGGAAGCAAAATTGCGTCCCGCTAAAAACGCCTGCGCATATTCCATAAATTCCATATTCCGCAGCACCCGTGCAAAAACCCCTTTATATCCCTCAATCATTTCCGGCATAGTCAGTATGGCCCCCGTCATACAGTCCACATTCTGGCAGTTCTCAAACTTACGCACCACATTCTTAATGGCATTGACTTCAAACTGCCCATCGCTGTCCACATGGATAATATATTTGCCATCCGCATTAAACAATGCCAGGTTCAGGGCACGGGACTTCCCCTGCCGGGCGTTGAGCCACTGCATCAAAAGATCCGGATATAATTCCTGGCATCTGGCATAAACATGAAAAGAATCATCCTCCCCCTGGTTATTTACCAGAAAAATACGCATCTTTTCATTGGGATAATCACTGTCATTGATGGATTTAATACATCCACCCAAAGAGTCCTGGGAATTATAAACCGGAATAATAATCGTTATTTCCGGCCAAAACACAGGATCTTCATATTTTCTGGGAAACAACCGCTTTTTCACCAGAATCAAAAAGCTGCCCAGTGAAGGAATAACCTCCATGATAAGCGGGATGATAATCCAAGCCGCCCAAAATAGTATAGAATTAAAAAAATGGTTAATGATTGTCATAGCGGAAGTTCCCTACCTTTTGCTTTATAATCTGCGGTTTTGTAAACACATAAAAATAAATCATGATGGAAAAAGCATAAAAGACCAGCCGTCCCACAAAGGTATGCGCAACATAATAAGTCCCAACGCCGCCAAAATGAATCATCAGGCAGATTATGGTAATGCGGAACGCGTTCGCTAAAATCATCGCAATAACACCCAATATGCCTACGCAAAATCTCTCATATACCGTGTATACCCGATAGAACATAAGCAGAGAAAGGTATGCTATAATTTCAATAATACCGGAACACTCAAAATCAATTTTTAGAGAAACCGCCCCGACCGAGGATTCCACAAAAATAACACCGTACTTAAAATGGGCGCTGTACATATCCCCAAGCCTGCCCGGAAGGCTTGCCAGCAGCGCAACAATTCGTGCCAGAGGCTGTGTTAAGACAGGCTCTATAAATATAATCATTAAAATAAACACACCTGCGCTTCCCACAATAAAACGCCAGAAATTCAGTTTGCTTTTGTTCAGCACATGTAATAGAAACAGCCATATTACAATTCCCGCCAGCCCAACGACATACTTTACCATTTGATTACCCCGCTTCCTTCTCAGATTTTTGCTGCCGCAGCAGATGCAAAGAATACTTTACAATAAAAATTACCCCTGCCAGACTTACCGCAATCCCCGCTTTGAAATACGGATATGCCAGTAAAATCTCCGTTTTTCCCGCTTTCACATACGTCAGATGGTTTTTTCCGTATATCTGCTGCTCAGAACGGAAACTATCATGCCAGGCAAGGCCGGTATTGACGTCGTCCCTGTCAACATCAATTATCACATGATCCGGCAAATACTGTATGGAATAAGGAACAATCTCCCGTACTGGAAACTCATCCGACCTTATTTTCATTGCATGGCTCAATAACGCTTCCACTCCCTTATCCTGCGTAAGGCCGAGATAATAAGTCAGATTCAGGCCAATTATCACAATATTATCATTCTTCACCGTGCCGTAAAATGGAAGCTCCCAGTCCAAATCTTCTACGGTTCCCCAAACTTCATCCAGACCATCCACATATACCGTATTCCATTCCCGATGCCCGTCTGGAAATAAATCCGTATCCAGGATACCGTCTATCGTGTCCAGACTCGGATATCCCTGTGAAAAAGAAACTGAATTGCAGATAACTCCCAAAAAACTCTGGTTTCTGCTGCCCCGGTCTTCCGGTATCCCATCTGCCGCAACCACAATCCGTACTCCGGATTCACTCAATTTTGTAATAAGCAGTTCGGCTGCCGCTTTATCACTGTACGTAAAGCCTGCCAGATAAATCAAATCATAATCTTTTAAATCCTCAAACGTAAAATCGTCAATCTTTGTCGTATCCGTCTCCTCGACAGCCGGAAACTGTCTGGAAATCTCCGGTGCAGACGTGCCGATACCAAGCGCACGGTATGTTGTCGCCGTTCCCCAGGCGCCGTCCGTTTCCAGCTTATACAGACGATAACTTTTGCTGGTATCTTTCAGCTTATACCCCAACTTCGCTGCTGCATGGTCCATGTTCAGAACAGGCTTCTTATCAATCGCATTTACAAGCTCCGTCTGCACAATCACTGTATCGCTGCCCATCTCCAGACATCGGTCAAACAGATACAGATAATTTCCTTCCTCCAAAGCGCGGTCTATCTGCCTGATGTTGGAATACGCTGCAGAATTTTCCTCCGCCGCTCCATACATAGACGCTACTGGCGTTCCATACCCGGTAATTAGATAATTGCTCATGGCGCCAAGACTGTTCTCATCAATCAAAGCCAGTCTCTGACTTGTAATCTCTTTCGCCTTTTGAATCAACGTAATGTCTGCATAGTATGCCAGCCTCTCCTGCGGCATGACTCCGGACTGGTTCCCCAATATTAAAGGAAGAGACGGTAGTACATCCAACGCCAATAAACCGGTAAAAAGCACAACCCATCCCCTTTTCAGAGTATTCCAGCTTAGAAAACTGAACAGCGCCATGCACAGGGCAATAGAAAAGCAGCAAAGCATTTGCAAAATGTGGGCAAGCGGCAGCTTTGCCAGATAATGGTACACGCTATCCGAACTGGACGCCAATATGATGATTGCTGTCCAAAAACCGGGCATAGATTTCCTTTTACTTAAAAAAACACCAAAAACGGCAAGCAGAAATACTGCCAATCCAAAGTAAAAATACCCATACCCCCTCTGAAAGCGCGCAATGGGATTTATAGACAACAGCATATTCTGAAAGGACTGCTCCCATCTGTCTGTATTTTCAGCTGCCGCGGCATTTCCCGTCATGGAAGGCAGCAGCCAGAAACCTGCCAGCAAATATCCGGGCAAAAACGCCAAAAGAGCTTGTATTCCTCTTTTTATCTGACGCCGGATTATACCGTCTATGATAACATATATCACAAATGCCAGCAGAATCATTCCTGCATAATCAACGCTGGACAGGCAGAACACCGCAAAGCAAACAGATATTTTAGGCAGCGCCTGCCAACAGCGATGCTGAAGATATTCATAAAACCAATACATAAGAAACGGAATCATTGCCATGCAGACTGCTCCCGGAAGGTTTCCCTCATAAAACAACACGGCCAGATTATTTGGCATGAAAAACCATAAGACGCCTAAAAATACGCCAAACCACGGCCGTTCCAGTTTTAAGCCAACGTAGAGCCATGAAGCTGCGCCCGTCCCAAAAATAAACGCTGTAAAAATCAGATATGCATTCATGGAACTGCCGCCAAGAAATTGAAAGAACGCTATAAGATACATCGTGAGGGGCTCCCAATAGCGCGTCATTTCCACACCATTGTACCAGAGCGGATCAAAAAGAGGAAAGAAATCTCCTTCCAAAATACGGCGATATAATACATCTCCCTTATAAAGATGGCAAAGCGTGTCCATACCACTGGGAAATATCCCATTGTTTTGTACAAGCTTTGCCACTCCATATGCCGTCAGGACATAAAGGAGGAGCATGATTACAACCAGATAACGCGAGCTTTTTCTGTCTCTCAATGACCATTCCTCCTATTACTTTGTCCTTACCTATATTTTGAAACAATACAGGCTCTTTCATTCCTATTTTGCCGATGCTATTAACATCTCAAGCAGATTTTTCTTTTTATACAAAAGTATAAGGCCAGCCGCCGCCACGCAAAGGCTAACGCCGGCCACAGGTCCCGTAGACGCGCCCGCTGTATAAATCCACTGCCGGCCAATACGTCCAAACTGCGCTGCAATCTCCTTCAAATCTGTCTTATCCACGCCAAGCTTCCTGGCAATCATAGGAAGTTCCAGATATAATTCCATCTCATCCTTTCCATCTTTGCCTACCGTCATCATCATCTTTCCATACAATTGATCCATTTCATTGAGATTATTGATATTCGTGGATGTACGCCATGCATCTGCAGAGGCGATATAATACTCATACGTGCCTTCCGGAAGGCCGGACAACTGCGGTCCCCAATTGATGGCGCCGTTTGCATCCACGGTCACAAACATCGGATAAAATGCCATCTTAGAATCATAAGCGCCATTTTGCAGATCACTCTGCTTCTGATTAAAAGCAATCGTTACCGCCGCTGTAAACTCACCTCCTGCTTCCTGCAAATGCTGAGGCATATTAGTCACTACATGTGCGAACAGTTTTTCGCCGTTAAAATACAAAGCCCCTTTGGCGTCAATCTGCGATTCCTGAGAACCTGCCGTAGCATATTCAATCGTAGAATGCCCATAATCTTCCCAATCATCATAAGAACCATCATAGTGAATGCCGTTAAACAAATTTTCCAGATTATTTCCATTATCCGGCTGTAAGTTTACAATACCGGATATAATAACATCGCCTTCATAAAAACCAAAAGAAAGACTCTCTCTGTATTTGGGAAGCTGATCCTTGGGAATGGCGATTTCCCATTCACTGCCCACATAAGCCGCCAGCGCACCGTCTACGCCGCCGACTGCAGGCGTTGTACGCAACTGGATATCCGTCTCATATCCCAAATCTGAGACAATGGCAAACTTACCGTTCGCATGGGTTCCCGCGCCAGACGCATTGCCTCCTTTTCCATCCTTAATATAAATATAAAACCAATCGCCGTCGTATATTGCCGCCGCCTGGGATAAACATCCCTTATGCTGTTCATTGGGACAGTCAACATCTGTCTTTGCCACTGCCGCCCAATCCGTATAACTGCCGTCGATGGCGATCCCTGTATATACCGGCTGCGGCTGTACTTCCACCGGCTGGCCGTTCACTCTCTCAATATCCCTGGAAGCTATGGAAACTCCTCCAAATTCCAGGACAAAATCAAGATTATGGAAAAAACCTACGGGAACGGCAAACTCAACCGTATATGGCCCGGCATTATTCCCATGCGCTTCATTCTTCACTGCCGCCGACGCACCCTGGACATCACCATACCAGGCATTTTTTACTGCCGCTCCTGTCTGCCACGCATTAATTGAAAGCGATGCATCCTCTGCGGACGTTCCGTCCGCATACGTAAACCGAAAGCTGTTGCCGCTGCCGGCAAATCCATAATCCCATTCTGTCCCCGCGCTCCCTGTATAACTGAAATATAATGTACTGCCATCTGCAGAAAATGCGGTTTTCCAGGAATCCACATTAGAAGCATCAGAAGCACGCTCTGTAACCTTCGCCCAGTCAGATAAATCTCCATCCACTGCAATACTGCCTTCTACTGACGGCAATTGTTCCAGAGAAAATACCTGTGGAACCGTTTCTTCTTTTTCCGTTTCTTCCTCCGCAGCAGAATCATCTGTTTTATCTTTGTCTGCCTTATCCTTTGGCTTATCTGTTTCGCTTTTCTCTTCCTCCGGCTGTTGTTCCGGCTTCTGCGTTTCTTCTTCCTGTTCCGGCTTCTGCGGCTGCTGTTGTTCCGGCTCCTGTGCCTCTTCTTCCTGTTCCGGCTCCTGCGCTTCTTCTTCCTTCGTCGGCTCCTGCGCTTCTTCCTTCACCGGTTCCTGTGGCTGCTGTTGCTCCGGCTCCTGCGCTTCTTCTTCCTTCGTCGGCTCCTGCGGCTGCTGTATAACTTCTGATTCCGCTGTCTTTGGCTGCCGCTGTTCCTGCGGCCCCTCTGCAGGTGCAGGCGGCTGTTCCCCGGCTTCCATCTGCGGCGTACTGTCCGATTCTGTCGCCATAACAGGCATACTCGAAAAAAACAGGGATATTGACGTAAGAATTGCCGCTGTTCCTTTCACAATCGTCTTGACCTTCATAACCAAACCTCCCTTGTATAATATGATATTAAAACGTTTCTTCCACAATCGCATAGACGCGCAAAGGCGTCTCACTGATCTCAAAACGCGCAAATTTCCAACGGTGTTTCTCCAACGCCTCCTTTACCTTCCGGTAAAACACTTCGCCTAAGTGCTCAATACTGGTATCTCCTCCAAATTCAGAAAACTCGTTCAAATACTGGTGCTGATACGGCGCAAACACTTTTTCCAAAATGGAATCCATATTGGCAAATTCCATAAAATCTTCCGCCATCCGCCTTGCGACAATTTCAATCTCAATCAGATGATGATGTTTATTTTCAGTCCGCCCGTCAAAACTATGCTGCATACATAAACGATATTTCAACCGATGGTATTTCATCCCATTCCACCTGCCCGTCTGTTCTTATGTAACCCTTTATGCGTTATTTATTATAGCATAGTACAAAAGACCTTTTCAATGCCTTCCCTTGCCCAATTTTGCGCAAAATAAACTTAAATTTTCTCTGTTTTAGGCTATTTTTCCATAACAGGAAAGACCAGCCATCCTATAGACAACTGGTCTTAATTTTACCAATATTTAATCGGTTACATATGGCATTAATGCGATATGTCTCGCTCTTTTTATTGCAACTGTCAATGCTCTCTGATGCTTTGCGCAGTTGCCGGTAATTCTCCTGGGAAGAATCTTTCCTCTCTCAGAAATATATCTTTTTAATTTATTAGTATCCTTATAATCAATTACATTGTCCTTCCCACAGAACACACATACCTTTTTCCTTCTGCGGATGCCGCCTCTTCTCTTCATCGGAGAATCGCTCTTTTCAGATTTATTATAAGCCATTTTCTTTGCCTCCTGTTCTAATTAAAAGGTAATTCTTCGTCAATACCATCCGGAATATTCATAAAACCATCTCCAGCCGCCGCGCTCGGTTCCGGTCTGCCCATAGGCTGGAAACCGCCTGACTGCTCGCTGGCCGCCTTACTTTCAGCAAATTCCTGCTCTTCCACCACAACGTCTGTGGTATACACCTTCTGGCCCTCCTGGTTCGTATAGCTGCCAGTCTGAATCCTTCCTGTGACCGCTACCTTGATTCCCTTATGGAAATACTTTTCTGCAAATTCACCGCTTCTTCCAAACGCCACACAATTGATAAAATCTGCCGTCTGCTGATCTCCATCCCGTTTGAATCTTCTGTCTACCGCCAATGTATATCTGGCCACGGCCGTTGCCTGTTCGCCCTGTGAATAGCGGACGTCGGGATCTCTGGTCAATCTGCCCATAAGTATGACTTTATTCATTTAATCTCCTCTTTCTATCTATGCTTCGTCCTGTCTAACGCATAAGAAGCGGAGCACATTGTCCATAATACGCACACGTTTTTCCAATTCTGCCGGACAATCTGGTTCTGCCTCGAACTTGATGAAATAATAGAAGCCCTCTCTCATTTTCTGAATTTCGTAAGCAAGTCTCTTCTTGCCCCATTCTTCCACTTCTGTCACCGTACCGCCAAAACGCGTTACATACTCTTTCGCCTTTTCTACGACTGCGGCTCTCGGTTCATCCTCGATCTTTGCATTAACGACAAGCGCTAATTCATATTTGTTCATGCCTCGTACCTCCTTCTGGTCTTCCGGCCCCCCGTCATCGCAGGGAGCAAGGACAAATAATAATATATCACGGTTTGTCAGTTTACCATAACTACTGGGATTTTGCAAGGTTTTTTCCTAAAAATCCCTGAATTTTCCCATAATATGTAGACGGATCTTTGTCCTGGGACTGGGCATGACCTGCTCCCTCTACAATCAGAAGTTCCTTCTCACATACTGCCGCCTTATACAATTCCTCCGCCATCCGCACAGAAATCATGGCGTCTTCATCTCCATGTATAAAAAGAGTTGGCACTTTGCTTTTCTTCACGGCCTCTAACGCTGAGGCATCTTTGAGGTTGTAACCGCCCCGGAGTTTAAGCGCCAGACAAGCGGAATCCACCAGCGGAAACGCCGGCAGGCCAAACCATTCCTTTATCTTTTCTCCAAACATAGAATAGGCGTCCGTATACGCACAATCAGAAATGACCGCGCAGATATTCTCCGGCAGGTTTTCTTCTCCTGTCATCATCAGCGCCGCGGCAGCTCCCATGGACTGGCCATGGAGCACAATCTGCGCTTTTGTGTCCTGTGATAATATATAGTCGATCCAAAGCATGTTGTCAAAATGATCCGTCCATCCCATGCCAATAAAATCTCCCTGGCTCTCTCCCTGGCAGCGCAGATCCGGCACCAGTACATGATAACCTTGCTGATGATACCAACGGGCAAACGGATACATTTCTTCCTTCCAGCCAGTATATCCGTGCAGCAACAACACCCATTTATGGCTTTTCTGCGCACTGTTATCTTTGTCCTCTGCCGGAAATTCTTCTGCTATCAGGCGGTACCCCTCTTCCGTCTTTCTGGAAATTTTACGGCTCTTTGCCGTCTTAAGCCATTCTTTCGTCTCTTTTAATGCCGTATTCCTGTTTATCTTAATATCAGAAGTCTGCACCTGGGCCGCGTAACTTTCTTTTGTAATCCGCTCAAAAGCATCCAGTTTTTCCATAAAAGAGGGCACCAGCGCCGCACTGACCAGTATATTCACCAGTATCACATATCCTGCCAACAGCGCCGTAACCGCCAGTCCTAAGAGCATTATCATTTTTTTCCGGTTTTTTCTGTTTCTGTTTTCTCTCATAACCGCCTCAACCTCAAGTTTCACTTACCCTGTTATCATAACATTTCTCTGGAATTAATTCACCCGGAAAAATTTTCATATACGCTTGCTTACCGCTTAATTTTTCATAAACAACAGGCCAAAAGAATCCGGACCGCAGTTACATGAAATAGCGGCGGAAGCTTTCTGTACATAAATCCGTTCAAATGGACACTGTTTTTGTACCATTCTCTTAATTTCCTGTAAATGCTGGCTGCTCATTCCCGAATGCGTAAGAAATACGACGCTTTTGTCAATATCCGACTCATTTTTCAGCGTTTTGCGAATATATTTTTTTGCCACGCGGGCAAAACCTCCCATCATCATCCCACCCGCCTTCATTTTACTTTTATTCAGCTTAATCACGGGATGCAGAAGTAATTTTTCGCAAAGAACATATACGCCCCTGGAAATTCTCCCCCCCTGGTACAGCATTCTGGTGTTGCCCATGATAAAGCTGGTGGAAATACGTTCTTTCATGTACTCCACCTGTTGTATGATTTCCTCCCTGGAAGCGTTGAGGCTTGCAAAATGTGCAGCATGGAGTACAGATATCCCCAAACCGCTGGAAAGATGGCCAGAATCAAGTACGGTAACATTTTCAAAGGATTTTGCCGCTTCCAGGGCATGACGGTATCCTTCACTGGCATACTGCGCCATAGAGATATGCACGATATTCTGCGCCTCTGTCAATTTCTGTGCAAAAAAACTGACATAATCCTGCACATCTGGCGCTTTGGAAGTTCCGCGGTTCCCTTCTGACAGGTAGAGCAGCAAATCGTCTGCATTGAGTTCACTGCCGTCTAAAAACCGTCCATAATCCGTGCAGACATAATAGGGCAGTACGGAAATCGCCATGCGGTTTAAAATTTCTTCCGGAATATCTGCTACGCTGTCTGTCGTAATCATAAGAGAGGCGCGCTTGCCTTGGTCAAACATCAGCACGCTGCTGCCGATTTCCGGACGTACCGCATCTTCGCTGGAACTAACCAGTTCCCGGGGCAGAATATTCAGCACGGCCGCCTCTAAGAGAGCGCCGCTCACAGGTTTTGCCAAATACCCGTTAAACCCTTCCTTTTTGTATAAAAACTGGTTGACGCTGCCTGCGTTCGCCGTAAGCGCTACCACAGGCGTCTTGCGGCACAGGCCCGCCGGCTGGGTACGGATTGCATGGAAACACGCTATCCCATCCATTTCAGGCATCATATGATCCATCAATATCCCATCATAATGTTTGATCAATGTATATTTCAAACATTCGGCGCCGCTTGAAGCCGTGTCTATCTGTATTTTTGTATCTGCCAAAAGCTTTTGGGCCACCATTAAGTTCATCTCGTTATCGTCCACAATCAAAATCTGCGCCTGGGGCGCCTCAAAGCTCTGCCTGTACTGCATCCTGCCGCCGATACCCGTTCTGGATTCCAGCGTAAAAACTCCCAGTTCCCGTTCTTCTATAATATCCTGATCCAGGGTAACAAGGAACGTCGTGCCCTTTGTATAGACGCTATTGACATTAATTTCACCGCCCATTAAATCCACAAGCTGTTTTACAATGCTAAGCCCCAGCCCGGTTCCCTCGACATAACGGTTCTTCTCTTCATCTACGCGTTTAAACGCGCTGAAAAGATGCGGGATATCCTCCTGTTTTACGCCCATGCCGGTATCCTTGACTGAATAGTAAACCCGCACGCGGTTCATCCCCCTGCGTTCGCAGCGCACAGACAGCGTAACCGCCCCTTCGCTGGTATATTTGATGGCATTATTCAAAAGATTGATCAAAATCTGCTTGATACGCACCTCGTCGCCGCATAGCTGGCTGGGTATAGAAGAATCAATATCCAAATGAAATTCCAGATTTTTTTCCTGCGCCTTAATCCAGATCATATTGATAATATCTGAAAAAAACACCCCCGTCTCATAAGTAACCCTGACAATCTCCATCTTTCCGGACTCAATTTTCGACATATCCAGAATATCGTTGATAATGGTCAGCAGCATTTTGCCGGCCCCCTGGATATTCCTGGCATTTTCAGCCACGTCCTCTGATACGTCGCTGCGCAGTATCATCTCATTTAAACCGATAATCGTATTAATCGGCGTGCGGATTTCATGGCTCATACTGGAAAAAAAATGGTTTTCCGCCTTGCTCAGCTCTTCAATTTCCTGCTTCTGCTGATTGCTAATCCTGTTCTCCTCCTGATAGATATGATTTTGAAACAGAATCATAATGCTGGTAAGGCCACCTACCAGAATTGCCGCCAGAGCCAAATCTGTATGCGCTGCTTTTACAGTATGTACAAGTACATATTCCGGATGTATAAAATCAAGATAATAACATAAAACTGTCTCCGCTATACAGCACAGAAAGAGTATAATCCTTCTTACCCCGCACAATGTCATGCTCACGTATACAAAAAGGAACACCATCCACAGCGATGCGCCTCCGTACATCCCGCCGGAGGCAAAAAAATTAAGCGGGAAAAAAATCAGCAGAACGATCCCTGCCAGGGTCGCCCCCAGATTGATCCGTTTTCTGGAAATACTATACGACACGACAACGGCAACAAGTATCATGCATCCGGACAAAACAACCAGGCTTTCTATATTTTCACCGATAAAAATGCCCCCCAGCAGTGTTAATGCAAGCGCAATCATTTCAATTCCCGTTACCAGCCGAAAGATTCGCTCCTGCAAATCTACCTTATGATCTAAAATTGGCTTAATATATTTCTCAATCACAGGCTGCCTCCTTTTTCCTCAATACAACTGGCAATCCCCTGGCAGAGGATTTTATACTTCTGCATCAGGTGGTCATGGTTCTCCCTGATATATGCCTCATCTTCAGCCTTCCCCGCCGCTTCCAATGCCTTTGCCAGTTCCGATATTTTCTTTGCTCCTATGGTAAGCGAGGTACTCTTTAATGCATGGACTTTGACGCTGTAAGCCGCCCAGTCGCCGTTTTCAAAAAAAGAAGTAAGCTCCCGTTCTTTCTCCTCTTCCTGCTCATAATACATCTGCAGCATTTCCAGATAGAAATCCTCTGCGCCGGCGCAATAATCAAGACCAAGCTTAGCATCTATACCCAGCTGCTGCAAACGCTCCCACACAGAAAGAGAATCCACATGCGCAGGATCTACAGGCAAATCCTCTCCGTACTCCGGCTTTGTTTCCGGCTTTTTCGTGCGCTCCTCTGTTTTTCCCGCCTTCTCATCCCCCGCCGCCTCATACTGAATACATTCTTCCGGCAGTATTTTGCGCAGAACCCGTTCCAGCACACAGCGTTCCACGGGTTTGGGCACAAATTCCGTAAAACCTTCACTTTTAAACATCTCTCTTGCGCCGCTGATTGCATTGGCGGTCAACGCTACAATCGGCAGATTTTTATAGAAACCGCCGTGCAGTTCACGAATGCGTTTTAATGTCTCAACACCATCCATTCCCGGCATCATGTGATCGAGGAATATCAGGCCGTATTCCGTCTTCATACATTGCTCCACAGCCGCCGCGCCGCTTAAACAAGTATCTGTCTGCATTCCGTAGCGGTTTAAAATCCCTCTCGCCACCACCAGATTCATCTCTTCATCATCTACGACCAGGGCCTTAAGACCTGCGCAGGTAAAAGCCCTGTCCTCCTGCATACTGACACCCAAATTCACGCCATGGACCATTCCATTTAAAAAATTGACAATGGGCAGTCCAAAAAACGGTTTTTGAAGAAGATAAAGACTGCTCCCCGATTCCATTGTAAAATCCTGCGCGGCGATCAGGGCAATACAAATATTTTTTCCAAGTTCCTCAAAATAGGTACGCTCTTGCTCGTACTCCTCACTGGCAAGAAATAAATGCGTAATTTCATGAGTATGGAGCAATTTGTCCAGCTCTTCCATACGGTTGACAAGGTATGCCGGGATTCCCAGCCCTTTTGCCAGATGGCGTATCATACGATCGTAATATTCCCTGACCTCGCTGCGCCCGTATTTATCCCGCTTAAAAAAACATGCAATGCACAGGCTTTTGGCTTGTGAAACCGTCATACAAGGCGTTTCATCCGCCACCTTCTGCGGAATGGATATCGTTACTTTGGTTCCTTGTCCCGCCAGACTTTCAAAATGCAGGAAACCGCCCAAAGCCTTTAAAAAACCCCGGGCAATGGATACGCCCAGCCCCAGGCCTTTCCCGCAGCGGCTGCATCCGCTTTCCGCCTGAAAAAAATCTTGATATAAACTGGAAATCTGTGCGGGCATCATTCCCTTTCCAGTATCCTCAATGATAAAATTCAAATTGATTCCGTAGCTTTCCTGCCGAAAGCCCATATAGACATAAACGCCTCCCTCCTCCGTAAACTTAACGGCGTTTTGGAAAAGAATCCAAAGGACTCTGGAAATTTTTTCAGCATCCCCAATCAACAGAGACGGAAGCGCCGTATCCACATCAAATACCAGTTCCAGGCGGGGATTTTGTTCCATCATACCTGCCCGCACGACTATATCATTGATAATCGACGCCGGCATATAGTTATCATTCGTGACTACCAGCGTATTTCCTGCAATTTCCGTATAATCCAAAATGTCGTTGATCTGCTCCGCCAGCCGCCTGCCCGCCATCTGTATGGAACACATACTGTCTCTTAAGTCTTTCGGAAGGTCTCTGCCAAGCTCCACCTCGCTGATGCCGGTTACCATATTAATAGGCGTACGCAGCTCATGCGATACATTTGATAAAAAGTCTGCATTTTGCTGCTTTGCCGCTGCCACTTTACGCTCCATCCTCTGGATTTCCCGTCGTCCCGCCCGCCTTCTATCGATAATAAAAAGGGAAAATATCATCGCGCCGATTGTGCCGGACAAGCCAACCGCTATCCTGGCCAGATCCCATCGCATGACATTTTCCCCTGTAAAACCAAGCAAAAGAAAATAATAGAAAAACGACAAAAGATACATGATTTCAACCAGATACACCAAAAACTTTTTCTCCAAAAGCACCAGCAGCAGAAACAAAAGACAGACTAATACAGGCATACTTATAAAACTTTCCCGGTGTACGCCAAAATAAAAACATTCGACAAGCATAAACCCTGTGCATAAATACTCATAAATCTTTCCGGAAACAAAATTTCCAATATGCAGACACCATATACTTAAATTTCCCACGATGATCAGCGGAACCGTCCACCATTCCCAGGGCGCTGCAATTGTAAAACATATCGAAAGCAGACTGAACATACTTGCCATACAAACCATAAGCAGATGAATTTCCATCCGTTCCTCAATATGCCTGATATCTTCCCTTACATCCTGCTTATCCATCCAGGTCCCTTCCTTTCCCGTATCATCCGACGGCTGCAAAACTTATTGTTCTCTCATCTTATACTCCGTGTCCTCGTCTATCATTCTGATCATATATTGCGCAATCACAGGATCAAACTGTATTCCTTTGGCCCTTTCAATCTCTGCACGGACGACTTCCTGGGGAAGGACATCGCGGTAACTGCGCCTGGAAGCCATTGCGTCGTATGCGTCTGCCACCCCGATAATTCTGGCAACTTCCGGGATATCCTCACCTGCAAGACGATCCGGATATCCGCTTCCGTCGTAATTCTCATGATGCCAGTGCGCACCTATGGAAATATCCGGAAGCTCTGAAATATTGCCAAGAATTTCCGCCCCAATCTCCGGATGCGAGCGAATGACACTATATTCCTCGTCCGTCAGTTTCCCCGGCTTATTGATAATTTTATTGGATATGCCAATCTTACCAATATCATGCAGCAGGCCGCTGTAATAGATATTGTCAAGCTCCTGGCCTGTTTTTCCCATACGCCTTGCCAATTCGCGGGCATATTGCGCCACGCGCATGGAATGCCCTCTGGTATAGGTGTCCTTTGCGTCTATGACGCTTGCCAAAGACATCATAATCTGTTCCGATAACCGCTGTATCCTCTGACTGCTTTCCCTCAGTTCCCCGGTCTTTTTTTCCACCTCCTGCTGCAGAGACTGCTGTAAATGAAATAATTCCAGCAGACGTCCGATTCTTCGAAGCACCACTTCCGCAAGGAAGGGTTTCTGAATATAATCCATCGCGCCTGCGTTGAATATTTTAATCTCCGTCTCCCGCTCGTTATCCGCGGTCAGAAAAATAACCGGAATCTCCGGCACCCCCTCCATAGCGTGGATTTGTTCCATCGTTTCCAGACCGTTCATTTGCGGCATATGCAAATCCAGCAAAATCATATCCGGGACGTCATGCGCCAGAAAATCCAAAGCTTCCCGTCCTGATGATACGGTAATCACTTCATACTTCTTTTTCAGGATATGCTCCGCCATTTTTAAATTCATAACATCGTCGTCAACTACCAATATTCTATCCACAGCGTTCTCTTCCTTCCCGTTATGCGTCTGTCCCAGGTTTCCTGATTTCCCTGGTATTTTTCTCTACCAGCCTGCGGGCAATCATAATCTGATGCCCGCATCCCAAACATTTTAAGCGAAAATCCGCCCCTACCCGGAGCACCTCCCATTCACTGCTTCCGCAGGGATGCTGCTTTTTTAAACGAACAATATCTCCAATTTCATAATGTATCGGCATACGTTTCTCCTTATTAGATGACCGTCATTGTTACAAGTTATCATATAATAAATATAGCCAAAACCGCCCGGCAACCGGTTCGCTGTTTTTATCAGGATTTCAGAAGCATTTTTCCGGTTCTCAGGCAATCACAATTTTTTCAAATAATTCTCCAATACTCTCCTGAAGCGCCAGATTTGCAATGCCGTCCCGCGCTGTTGCAGTTTTATTCACCAGCACCAGCTTGTCTTTTTGATAATAATCAATCAGTCCTGCCGCCGGATATACTGCCAAAGAGGTTCCGCCTACAATCAGCATATCTGCATTGGCGATATAGTAAACCGCCTCCTGGATGATACGGTTGTCAAGCCCTTCCTCATAGAGTACTACGTCCGGCTTGAGCGCCCCGCCGCACTTCTCACATCTGGGTACTCCGACGCTGTGCAGCACATATTCTGCATCGTACCGTTCATGGCAGGATTCGCAGTAATTCCGGTGCACGCTTCCATGCAGTTCCAATACTTTTTTGCTTCCGGCAAGCTGGTGCAGTCCGTCAATATTCTGCGTCACCACGGCTTTCACCTTGCCTGCCGCCTCCAATTCCGCCAGCTTTCGGTGCGCCATATTGGGCTGCGCATTCAGACAGAGCATCTTATTGCGGTAAAAACGGTAAAATTCCTCTGTATGTTTGCGGTAAAAGCTATGGCTTAAAATTGTCTCCGGCGGGTAATCATATTCTTGATTATACAGACCGTCCACGCTCCGGAAATCAGGTATCCCGCTCTCCGTAGACACTCCCGCGCCGCCAAAAAAAACAATATTGCCGGATTTCTCCACCATGTCCAAAAATCTGTCAATTTTCGCTTCTCTGTTTAACTGTGCCATTACTGCTCCTCCTTTTTACTGCAAATCGTCTGCCAAAACGCCATGAACCAGGAAACGGTAATTTTGTCCGGCGGGCGTGCAGGTCATCAATGTCACTGTCCTCTGCCCTGCCCCGGGCATAATTTTGGTATCGTAAAGACTGCGTTTTTTTACGGTATCCTGCCAGGCGGCATACGCTTCTTCCTCTCCAAAATCCATCTGAAAAGAATCCCAATCTAAGGCGGCAATATAACAGGAAAAAATCTGATAGCGCTTTGTCCCCTCCGGCGTATATATATAAAACTCCGGATTTTCCTGAAACGTTTTTTCTTCCTGATATTCATTTAATCTGGCAAACATAGAGTTATCTTTCATATTATGGCCGTATACGAACGTATGCAAATCGCTGAAATCCTTGTGATTCCCTGCTTCCAAAAAAATGCTGCCGCATTTATTTGCTTCTTTGTAAAATGTATGATCCAGATAATAATTATTATCACTGCCGTGGACAATTGGATAGCTGATTTCTAACTTTTCTATGTATATCCATGCCGCAATGTCCGGATTTATGCTCTTAAGCTTTTCAAAATCTATAGCCAATTGCGGTTCTCCCGCTCCTTTAAGCTCCGGTTTTTGCAGTGTCACAGAATGCATAAGCTTTTGGTATTGCTGTTCCCCCTGATAATACCCCCATAAAATCATCCCCAGTCGGGCCGCCGCAAAAACAAATACCGCAAATGCAGCAAAAAATGGCAGGATAAATTTCCAGTCGGGCTTTGTTTTCATTTTTTCTCCTTATCTCAAATATTTTTATGCGCTGTATACAAGGCGGATAAAACCCTATATTATATTATCATACCTGGATTTCATTTGGAAACTTTTTATACCTGTTTTTTAAGTCCATGACATCCATCTCCAAACAGACAGCCATTGGCGCGCCGCGCACGACCGGTTCCCGAAAGTTATTCGTAAGCGGCTGTCGTTGTACGGCCGTCCTGTTTCACAAAATTCACACAGACATTTATTTTGCGCAGGTGAAACTTCTACCATAGGTTTCAGAATCCTTCCTTCTTGCGCTGAATCCGTAATTCTTTTCTCTTTTCTGCAGCTTCCCATTCCGCCCGTTCTGCCTCTGTCTCCAGCAAAATAGAAGGAACCTGCCTGGGAACGCCCTGTGCATCTACGGCCACCAGCGTCAGATAGGCGCGGTTAATCGGCTTGCGCATTCCCTGAAAATCTTCTGTATACGTATCAACCCGGACCTCCATCGAGCTTTTGCCCACATAAGTAAGCCTTGCCATCAGCACAATCAGATCATTCTGGTACGCTCCCCGGATAAAACGAAGATTATCGACGGACGCTGTAGTAACGCTTCCCCCCGAATGCCTCATCGCTACAAATGCGGCGATTTCATCAATCCATTCCATCAATTTTCCGCCGAACAGCCTGCCGGCAGGATTGAGATGTTCCGGACGCACCTGGTAAATATGTTCCATTTTGGAATCAGATATTTTCTTTATTTTCAGTACTTCCCTGTTCAATCACATTCCCTCCTAATTTGCCCTTCAGATAAAATTCATATATCTTTGCGGTTTCGTATCTGACCCGCGGAACCTCTGCCAGTGAATATAACTTTGACGCCAGACGTTTTGTATCTTTGGAAATAAAATTAATCTGCTCTTTCATATAAATTTTCAAATTGAGATGCAAAAAATTATGAGTGGTAAATACAAACTGCCCATAATGATCCTTCGTATGGATAAGCGTGACAATATCAGCCGACAATCTGGGATTTAATGCGCGGTCCATTGCGTCTGCGAAGACGATTTTATCTTCATAAACAACTTTAAAAATCTGCACGGCCCAGAAAAAATACTCCCGTATCCCGCTGGAATCCTGGCTCAATTCCCGGAAATATGTTTTGCCGTCTTCCTTTTTCCGGATAATATAAGATTTTGAAAACGGTTTTTCCCCATCCACAGCAACCGCGGTAACCGCAGGATCAATCAATCTGAAGATGTCCATAAACCGGGAATCCTGTATGATTCTCAGATTATCTTCTTCATTTTCTAGTGATTGGAACAAGCCGCAATCAAAAACATTTATGAGCGGACAGAGACGGTTTCTCATCCAATCCGTAAAATTTATAGCATGTTCGTCTCCCAAAACAGCCAGCTTAGTAACCGCCAGCCCCATTTTTCTCCGCGTGTTCACTGCCATTTCCAAAACTTCCTCCATTCCGGCTATCGAACCGGAAAATTCTACGCGGCAGTTTGCAGAAGCTTTTGTCTCACACTGTCCATGCGTTGGACATCCACGCTCATCTTTGGCGCATGGAAGCCTGCACGCCTCTCTGTATATGGATAAAATTTGTGTATATCTTTTTTTATTATGGCTTTTATAGCTTAATTTTTCTGTTACAATACCAGCGAAATCAAGCTGCAGATGATAGTAATAAAACCCTATATTCCTTATATAGATTTCAACCTCAAATCTCTGCAGCGAATGGCATTTTTTCCAGCACTGCTGCGCATTATTATCTACATTTATTTTACTTCTATATACTTCCGGTTCTTTGTTCTCCTGAAAAAAAGAACGTAAATACTGCAGACTACTTACAAAATTTGATTTTCCGCCTGCATTTTCACCTGCAATCACAGCCGATTTCAATATATCACATCCCTGCCCTGCCGATACATAATTATTCGGATACCGCTTTTTTACCCTGGTTTTGGGAGCGGCCATAGAAAACGTCACACTTTCGCGAAACGACAGATAATTTTCAAATTTATAATTTAGTAACACTTATGAAACCTCATAACATTCTAACCATCCGGTAATATTGAAAATTATATCACGTTTTATGGATTTAAAGAAGCTGAAATCGTATTTGAATGCCTTTGCACCATCAATTACTGCTCCGCATATACACGGAATCGGCAGGGAACAGTGCATCTGTTCCCGCTTTCACATGGTGTATTTTTCTTACAAAACAAAATCAGCGAGAAATATATTATATAATATACTTTTATTTTCGTCAAATTAACAATTGTATAAATTAAACCGGCACAGGTTTTGTCAGTTTTTTCTATTTTTATTAATTCACATTGCTTTTACTTGTACTTTTTAGACAATTATGATATACTTAAGTCCTTAATTTAAGAGTCCTAGAATGGCTCTTTTTGCGTTTGAGAGAAAATTTAGAGAAAGGAGGACAACGAGAAACAAACATTTAGTTACCCTGTACCCTTTCAAACGCTGCTGGGTATATGCAATCCAAAAATAAAACGCAAAATAGCAAAACTGAACAAACTACTTACTAATTTTAGGAGGAAAATTCAATGAAACAAAAGTTATGGAAACGTTTTATAAGCGGTGTATGTGCAGCTGCGCTGACAATCGGAGTCATCCAGCCATCCATTACAAAACCAATGCCTGTGGAGGCGGCTCCCATCACGAATAACATCGAAGACTATGCGAACGTGCTGGATATTACGGCTACGCCCACAGAATATATTTATGGCGGTTACAGCACGAACAAATTTAACAATTTCGCCGATTTAGGCGCATGGCATGGCTATTATCTTCACGATTCAGAAGCAACACAGTTATACGGAGGCTTTGCAGGACCGGTTATCATTGCCGAAGAATATCCTGTAAATCTGTCAGACGCATTCAGTAAAATTGAAATTTCTGACAAAAACACAGGTTATGTATTTAATCTTGCTAACTTCGATGCAAAACAGACTTATTATCCCGGCAAACTGGTACAGACTTACGAGGACGCCGTTTATATAACAGAAGACCGTACAAAAGCGGCTTCCATCCGGCTGACGCTGGAACTTATCTACGTTTCCAACCGTACGGCATTAATCCGGACCACCATCGAAAATCTCGGCGGGAATGATACGGCAAATTACACTTACCCCGACCTGGATTTAGAGATCAAATGGACCGGAAGACTCTTTGAACACACAAACGGCATTGATATGAAGGCAAGCCTTGTTACTGCCGACGACGGCGTTGAAGTTGCTTTCCAGGAAGTCCGCAATACCTGGAATTACCTGACCAGAGATGAAAACAGATTCAATGTTACATTTGACAAGCCCGTTACCACCACCCTGAACGGAATGTCTTATGAATCCGCGTACAAGAACAGCGTTCCACTCCGCAAAGGCTCGTCCTTCACCACCTGCCAGACGCAAAGCTTTACCTTTACTGCTGAGGAAGAAGCGGCAGAACTGGCAAAAAATGACGCTGTTTTTGCAGAGCCGCAGGAATATTTCGACGAAAACACCACGCGCTGGCAGGGATATCTGGATAAGACCTTTGAAGATGCGGGAAATTCCGTCAGCAAGATTTACCGGAATGCCGCTGTAAAATCGATTGAAACGCTGACTACAAACTGGAGAAGCGCCGCCGGCGCCCTGCTGCATGACGGCGTCGTTCCCTCTATGTCCTATAAATGGTTTATCGGTATGTGGGCATGGGACTCCTGGAAAGAAGTAGTAGCGATTGCACGCTTTAACGGTGATTTGGCGAAAAACAACGTACGCGCACTCTTCGACCATCAGATTACAGAAAATGACGAGGTACGTCCCGAGGACGCCGGAGCTATTATCGACTGTATTTTCTATAATAAAAATGCAGACCGGGGCGGAGACGGCGGAAACTGGAATGAGCGTAACTCTAAACCTGCCCTGGCTGGCTGGTCTATCTGGAATGTCTATGAACAGACCAAAGATCAGGCATTTTTAGAGGAAATGTATCCAAAATTAGTAAAATACCACGACTGGTGGTACACAAACCGCGACGCTGACCAAAACGGCATTGCCGAATATGGCGGAATGGTATGCGACGATCACTATAACTGGGTACAGCAAGAAGACGGCGAATGGGTAATCGAAACGGATGAAAACGGTAAGAAAGTTGTAAATCCCGAAGCTGTAATTGAAGCGGCCGCATGGGAAAGCGGAATGGATAATGCAACCCGTTTTGACGTAGAAGGCAACGGCGATGACGATATTGGAGTAAAAGTTTACGAAAACACAGACAAAAACGGCAAAACCATCAGCTTCACTATCAACCAGGAATCGGTAGACTTAAACGCATATCTGTATGCGGAAAAATTATACTTAAAATCTATGGCTGAAGTTTTAGGAAAAGCGGACGACGCTGCAAAATACCAGGCTGAAGCCGAAAACGTACAGAAATACATCAACGAAAATATGTACGATGAAACGACCGGCTTTTACTATGACCTGCAGACGAGCCAGGACGGCAAAGTAAAGAAACTCTTAGTAAACCGCGGAAAAGGAACGGAGGGCTGGATTCCGCTGTGGGCAAATCTGGCAACTCCCGCACAGGCTGCAAAAGTAAGAGATAATATGGTTGACACCGATAAATTTAACTTAAAAGTTCCCTTCCCGACAGCGTCCAAGGACAATGACAAGTTTACTCCTTCTACCTACTGGAGAGGCCCGGTGTGGATGGATCAGGCGCTTTACGGTGTAGAAGCGCTGGAAAACTACGGCTACACAGCGGACGCACTGGATATGACGTATGCATTATTTGACAATACCGAAGGCTTATTGGGAGACGGCCCGATACGCGAAAACTACAACCCGGTTACCGGAGAAGGATTACATACGAAAAACTTTAGCTGGTCAGCAGCAGCCTTTTATATGCTCTACCAGGATACTCTGGCAAAAGTCAGCGGTTCTTCCAGTACAGACCTCATTAAAACCACGCTGCTTGAAACCGTTTATAATTCCTATAAGAACCTTGATACCTCCGCCTATACGCCGGCAACTGCGGCAGTCTTCCAGACAGCTCTTGCAGAAGCGGACCGTGTAATGAAGGATACAAACGCCACGGAAGCGCAGATAACATCTGCCGCAAACGGACTTCTTGCCGCAGCTGCAGGTTTAAAAAACAATACGACGGCTCTCGAATCAGAGATAGCGCAGGCCAAAAAGGATCTGCTTGCCGCACAGAATGCTGCAAACGAGGCGAAACAGGCGTTAACAACCGCACAGAAGGACGCAAACGAGGCGAAACAGGCGTTAGTTGCCGCACAGAAAGACGCTTTCAAATCTTCTGCTGCAGCCATCAAGACAGTAAAAAGTTCTAAGAAGAAACAGGTTAAGGTTACGCTCACCAAGGTAAAAAATGCAAAGGGATATGTGATACAGTATGCAGACAACGCCAAATTTAAAAAAGCGAAAAAGGCAGACATAAAGAGCACCTCCAAGCTCATCAAAAATTTAAAGAGCGGTAAGAAATATTATTTTAAGGTGCAGGCTTATACAACAATTAACGGCCAGAAAGTGTCTACCAAATTCAGCGCTGCCAAGAGCGTAAAGGTAAAATAGCACAATCCTGTAAAAACAGCGGGCAAATGCCCGCTGTTTTTATATTAAGTGAAAAAAATGATATCATTAATTCCTTCTAAGCGCCTCAATAGGGCTTAATTTTGCCGCCTTCCTGGCCGGATAAATGCCAAAGAATACGCCGATTCCGCAAGAAAACAACGTAGCTCCCAATATGGTACTGACCTTTATTCCCGGAGAAATAGCGCTGCCCATAGACGCCGTCATCAATTTACAGGCTAAAACCGCTCCCAGAAGTCCCAGAATAATCCCAATAATTCCGCCCAAAACCGTCAGTATTGCTGCTTCCGCAAGAAATTGCAGTAAGATGGATGACGTTTTCGCTCCCAGAGATTTACGTATCCCAATCTCCCTGGTACGTTCCGTCACGGACACCAGCATGATATTCATAACGCCGATTCCCCCTACAATCAGGGAAATCGCCGCCACACAGGAAATGAACGTGGTGACAATTGCCAGCATATTGTTCATTTCGGTAAGCATATCCTGAAAACTCTGAATCTGATAATATTCCTCTCCGGCGCATTGATGCCTGGTTTCAAGCGTATGGATAATATCTCGCGAAACCTGCTTGCCGCTTGCCTGATCATTGGCAAACACCGTAATCGAATAAAAAGAATTACTCTCCCATCCAAAATTAGAAAAAGAGGTATACGGCACATCCAGGCTTACTGGCATTCCCTCATACGTATAACTGATAAAGCTGGTATTTTCTTTCTGCTGAGTAATGCCCACAATCCGGTAACTGCCGCTGATTCCGCCGATATCTACCTCAAGCTCCATGCCGACCACATCGTCGCATCCAAACAGCCGTTTAGCGTCGCTGTCAGTAAGGACGCAGACTCGTTTTCCCTCTTCTACATCCGCCGCCGTAAAATAAGCGCCGCGCTTTAAGTTATAATTCATTGATTTTTGTAAATCCTCTGTACCGCCGCTTAAGTTTAGAGAAAATTCTCCCTTTCCGGTCACCGTGGTGCCTGATGCGCCGTCATTGGGTGTCGCTCCCTCCACGCCTTCAATTTTTTCTTTCAAGGCTTCCACGTCCTGGGGCGTGATCCACGCTTCTGCATTTACCGCGTCGTCGCTGCAAAAAACATTAATTTGACCGGTCCCCAAATCCTGTACCTCCGCATTCATGGCGTTCGCCGTTCCGTCTCCCACCGCCATTACCATAATCACGGAAGAAATCCCAATAATAATACCCAGCATCGTAAGGAAAGAACGTCCTTTGTTCGCGGTTATATTTTTCAATGCCATTTTAATATATTCTGCAATATTTCCCATGGTTTTCTCCATTCTATGGTGTTTTCCTACTCATCTTCCATAACTTCCTCTTCCTGCGTCTTTGTTACCGTGACAGAATCCCCTTCTTCATGATTACCTGGATCTGGTATCACCTGCTCTCCTTCATCAATTCCCTGTATAATTTCCACACAGTCATCGGCGGTAACGCCTGTGGTAATGCTGCGTTTTTTCATGACGCCATCCTCATACACCCAGCAGAATGTGCCGTCTTTGCCGATATTCACCGCCTCCGTGGGAAGAACCAGCACATCCCTGGCCTCCGCTGCCTGAATGGTTACTTTGGCGTCCACTCCCAGGAAAATATGATCGTCCGGGTTATCAATATGTATCGTCGCCATGACAGAGGCAGAAGATACCGCCGCCTGGTTGCTGCCAGACATTCCCGCAGCTGCAATTCGGCTGATGCGTTTTACCGTCCCCTGGTATGTCTGCCCGGCAAAGGTAATCTCCGCTTTCTGCCCTTCTTTTATCCTCTCATAGACATTTTTTGACAACAGTACCTCCACATTCACATCTTCTATGCTCTGCAGGGTAAACAATTGCATTCCCTGAGTCACCATCCCCCCCTCCATAATCTGTTTATCCGAAATCACCCCGTTAAATTCCGCCTGGATACCTTTCCTGCCTTCTGCAATCAGTTCTTCCAGAGATTTGCTCTCTAACTCGGCTAAATTATTATTCGTGCGCATCTGCTCTTTGGCCGCGCTGCTCAAAGCCCCGCTCTCTCCCTCCGCAATGGCTTTCTGGCTCTCCAGATTTCCTTTTAGCTCCGCCAGTTCCGACTGCGCCGTCTGCAGCTTTTGCTGAAGCTGTATGTCTGTGTCCGTATCCTGTGCTTCTGCAAAAGCCGCCTGTAAATGACCGATCTGGTTTTGCAGTTCCTCCACTGCCTGCTGCTTATTTTCATAGTCATTCTTTGCCGCTGTCAAATCCTTATTCGCCTGGTTCAGTTTTTCCCTCGCCGTCTCAAGCCCCTGGGCGTCATTCTCTGCCGCTGCAGCCGCCGCGTCAAAATTTACCTGCGCCGTCTGCTGGGCCGCTGCAGCCTTGTCATAAATTTTTCTGGCTGATTCCAGTTCTTTCTGCGCCGTCTTTAATTGACTCTCCAGTTCATGCGTCTGGCTTTCTACTTCCTCTGTCTGCTGCTGCCGCTCTACCATCTGCTGCTGCGCCAGTCCTGTAAGTGCGTTCGCAAGCTGCTCCACCTCCTGCGTCTTGGCGTTTACCTGTGCCTGCAGCGCCGCCGCCTGATTTCTTGCCGCCGCCTGGCGGTTTGCAGCTTCATTGGATTTGTTGACGCTGTCCTGATAGCTTAATTCATTGGCTCTCACCGTCAGCTCCGCCTTCTGATTCTGCTCCTCTAAGTCTTTCAAATCAAAAGACACCAAAGGTGTTCCTGCCTTCACCAGATCGCCAACCTGAAAATCAGCCATGCTCACGTTCGCATTTACCGGAGAGAAAATGACTTTCTGCTGGCCGCTGACAACCGTCCCGTTCGTCTCTACCGTTTCTGTCACATCGCCCGTCTCTACCGTCATAGCTTCTACCGTCATGGCTTCTGCCCGTTCTCTTGCGGTGTTCGCCGCATTGTTCCGCACAGTCACGCCTCCAATTACTACAACAACTGCTGCCGGTATCGCTATTTTTAATATTTTTTTCTTTTTCATAACTATGCCTCCTGTGCACTGATATCCGTATTATAGTAATCTTCCACAATTCTTCCATCCAAAATACGAATCACCCGCTTTGCCTGGTCCGCAATCTCGTTGTCATGCGTAATCAAGATGACGCTGCGGCCCAAATCATGAAGCCCTCGTAAAATATCCATGATTTCCCCCGTAGAAGCAGAATCAAGATTTCCCGTCGGTTCATCTGCCAGAATCACCGGAGGTTCCGCTGCAATGGCGCGGGCAATCGCCACCCTCTGCTGCTGCCCCCCTGACATTTCAGAAGGTTTGTGGTCCATTCTTTTTTCCAGTCCCACCCGTATCAAAGCCTCCTTTGCAAGTTTGTGCCGCTGATTTCTGCCAATCCCCCGGTATATCAAAGGCAGCTCCACATTTTCAAGGGCCGTGAGATTGGCGATTAAATTAAAGCCCTGAAAAATAAAGCCGATTTCCTGATTCCGTATTTCTGATAGCTGGTTATCCTTAAGTGAGGATACATCCCTGCCATTGAGATAATAGGCGCCGGAAGTAGGCACATCCAGGCAGCCCAGCATGTTCATAAGGGTGGATTTACCAGACCCGGAATGCCCGATAATCGCCACAAATTCCCCTTTTCGTATCTCCAGACTTACATGGTCCAGCGCGCGGACTTCGTTTTCTCCAGGATTGTAAACTTTACACATATCCTGTACCTTAATCAAATGATCCAATGAATTTCCTTCCTTTCCATAATATCTTTCTTCAATATTATTAAGCTTACACTGTATTTCTTAAAGAAAATATAAGAATACCTTACAAAATTCTTACAATCTATATAACGAACCGCCTGTCGTTTTTTCTCCAGAAGAAACACATACTATTTTTCTTGCATCTCTCATAATTATAAATACAATCTTATATACAGGAGCCTGCCAATGAAAATTATTGATTTGCATTGCGACACTATTTCCCGCATTTATCAGGAAAGAAAACAAAAAAAAGAGGCATCTCTCCGGGAAAATCTTTTTCATGTAGACTTGTTAAAAATGAAACGCGCAGATTATCTATTGCAAAATTTCGCCCTGTTTATTGATCTTAGTGACACAGATCATCCTTATGAGACATTCCACGAACAACTTGCCATATATCAGGAGGAAATGAAGAAAAATTCTGATCTGATCGTACCGGTTACTTCCTATTCCGACATTACCGCCAATAAAAAGCAGGGAAAAATGTCGGCTCTGCTCACCTTAGAAGAAGGCGAAGCCTGCTGCAGAAGTCTGGAAAAACTCCGGGAATTTCATAAACTCGGGGTACGAATGATGACCTTTACCTGGAATTATCCCAACAGCCTGGGTGTTCCGGCAGAACCGGCTCCCCTCTGGCAATTGAAATACTGTTTCCCCAAAAAAACAAAGAGCGGCAAACCTTTGAATTACTGCCGACCGCAAAAAGGACTGACTTCCCTGGGGCAGGAATTTTTATGCGAAATGGAATCCCTCGGTATGATTCCCGATGTATCGCATTTATCGGACCAGGGTATCAAGGAAGTATGCCAGTTTGCCAAAAAGCCTTTCTGCGCCAGCCATTCCAATGCCCGCAGCCTTTGCCACCGAAGGCGTAACCTGCCGGATCATCTCATCCGCAGTATCGCCGACCGGGGCGGTATCATCGGCGCAAATTATTACGGCCCTTTTCTCTGCGATGTACCGGGAGAAGAGAACCAATATTTTAGTTATGTCAGAGATATCGCTTTACACATCAGGCATATTGCAAACCGAGGCGGCATATCCTGTATTGGTCTCGGTTCTGATTTCGATGGTATCGACGATAATCTGGAATTAAAAAATTGCAGCCATCTGGAATTACTGGAACATGAATTGCAAAAATGCGGATTTCACGCAAGTGAAATAGAACAGATCTTTTACCGAAATGTGTTGAATTTCTATCATGAATTGCTATAACAACAAATTTAATCTAAAATGAAAGGGTTCTTTTATGCAGCAAGCCATTGTCATCACCCCCAAAACCACTCTTTATGAATCTATTTGTTTACAGAATCAATGCCTGCCGGGGCAGCAGACTGCCGATGAATTGCTTTGCGGCTGGATTGTCCATGTTCAGGACTGTCAGAAAGATTATCTGAAAATCACAACGGAATATGGCTACAGCGGATGGCTCTCCATTTCCGACGTCCAAAAACTGTCCCAAAGGGATGCCTCCATATGGGGCAATTCCCAATCTTCCCGGGTACTTGTACAGCGCCTTACCGATGTTCTCGCCGCCCCAAAGGTGCAGGCTCCCGTTATCACCACACTTTTTATGGGAAGCCATGTATTGCTATGCGGCCGCTCCGAGAACGGCTGGCAGAAAATCCGGCTTGCCGGCGGCTCTATAGGATATGTGCCAGCGCTTGCTGTGTCTTGCGCTCAAATAACTGTCGAGAGGCGTGACGAACGCTGCCTCCAACAAGAAAAGGCAGAATCCCAGGCAGGGCTTCGCTCTGCCATTCTGGACTATGCCTTTTCTTATCTCGGCACCCAATACCGCTGGGGAGGAAAGACCCATGAAGGCATCGACTGCTCCGGGCTTACTTTTATGAGCTATTATATGTGCGGCATACAAATTTACCGCGACGCTCATATGCAGGCAGGCTATCCGGTACGGGAGATTCCCTTTTCCCGGATAAAACCTGCGGACCTTCTATATTTTCCCGGACATGTCGCGCTCTATCTGGGAAACAGCCAATACATTCACGCTACCGGGAACATGAAAAGTTTTGGCTGCGTAATCAACAGTTTAAATCCCGATTCCCCCGACTACCGGGCCGATCTGGCCGAAAGTCTGTATGCTGTAGGAAGCGTCTTCCCCTAAGCGGCGCTACTTTGCAAACAGCGGTGTGGAAAAGTAGCGTTCCGCCGTATCCGGCAATATCGTAACCACGGTTTTGCCGCTTCCAAGCTTACGCGCAAGTTTTATAGCTGCCGCCACATTGGTCCCGCTGGAAATCCCGCACATAATTCCTTCCCGCGAAGCAAGCTGCTTCGAAGTCGCAAGCGCTTCCTCGTCTGTTATGATGCAGACCTCATCATAAATTTCCTGGTTTAATATCTGCGGTATCAATCCGTCGCCAATGCCCATCTGCAAATGGGTTCCTATGGAACCTCCTGACAAAATTGCCGCATGTTCCGGCTCTACCGCCCAGATTATCATATCCGGATTTTTTTCTTTTAACGTCTCTCCTACACCCGTAATTGTCCCGCCTGTACCAATCCCGGAACAAAATCCATGAATTGGACCCGCGATCTGCTCTAAAATTTCCAGTCCGGTCTGTATCTTATGTACTGCAGGGTTCGCCGGGTTCTCAAATTGCTGAGGCACAAACACTCTGGAATCCTGCCTGGCCATAGCAAGGGCTGTCTGAAGGCATTCCTCGATACAGGCGCCAATATTTCCCGCATCATGGATCAAAATCACTTCCGCCCCATAATGCTCTACCAGTTTCTGCCGTTCCTCACTGACAGAATCCGGCATAATAATCCTGGTCTGATAACCCCGCACAGCCCCTACAAGCGCCAGGCCGATCCCCTGGTTACCGCTGGTAGGCTCCACAATAATCGTATCTTCCCGGATCAGCCCCTGCCGTTCCGCTTCCTGAATCATATTATATGCCGTCCTGGTCTTGATGGAACCGCCCACGTTCAATCCTTCAAACTTTACAAGAATCTGTGCGCTTCCAGGTTCCACCATATGATTCAGACGAATTAACGGCGTATTTCCCATTGCTTCTAAAATATTTTGATAAATCATACTCGCTCTGCCTTCTTTTTTATTGCGCTGCCCGCGCGTATTTAAAAATAGCAGCAACCGTACGGTTACTGCTGTTATTAGTTGCGGGGGCAGGATTTGAACCTGCGGCCTTCGGGTTATGAGCCCGACGAGCTTCCAGACTGCTCCACCCCGCGTTAACGAAGTATATTATATTCCAAAAAGAGGAAAATGTCAAATTTTTTCTTCGTGTTTTTATTTTATGTAATAAAAATGTATATTATACCATAATTATTATCCTTAAGAACTCTCAGACGCTTCCCGCTTTGCCTCCTCTTCTCACGGCGTATGATTCCGCAATCTCAAGTATTTTTATATCATACAGGAGCAGTAATCGCTTGCGAATAATGATCGTCTTGTGATATAATAATGAAAGAAACATTCCAATAAATGCTTGTCTGTGAGTAATGTCCGATAACAACGGAAAAGACACATGCTTTTCAGGCACAGCAAGAGATCCTAAAATATATACATTTACAAAAAAGTAACGCATCGATACTAACATATTATATTAAATGATACTACTTAAGCGTTTTAACAAAAATACTTAAAGAAAAGAGGGTTAACTTATGAAAAGAAAACTATTAACAGTCTTATTGATGTGCACATTAACACTTTATTGTTCAGCCTGTGGAAATAATAATTCCATAGACGACACAAAGCCCCTATCATCTGAAAATGAAAAGACGACGGAAAATAACGAAAAATCTGAGGACGCACAAGAAAACACTCAATCGGATGACAATGCCAATACAGCCGACGGAACATCAGCAGACAAAACGCCGGCGGACGACAATCAGGAAACTCCGACTGATGAAACCCCGGCTGATGATAATCAGGAAACTCCGGCTGATGAAACCCCGGCTGATGACAATCAGGAAACTCCGGCTGATGAAACGCCAGAAACCATTTACAATTTAGGCGCCGGCGCCCCGCTCAAAGATTGGACAATTAGCGTGACCGACGCACAAATAGTTGACTCTATCGACGGTGATTACGGTTATTATTCTCCTGACGATGGTAATAAATATATGCACGTATTTGTCGCAGTCAATAATGATGGAAAGCAGGCAGATCGTTTCCTTCCAAGCTATCAAATGGGGGATGATGTATATGCAGAAATTTTATATTCAGACGGATATGTATTTAGCGCTACAAATTTAATGGGATATAGTAATGACTTACATGACTCAACGATAAACCCTTTATCCTCTGCGAAAGGCGAAATCGCCTTTGAGATTCCCGATTCCGTAGCAGATTCCACAGAAGAATTATTGATTCAGTTTTCATCTGGCAATGATACGATAAAATTTAAGATACGTTAAAATAATGAACCTCCGGTGGTCAGTACACTCAAACAACCGGAGGTTCAAAATATTAATCAGTTAAAACAAAATTGAGATTTTGCGAATCCTGAAAAATCTACGCATCAATATTTTATCCTCGTGCTTATTTTCAATAGAACGGACCGCAAATTTATAGTTTTTCATTCTTCTTCATGTACGGATTCTACCACCTGGATTTCCGTATTTCCAGTACGGGCGCTCTCTAACAGCGCCGCCGCCATTTTCTGAAAATTCCCCCCGGAAGAAGAAGCTCCTGCCAGCAGATCAATTCCTTCCATACTCTGTGTCTTCAGAAGCTGCGCCGCATAGTCGCGGGTATAGCGGTTGGGATATATCCCCATAACAGAATTCATATTGCGCATATAAGCGCTGTCCCAGGATTTAATAAACCCGGCTTTATTTCTGGCATTATATTCCACATTCACAATCTCATGCTCCATCACACAGATGGTAACGTACTCTTTCCATCCAAAACTGTAATCTGACATAACAGCAGTATAATATCCATCTACGAATTTACCCTCTTCTTTACTGTCTCCACATCCGCAAACCATCATACAAAAAATCAGTCCCAGCATGATAGCAAACATTCCACGTTTTTTCATTTTAACTTATCTCCTCCTTAGCTGGAAACGTTCCGACACGCCCTGCAGTTCTTGTGCCTGACGGTTTAATTTCTCACTTGCCGTAGTGCTTTCGTAACTTGCCTCCAGATTCTTCTGTGCAAAATCATTAATCTGTGCAATCTGCTCTGTCATATTCTCAAGAGAATCTTTTTGAACTGTCACCGCTTTACCCAGGCGTTCCGTAATATCTGAAATTTCATTGGAAACAGACTCAATTTCCTCAAATGATTCAGCCGCCTGCTTTGCATACCGCACCCCGTGCGATATTGCATACTGGGAGTTGGTGATTACCTCCGTGGCATGATGCGCGGATTCTGTACTCTGCGCCGCAAGGCTGCGCACTTCAGATGCAACAACCGCAAATCCCTTGCCCATCTCGCCGGCACGGCTTGCCTCCACAGAAGCATTTAACGCCAATATATTCGTCTGCTGCGCAATGTCCTCCAATAATTTATTGATTTTATTAATTTCAACCGCATTCTCATGTATATCTTCCATAGCCTTCAGCAAATTCTTCATGTTCTCATCGCCAGTGCTCAAACTTTCCTTTGCCTTCTCCATCAGCTCGCCGGCACGTCTTGTATTATCATTGACTTCACGGATATTCTCTTCAATAGCTTTCGTTTCTTCTGTGAGCGTCATCAAAGAATTTGACTGTTCTGTAGAACCGTTATGTACCATCGCCGCTCCTTCTGAAACGGTCCTTGCCGTTTGCAGCACCTCGGCTGAAGATTCCTGTACGGACCTTAACATATTGTTCAAAGAACTGATAATCTTCTGCAGCGCATCTTTAATCTGAATAAAGTCTCCCTGAAATTCTTCTTCAATCGAGACATCAAAGTTGCCCTCTGAAATGCTGGATAAAACCCTTGAGAGCTGTGAAATATATCCATTGATCCCTGAAATAGTACTATTCAGGGCCATCGATAATACCTGCGTCTCATCTTTGGTCTTTATAATATCTGCAGGCGTCTTCAAGTCCCCTTCTTCCAGCAATTCAATCCGCCTGGTTACAATTTTTAACGACTTATGTATTTTAGAAGAAAATCCCACAATCATCAGGATTGCCAAAAGAATCATTCCCGCCGTAAGTATGATTCCCATCGTGATACTCTCCTGCGCCGGCCCCATAAAATCACTGCTTGGAATAACGATTACCAGATACCAGTTTGTTCCATTCACCGGCACATAACTCGCCAGTTTTACATCCTTGCCCTGCTTTAAAGCCATAATTCCCGTCATCCCTGAAACAACCTTATTTTCCAGTTCCTCAGAACCAGTATACGCTGCCAGATCCGTCCTGTCATAAATCAGTTCTGTGTTCCGGTTTCCCATAACCTGGCCGTCTGCATTGATAATAAACGCCTCCCCATTTGCGCTGATATTGATACTGTTTAGCACGTCATTTAATACTTCATACTTATAGCTTCCCACAAGATAATACAAAAGCTCCCCTTCTGCATCCAGCACTGGTTTTCCCACGGCAAGCTCTAATTCGTCATTAGAAGCAGCTACATCATCTATTACCACATTCTGCGTCTCCTGCATCAATGAAAATATCTTCCGCTGCTGCAATGACTGCGGACAAGAATCTGCACCCACATACAATTCTCCCGCGGCATCATACAATCCCAACCACATAAACTCAATGCCGGAAGCTGCATTCTTAAGCGCTGTCAGCTTCTCATTTTTCCCGCTCTCTGGATTTGTCATAATCTCATTATCGCTAATCATTATGATACGGTCTGCCAGCACATGTATATTCCCTTCCACGCTTTGCGATGCCGTTTTTGTCATAGACGGCAGTACATCAGATAAAATCGTCTCGGTTAAAGATGTCATGGATCGCGACATTAAAGACACTAATACTGCCGCTAAAAGCATTACAATAAAAATAGTCGTGACCAATATTTTACCGCTGATGCTTCTTTTTGCTTTCACTTTTCGTTCCTCCTGTTGTCTTGTTTCTGTCTAGTGCAACGAATATTAAGTAACTGCTGCTTTGACTTGTCTGCTTGTTCATTGCTGCGTTGTCGTCAATCGACGTAGCCACCGCAACGCCTTATTCCTCCGCCTTGCATATGAAATAATCATCCTGCGTCAATGTATCAGAAACCTATTTTTCGCTGTACTAGTGCTATTGTACTACAATAATTTTTTAAATTCAATCATCCCTGCAGATAAAAAGTTTCCTCTACAAGAATCTTTTTTGATCTATCCAAAAAACAGATGGATTTCCCGCTGGCTGTCAGTGCATTTCCTATCCTGTATTTCATTGCAGACTGCGGAATACGCAAAGAAAGTTTCATGTTTTTGTGTGATTTTTCTTTCGTTTATCAAATTTTTTATCGATTTACAGTAAAATTATCATAAGCTAATAATTGTTGCGTCTGCCACTTGTTAAAAACCTGATTCCTTCTTTGATTCTCATACATAATATGCTATAATTTACACAAGAAATTTATTCATACTTAAAAGATACCTCTGCGTTCTGTAATACAATAGAATCTGCGGGATGGAATACCCAAACATTCCAGCAGATATTTTTTAAAAAACGTACAAAATAAAGGAAAGGGAGACTACTATGTCTGAAATCAAATACAGCTGGCAGGATGATACTTCCCGCCTGGATCAAAAACTGCAAAATAATTCCATCAGCGACTGCTATCCCTTCCATATGCCGGGACACAAGCGCAGAACTATCGACTTTTCCGATTTGTATTCTCTGGATATTACGGAAATTGAAGGTTTTGACAATCTCCATCACCCTCAGGGCATTTTAAAAGAAGCACAGCAGCGTGCCGCCGACCTGTATGGCGCAGAAGAAACCTTCTATCTGGTAAATGGAAGCACGGCAGGCATCTTAAGCGCCGTCAGCGCCGCACTACCGCGGCTTGGCACTCTGCTGTTGTCCCGCAACAGTCACAGATCTGTATACCATGCCGCCTATTTAAGAGGACTGGAAACCGTGTATCTTCTGCCCGCCGCCACAGAATTTGGAATTTCCGGTTCCGTCTCTCCCGCACATGTGGCCCAGGCTTTGGAAGACCTTCCTCAAATTGCCGCCGTATTTATTACTTCCCCCACCTATGACGGGGTTACTTCTGATCTCAGCGCCATTGCAGAAATTGTACATGCCTATAATCTTCCTTTAATTGTAGACGAGGCACATGGGGCGCATTTCGCCTTTTCAGAAGAATTTCCAAAATCCGCGCTTTCCTGCGGCGCAGACGTAGTGATACACAGCCTCCATAAAACTTTGCCCAGTTTTACGCAAACGGCTCTGCTGCATGTGAACTCAGACCGCATAGACCGCGATGCGCTGAAACATTATCTGTCAATTTACCAGACCAGTTCCCCCTCCTATCTGCTGATGATGTCTATGGATCAGTGCATCCGTTTTATGGAAGAAAAGGGTTCCTCCTTTATGGAAGAATATATCCTGCAGCTAAAGCTGTTTTATCAGCAGGCAAAGTCCCTGAAACATATACAGGTATTTGACAAAACTTCTGTTTCTGAGGATATTTGTTTTGACCAGGATATTTCTAAAATATTAATTTCTGTGGGAAATTCAGAGATGACCGGACAGAAGCTTTATCACAAACTTTTAAATACCTATCATCTGCAGATGGAAATGTGCGCAGGTCATTATACTACCGCGCTCACCAGTATTATGGACACGCCGGAAGGATTTCAGCGCCTGAGCCGCGCCCTCAGGGAAATAGATGAAAGAATTTCCGTATCCGCCGGAAACTCCAGGACTGCTTCGAAAGTTATCTACGGCTCGAAAAGACCCGGACATTCCCGGCTTTTAACAAGCAATGACATTTACCAGAATCCAAAACCGCAAATGCCCATTGCTCTTGCCATGGAACAACCCTCTGAGCGGCTCCCGCTAAAAGCTTCTACCGGTCATATCAGCCAGGAGTTTGTCTATCTTTATCCGCCGGGAATCCCTCTGATCGCCCCCGGCGAAATCCTGACCGGCAAGATTATCAGTATTGTAGACCAGTGCCAGAAACAGGGATTATTGGTAGAAGGGCTGAGCGACCAGAACAATCAGAGCATTAAAGTTGTAAAACTGTAAAAACAATCTGTAAACGAAGCGCAAGGCGCTGAAAATACTATAATTATATGAGAAAACAGAAAATCTCTTCAAACTATCTTCGCATAAATACAGAGGTGCAAAAGACAGAGATACTGGCATTGGGCAGGGATACCACGGAAAAACACCCCGAAAATTTACCGAAGAACAGATAGTCTTTCTGGAAAACAGGGAAGCAGTTGCCGGAAAGCTGATGAAAGAATCAATGGAATGAAAGAAACAGTTGAAGTAATATAGGGGACAGATATGGAAACGAAAAAACAGAATATGGAATCTGAAAAAACTATTTTTGAGAATACCTTCCATAAGCGGATAGAAGATTTGAATAAGAATCTTCTGGATGAAGAATACAAAATTCTTTTCATGGAGTATTTGTATTTTTTACAGGAACTTACACGGGTATATGGAAAGACAAAGTGGATGGTATGTTAAACAATGCGTGGAAAATTTTACAATTCCGGGAATTACAGATTGTCTCCGTTAACTATATTTCAGCAAATAATAACAGCTGCATTGAAAAAAAGAGGGTACAGTATATCAGGAAATTAAAAAAGACATTAAGAACCAACGAAAACTCTGTTTCTGCATATTCAGCAAGCGCTTTATGTGTATGTTCAGCTCCATGTGCATGTTCGGATTTGCAGACAATAAGTAATAGTAACTTTAAAACACAAAATTCTTATTTAAACGTTATAGATCACAACGCCAATAATTTACCTGGATAATTATGTTTTTCACTGTTTTGTAATTTAATCATCACGCCGCTGTTATTATATTTTGGAGGTAAGGAATGACGAATCGTAAAAAATTATATTTATCCTTATGCCGTAAAAAAACAAATTATTTTATTTTTTTTGTATTAGCAAGTCTTTCGCTATTATTTTTAATCATTCTCATGATATACCAGTCTGCTGACCATACGATTCAAGATATAAAAAACACTTACCGCAGCAGCTTTAACCTGCAGGTCGTGCCGGATCGAAACAATCCGGATTTTTTTGAACAAGTAGAGGTGTTAGGACGGACTTACCAAATATACTGCGGCCCTAACGTGGGGTTTGAAATGTTAGACCGGGTACAGGCTGAAATAGAAGAAATCACAGGGTACGAAGCCGGAGATCTCACGGGGATAATTTTGTTATGGGATTACCAGTTGATCGAAGGCTATTTTCACCACTCTCACTTAGAAAAGTTAAAAAATCCATCCCCCGGTTATACATATACAGCAGAAGAAACAAAAAACCTGCAATATTTAACCAATGGATTTCCGGTTGGCAACAGTGAAAATCTTAAGGAATTTCAAAATGGTTCTTTTGCATTGATTGAAGGAAGGCATATCAATCAAAACGATACATATAAAGTGATTATCTCCAAAAAACTGGCAGAAAAAAACCATTTAAACGTAGGAGATTCCTTCCGAATTGAAACAAGTTCCTTAAGCCGTTCCGGTTATCCAATCTATTCTCTTGGCGGAATTGATACACAAATTGTAGGGCTTTTTCAACTGACCTATGAACAGGCAATTTCTTATAATACCAGTGAAGAAGATATTTTAGAAAATTGGATTATTGTAGACCAGAAGACCTGCGACGTATTGGACACATTTTATGGCGATCCTGACCAATTGAACGTCGGACATCTCTATATTGAAAACCCGGATGAAATGGCAGAAGTAATGAAAAAAGTCAGGGATTTGGACTGGATTGACTGGAAATATTTCAAAGTGTGCGAAGATGACTCCCGGTACAGTGACGCCGTAAAACCTCTGGAAAATATGAAACTGGTTCTTTTTTGGACCGTTATTATATCAGGCGTTCTCGCCATGGTTCTGATTTCCCTTCTCATAACGCATAATGCGAAAAAGAGAAGAAAGGAATGGGGGATTTTTCTGGCTATGGGAACTTCGGTAAAGGAGATCCGCAGTCTGGTAAAAAAAGAATATCTTATCATAGCGCTGACTGCTTTTCTTGCCGCTTTCTTTACCTCTGTACTTCTTGCTCCTGCCATTGCCAACGGAATTTATAAAGGAATGGGCGGAGGCAATGAGGTAAAAGAGTATACGCAGGAAGAAATAGATGCAGCCATTGCGCGGGGAGACAATGCTCTGGCACAGCAAATGAGCATGGACCAGCGCCAGCTTGCAGATAATATCCTTCCGGAAACCCTGGAAGTGCATCTTAATGTTTTTACGACGCTAATTGTGGCCGTACTGGAGCTTGTAGTTGTATTGTTCTTTGTAACCGAAGCGCTGGACAGTACATTAAGCCGCAATCCAATCGATGTTTTAACCATGATAAGATGAGGTTTGATATGCGTATTGCAATCATAGATGAAGGAATCGACCGATCAAAATTAAAATATCCGCAAAGAGTTGTAAAACAAATTACATGGGATGGTCAGCCTTTTGCAGATAAAGTTAACGGAAGACACGCAACCTGCTGCGCTTGTATCCTTGAGGATTATGCCGCCGGCTATGAGCTTGTAGACATCAGAATAGCAGAGAACTGGAATCATTCTGTTTCCATAAAAAAAATGGCGGCTGCACTGGAATTATGTATAAAAGAACATATAGATATTATATGTTTAAGTATTGGAACGACTTTTCTTTCAGACGGAACTATACTGACCCCCCTCATAAAGAAACTTTCCGTTTTGAAAATTAAAATAGTATCTGCGTTAAGCAATAAAGGATATATGACTTTGCCGGCCGCCTATAAAAATGTTATCTGCGCGGTACAGGATTGGAAAGGGCAATTAGCTCCAGGAGAATGCAGGAGATTTTTTCATAGTATTTTGGGAGAAGTGGTTGTGGCAAATACCCGCTTGCATTCACTGAAACTTGGGAAGGAAATAGTTTTGCATCGCCTGTAGCAGCCGCACATCTGATAAAATATCCCAATAAAGCGTTTCCTGCCGCTGGAATATTTGATAAATACCAGTCCGCAGCATCTAATGATAATCCGGTCGTCGCCTATATTTCATCAGACATCCCTTATGAAGCAAGTATCATAATGGATTATCTGCTGGAAGCGGACAATCTGGAATCCGTTGCAATTATTGAACACGCATGTACCGATGATATAAGAATCATAACGCCTAAAAATGATATAGTATCCAGACCTTTCATGATAGAAGAGGCAGATAAATGTGTGGATTGTTCTTTGATATTTTCATTATACAATTGGAATGATACATTAGATGATTACGCCTATGACATTACTGTACTTTCCTATGAAAAAAGGGTGGTAATCCGCACAGATGATGCAAAAAGTATTGTCATAAATAAGAATTTGGATTGGAAAAAACGACTGTGCCATACATTAGTTGAGCTGTTAAACTAGAAAAAGCGCTATGCAAAAAAGAAGTGGATATTAATATGAAAAAAACTGTTTTTCGGGTACTTGAAATATTACAACCATATAAAATAAATATTGCATTTATTCTGTTATGCTCTATGCTTGGTATGGCTGGTTCATTTTTTCAGCCTCTAGTGATTCAAAATCTCACTGATCAGGGGATTTTAGGACAAAATTACCATTTGGTTTTGACTTTTAGCGTTATCCTGGTAAGCATTATTCTATTCCAGCAGATGATTGAAATCATACAAAATTCGATGTTAATGAAATTAAAAAAAGAAACTCTGCATCAGTTACATTTAAATGCGTTCCATAAACTTCTGAATTTAAAGATAAGTTATTTTACCAGCAATAATAATGCACAGATTATCAATCAGTTGAATACCGATATCAACTGCGCCAGCATTATCCTGGATCAGGGTTTCTTTCAAATGTTTCTTTATGTATTAAAAATTTTTACAGGACTGGCCGGCCTTTTCTATATTAATTGGAAAATGGCCCTATGTATTATCATTTTTATTCCCATAAAGTTTCTAATCTTGTTATTTTTCAGTAATCACAAAGAAAAAATAACAGACGATTCTATTCAGGCAAGCCGAAGTTTTCATTCATGGATGGCTGACCGTATATCGGGAATCAGAGAAATTAAACTTTTGAACAGATATGAAAATGAGTGCTTACAATTTTCCAAAAGAAAAATAGAACTTCTGGAATACGAAAAAAAATCAGATATTATTGATATGGCCAATAGTTCTGCCGAGACTATCATACATGGTATATTAACTGCCGTCTACTATATACTTGGCGGATATTATGCGTGCAAAGGAGAAATGAGTCTGGGCAGCGTCCTGGCATTTATATCTTATAGTGGAAATGTAACAACACCGATTTCAATGGTAATGAATATAAAAATGATCCTGGCTCAAATCAAACCTTCCTTCCAGCGGCTGGAACAGTTTTTTGACCTGGAAGAAGAACCTTGCCATGACTCAGAAATTACAGTCGATCAACCGGAAAAAATTTGTATAGAAAATCTATCTTTTGGATACGAAAAACGTAAGATTTTAAAAAATATTTCATTAACCGCACAAAAAGGAGAATGTATCGCCATTATAGGGGAAAATGGCAGTGGGAAAAGCACTTTGATTCAAGTTTTATTGAAACTTTATCTGCTGGATGGAGGTAAAATATTATTAAACGGGCAGGACACTGAAAAAATTAATTTGAAAGAATACCGTTCTTTTTTCTCTGTTGTAACGCAATCACCTTATTTATTTCAGGAGACAATCCGAGAAAATATCGATCCGTTCCATGAGTATACTGATAAAGAAATTCTGGAAGTATTGCATTGGATGAAAATGGATACTTTACTGCATCATTTTCCACAGGGACTGGATACCGTGATTGGTGTTGAAGGAACAAATCTTTCTGGCGGCGAACGTCAAAAGATAGCTTTTCTCCGGGCTGTTCTGAGAAAGACCCCGATTCTGATCTTTGATGAAAGTACATCTAATTTTGATAAGGAATCCGAGGAATGGCTGTTTTCTGAAGGCTTGAAACAATTTAAGGATAAAATTGTTATCTTTGTGACCCACCGCACAGAATATCTGAAATATTTTGATAAAGTATACCAGATAAAAGAACATTGTGTAAATGAAATATCAAAGGAGGGATCTTTATGATTGAAGTAAAAGACGTATCATATACATATTCGGGCAACCGCAATGTCCTCGAACATGTTACTCTTAATTTTCAAAAAGGAAAATTATATGCTATTTTAGGCGCTTCCGGTTGTGGAAAAACCACGCTGCTTTCATTGATTGGAGGGCTGGATAATCCAACTGAGGGAAACATTCTTTGTGAAGGAAAAGATATTCGCGAGTATGGACTCAGTAAACATCGTCAGGAGCAGGCCGCTTTTATTTTTCAGGGATATAATCTGATTGAATATATGACCGTAAAAGAAAATGTAGAGCTAACCGCAAAACTTTCTCCGGAAGAATCACTGACAAAAGTAAATCTGGGAAAAGAATTTTGGAATAGAAACGTTTTGAAACTTTCCGGAGGACAGCAGCAGCGAGTAGCGATCGCAAGAGCGATTGCCAGTGACAAACCAATTTTGCTTGCTGACGAACCGACGGGAAATTTAGACGAAGAATCTGCCAGAGAAATTGTGGAACTTCTTAAAAAAAGCGCTCATGAAGAGGGACGCTGCGTAATCATGGTTACCCACTCATCGGAACTGGCAGAACATGCAGATGAAATTTTTAACTTTAATTATAATGACGGGACGGTGTAAAATATGCAAAATAAAATACAACGTATGTCACTTTGGCGCAGGATAGAAATTCGTATAAAAAGAGAACGGAAAAAGGCAATCGTTTTAACAGCGGCTTTTTTTACACTCTCACTTCTGATATTAATAGGCGTTGTTCTTGAAACGAGCGTAAACAATTCCTTAAAAGAATTACGGGAACAGTTCTTTGCCTGTCTTACCATTGAACGGACGCTTGACGAAGAATCTGTTGTATCGACAAAACTTGCAGAAGATGTGGTATCTGCAGTAAAACCGAAAGGCTGGACAGGTAAAAATGTATACTATTTGTCTATGGAAAATATTTCGCTTATTCCCGGACTGTTTGCTCCGCAGGGGGATGAGGACGCTTTGATTGCCAAATTTATTTCATGCGGCGACAGCAGATTCGTACGTGAATTTACAAATGAAAATTTCTATCTCAAAGAAGGCCGCCACCTGACCCGGGAGGATGAAAAAAAGGCAATCATCTCAGATGCGCTGGCTGAATATAATGGATTATCACTGGGCGATAAGATTTCCAGCGTTGTTACCGATAATCTTTTAATATCCGCCAAGCAGGGAATCGGAACCCGTTATGAATATGAGATTGTAGGAATATTTACCTTGAAAGACAGTGAAACCGACACCAGACAGCGTGCAGAATGCGAGATGTTGGAAAACTGTCTTTTTGTGGATGAACAAAGCGGTCTTCAATTTTTGGAAGATATCCGTTTGAGCGAACGTCAATACACGAACGGTATCACGATATGGGTTCCAGATCCGGCAGAATTACCTGATCTGTATGATCAGATGATATCATTGCCGGATTATAATTGGGAGGACTTTTTTATAAATACAAATGCAGAAGAATATAAACAATCGGCTGAACCAATGATGCGCATGGAACAAATTGTTCTTATATTTATGCTTATCATTATTGTTATTTCTGTGTTGATTCTCATCGTGCTTCTGACCATGTGGAATCATGAAAGAATACATGAAATGGCTATACTGCTCTCGATTGGCTGCACAAAAACGAATCTGTTTACGCAATTGTTTTTGGAAAATGAACTTCTTTTTTCCATAGGTTATATAATAGCGGCGCTGGCAGTTCAATTTTCATGCCACATAATAAAAAGCTTTACAACCATAGGAGAAATTCGTCTTGCCATAAATATCCTTCTGCTTGCAGGAGTCGCCGGAACTATCCTGACAGGGCTGATAACCGCGGCGTCCTTAATTAAAATGTTCAGAAAACCGCCAAGAGAACTGTTAACGATACAACAGATATAATCACAGCGAATTGAGAGAATGCAGACAATTACTAAATATTTCTTTTGCAATTTCCCGCAGCCTATACTATACTATATAAGAAATTACTGTGAAAAGGTGCGTATAAATGGGAAAAATATTTTGCTTAATGGGAAAAAGCGCATGTGGGAAAGACACCGTCTATAAGCAGCTTTTGGCAGACGCTTCGCTTCCTCTAAAGACGCTGATTCCTTATACCACCCGCCCTGTCCGGGACGGAGAGACAAACGGTGTGGAATACTATTTTCTGACAGAAGAAGAATTGCAAAACCTGAAACGGCAAGATAAAATTATCGAACTTCGTTCCTATCACACCGTGCATGGCGTCTGGAAATACTTTACGGTAAACGATCATCAGATTAATCTTGACAAGAACAACTACCTGATTATCGGCACTTTGGACTCTTTTGCCAAATTACAGATCTATTTTGGCAAGAACGTTTTGGTTCCGCTTTATATCGTTTTGGAAGACGGCGAACGCCTGCAGCGCGCCCTGAACCGGGAACGGCTGCAGTCGGAACCGAAATACGCAGAGCTTTGCCGCCGTTTTCTCGCTGATGAAGAAGATTTCTCCCCGCAAAAACTAAAAGAGGCCGGAATCACCACTTTTTTCGTGAACGACAGCCTGGACTGCTGCAAAAAAGAACTTACCGTCTATATCAGGAACCGCCTCCAAGACGGGCGAAACGGATAAACACGTATTTTTTACTTTACAACTGCTGCAAAAAAACCGATAATATATAATAAAAGATTTTTTTGAAGAAGGGCAGGTGATTTCATGGCAATCAAAGTAGAACAACTTACCCAGACCCGGCCGGTAGAAGCTCCCCATACAACGGAACGCTCTGACGGAAGCTTTAAATTTACACTGGCAAGCCATATTGAAGAAGCAGAGCTTCAGGAAAAACTTAACGGTCTTATGAATGATATTACAGAACAGGGAGAAAAACTTACCGAGCATATGGATATCCGTGATATGAAAAAATATCGTACCCTGGTAAAAGATTTTCTGAATGAGATCGTAAACCGTTCACATAAATTTTCCAGAGAGAATTTTCTGGACCGCAGAGGACGCCACAGAGTCTACGGTATTGTAAAGCTGGTGGATAAGAACCTCGACGACCTTGCCAGCGAACTGGTAAAAGATGAAAAAGACCATCTTGCCATCTTAAGTAAAGTAGGAGAAATACGGGGATTGTTGCTGGACGTTTGCACCTAAGACTATATACAGAAATGAGGAAAAATTATGGCAGGCTTTTCAAATATTATTGGACACGAACAGATCAAAGAACATTTGCAGAATGCAATTACCATGAACAAGGTCAGTCACGCATATATTTTCAACGGACCAGACCGTTCGGGCAAAATGGCTCTTGCAAATAGTTTTGCTATGGCGCTGCAGTGTGAACAGCATTCCACTGACGGCTGCATGGAATGCCATTCCTGCCAGCAGGCGCTCTCTGGCAATCAGCCGGATATCATCTATTTACAGCATGAGAAGCCGAATACCATTTCTGTTGACGATATCCGCAGACAGATTAACAATGATATCAGCATCAAGCCCTACGCCTCTCCTTACAAAATCTATATTATCAGCGAGGCGGAAAAAATGAGTCCGCAGGCACAGAATGCTCTGTTAAAAACCATTGAAGAGCCTCCCGCTTATGCAGTAATTCTGCTTCTGACCTCCAATGCCGATTCATTTCTGCCTACGATTTTGTCCAGATGCATTACCCTGAATCTCAAGGCGGTTGCGGACAGCGCCATTCATAATTTTTTGATGGAACGCTATCAGATTCCAGATTATAAAGCTGATATCTGTACGGCATTCGCCCAGGGAAATGTGGGAAAAGCCATTCAGCTTGCCAGTTCAGAGGATTTTAACGAGATTAAGACTTCCGCGCTGCAGTTAGTAAAGCGTATCAAAGAGATTGAACTGCATGAAATGATCGAAATCGTCAGACGAATCGGCGATTACAAACTGGAAATCAACGACTATTTCGATATTATGTTTATCTGGTACCGGGATGTCCTGCTCTATAAAGCCACATCCGATATCAACAGCCTAATTTTTAAAGACGAGATTTCCGACATAAAAAGGCAGGCAAGTAAGAGTTCCTACGAAGGAATTGAAACTATTATCAAATCATTGGACAAGGCAAAAAACCGCCTGAAGGCCAATGTTAATTTTGATTTAGTGATAGAATTACTCCTGCAGACGATAAAGGAGAATTAGAACATGATAAAAGTAGTTGGCGTCAGATTCCGCACTGCCGGAAAAATCTACTATTTTGACCCCGGAAATTTGGATATTTCCCAGGGCAGCCATGTGATTGTGGAAACTGCCAGGGGCATAGAATTTGGAACGGTGATAATCGCGCCCAAGGAATTGCCGGAAGAAAAAGTTATTCAGCCTCTTAAATCCGTAATACGAATCGCCTCCCAGGAGGACGAAAAAATAGAAGCAAAAAACCGCGCAAAAGAAAAAGAAGCCTTCCAAATCTGTTTAGAAAAAATCCAGAAACGCAATATGGAAATGAAACTGGTAGACGCAGAATACACCTTTGACAATAATAAGCTTTTATTTTATTTTACCGCCGACGGACGTATTGATTTCCGTGAGCTGGTGAAAGATCTCGCGGCCGTGTTCCGTACCCGTATTGAGCTGCGGCAGATCGGCGTCAGGGATGAGACTAAGATTCTGGGCGGAATCGGCATTTGCGGCAGACCTCTCTGCTGTAATACTTTTTTATCGGAATTTGCCCCCGTGTCTATCAAAATGGCAAAAGAACAGAATCTGTCTTTAAACCCCTCCAAGATTTCCGGCGTCTGCGGCAGACTGATGTGCTGCCTCAAGAATGAAGAGGAAACCTATGAATATTTAAACAGCCGCCTTCCCAACGTGGGAGATTATGTCACCACCGACGACCGCCTGAAGGGTGAAGTACACAGCGTTAACGTTCTGCGGCAGACCGTCAAGGTTATTGTACAAATTGACGATGAAAAGGAAATCCGGGAATACAAGATCGATCAATTACGTTTCAAACCCAAACGCAGAAGAGATCATGCAAAACTCTCTGCGGAAGAGCTAAAAGAATTGTCCGCTTTAGAAGACAAGGGAAAATCCAAAATTGACGACACCCATTGATTTATGATCATCTTCGCGGCATTAGTCAGATAGCCATGTAAACATGGCTATTTTTCTCGTTGTCCGCGGGAATAAAGAGGAAATTTTGCATGTCTGTAGAATTATTAGAAAATGAAAGGCTGGACGAACTGCACCGCAACGGATATTTCATTATTCAGAATCCTGAGAAATTTTGTTTTGGCATGGACGCCGTTCTTTTATCAGGTTTCGTGCAGGTAAAGCCTCAAGAAACAGTCCTAGATCTCGGCACCGGAACCGGAATTATTCCAATCCTCTTAGAGGCAAAGACACCCGGACTGCATTTTACCGGCCTGGAAATCCAGCCGCAAAGCGCAGATATGGCAAGGCGCAGCGTCATGTATAACCATCTTGAAGATAAAATTAACATTGAAATTGGCGATATCAAGGATGCTTCCAAACAGTTCGGGGCATCTTCTTTTCATGTGGTCACTTCCAATCCTCCTTATATGAGCGGACAACATGGGCTCACTAATTCCAATGAAGCAAAAGCGATTGCCCGCCATGAAATACTCTGCACCCTGGAAGACGTTATCCGCGAAAGCGCGCGCCTTCTAAAACCCCAGGGACGTTTTTATATGGTACACCGCCCTTTTAGACTGGCTGAAATTATGACGCTTATGCAAAAATACGGCCTGGAACCCAAACGAATGCGGCTTGTCTACCCTTTTGCGGATAAAGAACCTAACATGGTGCTCTTAGAAGGGCTTCGCGGCGGCAATCCCCGGATTACGGTAGAAAAACCACTGATTGTCTATAAAGAACCGGGCGTATACACCGATGAAGTCTATCATACCTACGGCTACTAAACTTCAATTAGTCTGTCATTTCATAATACTCTCATGATTTAAGAAAGGATTACTTATGCAAGGCACATTATACCTGTGCGCTACTCCTATCGGAAACCTGGAAGATATCACGTTAAGAGTACTGCGTACCTTAAAAGAAGTTGATTTAATTGCGGCTGAAGATACCCGCAACTCCATCAAACTATTAAACCATTTCAACATCAAAACTCCCATGACAAGTTATCATGAATACAATAAAATTGACAAGGCCCGCCAACTTGCACAAAAAATGCGCGACGGGCTGAATGTGGCATTGATTACCGACGCCGGAACTCCCGGAATTTCCGATCCGGGAGAAGATCTCGTACGTATCTGTTACGATGCTGGGATTACGGTCACCTCGCTGCCCGGAGCCGCCGCCTGCATTACCGCTCTCACTCTGTCCGGACTTCCCACCAGGCGTTTTGCCTTCGAGGCATTCCTCCCCAGAAATAAAAAAGAACGCTCTGACATCCTCTCCTCCCTCAAATCAGAAACCCGCACAATTATTATCTATGAAGCGCCGCATCACCTGGTAAAGACATTAGAAGAACTGTTTGAAACGCTTGGCGACCGCCAGATTACCGTCTGCAGAGAGCTTACAAAAAAATTTGAAACAATTTTCGCCGCCACGCTTTCCCATGCGCTTCGCCACTATCAGCAGCAAGAGCCAAAAGGTGAATTTGTGCTTGTAATCCAGGGAAAAAATATACAGGAAATAGAGAAAGAAAATCAGCAAAATTGGGAAACAATTTCTCTCACAGAGCATATGATATTATATGAACACCAGGGCGTTTCCCGGAAAGAAGCCATGAAACTGGTGGCCAAAGACCGGGGAATTTCCAAGCGTGACGTTTACAAAATGCTGCTGGAAATAGATTGAAAACGAGTCTGCTATATTGACAAATTCGACATCTTCTGGCATAATAAGACAAGAGTTTATAGAAAATTTATAAACTTCAAAATATTTTAACAAAGTTAGGAGAGTTGATATATGGATAACAACGATAATGGCGGATTTTTATGGGGATTATTAGGATGCTGTATTCCGGTTGTCGGTCTGATTCTTTTCCTGGTTTGGAAAGATCAAAAACCTAAGACTGCAAAAGCTGCAGGAATTGGTGCGCTGATAAGCGTTATTGTTTCCGTTGTATTTTACATCATCTGGTTCGTAATCCTTGGAGCTGCAGGAATCGCGCTTGGTTCACTCTAAGATTGGAAAATTCCTGAGAATCTTTTTTGGCTGCCATGCCAGACCAGACCGCTCCTTCTATTTCCGGGGAAAACAATTTCCGATCTGTGCTCGTTGTACAGGTGAATTAATCGGTATCCTTTCAGGCATTCCCATTGTTATTTTCTGGGGCGTCCCCAGATTTGAAATCGTTCTGATAATGATGCTTCCCCTGATTTTTGATGGATTTCTGCAAAGGCTGACGTCCTATGAAAGCGGTAATATTCGAAGACTCATTACGGGAATTTTATTTGGAATTGCATTTATCTTTGCATTTCTGTACTTACGCCGTTTTTGCATTTGGACTGCGGGCATGATCTTAAAGCTCTTTGGAGCAGATCCTGCTTCCGTGGAGCGGATGATGAAATCTTTCGGCGGATCATAAAACATAGGTAAAATCTAAAAGGATTGTGACAGAAAAACAGATACGGGATTCCGTTTGGAAAATCCCGTATCTGTTTTTAATATAAGCTGCTGTTCATCCCCGATCGCAAGGTTTTAATTTTCCCAATATTGAGGCAAATACTTTTTTAATATTGAAAAAGGTGCAGGCCCCATTTTCATCAGGCTTTCATGAAATTTATAATTACTGAAACCGTCTCCATATTTTTTCTCAGCGTATTTTCTGAGATTCAAGAACTCCAAATACCCAATATAATATTTCAGATAATGAGCAGGTTCTTCTATTATAAGCTGATAAATTTCTTTAATTACCTGCTTATTTGTAATCTGATATCCCCCAAAGAAATCAACGGTATCCCGCAGCGTCCAGCCATGATAATGAATGCCCATGTCCGCCGTAGCATAAAGGCTCAGCAGCGCGGATTGATTTTTTTGCATATATGCCGCCACCCTGGGATCAACATCCGCATAATAGAACGACTGCATTTCCACATAAGTCGCCCATCCTTCGGCATAACCGCTGCTTCCGAACAGACTGCGGACTGCAGAAAGCCCGCTGCTGCGCTCCATGACATTCTGGTACAGATGCCCCGGAAATCCTTCATGGGCAATCGTCGTATAAAGTTTAAGCTTTTCATCTCCCTTAGACTGATTAATATAGATACAATTCTGAGAAATATCATCAATGGGAGGCGTCAAATAGAAAGCCGGCGCAGTATACTCCTCCAAGGACGGGTGTACGGATTTTACCGTATAACCGACGTCGGGCGCAGCTGGGAAATCCTTTTTCATTTTTTCCTGCAAATCTTCCAATATTAATTCAGGTTCCTCTGTGGGAAGCTGATAATTACTGCACATCTCACTGATATCTGCATTTTCCGCCGCCAATTTTGTTAAATCCTTCATGTCCTGATCCCGCTTTTTTTCTGTCTGCTTCTGCATTTCTTCTACAGAAAGATCAGAACCCGTAACATTTCTTACAAGATACCGGTAATATTCCTTTCCTCCCGGCAGACCGCATAATCCTCCGCTGTTTTTCCCGGTTCCTTTTAATGCGGCCATCTCCTGTGCCATATTCTGATAAGCCGGGATTAGCCGTTCTAGCACAAGCTGGCGGTTCCTGGCTATATAGGCAGCCGCCTGCTCCTTAGAAAGTTTATCTGACATTTCACCGATACGGCTGTCAAATGTGGATAAGAGATAATTATTTTGCGGATCCTGTGTAAAATTATTACACTGATTCACAATATCTTCTACTGCAAAATCCGCCATAAATAATCCCTGTTGCGACTTTCTTTTTTCTTCCTCTATAATCTGCCGGAAAAAATCTGGCGTACAGGAAATTAACTTCAAATAATCCTCAATGTCCTGTTCATCATAAAAGGTATATTCGGCAAGCAGTACGGGAAGCTGAGACTGAAAACCTGTACTGGGCCGCAGTATTTCCTCACAATCCTCTGTACCCGACGCTTTTAATTCATGTTCAATATAGTCAATCATAATATCATACGTCATTTGCTGGGAAACCGTAAGTTCCTTCTTCTCAAAATCACCGAGCTTTTTTTTCCAGTTTTCTAAAAGAATGGACGTTTCCAATTCAGAATTTTGGGATATATCCCCATATGTAACGGTGTAATCCGTGATTCCATAATTTTCCGGATGTGCCAGCGTATAATGCATATTCAGTGTGTTTGCAGCCACTTCCGTACGAAAAATCTGATCCGTATATTCCGTGAATGCCTGCTGAGTCTGACCATTGCCTGTATTTCCTGCGCAGCCAGTCTCAATACATAAAATTATTGACAGTAAAACAGCCGACCGTTTCAAAAAATGCTTTTTCATCTACAGAGCTCACTTTTGCCATATTCTCTCTATATTTATGTATTTATAGGCAAAGTTAGACCATCATACCAGGCTCATTTCTTTATAACTCATTGGAATTTTTCCTTATGTATGATAAAATATGACATAAAGAGCAAACTGACTGAATAAAGCTGCATTTTATTTTGCAAAATGTATGATAAAGGAGGGATTCCCATGGGAAAATTCGATGACATCAAAGTAGAAGCACTGGATTTTGTTGATATTAATTTAGAAGAAATTCAGGAATTAGCAGAAGGACTGCTTTCTGAGCGGAAATACTCCCTGTTAAGGCAGATACTGGACAACCTGAACGCAGCAGATATCGCTTTATTATTTGACGAAATAGATAAAAAGGAAATCCCCTTATTATACCGTCTTCTTCCCAAAGAGGAAGCTGCAGAAACCTTTAGCTATATGAGCAGAGATATGCAGAAAACATTGATAAATACCCTGACAGACCGGGAACTGCGCCAGGTTATGGACGACATTTTTTTGGATGATACGGTGGATATGATTGAAGAAATGCCGGCGAATGTAGTCGCGCGTATCCTGCGCAATACCGATGAGGAAACGCGGAAAATGATTAATCAGGTATTAAATTATCCGAAAGACAGCGCTGGAAGCCTCATGACGATTGAGTATGTAAATATTAAAAAAGAGATGACAGTAGGTACCGCCATCAGCCGCATTCGTCATACCGCAGTAGATAAAGAAACCATTTACACTTGTTATGTGACAGAAAACCGCAAACTAATCGGTATGGTGTCTGTAAAAGATTTGCTGATGGCAGAAGACGCCATGCAGATTGAAGATATTATGGAAACAAACGTCATTTATGTAGACACACATGAAGATAAAGAAGAAGTTGCAAAGATTTTTAATAAATATGATTTTTTGGCTATCCCTGTGGTAGACAAGGAAGAACGCCTGGTAGGAATCGTCACTTTCGACGACGCCATGGACGTTATGCAGGAAGAAAATACAGAGGACATTACCAAAATGGCAGCTATGACGCCTACAGAAGACAACTATTTTAATACCTCCGTTTTTTCCCATGCAAAAAGCCGTATCGGATGGCTTTTGTTTCTGATGCTGTCCGCCACAGTCAGCGGCTCCATCATTACTCACTATCAGGAATCCTTTAAATTATACCCGCTTCTGGTTTCCTTTATTCCCATGCTTACCGGAACGGGCGGAAACTGCGGTTCCCAGAGTTCTACACTGATGATCCGCGGGCTTTCTCTGGATGAAATTAAATTCAAAGATATCTTCCGCATAATTTTTAAAGAATTTCGGGTAGCAATACTGGTGAGTATCGTGCTTGCCATCGTGAACGGGCTGCGTATTTATATTCAATATGGAGATATGCAGATGGCGGGAATTATCGGACTTTCTCTGGTGGCTGTTATCATTCTTTCCAAATTCATCGGCTGCACTCTGCCTCTGATTGCAGAACATATCCATCTGGACCCGGCGCTTATGGCAGCACCATTGATTTCCACAATCGTAGATATCTGCTCTACGCTTTTGTATTTTAAAATTGCTACTATTGTGCTGCATATTTCCGTATAAACCGCTTATTTGCCATATTCCCGGAAAAATTGATTCAAATTCTTCAACGCTCTCACTAAAACCTTCGTCTGCTCCTGGTCTAATCCCGCCAAAGTTGCCTTTATCATTTCATCATGAAATTTTTCATGATGATCAAAGGCGCGCTCCCCCTTGGGCGACAGAGAAATCAGTACCACCCTGCGGTCTTCCTCGCTCCGTTCCCGATTAACATACCCCTTTTTTACAAGATTGTTAATAGCGATAGTCAGCGTTCCTACCGTAACAGACAATGCTTTCGCTACCATAGACATATTTTTAGACTGCTTTTTGCCAATGGCTTCTATCACATGCATATCATTATTGGAAATATCCTTAAATTCTTCCGTAATGATGGCTTTTTCTTCTATATCCATAATATCATGAAACAACTTCACTAATACTTCATTGATGGTATCGTAATTATCCACAAAATACCTCCTGTCTGAATGTTTTTCATATACAAGTATAGCATAAATTAAAGAAAAACGTCACATTTTTTCTATTTCGGCATAAGATAAAACAACTGTAACTTTTGGAGTCGTGATACTATGTTAAATTACTTATGGGGTTTTATGATTGTAATTGGTATCCTGTACGCCGCGTTTACCGGAAATCTTCCCGCAGTTACCAATGCTGCTCTTGATTCCTCGAAAGAAGCTGTTACCCTCTGTATCACCATGCTGGGTGTTATGTCGCTGTGGGTCGGTCTGATGCGTGTTGCTGAAAACTGCGGGATTATTCGCGGAGCCGCACATTTTTTAAATCCTCTGCTCCGTTTTATGTTTCCCAAAATTCCGAAAAACCATAAGGCAAACGAGTATATTTCCACAAATATTATCGCCAATGTATTCGGACTTGGCTGGGCGGCAACACCTGCGGGTTTAAAGGCTATGGAAGCCATGGGAGAACTGAACCGCCACAGCAAGGTAGCAAGCCGGGAAATGTGTACTTTTCTGATATTGAATGTGTCTTCTTTTCAATTAATACCGGTAAACATGATCGCCTACCGCAGTCAGTACGGCTCAGCAAATCCCGCCGCAATTTTAGGCCCCGCCATGATCGCTACCTTTATTTCCACTCTTGCAGGAATCCTGTTCGCCAAATTTATGTCCTGTTTACCGGATAATTCTGCACCTACATATAGAAAAAAAGGAGGTAGATTATGAATATCCTCCTTTTTCTCTCCGATGCCATTATTCCCATTCTCATCTTTTCTATTATCGGCTACGGATTAATGAATCACCACCCGGTATATGATGATTTTATCAAAGGCGCCAAAGATGGGTTCCAGACCGTAATAGGCATTATGCCAACCCTGATCGGGCTAATGGTGGGAGTCGGCGTTTTACGCGCATCCGGCTTCTTAGATCTTCTGGCTTCCGTACTTGGCGTACTTACAGAACCTTTGCATTTTCCGGCAGAACTGGTTCCTGTGTCCATTGTAAAAATGTTTTCCTCCTCAGCCGCTACCGGACTGGTTCTGGACATTTTCAAGGAATTTGGACCGGATTCCTATTATGGAATCATCACCTCTATCATGATGAGCTGTACCGAAACTATTTTTTACACCATGAGTATTTATTTCATGACGGCAAAAGTACAGAAAACACGCTATACCCTGCCCGGCGCCTTACTCACTACGCTGGCAGGTACGATCGCAAGCGTAGTTCTGGCACAATTTATGTAAACTTATACTTCATAAACTTGCTGTCATCCATTTACCTACAGAAGGCCGCTGTCCACTTTATGCAGATATTTTCTGGTTTCCGACGCCACCACGCCACTTAAAGCGACAACTGCAATTAAATTGGGAATTGCCATCAGGCCGTTGAAAATATCTGCAATGGTCCATACGGCAGAAACTGTCATAAACGGCCCGATAAACACACACAATATATACAGCCATTGATATACCTTTAACACTCCCGGACGGCCGCCGGTAAGATATTCCAGACATCTTCCACTATAATAATTCCATCCCAAAATAGTAGTAAATGCAAAGAATACCAAACAGACCATCAGAATAAAGGAAGATACCTGCGGCTGGAAAGGCAATCCCATCTGAAATGCTCTGGTCGTTACATCTACACCGTCTAATCCAACATTCCAGCTCCCGGTAATTACAATCGTAAGCCCTGTCATAGTACAGATAATCACGGTATCAATGACGGTTCCCAGCATAGATACCAGCCCCTGAGCCGCCGGTTCATCTGTCTGAACGGCAGCCGCAGCAATCGGAGCGCTTCCCAGACCCGCTTCATTGGAAAAGATACCTCGTGCCACACCCTTTTGCATGGCAATCATCATCGCTCCCAGAGCACCGCCTGCGGCCGCTTTTAATCCAAAAGCGCTCTTTATGATAATCATAAAGGCTGCGGGAATCTGTGAAACGTGAGTAATCAGTATAATTAATGCCGCTATGATATAGGTACCTGCCATAAAAGGCACAATTACCTGCGCTACATTAGATATACGCTTAATTCCCCCAATTAGCACTAAGGCCACGCATACGGTCAGTAAAATCCCTGCAATGATAACGCTCCAGGAATATTCTCTTCCAAATAAATTTGTCCCCCACTGATTGTCCGGATCGAAGAAATTGTTTACTGCGCTTGTAATTCCATTGATCTGGGTAAAGGTACCGATGCCCATAAGTCCTGCGCCCACGCCAAAAAATGCAAACAGCTTCCCCAGCCATCTCCAGTTTTTACCCATGCCGCGCTCAATGTAATAGAAAGGGCCTCCCACAATATGACCGTCTTTCGCCACGATACGATATTTAATAGCAAGCAGGCATTCTGCATATTTTGTTACCGTGCCCACAATTGCCGCGACTACCATCCAGAACAATGCTCCGGGGCCTCCGGCCACGATTGCCGTAGCGACGCCTACAATATTTCCCGTGCCAATTGTAGCCGACAATGCCGTACAGAGCGCGGCAAAGCTGGACATTTCTCCACTCTCGCCCTTTTTTTCATTGGCAAAAAGATTACGGACGGCAAGTGCAAACCGCCTTACCTGAAGTCCACGCAAACGAATGGTAAGAAAAATTCCTACTGCCAAAATCAATACAATCAGCGGTATTCCCCATACCAGATCATCAATCTGAGATAAAAAGTTATTAATCGTTTTCAGCGTCATAATTTCCTCCTTTAATCCAAATACCTTCCAAGCTGGGGCATCCAGTCTCCTAAGAATATCTCGTCCTTTATCACTCCCTCAAATACCGGAGTAAAAAAGGCTGTTAAAACGGTAATTACCTGTTCCCATTGCGGATAATGCCCTCTGCTGCGTCTGCTTTGGCTCTTCCACCGTTTCTTCATATACCCGTAATTTTTATACCCAGCTATTGTCTCCATGCGTTTTTCTATGGAAGGAATGGGGCGCTCTGAAAGTATATGGCGTAATCCCTCCCAGACTTTCCTTCCCTCCAGAGGTTCTCTGGTAAGAATCGCAAAGATTTCTTTGTACCACGATAAATCATTTAACAGTTCCAAACCATTTAAAATTTCATGAAATGCAAACGCCAGATATTCCTCCGGCGGAAAAATATAATAAGTAAACGCCTGCTGATTAATCCTGCTGTTTGCTGTCTTTTCCCTGGGATAAATCTTACATCTGTTATATGGAAGCAGACGAAGCTTAAAGGGAATGCGATATGGCGGTCTATGGATTTCCAGCGACAGGCTCACAGGCCCTCCCGTTATTTCCGTATCTCCTGTAGTATCTTTGCCAACCAAAACACGGATATCCGCATCGTCCGGCAATATTTCTTTTTGTCCCTGTAAAAACAAGTCCGCCAATTCTTTTGCCGTTTGCTCTAATTCCCCTGCAGGAGTAAAAAATTCCATCTGCTCTATCAGTGTATTCTGCCTTTTCTTTTCTTCCAGAAAATCATCGCTTTTTAATAAAAGTTTCTCTCTTTGCGGATATAATTGTAGTTTTCTGAGTACTTTTTCCGCTCCAAATAATGATACGGTGTAAATAGATGGAATTTGTTCTGAATATTTTTCTCTCTGCATCTATAGCCACACTCCAATTCGGTTTTGTATCTTTTGCGTAACTCTCCTGATTCTGGCATATTCGAGTAACTTTTGAATATCCTTTTGCGGTTCCTCAATATATTGGCGCAGCAAGTGCTGCAACATTGCACGCTCTAGTTTTTCTTCAAATTTGAGGCAGTCGCAAATCAGGCGTTCTATATTATACACAAACATATTCCCCTCTTTCAGGGAGATCTTTTCCGCCCCCAGCATCAAAATATCCGCTTCCAGGTAATAAGGCTTTACCGGAGGATAATTCATCTTAAATCTTGATTTGGAAGTATTCTTGTCCACTGCAATCTGCCAGCAGACGGGTCTTGTCTTTAAATAGCCCCTGTAAAACAATGCTGTTTCAAGATACAGTACGCCGTCGGGAAATAGCTCGCTTATCATGGTTTCTTCCGATTTTCCCAAAAAACCCATACCATAATAACCGCTTTTCACTCTCTCTAAAACGCCTTCCTCCACAAATTGTTTGATTTTACGATAATCCAGCGATAGTTCATAAAGCTGAGAGGTCTTCATTAAGCCGCCGTTGGCTTTCATTTCCTGAGAAAGTTTTTCTAACAACGCTTCTTTTTTATCCTGTATCTTTCCCATATCTACCTCCTATGGCGGTCTTTGCATCATAAATTTAGGATTATTCCAGTCTTTTTCCGCTCGCTTTTCCTTCAGGTGGCTCTTTTATTATATTCCTATTGTAAAATCATGTCAATTTTTAGTTTTCCTGTCCTCTAATATTTATTGTATTCAACATTAATAAAATCTTTACAAATATTTTTTTTTCATGTAAACTATTAATTTGTAACCTGGAAACACATTAATATAGAAGCAATGGAGAAAATAATATGGAAACTCAAGAGAACAAAATGGGCGTCATGCCCATCGGGAAACTACTAATCAGTATGTCTCTGCCTATGATGATTTCCATGCTGGTGCAGGCATTGTACAACATCGTAGACAGTATTTTTGTGGCACAGGTAGGAGAATATGCAGTGCGCGCCGTATCTTTGGCATTCCCAGCACAAAGCTTAATGATCGCCATAGCAGTTGGAACTGCAGTGGGTATTAATGCGCTTCTCTCCCGCACCTTGGGAGAAAAAGAATTTGAGAAAGCAGGCAAGGTAGCGGCAAACGGCGTATTTGTTTCCATACTTTGTTACATTCTGTCAGCTCTTGCCGGAGGTTTTGCGGCAAAAGCCTTTATTTACAGCCAGACAACTGTGGAACAGGTACGGCAGTACGGCACATCCTATCTTACTATTTGTACCGTATGTTCACTGGGCATTTTTCTGCAGATCTGCTTTGAACGTTTGCTGCAGTCTACCGGAAAAACGATCTTTACCATGGCTACGCAGGGCACTGGAGCAATTATCAACATTATCTTAGACCCCATCCTGATTTTTGGTTTATTCGGCGCTCCCAGACTGGAAGCAGCCGGAGCTGCCATTGCTACCGTTACCGGACAGATTATCGCAGCAGTTTTAGCCGTCTTTTTCAATCTTAAATACAACGATGAAGTTCGTCTTAATTTAAAAGGATTCCGCCCGGATTTTAAATTGATCGGACAGATTTACGCCGTAGGCGCCCCCTCTATCGTAGTGCAGGCAATCGGTTCTGTAATGACCTATGGAATGAACCTCATTCTTTCCGCATATGGAATCGCCCAGACAGTATTCGGACTTTACTTTAAGCTGCAAAGCTTTGTATTTATGCCAGTCTTCGGACTGAACAACGGTATGGTACCTATCATTGCATACAACTACGGCGCAGGGAAACGCGACCGTGTTGTAAAAACGATTAAAGCGAGTATTTATTATGCCGTAGGGATAATGTTTGTGGGACTAATAATTATGGAATTGTTCCCCGCACAATTATTAAATATGTTTAATGCCACCCCGGACCTGATAGCGGTGGGCGTCCCCGCCCTTCGTACCATCTGTCTGAGCTTCCTGTTTGCAGGTTTCTGTATCGTAGTGGGAAGTTCCTTTCAGGCGTTGGGAAACGGCTTATACAGTATGGTTGTTTCGGTCGCCAGACAATTAGTAGTTCTTTTGCCCGTCGCATACCTGCTGTCTCTGACAGGAAATGTAAGAAATATCTGGTTCGCCTTTCCTATTGCTGAGCTGATGTCTGTGGCAATGAGCAGCTACTTCCTGTGGCGCATCAATAAAAAGGTAATCTGCCATATTGGTGAATAGCAAAGCAGGCAAACCCATTTCAGCTCTCCTAACCTTCCAGCAGAGGGGCTGAAAAATTCATTTTTGTAAGTGCAAATTACCATGTATAGAATCTAACCTGGTAAACTAAATTGACTTAAATGGATTAGAGCCATTTCAATTGCCTGCCACAATCATGAGAGGAATTATGACCGCAGGATATTTTTGCGGCATAATTCCTCTCGTGCGCGTACTCATATTCTTTTCTATGAGAAAAACACTTCCACACTTTAACTTATCAATGTCTTCCCTGCAAAATAAGAAACTGCCGCATTAAGAATATAACGTACATGCAATCCCTAATGCGGCAGTCTTTTATTTACATAACAATTATCGTTCTATCTCCTGTGCCGATGTTTTTTTATTTTAATCTCTTTAAAACTTTTCTTCATCATTCTTCTGCTTTCAATCTTATACTTAATTAAATAAAAATTATCGGCTAGATGATAAAGTCCAAAGACAACGCCTATCAGCAGCATGACTGCCAAAACTCCAAAAATAATATACTTTACATTGACCTTTACAATCTTTTTCTCTGGAAGTTTAACCTCTTCCTGTTTTTTCTGAAACTTAAATTCAGGAACCTTCACATTAGATATGACAATATCTGTTCCTCCTACCGTACGGTCTGCATAGGTATACTGAATACGTCCTATGATACTGCTGTCTCCCTTAGATTTTTTTATTTTAGGTTTGGCATCCTCAAAAGCAGCCGCTTTGGGAAGCACAACAAATCCTTCCTTATTTAATCCGGCAAAGGAGCTTTCATCTTCAAAAATCTTACTCTCAGAAACATTTTCTTCAAAGCTTTTCTCATTTTCCGAAACATTCCAAATCTGGAAATTTTCAAAACAATAATCAAATAGTGTACGGGTATCTATATAATGGTTGGGCGCCGTCTCCCGCATAACCACACAAATGAGCGTCATACCGTCCTTCTCGGCAAAGGTGGCAAGTGTACTTCCCGCCACACTGGTATAGCCAGTTTTTCCCCCGATACAGTACTCATACAGATAGCGTTCATCGCCCTGGTAATTATTCCGCATCTTATGATGATTGGACAGATAAGTCTCTTCCTGATGCTTATTCGTAGGAGGAATGGTATGTCTTCTGGTATTTACAATCATGCGAAAGACATCGTTCTTTAAAGCCTCCCTGGAAATCAACGCCATATCGTAAACGCTTGTCTTGTGTTGTTCGTCGGGAAGTCCATGTGGATTATTAAAATGCGTATCTTTACACCCCAGCCGTTTGGCTTCATCATTCATCATTTTAACAAAATTATCATAATTTCCTCCGGTATGCTCTGCAATGGCATATCCGCATTCGTTTGCCGATTCCAGCATCAACCCGTAAAGACATTCCCGCATAGTCATAACTTCCCCTACATCACGGGAGATTCCGGAACCCTCCGTCTTATATACAGCATCCTCGGAAAATGTCACTTCCTCATCCAGATTGGAATTTTTCACTGCAAGCATACTTGTCATAATCTTGGTAATACTTGCCGGATAACACTGTTCATGAGAGTTTTTCTCAAAAAGTACTGTTCCGGTAGATGCTTCCATAACAATTGCTGACTCTCCGGCAATCTGAGGCCCTTCCGGCCAATACTCTTCTGCCTGAACCGGAAGAATATGAAGCATACACGTAATTCCCAGCAGCAGACTCCACCATCTCTTTCTGTTCTTCATGAAATTTTCTCCTTACGTTAGATATTCCAATTAAAAGGCTTTTGTAATAATTGTTATAATTTCTTTACAAAACTATTACATTTTCTATAGTATAGCATATCCAAAGAACGAACGCAACTTTCACGAAGAGGTTCTTTTCACAAAAGATACTTTTTTTTCCATAAATTTTATAGTAAGATAAAAAGAACCAATTTTATTTTAGCATCATTTTGGAGGTATCTATGAGATTAAGGAATATTCCGGGTTCACGCGAAGTAATTGCAGAAAACCGCTGGTGTATACCGGAAACACAAAAATGTAAAGGAACATGGCATCGTATTTTTGGAAATGAAAACCCTGTCCATATTGAAATCGGCATGGGAAAAGGAAAATTTATTATGGAGCTTGCCAGACAGCATCCACAGATTAATTATGTCGGAATTGAAAAATATTCCAGCGTCCTGCTGCGCGGGCTTCAGAAAATGGAAGAAGCGCCTTTAGAAAATATTCGTTTCATCCGTATGGACGCAGAAAATATCTGCGAAATGTTTGACAGAGAGGAAACTGACAGGATTTACCTAAATTTCTCCGATCCCTGGCCCAAAGACCGCCATGCCAAACGCCGTCTGACTTCCCGTCAATTCTTCAAACGTTATGATCTGATTTTAAAAAAGGACGGCATTGTAGAATTTAAGACAGACAATGTCAATCTTTTCGATTTCTCCCTGGAAGAAGTAAAGGAAGCCGGCTGGCGTCTGGATGAAGTTACCAGAGATCTCCATCAGGATTTTCATATGAACCAGGGAAACGTAATGACGGAATATGAAGAAAAATTTTCTGCCATGGGACATCCCATCTATAAATTGATTGCATCCAGATAAATCAAAATTGAGGGCAGATTATTCCCATTTCTGAATTATGTGTCCAGAAACGAACCTATAAATGTACATTTTTATTCCAAAGCATTTGTTTAATTTCAAATTACAGGATAGTATGATTTCATATTTACCAAAGCGCGTATGAAAACTTATTTGCCTGCACGCCCCATTTTGCGGCCTGCATTGCCCCACCTCCCAAATTGGGGCTTACATCCAACAAAGTGTGACGCACATTCCTTGGAAATCCCTTTTCAGGCAAGCCCTAACAATGAAAAGTGAATTTAACAGCCTGACGCACATTGATATAAGTAATTAAATGTAGTATGATATGGAATAAAACAGTTAAAAGGAGAAATAAAAAATGGGATTGCTAGAAATTTTAAGTATTCTAATAATTATTCTGCTTTTCGTGTCTATTGTATTGCAAATGTCAGGACATAAGAAATCCGATATTAATGAAATAATAACTTTACTGAAACGTACTGCGGATGAACAACGCAATGATGTGCAAAAACAAATTGCAATTGGTACGACAAATCAGTTTGAGCGTTTCGGTGTAATACAAAAGAGCATTCAGGAGACACTATCTGAGAATCGTAAAGAGATCAATCAGCAGCTTGCCGATTTTCAGCAGCATACAGGAACACAATTAACTGCTATTCAAAAAGCTGGCATTGACAGCAACGAGCAGATTAGCAGAACTTTGACGACTGCCCTGCAAACAAACCGTGAGGAACAGAACAAACAGCTTCACACATTTGGCGAACAGGTAGATAATCGTCTTTCTTCTATTCAAAATGCTAATACCGAGAATATTGAAAAAATAAACACTACTCTTGAAAATAAAATGAAATCATTACAGGAAAGTAATGAAAAACGGCTTGAACAGATACAAGGCGTGGTGGATGAAAAGTTACAAAAAACACTTGAAACCCGTCTTGCCCAGTCCTTTGAATTGGTTAGTAAGCAGCTTGAAAGCGTAGGTCAGGGGCTAGGTGAGATGAAGGCTCTCGCTGCAGATGCAAAATCTCTCAAAAATGCCCTTACGAATGTAAAGGAACGCGGTACATATGGCGAAGTTCGCCTAGAGAAATTACTCTCCGATATTCTTGCGCCAGGCCAATATGAAATGAATGTGGAGATTACAGATGGCAAACGCGTAGAATTTGCTGTAAAACTACCCGGCAATGGCGATACAGCGCTGCTCCTTCCAATTGACAGTAAATTTCCGATTGAAGATTATAACCGATTGATTGATGCAGAGGATAAGCAGACAATTGACGAAGCAAGGCGTTCTCTCACAACAAAAATCCGTGCCTTTGCAAAGGATATCCATGACAAATATATAGCTCCTCCAAAGACTACAGATTTTGCGCTGATGTTCCTGCCTACGGAAGGACTATATGCAGAAGTAGTGCAAAATGTGACATTATTTGAAGAGCTTCGTGATAAATATAAGATTACGGCGGTTGGTGCAACAACGCTTTCCGCATTTCTTGCATCTCTGCAAATGGGTTTCAAAACACTTGCAATTGAACAGCGGACACAAGAAGTTTGGGATACTCTTCGCGCCGTGAAATCGGAGTTCATTAAATTTGGAGATATGCTTGACAAAGCGCAAAAGCAGATTCGTACTGCTGATAAGACACTTGCTGAGATTGTAGGCAGAAGAACAAGAGCAATTAACCGTACCCTGCGTGATGTAGAAGAGTTAACAGAAACAAGTACATCTCCACAGATAATATTGGAAGATACCATTGATGAATAATTTGAAATAAAAGATATCATATTTACAGTTATGACTTTGTCTATGTTTATCTTTGAAGGAAATTTTAATAAGAACAAAGTGTGCATTATGTTCTTATCCTATAGAGAAGATACTTTCACGCCTAACTGTTTGGACAGTCTTTCCTACAGAAGAAAAAAGACTGCCCCAAACAGTTAGGCAGCCTTCTTCTTTCCATTATATAAAATTTTCAAATTACATAAACATTTAGAAAATATAGGAATACTCACGGTATTCTTTGAAAAAGACGGTGAGAGCACTTTTCGAAAAAGATAATTTTTTATAAAAATTCACTAATTATTTTATCTCCGTCACTTTAGCAGGCTCCTCTTCCTCTGTATAGGAAAACTTTATCATATCGCCCGGCTCATATTTAACAATATCCAAAAGATCACTGTTGGTCAAATCCACGTCAAAAATTTCGTCTTTTCCTTCCAGTGCAAAATAAATATGAGTGTTTCCCTCAATATTCACAGGAAGAAGATTCTTTATTTTTCCGGAAACATCTTTGTTGTCAGAACCTAAAGCCCCTGCAATGCCATTATTTTTTAACAGCCTGTTATAAGCCTTCTCACATTCTTTAATCGTGTTTCCAGTCGCCACCCATTGATATTTCTGAATGTTTACCATACCATACATTTTCACCAGTCCTGCGTCGTCCTTTAATGCCATAAAATAAGTCGGCTCTCCGGAAATATTCAATAACAGCGGGAATGTTGCATGATAACCCAGATTCTGTACCTGTCCTTCCGCGGAAGACATTGCCGATTCTTCGGTAGCGCCTTCAATCTTGTAGAAGCGCGTTTCCATTGTGCGCTGATTCATCAGCACAAATCCCACATTGGACTGATCTCCGCTGACGCTGGTGACGCCTGAATAAACCCATACATCGTCTTCTAAGGCAATATAATTATATCCGTTGGTTGTCTGCAGACAATCCTTCTGTCCCAGCACGCTGTTAAAAAAGCCATGCTTTAAAGTTCCGCTGTAATCGTACAGATTCATTAACAACTCTGCCTGATACACTTTATCCACCCATTGCGGCACATCTTCAATATCATAATCCGTGCATTCTCCAGTAATGGCATTACAAATTACCACTCTTCCAATCGTTTCTCCTCCAAAAAGACCCACATTAAACTTCTTTACCGGACAAATCCAGAAAGGCGTTCCTTCCTCATCAATTTCAAAGAAAATCTGATCGGTAAAAATATACGTAGGATAACGGAAACGCAGATGCCTGTATATATTACGGTTCAAATATTCGCCTTTAGAATACTTAATCCCCTGTTCCAGCTTCACACATTCTGTATCCTGAGTAGCCATATCAATTTTAATATATGCCGGAATCCCGCTGCTCTGATTCGTCAGCCATTTAATCGGGCTTGCATAGATCAGAGGCGTTACCCTGACAGGCTTATTATTTACATTAATCTGGCTGTAATCTCCGGATACTTCAAACTGAGAAACCATATCCACCATACTTCCCATTTTGCGGTTTCCCAAAAGGGCTGCTGAATCTTTATCCAAAATCGGAATTGTATTATAATCAACCTGTGAAATATCTTGTGTAAAATCGCGCTCCTGTACGTTCATAAGCTTCTGATACTTCTTCGCATTGATAATCGGAGAAGATAACAAAGCCCCTATTGCCAATATTACCAATAAAATACCCGCAATACACAATCCAATCTTGGTCACGATTCCAGCATGAATATCCATGCTTCCCCGCTTAATCTCAATTTTCTGATTCTCGCGGAACATTTTTTGCGCCTGCGCCAGAATACTAATCACTGCGACTGCTCCAATTACAAACCACCACGTCCCAACAGAATGAATATTTATTGCTGGAATAGTTACATAATAATAAATGAAAGCTGCCGCTAATAAAGTAATGGCAATCAAAATATTTTTTCCCTTTTTTATCATCTGCTTCTCCTTTTTATCAGTATCATTTATCTGTATTATTTGTTTAGTACAATCTTACTCTTTTCTTATTAATCTGTCAATCATTGTAGACAACATAAATTTTTTTTCACTTTTCTTAAAAAATTATAAAAAAGTTCTTGCATTTTTTTTTACTTTATTATATAATACTTCTTGTCTTAAGGAATAAGACATGCGCCTCTAGCTCAGCTGGAAGAGCACCTGACTCTTAATCAGGGTGTCCAGGGTTCGAGCCCCTGGAGGCGCAGTGAAGGACTTGTTGTGAAGATAGTGCTCTCATGACGGGTTCTTTTTTTGTCTATTTTTCATTGATAATCTTTTTCACTTCTTGAAAAGATTTTTCGATAAGATTTATTTTTTTTTCCAGCTTCGGATTTTTATAACTGATTTCTGCCAGCTTATACTTCATTGTCTTTTTACGTTTCATACTATTTCCTTTTCTTTTTATTATATGAAGGAATTTTTATTTGATACAATGATTGCACAATCGGTATTTGTAAACTATTAAATTCTCAACAACTCACATATTTAGAAGCGTTTACTGCAAAAAAAGGAATCTGAAGCAAAGTACAACAGATTCCTAATAAAATAACTATTCTCTTTACATATTTGCAATCAAAGCCGCAATATCTTCCGGGCTCATTGGGCGATTCGGATCCGACATATCGGGCACGGGCGGTTTTTCCTCTTCCGGGAATTTTTCTGCAATATCCGGAAGTTCCTCTGATTCAGCATTCGCAATCAAAGCCGCAATGTCCTCTGGACTCATCATACCATTATCATTTGACACGGAAGAACCTTCTGTCGTTTTCTTTGCTGTCCTTAGTTCCTGACTTTCTTCCGCTTTCATTGGCTCAGGTATAAGTGCGTCTATAGTTACGGAAGCCTGCCCTTCTGTTCCAACGGAATCTGGCATTGATACGCCCATTGCATCTGATAAATTTTTTATAACAGAATCCTGTTCTCTCATTTCATCCGACGGCAGATTTTCTACGGCAGATTGCTGTCTTCCTATTTCCACAGGTTCTGGTTCTGATGTTCGCTCTGTCACGGACTCTGACGTTTCTGCAACCGATTTTATCTCCGATACCTGTTCCGGTACAGATTCCTGCCCTGGTATTTTTATGGATTCTGAAGGACTATCTGTAATTGATTCCTGCTCGGCTGTTTCAACAGATTCCATGGCCGTTCTTTCTTCAGAGAAGGGCTGTTCTTCCGCTTCCGCTGTTTCCTCTAACGGTTCTTTCGCTGCTGCTGGTACATTTACAGATTTGTTCGCCTTTACTTCTGCCGCAGCTTCCATTACATTACTATAGGATTCCTCCAGGGTTTGCTGAGAAGTTAAAATATTTTCTGAAATCTCATCTGCTTCTTTTAACAGCAATTCTTTTAATTCCATAATCCTGCTAAGAATCTCTTTTTTATTATCTCCGAGCTCCTGTGATTCCTCGTTATGTATTTCCCCCTGGCGAGCAAGAAGCTGCTCCTGCATACTTGCAATCGAATTGCGAAATTCCTCCATCTGAAGCAGTAATTTATCATTAGAATTCATCAATGCATCCGCATTTTCTTTACTCCGGCTAACGGTAATCTTTGCTATTTTTTTCTGGTCGTCTACTATATTATCCAGTATAGATGATATCTTACGCTGGTCTACGTCTCCCGCCTTCTCCAAATTCAAAATCTTCTGTCCGATAAAGTTAATCTTATCATCAATATCCTGAACCTTTTTCTGAATAATTACGTAAGAGCTTTTCTGTACGTTCATAATATCAGAATATTGTTCATTCGCATGAACGCTTTCTACTTCTTTCCACTTAAACCAATTGTTAACAAAAAGAACCGCAGCAATCAGGGTAAGTATTGCTGATACTGCCAGAATGATATAATCCTCAGGAATATTAATAATTATATATATATCAATCAGACATAATAATAATGTAACAATTAAGGCTATTCGTACTCTTTTTTTAGGTGTTCTCTCATTTTCCATAAATATTCCTCCAGGATGTAAAATATTAAAAATTCTTTTTTATAATGATAGCATAACTCTATAAAGTTTGCAATGAATTTGAAGGTAAACAGAAGGCTCCAAATTCCATTAATTACCGTTTTGCCTTCCGGTATCCCTCATCTTCTGCTTCCTGTTCTGATTTAAAAATTACCAGATATTTAGAATCTGCCATTTTGTCGTACGCCGCCTGACCAGGACAATGATATATTTTTGATCTTGCATTTCCCCGTATTTCCCCCTCTATCCTGTTTTGTGTCTGTTCGATATCTGCTTTCTCGAGACTGCTTTCTCCTGTCAGATAATCTATATAAACGCCCGGCTGTACATTATATACAAAGACATTATATGAAATTCCTTCGCCCTGATCTTCTACGGACAAAGCTTCCATATGAACGCCTTTTGCCAATAAATTATTTCCCTCAAAAACCGGCGTAACTCTGTACAGCACATGATTTGCAGTTTCTTTGACATAATCTGCCACCAGATTTTCAAAGGGCAGCATCCCTTCTACATTCATGTATCTGGTACCTGTAATTAAATTTTTCTCATTGGCATTTTCCCCGGATAATTGATATCCAATGAGGTGACAGCGGTTATACAAATATTTGCCATCTACATTGTCATATTTTACGGTATGCCACCCGCTGGGCTTTATTTGCCCTATTCCGCCCCTCTCTTCCACAGGCATAAGATCTGTTCCGATATTGGCACAGGCTGTTCCACATCTTTGCAGACTATCCAGATTACTATACGTTTCAAAAGAATTTTCTGTTAATTCATCCTCTGAAAATTGCGGCACATTTCCATTTATCTCTGTGTATGGGACGCCGGAATAATCGGGAATATCTTTTAGATTCGTAATCTCCTGTCCTATTTGTACTTTATCTTTCGGCAGCACATATGTACATGCTGTTAAAAACATACAGCAAATAAATAAAACAGCGCATTGACAGCTTATTTTTCTACATCTCATTTTTTCTTATAAACCTCCCTGGTAATCTTTTCATGGGAAGATCCTTTCAATTCTTCCTCTTTCACAAGTTTCCAATTTCCATTTGCTAAGTCAATCATAAAATACATATCGGCAGGATAACGCCGGTTCCAATGATATATAATTATTTCCTGCACATTTTCCAAATAACGGGAAATATCCTGATTTTCCACAAAACAATAATCTCCCTTTCCTGCCTGTTCTAAAAAATTTTCGGAAACAATTATAATGCTATCCTCATTTTCACCAAACATCTCGTAGGAATATTGATTCATATACAATCTTTTGCCTCTGCACTGCTTTATGATGTCCTCTCGTAATAATCTATCCTGGCTTTGCCGGCGACGATGAAACATCATTCCCTTTTTTTCATCTACACATACTATCACTATCATTTTGCTTTCCTCCATTCCAGATAAACCTCTTTATATAAGAATACACGCGTATTAACCATATTACATCCGACAAATTTTTCAGGATAATCTTTCAGTGATAAGAAGGCAACGCCAATGTAAACCAGCACGGCCCGGAAAGTTAAGCAAGCAGATTTGTTTAAATACCGCCATCCGTATATACTTATATCCTGTACTATCTGTGTTATATTCAGGTAAATTACGCAGGATATCTGTTCCCCTGCAAGGCGGATTTTCGACACGCACCGATGGCTGCGGATAGAAAATCCAACGCATAACAAATGTCATTCACTTAAGGAACTGCTGTCATAAAACGCACCAAACAAACCGCATATTTCTGTATATTCTAATTGATTGTAAAACGACACTTTTGTCTCTTGAATAAACGACATGCAATGCATATCTCTTCCTTCGCAGCGATGTCACTGAGAAATCGTGTACCAGCTTACAAAAAATAAACAACATCCTTTTTCACAGCCGCATAGAATATAGCCGGCCATTAATATCAAAAACTACGATATTAATGACCGGCATAATGGATTACAATTCTGCAAATTTATATGACTTATAAGGCAAAATACGCGTCTATACCATTCGCAATCCCCTGTACCATTTTGTCCTGATAGGCAGGATCTGACATCAGGCGATCCTCGGCGGGATTTGTCATATATCCCATCTCAAGGATGGTGACTGGAACGGTGCACCAGTTAATGCCGCTCATCGTATCTGTTTGCCATATGCCTCCGTTTTTGCAGCCGCAGACCGCCGAAAAATGCTCCAACACCAGTTCAGAAAGCCTTCTGCTTGCATTGTAATAGGCGCCGCAATAGACATTTGCAGGCGTCTGGCAGATTGTAATAACGCCGCTTGCATTCGCATTGTCAGAACCATTTGCATGAATGCGGATAAACGCATCTGCGCGGGCATTGTTTGCAATCGCCGCCCTTGCGCTGTTGCTGATATTTACCTCATGCGTAGTTCGTGTCATGAGGACTTCATAGCCGCGCCGCATAAGTTCTTCCTGTAATTTCAACGCAACCTCCAGCGTCAATTGATATTCCGGCTTACCGGTCGCCACACCGCTGGTTCCGCTTGCAACCTTCGCTTTATACGAGGAAGCTCCCGGTCCGATTGGTTCCTGGGAACTGTCGCCCCTCTGCTGGTGTCCTGCGTCAATACAGACAAGTTTAACATCCCTGGTCTTTACCTTCTTTTTCCTGGACCATGCAGAATAGTATTTCTTAACCTTACCATTTTCCTTTACCTTTGTATATGCCCGCATTCGCACATAATAGGCAGCGTTATTTTGAAGGCCGCTCACCTTCCTGCATGAAATATTTTGTTTAATAGTTACATTCACGGCGTTGGAAAAACTGGAATTTTTCGCATATTGCAATTGATAGCCGCTGCACTGCCTGGACTGTGTTTTATATTCAACCGTAAACCCCTTGTTTTCAGCAGTCACATCAATAATGGTTACTTTCCTGGGATTAATCTTAAATTTCTTTACTGTACTTCCCTTATATCTGCCAAGAAACGTAATTTTCATTTCATATGTTCCAACATTCTTGGCCCTGACACTTTTTACCGTATAGTACTTTTCACTGATTTCCTTACCCTTGGTATCCACAACTTTCACCTGTGGAACATGAATTTTTCCATTATATATATAGGACGTTTTTGAAAGCGTTATCTTTTTAATCCGCAAAATGGCAGTCTGCTTGCTGACTTTCCCGCAAACGGTACATTGATTACAGATTTTTCCGGATTTTTTCATAGTCGCCCTGGTAATTTTATCTTTATACCTGTGTTCAACAAAGGGAATATTTTCTGTCTGGCACGTCTGGCATACTTTACAGGTATAGGTACGGGTCCCCTCTTTGATACAGGACGGATTCTGGGTTACTGCTCCGTCATCCCATGTATGAGTCGTAAGTCTGGGCAAAATTATTTCTTTTCCATCCGTGATTTCCTGCATCCCTTCGCTGTCCCAAAAAATTTTCCCACAATCCCCGCAAATCCAGTACTCTATATTGCCTTCTGCTGCGCAAGTCGCCTCTCTGCGCTCTTTCTTAACCAGAGAATGTTTTTCTTCCGGCCCTGTTCCTTTTTCTTCATTGTCTAAAACGCCAGAATTATCCATTCGGATACCTCCGGAATAAGCTTCCTCCACTTTGTTAATTCCGGAATCATTTTCTTTTGTACTATATTGAGGAACAGACTCCGCTGCCTGTATCGTACCATTTCCCGTAGAAAAAAACAGGTACATGCAAAACAACAGAGATATCAGCGCACGACATATTTCTTTTTTCATTCAATCTCCTCCTAATAATCGACTTATGTACCATATATCTTTTAATCACTTTATCTGTAATCTATGGCAATTGCAGCTCCGACGCTTGTCCGCAAATCATAGGAACAGGCTTACAGAACGCTGCGCCTGTCTGATTCATGCAAATACATTTTTTTAAAGTTTACCACAAGGCACAACTTTGTCAAGTATTGTAGAAATAAAATAGAAAGCTGTTTTGCTCCAGATAATTTAAAGGAAAAAACGGCAGCCACGACCATTGGTTACAACACCGCAGATGAAGTTCAGATGATATTCAGATAAAATCATCTGGGGTATCTGTTCCTTTTTAAGTCTTCTTATCCCAAAGACTTCAAATTTTTTCTATACTCCTTCATCTCCATTTCATCCGTGTAATCTAAAACAAATTGCAGCTCATTTACGGCCTTTTCACGATCATACGGAAGGTACGCCGTTACTGGCGCGAAATTTGAAACCGTGTTTGCAAATAAATGTGTACGTATTTTCAGATTATGGATTAGCATTTGCAATTCACGAATACGTTCTTTTTCTTCAGCAGGGATAAATAATCCCTGCCGTGCCATATGATATAGTTCGGTGTCTGGAAAAAGCGTGAGAGAGTCCACGGATATAAAAAACGGATTTAACTGATTAAATAACTCTGCACTGTTTCTGGCATTTTGGTATCCTCCCTCTTTTCCCGCAAGCCCGGTCATATAAACAAAATAATATTCGATGCCCGCCTCATCCAATTTCCTGCATTGTTCCAGAATATCAGACGAAGTATATCCCTTATTTGCAAGAGCGAGCGTTTCGTCGTCGCCGCTTTCCACACCAATGCTCAGTCCGTTAATGCCCATTGCCCGAAGTTTCCTAAGCTGCCAAACTTCCTTATTTTTAATGTCACGAATACTTGCAAACATAGCCATTGTCTGACATTTAATCAGATAATCTCTTACCGTTAAAGCTCTGAGTTTTAGATGTTCATAATTCAGGGCAAAGGGATTTGCCCCTGTCCAAAAAATTCTTCTTGCATATGGCTGCCATTTTTTTATTTCCGCTAAATCGTCCTCAAATTCATCCATAGACGATATTCGGAAGCACTCTTTTTTATACAGACTGCAAAACCTACATTTATTATAAGTGCAGCCAGAGGTAACCTGTATAATAACGGAATGTGCCTCATACGGCGGACGCCAGGTTCTTCCTGTAAAATGCATAATGATTCCTCCTTTTTTCTTACAGGTGACTGACACTCTTTCTATACATCTGTAACTCTTCTTCACTGTCATTTTTTATAATTTTATCAAGAAATGACAGCAGCTTTTTTTTGTCTTTTGGCAGTTGACCGTGAAACTGGTACGCATTGGAAGCTCCCATCGCTGCAAAGATTGTAGGTATCTGCAAATTTTCAATAAGCGTGCGCACTTCTTTATATTTTTCAAGTTCGCTTTCTTCCCGCCAGTTGCCACGCTGTATTTCTGCGTAAAGTTCAGAATCGGGATAGATGGTAAGCATATTTGCCCCAATAAGCGTAGGGTGCGTCCGATTACAAACATCAGCCGTCAATTTTGCTCCGCTTTCCCCACGTCCAGCTCCGGAAATACTTACCAGGTAAAAAAAACTATAATGAATGCCTGCCGTATCCAATCTATGGCATTGTTCGTAAATGTCTGACGAAGTATACCCTTTGTTCATAAACCGCAAAGCTTCATCATCTCCTGTTTCTATCCCTATCGTCAGACCGTCATATCCAAAAGCCTGCAGTTTGGCAAGTTCTTCGTCAGTTTTGGGAATGACATCTGTAATTCTTGCAAACGAACCGATAGATTTTACTGTCGGCAAATATTTATGGATTTGCTGCGCAATCGCAGCTAATTTGTCATAAGATAAAACAAATGGATTAGCCCCCGTCAGAAATACCCGGTCAATTTGCTCGCTGCCAGATCCTCTGACCGTTTTTTTAACCTCTCTTAGGTCTTCTTCTATATCCTTTATCGGGGACATCCTGAACTTGAACGGTAAATCATGATACAATGTACAAAACTTGCATTTGTGATGCGTACAGCCTGCCGTCACCTCCAAAAGAAGTGACGCCGCTTCATACGGCGGCCGCCAAATTGTTCCTGTATAATGCATAAACATATCTCCTTTCCTTGCCCTTGCACATATCCTGTATAACAGGTATACCAGCCGGGTGTTTTCCAGTAAGCTGACCTGCCGATATTTATATAAAATCACGCAGGGTATTCGTTTCTCTGTAAGACGGATTTACAATGGCCCGTAACGGCTGCAGCCGAAAATCCAGCGCGGCAGAGGGACAAACCAGCAGGTGATTTTTCCAAATATCAGTACGTCAACACGTTAGTTTACACTTATTATACTTTTACACAATAATTTTACAAGTACTGTACTTTTTTGTAGTATATTGATATAAACGACACATTGATCTTTAAGAAAATGAGCGCTATACTGTTCTGAAAAGAAGCGGAAGAAATGAAAAAGTATATTGACTGTTGAACGCTGTAAAACAATTTCTACTATACAAAAATTTTAGGTGGTAAATGGAAAAATAAAATCAATTATTCTAATGCCTTGGGGGATATCCACTTTTTGGAGAGCTTCGCAGACATATCGGAGAAATTACAGAATCAAGTCTGACAAAACAGCTTCGGAAATTAGACGCAGAGGGTTTCATTACCGCCATGATTACAGAGAAGTCCTGCCCGCGAAGAATATAACCTTTCTGATTTCGAGAAAAGCTTCATTGCAGTTTTTGAGCATACGAAACAATGGGGAGATGAAAAACTCAATACTTACTCATATTTCCTCAAAAACAGAGCCAATAACCTGACATTGGCTCTGTTTATTACTTTTTGTCTGTTAGCCGTTCTAAATGACGTGCCCTTGATACTGTAAAAGATCTATCTATAATTTTTCATAGTAAACAAGCTCGTTCAAAGGTATGCGCTGTGTCGTATGACGTTCTGGATCGGCGGGATTTCCTTCCGCATATCCTAGCGCTAAAATATTGATTGGTTCAAGCGTATCTGGAAGCTGAAATTCCCGCCTGATAATATCCGGTTTAAAATAGCATATCCATACAGAACCCAACCCCAGCTCAGTTGCTTCCAACATCATGTGATCCGTAAGGATTGATGCATCTATATCGACCGTGTTTTTGTTATCAAACGGCCGAACCCATGCTTTCGTATGCTCGGAGCAAACAATGATTGCCAAAGGCGCCCCATAAATATTTGCCGCTTTTGCAATCCTATTCAAACCCTCATCCTCCTGTACAACTATAAGACGAACAGGCTGTAAATTTACCGCTGTAGGCGCTGCCTGAGCAGCTAACAAAATTTTTTCCAGCTTTTCCGGTTCTACTTTTTTGCTTTTATAATCACGAACAGAATAACGTGACTTTGCAATTTCTAAAAAATCCATAACTGATTCCTCCTATTATAAACTTGTATTTCAGGTGTCCCTGTACTATAATTATATTACAAACAAGTTTATAGGCAAGAATGTACTTTTTAGGTATATACTATCCAAAAAGTAAGTTAGGAGATTTGTATGAGCATAAATTGCAAAAGTAATTATAACTGTCCTGTAGAGGCTACCATTAGCTTGATCGGAGGGAAATATAAATCGGTAATTCTGTGGCATCTCATGGGTAAAACCTTGCGATACAGTGAACTGCATAAATTAATCCCCAATGCTACTGATAAAATGCTGGCAGGACAGCTAAGAGAACTTGAAAAAGACGGACTGATCAACCGTAAAGTCTATCCCGTTGTCCCTCCGAAAACGGAGTATTCTTTAACAGATTTTGGCAGGACTCTCGTTCCAATCCTGGACGCCATGTGCGATTGGGGTACCATCTATTTAGAAGAAATGAATCATGAATCTGTTTGCTGTAATCCTAAAAAGTAAACGCACATTTCTCTGCCTGTCCGTTACAATATCTTGCAGACGTCAATCCATTTTATAAAGCCAGAATACTTTTCTAATTCATTGGGCGTTAGCTCAATCGCACTATTAGAACTGCCGCACGCAGGGAATATGGTATCGAAACGTTTCAGTGACACATCTAAATATACTTCCACACCTTCATTTACAGCAAAGGGACAGACACCTCCGACGGCATGTCCGATCAAAGGCTCCGCTTCATCAAAAGACAGCATTTTTGCTTTTGTTCCAAACTGGGCTTTATACTTTGCGTTATCAATCCTGCTATCTCCTGCAGTAACAATCAGTATTACCTTTTCTCCTGCATGGAATGATAATGTTTTCGCTATACGGCTTTCCTCACAATGCAAAGCCTTCGCCGCAAGAGTTACGGTCGCGCTTGAAAGTTCAAATTCCTGTATTCTCCCGTCAATTCCCTCTGTTTTAAAATATTCTCTTACTTTATCAATAGACATACAACTTCCTCCAAATTATAAGATATTCTTAATAAATAACTGTTCTCCTTGTTACTGCAGGAAAAATTTTCATATATGAATTCTAAACAATCAAATCTTGCCGCCTGTTATAGAAGCTCGCTGAATGTTTACGTTATTACTTTCGATCTGAATAAAAAGTAGACCTTACCATTAAACAATAATACCTGCCGGATATTCCTATCGTATTTTCTAAAACGACATTCAGTCTGATTCATTTACCTCTTTAATAATATCAACACTTCTGCTATTGCGGATAAAATTTACCGACTGATTTGATCCTATTACTTTAATATATGTATATTATTTTAAAAAATTTTAGTTTAATATTTGACATTTTCATCGTTTCATTTTCTCTTATTATACGTATTTCACAAATAAATGGCAATAAAATTATCGTGCGATTTACTGTTTGCTTATTCATTTTTATGTTTATCATTCTTAAATTGCAGATAAAGTATGAAACCAGATAAGGATAAAACTCAAAAATTGTGTTTAAGACAGCAGACACAAGAATGTGGAGTGAATATTCTATCTGGAGGTAACAGACAATGGCAAAATCATTATTTGAGGAACTGGGCGGCAAATACGAAAGGCAGAGCGATTACTTAATTCCGTGCATAACCGTACCCGCCGAAGAAGAACAGGCAATAGGTATCTGGGGGCAGCGGCATTCAGACTATCTGAAGCAACACCGCAAAGTTACATACACCAATCTTCTCACAAGCGGCAGGCTTAATGCTTATCTTGCAGATATTGACAGACAGGCACAGGAACGCTCCCACAGGCTCATAGAGGGCATGAAACAGGCACAGGACATAACAGAACGGCTAAAGGAAGAAAACGCCTTAGAATGGGTTGGACGGCTTAATCATATAAGGGCTTGTGCAAGGGAGATTGTAGAGGAAGAAATTATATATGTTTAAGCAACAAAGCGGCAGGGAAAATCTCTGCTGCTTTTTTTGGAAGAGTTTTGTAAATAAAAATGAAAACTATATATGAATGTAAAGCGAAGCAGATTGACAAAAGTGTGTCAATAGAATAGAATGTAATTAAACCGATGGTTTAATTATTGAAAGGAGAGATACAGATGGCACGCAGAAAAAAAGAACCAAAAAGCGTACATAGAGAAAATATTGCTGCCGCTGCTTCCTTATTGTTTATGGAGAAAGGGATTACAGCAACTTCTATGAATGAGATTGCAAAAGCGGCTGGATATAGCAAAGCAACATTATATGTGTACTTTGAGAACAAAGAGGAAATTATCGGCTTTTTAGTGTTAGACAGCATGAAAAGGCTTTACAGTTCTATAACTTCTGCATTAGAGCAGCAGGTGGAAACAAAAGCAAGATATGATATGATTTGCCAGGGATTAGTCCTATATCAAGAAGAGTTCCCTTTTTATTTTAAAATGGTGTTAGATAAAATTAACATTGATTTTGAAAGCCAGAACTATTTGCCCGAAGAAAAAGAAACTTATCAAATTGGGGAAGAAATAAATGAAAAAATAAAGGTTTTTTTAAAAAGCGGCATGGAAAAAGGCGATTTGCGTAATGACATAAAAATCATGCCTACTATCTTTCAGTTTTGGGGTATGTTGTCAGGGCTTATCCAGTTGGCGGCAAACAAAGAAGAATATATTGAAAAAACAATGCATTTATCTAAAATTCAATTTTTAGAGCATGGTTTTGATATGCTGTACCATTCGATTGAAAAGGAGGGGGTAAAATGACCACGGACAAGAAATCGGTGCTTGCAATTTTAGGCAGCCCCCATAGAAACGGAAAGACGGCAGCTATGATGGATCTTGCAATCCGCAGAGCCGAGGAAAATGGCTATATGGTAACTAAAATAAATCTATATGAGAAAAATATCTCATTCTGCATGGGATGCAGAAGCTGTATTAACACAAAAATTTGTACGCAAAAGGATGATATACAGGAAATTGTCAAGCATTTGCGTGAATGCCAGATCGTTTTTCTTGCAGCTCCTGTTTATTGGGCGAATGTCCCTGCCCCCGTAAAAAACTTATTTGACCGGTTATTAGGAACGGCTATGGAAGAAACAAGCACTTTTCCGAAACCACGTCTGCAAGGGAAAAAATATATGATTCTGACTTCCTGCAATACTCCTTTTCCATTTTCATGGATATTTGGACAAAGCAGGGGTGCAATACGCAATATGGACGAATTCTTTAAAACTGCCGGCATGAAGCCAATTGGAAAAGTTGTTTATGCAGGCGCAGATTCCAAAAAAGGTCTGCCAAAGCAGGTGGTCAGAATGATTGAGAGGTGCTTGAAATGAGAATATCCAGGAAGAAAGTAATTTCATTTATTATTTTATTTCTTTTTCTTGTTGGTTTGATTTGGGGAGCAGTATACCTAAAAAACGTTGCTGATTATAAGCGGGCTGTAAAGGAAACTTCTTTTGACGAAATAGATATTGCTAACGTTTCCGATGGAATTTATATTGGAGAATATGATGTAAATTTTATATATGCCAAAGTGGAGGTTACTGTGGAAGATGGGAAAATTGTAAGTATTAACATTTTGGAGCATAGGCATGAACGTGGAAAAGCCGCAGAAACAGTCATAGATAAAATAATGGAAGAACAGAAAATTGATGTTGATGCAATCTCTGGTGCAACGAATTCAAGCATTGTCATAAAAAAAGCTGTTGAAAATGCGCTCAAAGGAGAACCGTAAAATATGAACGAAAGAACAAAATGGATATATTGTCCTGTTTGCAGAAGTAAGACCCGTGATAGAATTAGAGAAGATACTATTTTGATAAACTATCCTCTCTACTGTCCGAAATGTAAGCAGGAAACATTGATAGAAATATTAAATTTAAAGGTAACAGTCATCACAGAGCCAGACACTTTAGATGCAGAGCCGATGAATTTGTGAAATAGAATCACAGTTCATTGGCTCTGTCTTGTTACATCCAGATTTTAAGTTGATGTCTGCTGATATTAGATAACGAATCTTGACATTTATTTACCAAAAGTGTATTATACAGTAGTGTATTATACAGTAGAGAAAGGAGAAAATATATGTCAACTATTGATTTAATTATTTTGGGTTCACTTTATCAAAGCCCCAAAAGCGCATATGAATTACAAAAACAAATTGAGGACAGACATTTATCCAGATGGGTAAAAATAGGCTCTTATACGGTATATAAAAAAGTTATCCAATATGAAAAGAAAGGATTTGTCTTTAGTGAAACAAAGAAGAATGGGAATATGCCTGAAAGAACAGTATATACGCTCACATCAAACGGAAAAACAAAGTTTCGTGAGTTGATGTCCGAATTTTCAGCAGGAGAAACCAGAATATTTTTAGATTTCAACGCTGTCATTGTAAATATGTCATTGCTTGATGATACAGATTTCAATGAATGTATAAACAATATAAAAGAGAGCATTTATAAGACCAAAAATCAAATACAGGAGCAGTTGTCAAGGCAAAAAGAAATGACTATATTGGGACAAATGATATTGGAACAACAATATATGCTTTTAGAAACATTAGAAAAATGGGAAATGAATTTTGAACAGAAAATCAATGGGGAGGATAAAAAACATGATTAGTTTTATTTTATTAAATCTCATTATATACATACCATTTCATTTATTTGAAGAAGCAGTTGGTGATTTCCCTAAATGGATGTATGAACATAAATGGCTACCCTATCATATGACGCATGGACATTGGATGGCAAATAATATATTTATCTATTATCCTATGCTTCTGTTGGCGGTATTGATTTATATATTTAACAAAAATATGATTTGTTTTGGCGTGGCTATACTGATATGGGGTCTTATTAATTTTGCAGACCATTTCTTTTATACAATTAAGGATAAAAAAATTTCTTATGGACTAATAACGGGCTTTTTATTTCTGATTAATTCTGTACTGGGACTAAGATTTTACATTTTATCAGATGATTATTCAGTGCTTCATCTGATTATCGGAATATCTATTGGCGGTCTCCTCTTTGGGTTGCCTATTAGCTTGTGTGTTGTTACATATAAATTCTTTGATAAATTTATTAAGTAAAATATATTGAAAATGAGATAGAAAACGAGATGATGAAAATGGAAAAGATAAGTAACTGGTTGTTATGTCCCATTTGTGGTAATAAAACCCGTGACAGAATCAGAGAAGATACCGTTTTGAAAAACTATCCTCTCTACTGTCCGAAGTGTAAACAGGAAACATTGATTGAAGTATCAAATTCAAAGCTAATAGTCATCAAAGAGCCAGACGCACAGCCGCAGAGCCGATGAATCTGTGAAATAAAATCACAGTTCGTTGGATCTATTTTATTTCATGAGGTTTTAAGGCGAACGCCCACCATATAAAAAACGGTGTTGTGGTGGACGGTATTGCTATGCCCGAAAGACTTAACAGACACTCCCCAGACCTGTTTTGAAGTTTGGGGAGATTTTTTATGTTCTTTTTTCGGGCAGTTATCCATCTGTACATACAAAATAAATTTTATCCATACATAGCACATCAGAAAAAGGCAGGAAACCAGTTAAAAAAATCCCTGCCCGTGCAACGCTGTTTCTTACCATGAAACCAGAAGTAGAATCTCCACTTAACAGAACATATATATCCTATAACCGTAAAGGTCACAGAGCCTTTGCGGTTTTTCTTTTGTCGTTTTTTATCGGAATACGCCGCAGGGCTGTTTCTGATATACGTTGCCGTTCTCCGCCCGCCATTCTGGATTTTTACATTTTCAAAGATTCAGATTGATTGGAGGAAAAAAGAATGGCATATAACAACGGGCGTGAGGACAGGAAATGGCGTATCTGGAAAGAAGCCGAGGAAAAAGTATTGCGGGAACATGGAGTTGATGAAGATACCATTGAACAAATCCGCATTGACGACAGGGCAGACTTTAATTCCAACAGGCGGTTTTACCATTGGACAAGCGACTTCGGGGAATACCTTGAGGGAATGGCAGACAGGGAACGGTCAGACGAAGTAAAGACCGTTGAGGATTTACTGGATGAAATCGAGAATGAAAATCTGTATCGGGCATTGCTTACGGTGGACAGGCATACCCTGCAAATCATCCTGCTGAAAATGCAGGGATATTCCACAAAAGAGATTGCGCCGATTGTCGGTCTGACAGCAGGGGCTATTTACGCACGGTTAGACCATCTGCGGAAAAAGTTGCGGAAAATATTATAAGCATCTAATATGGTCAGCCTTCTTATGGTCTTTTGGGTGAGGAATAAAATTTCCTCACCCAATTATAGTATAAATGAATAAAAATACTGTCCATAGGGAATACTAATAATTTCGTTTAAACTCATATTTTGCTACATCCTAAAAACTATTTGAATAGTTCCAGTTTCGAAATTAGACTTGATGCAACAAAGCTGCCTGCTATTCCCTCTAAAATACTTTTAATGGAACCAAAAGCTTTCAATATTATTTCTCTTTTAGGACGTTTTTTATTTAATTCATCATTTATTTTTTGAATTTCGTGTAAAATATTGTCCTCTTTGAAATTTTCGAGCTGCATTATGGACAAATTATCCAAAATTAACTGAATCATTGAATTTATTTCTTCCGTATTCAACCCAATGCTCTGTTGTGAATTACTTGAACCAATTTGTATTTGATCACAATTTGAAAAATCTCCAACAACAATAGTCGAAGGTGAAGAACAACTGTTTTGGCAAAGTTTTGATAATTGCTCGTTCTTTTGTATCGTACGCTGTAATAACTCGAATTGTTTGTTTTGTTGCACTTGTAAATTCAAAATAGTAAAACAATCAAGCTCAAATCCATATTGTGAAAATACATTACTTATATTTTTCTCTATCTGTTTTGATAAATTGACAGTATCGCTACTAATTGATAGAATATCATCTTGCTTTTGCGTAATCGTATTAATTAAAAGATTGCAAATATAATTTATAAATTGGTTAAACAAATAATCTTTCAATGCCTCATCATCACCAATCAAATCAGGATATTCATATATTTGATTAAATATAATCTCACTATCATCTACAAATAAATGAAATTGTCCATAAGCAACAACACTTAGAAATATTTTAGTGTTTTGTTCTTGAATTTGCAGTGGATGATTTGTTCCCCAGTCCACGGTTATTTTTTGAATTTTGTTTATAAAAAAAAGTTCGTATAAATCGACCTTAACATCTTTTTGAAATTTTTCTCCTAAAACTTTAGGAAAATTGAATTCAGAAAAACAATATTTTCCACTCTTGAGGACACATTGAATCTGTTTCTGCTTTACGATAATTGCATCCTCATTTTGCGATACAATTATAATAGAATTATCTGAAAGTGTTCCTCGATACTTGCTTATTATAGATGCTTTTGAATTATAGTTTTGTATTACTTGATTATAAAGATTTGTATTATCCATACAATCACCTTCCACATACAATTAGTTTTGCTTCCAGCCATCTCCATAATGATACTCTAGATTCTCATTGACAGCTTCTATATATTTATTATACTGTGAACGCATTCTGTTTTGTGAAACCAGATCAGGTGCCAAGTTTACAGCTTTTAACGCCTGTTTTTTAAAAATCCCATCTCTATATGTAGTAAAATTTTCTGTTCCAACCAGCACTAATCCCCACCATACCCTATAATTATTAGGTGCCATTTGTATGGCATAATCAAATGCTTCAAACGCACGTTCATAATCTCCTATATTTAAAAAAGTATATCCAGAATCAATGCGATCTGCTAGTGTTGGTATACCATCAACAGAAACCCGTCCCTGTTTTTTTGCCTCAAATACAAGAATCGTATTCCTGCACCATTTACATTTTACGCTCGTTGCACCAGAATCAATTTTAAGAACACCGCCACACATAGGGCAAAGGGGAACCTGCAAATTAATATCCATATACTTCCCTCCAAATCAATTATCAAGTATTTGACAAATTTTTCCTCTATGATATAATAAATATATACTATTTTCAACAAATTGTCTATAAGGAAGGGGTAAAATATGCCAAAAATTGAATCAGGAAATATTGTTAGTAAAGAATCATACTTATTTGAGAATCAAGCAGACAAAGAAGGACGAATTTTAGATGCAATTAAAGCAGAAGCAAATGCGCGCCGCATGGATGTTCAAATTAGTGTTCAGAAAATGAAATCGGGAGGATTATTTTTAGGCACAAAGGAAGAGGTAATTACGGTAACTTGTGGTTCCTATAATCCAGTTTATATTATAACACGTGTTGTTGGAACATATTTGTATGTCAGCATTGTTACTATGGCAGTTTTAGATTTTTCAAAGGTTGAAAATATTTTTAAGACAGAGTCTTTCAGTGCATATTGGAATGCATGTGTGTCTACGCTTCAAACTGCATTAGCAAATCTTGGTTTTGAGCAGTACACAAAGAAGTTTACTGGCATTTAAAATCAAGTTAATTTTGCTTTACTCGTTATTTAAAATTTGTATCATATATCACTTACGGTGAACTGGCTTACTTTGCAAATCCCTGTAATGAAAATGCAGGGCTATTCTGCAAAAGAGATTGCGCCGATTGTCGGTCTGACAACAGGAGCTATTTATGCAAGGTTAGACCATCTTAGAAAAAAGCTGCGGAAGATTTTATAAGCGTCTAATATAGACTGCTTTCTTACGGACTATTGGGTGGGGGATAAAATTCTCCCACCCGATTTTAGGAAAAGTGAATAAAATTTGCGTCCACAGGGAATACTAAAAAGTTTGTCCAAAATCTTGACATGGATATAGCCGCTATGGTATTCTGAAATCCCCATAAGGAAATTGGAAAATCAAAAATTAAATAAGCACACATAGATGGAAGAATGGAATGTCAGCAGATGGACAAGGCTGACCATCGCCGAAGCAACGCTGCTTTTTCGGTCGGTGTATGGCAGCATGGGTTTTGAATTTCAAAGCCGTTACATAGCATTGCGAATTAGAGCAGGAGAAAACACTCCTGTCATTCGTGGTGTGGTGTGGCGGCTTTTTCATTTTATCCGAAAGACAAGAGCAATCAAATCCAGAACGGAGGTGGAAAGGACATAGGATTTTCTTTTCGGAGGGTAAAGAAAGATATGAAAGAATGTCGGCTACACAGGGTAATTGCTCTGTGGCGGTGTCCACAGAGATAGCGAGCATCGGATTGTGTCAGCCATAGCGGAAAACGCTTTGCATTTCCCGCTATGACCGCGGTGCTCCTCGAATGCTCATGCAAGCATGGCATTCTCATCGCTACTCGCGCACAATCCCAATCCATGCCGCTTATGGGCATGGACTTACTCAGGGGACGCCCCTGTTTACCCCGAAAAAAGAGAAATCAAGACTGGAGGATAAGAAAAATGAGCAGGAAGAAATCAGAAAAGAACGTTCGGAATGTCCCGATTACTGTCCGACTGAACGAGGAAGAAAGCAGGCATTTAAAGAATTGTGCCGCCGCTTGCGGTCTGTCAGCAGTGGAGTTTATGCGTCAGCTATGCAGAGGAATCGCCCCGCAGCCACAGCCAGAAAAAGAATTTTGGGAGCTCCTAAATACGCTTTACGAGGTACACGCCGCCTTTAAAAAGTGTATTCCTTACTTCCCTTCCGCTGCTGAAATCTGCAAGGAGATTGAGCAGTTGGCAGTAGATTTGCAACAGAGATTTACCATGCCGCAGCCGTTTGACATCGAAGCTTATGCAGGGAAAGGGGCGGTCTGATATGGCGGTAACGAGTCTTTGGCATATCGAGGGGAACTTAAAAGATTTGATTGACTATGTGGAAAATCCAGAAAAGACCGTGCCGAATGAGGGTATGCAGGACTTCTTCCATGTGTTCTCCTATGTGAAGAATCCAGAGAAAACAGACAGCGGCGGGTATGTTTCCGCTATCAATTGTTTAAAGGAAACAGCGTTACAGCAGATGATTCTGACAAAGAAACAGTACCAAAAGACAGGAGGCTATATCGCATGGCACGGCTACCAGAGCTTCAAGCCAGACGAGGTAACGCCCGAACAGTGCTATGAAATCGGCTTAAAACTGGCAGGGGAAATGTGGGGAGATAAGTACCAGATAATCGTTGCCACCCATCTTGACAGGGGGCATCTCCATAACCATTTCTGTTTCAACTCCGTTTCCTATTTGGACGGGAAGAAATATAATTACTCAAAATCGGAGCAGAAACGGTTAAGGGAAGTGTCTGACCGATTATGCCGTGAGTACGGTTTATCAGTGATTGAAAATCCAAAGAAAGCCCCGTCAAGACCGCTGTATCTGGACGAGAAAAGCGGAAAGCCGACACGCTACAATGTCTATCTGGAAGATTTAGCGGCAGCAATCAGCGGCAGCCGAGATATTCCGCACATGATGAAATATCTGACCGACAAAGGCTATGGGGTTGATTTTTCGGGCAGCCATTGGAAGATGAAGCTGCCACAGTATAAACACTTCACAAGGTTAGATACCCTTGACGAACGCTTAACGCCCGATTTTATCCGTTCGCATTTAGGCACAAGAGCGAGGTATGGGAACTACAAAGCAAGGATTTCCTACTCTCCCCATATGCCAAAGGAATATAAAAATGCATGGAAACCAAGACAGAAAACAACAGGAATCTTAGCGTTGTATTACTACTGGTGCTACCAGTTGGGAATATTTCCGAAAGGAACAGGCTACAAGCCGACAAGCCCGCTGATGAAAGAGGAGCTTCGGAAACTGGATGAGATTACCGCACAGGTGCGCTATATGTCAAAGCATAACATCTCCACCCTCTCCGATTTACACGCCGACAGGGACAAAAATCAGTCGGAAATGGAACGGCTTACCGATTATCGGCGGCACTTGCAGAATAAGATACGCCGTGCCTCACCAGCCGAAAAAGAAACATTGAGAGCCGAGAAGAACGGAGTGACGGAGCAGATAGCCGAACTACGAAAGAGATTGAAATATGCTGCTGCTATCGAAAAACGCTCCGCCCATATAGACGACTGTTTAAACCAAATCCATGACACAATAGAAAACCAACGGTCAAATCATCAGAAACAGCCAACTAAAACAGAACGCAGGAGGGAGGAATCATTGCGATGATCAGGCTGTCCGAGGAAGAAATACAAGCAATTATGGAAGAATACAAAGACGCCCCTATGGTAAACCCCGACAAAATATATCCCCCTCTGCCGCCCGCCGAGAATGCCAAGCCCCTTGTCCGTATCCCAGAGCCGATAAGCCTTAGCGAGAAAATCGGCGGCACGGAATACACCGTCAACGCCCATTTCCGAAAAGACGGGCGGGATTTGCTCTGCATCCTTGCAGATATATTTCGGCGCAGCACACAGGGTTATGGACTTTATGACGGGGAGAATTGGGGTGATGATGACGGGGAATAACAGGCAGCGGAAAGATTATCGCTTTAAAGCGTTGAAGTTTAAGGGCAGATGTGGTATGCTGTACCTACACTTCACAATACCGTGTCTGCTGTCGGAAAGGAGAGCCTTATGAAAAGACAGCAGGAAGAATATACCGCCTTATACTGTCGTTTAAGCCAAGACGACGGGCGGGAAGGCGAAAGCAACAGTATTGTAAACCAAAAAGAATATCTGCTGAAATACGCAAAGGAACATGGTTTTCCCAACCCGAAATTCTATGTTGGCGACGGTTATATGGGTACGAATTTTGACCGCCCAAGCTTTAAGGAAATGTCGGCGGATATTGAGAAAGGGATTGTAAAAACGGTCATTGTCAAAGACCTATCCCGTTTCGGCAGGAACTATATCGAGGTCGGCTCTTACTCCGAAATCATCTACCCTGAAGCGGGCGTGCGGTTTATCGCCATCATGGACAATGTGGACACGGGCAGCCTTGAAAGCAATGAATTTGCCGCCTTTACCAACCTTTTCAACGAATGGTATCCCAAAAGCACGAGCAAAAAGGTAAAGGAAGTCAAGAAAGCGAAAGGGCTTGCGGGCGAGCATTTAGGAGGACCGCCCTATGGATATTTGCGTAATCCAGACGACAAGACACGCTGGCTTGTGGATGAAGAAGCGGCGGCAGTCGTCCGCAGGATATTCTCACTCTGTATGCAGGGGAAAGGAATCTCCGCCATTGCTGATACGCTTTGGGAAGATAAGGTATTAACTCCATCCGCATACAAGGCTTCAAAAGGATTAGCCGCAGCGATTGTGTCAGAGAACCCTTATAATTGGGAATCCACCACAGTAGCGTTAATTCTTGAGAACGTGGCATATATCGGGGTTACGGAAAGTTTTAAATCTACCCGTTTAGGCTTTAAGAGCAAAAAGCGGATTCCCACCGCAAAGGAAATGCGGACTTTCATCGAAAACGCCCATACACCCCTTATTGACAGGGAAATATGGGACAAAGTGCAGGCGATACGGGCAAATAAACGCAGACCGACAAAAAACGGAGCTGTAAGCATTTTCACAGGGCTGCTTTATTGTGCCGACTGCGGCACAAAATTAAGCCTGCGTGCCGCAAAGAACTACTTGTATTTCCGTTGTTCCAAGTATAAGGGAAACAGCAGGAGCGGAATCTGCACACATCATTATATCCGGGAGGATGTTTTATACCAGTTGGTATTAAAACAGCTTCAACAGTTCCTGTCTTATTTACAGCAGTTTGAGCGTGTATTTATCAAACGGCAGATTGACAACACCCTTGCGGAACGCCGCTATGAACTGTCTGCAAAGCAGAAACAGATTGAAAAAGATGAAAAACGGATGAAGGAGCTTGACCGCCTGTTCCGCAAAATCTACGAGGATAATGTCAATGGAAAGCTGAATAATGAACGTTTTTACAAGCTTTCAGACGGATATGAAGCCGAGCAGGAACAGTTAAAACAGGAAATCGAAACCCTGACCGCCGAGGTCAGCGAAACCGACACGGAAATCACCAATGTTTCCAAGCTGATAGCCGCCACCAAGAAATATACCCGCATTGACGAACTGACACCCGAAATCTTAAATACCTTTGTGGATAAAATTGTAGTCCACGAATGTGAGAAAAAAGATGGGAAACGGACACAGGATATTGACATCTACTATTCCTATGTCGGGATTGTAGACATCCCTACGGATGAAGAAATGCGGGAAATGGAACGGGAATACGGAAAACGTACCAAACGTCAAACCGCCTAAATATAGGCGTGGCAGGAGAAAATCTATGCTCCTGCCCATACATATCTATTTTTATCCTTATCTGGTATCAATCAACGATAATGAACCATTTTCTTTGCATCTAAATACCTTTCTTCCTGTTCCTCATCGCAAGTCGCAAGGATTTTCTATCTTAAAATAATTGAATGTCATCATTTTCCAAATATCAATTATTGTCTCTTTCTGGCAATGGTTTATGTGACAACAGGGTTATTCCCTGCTTACTCAGAGATTTTAGTAATATTACTATAATCAATATTAAAAATTTTCGCAAATGATTTTAAAAATATTGCCATCTCTGGATTAGCAAGCATCTTCATCCGTATTTTGTAGTCTGCCAGTGATACCACTGCTCTGTTTTCTGCTGTGTATCTTCGGCTTGCTGTGTTTTCCTGCTTAATTGAACACTCTCATTTCTGCTCAATACCACATAACTAAAGCGCTATCTGTCATAACCTTCTGGTTACAAACAACATATATTAAACGTTTCATATTGGATGAAACTGATTAATACTTACTTCTTGAAAATCGTCATTTACCTTTCTCAGAACTGTTTTTTCTGTATCAGACTATTTTTCATCCTTCCCATTTTCGAGTGTCCGATTGGAATCTTTAAATAGCTGCCATCTTATCCTATCCACTACTAATCTTTGTTTTCGTCCCTTTCAGTACCAAAGCGGAATGTATGCTTGCCACCGGAAATCTTTAGGATGTCATACTCGAAGTAAGGTCACGTTTGTTGTGCCTTTTACCCAGGCCGTGAGTTCTAAGACAAGCGACAAATCTATCTGCCTTTCCCATTCAGGCATGTCATGAACCATCTGCACAAAGAATCTGCTGTTTTACAATATATAAAATAACTTTCCAAAAAAATAAGCCAAGGGGTTTCGCGAATGAAAACCTCTCGGCTATGTAATGTTCAGTCCTAACTATGGACTGTGGAAAAACTGTATCTTTTTTATTATTTCGTGGAATCTAAAATATATTGATAGGCAAATTCGATTCCTTTACAAGTCAGATTTTCACACATATGTGGCGGATCGCTCTCTAAAAAACCCGTAGGACGCAAATCAAAACATCTTAATGAACCAAACATCCTATCAAAAGCAGACGCAAAATTGTAACAGACCGATACAATTTCATCCTCTGTTTTTCCTTTCCTATGAAGATAAATTCCTATGAACATAAGCGTACCTTCAACTAAGCCACATTGCGCTCTGTACCCGCCTGCACCATGCAATCCAACCGCAGACCAGATTGTTTGCGGTTCAACAGCAGTTTTAAATATTTCACTTAAACAGACAAGGGCTGTCCTTGCACAATTTATATCTTCTTTCCAGTACAATTCATGTACTCGTTTTATTATATATTCCTTCATCAATAGGCTACCTCCGAAAATGACAATTCTTAGTGTACTGTCTCATTGATATTTAGGTAAAATCACACACGATATCTGTGCGATCCAAACCATTACATAACCATTAGGTAAGAAAATTACCTATATGCAGCAAAGTAAAAGAATCAATAATTTATAAGACGTCCATTGTCATTCCATTCACCATACATAACACCCTTTTTTGTATTATCTATCAGCTTTTTCAAACGGCTCTGGAATAAATCTGACTGCTTTTTCTTTATCTGGATTGTATCTATACGGACTCTTTGATATAAAGCAGGAAACCCACAAAAATTTTTCCAAACTTCATTATCTGCTTTCAATGCCTGCAAAATATCATTATCTATGATAAATCCTGACGGCGACATGTCTGGAAGCATTGACCGGCCTGCCTCTGTCATACGCCCCAATTTTTCCATTCTTCTGCATCGTTCCTTATTCAATTCAGACCAAAGAGAGCCTTTTTTTCTCGGCGCTAATCTTTGCGCGGTTACGCCATTTTCAAGCTTTTTCGTTGTACTATCTATCCAGCCAAAGCACATGGCTTCTTCCACCGCATCAATATACCAAAAAGTTTTACAGTCTCTCGGTCTGCCCCTTTTTACGACTACCCAGCATTCCGTCTCTGATTGATGAAATTTCTGTAACCATTCTCGAAGCTCATCTCTGTTTTGAGCATCCAATAAATTTTCTATTTCCATAAAATAACCTCTTCCATCCAATGTCAAAACCAGTTCGCCTGTTCATCTCTGAACTGCGGTACATTACCATTCTGATATGGATTATAGTTATTTAGATTACACCCAAATTCTTTTAAGGTTTTTATCCTGTTTTCTGCCGTCCATTCTATTAGCGACATTCCATCAAATTCCTCTATTCGGCCATCATACATTAAATTCTTAAAATACCATTCTGCTACTGTCTGATTATCTTTATGAAAGAATTGTTTTATCTCCCATATAAGGACTTTTCCACGGCTGTTCCATTCGTTGAACCAATGTTTTATCATGGCACGATTATCATATTTCGGACTCCAACTTTCAATATAAATAGCATCTTCCGTAAAAATATTGTCTATCCCTAAATCTTTTTGTTCCAGCCACATATCAAACCATGAGCGGATTATTTTTTCTCTTTCATTCATTATTCGGCACCCTCCTAAGCAAAAGTCATCAGCGATATTTTTATCTGACCGCCTAAATCCATTTATTTTTGTATTTTCCTATGAATAAGCGTTGAAACCAACATGGCGGCTGCTCCTAAAATCAGATAAATCAAAGCATATATAATAAATGCTTTTTCTCCTATATCGAAAAATATCCATGAGCCAATTAAAAACAAAACTGCTGAAACAACTGGCATTTCCCATAAACTTTTAAGATTCCTTCCTGCAAAAATACCTATAACAATAGAATATATTGGGTTTATGGTGAAAAATAACAGGAAGCAAACCGCCATTCCTGCATCACTATCTATGAAGGTAATTGCCATCCACGGCGCTACAAACATAATCAACAAAGAAACTATTAGCCAAAAAATAAACTTATTTTTCATAGTGTTAGGACACCTCTCAATAATAAAAATATACAAGTTTTATTGAACTTCTAAATTTTAAAAAAACTTATAAATCCCAATTACCACACTTTGCTACATAAAATTTATCTTTATTCAGCTAAATAAAGCAATATTAGCTTCATGCCAATATAAATTTTTCCGGTCAGTTTGAAATAGAGTTACTATGTTTTTAAATGCCTTGTGATATCCTATAATTTGATTACATAGCGATTACAGTAAAATACTTCCTTTCGAATAAATGACTGCATTTCCAGAAATTTTTATATTATCATTGCAACATTCACAATAGAGAATACCTCCTCTTCTGGATAATTGTTTTGCTAATAATTTATTTTTTCCTAATTTTTTACTCCATATCGGTACTAAAGTGCTATGTGAAGAACCTGTTACTGGATCTTCAACCATCAATTCTGGACAAAAATATCTCGAAACAAAATCCGTATGATTACCTTTTGCAGTTATTACAATTCCAAGCCAAGAATTTAATTTCTTAAGTTTTGCATAATCGGGAATATAATGTTTAACCTCTTCTTCATTTTCCATTATTACATATAAATCCCGTTCAGAATAAAGCTCAAGAGGCTCAAAACTAAGCAACTCAGCTATATCTGGCTTAGGCATTATGCTTTGTGCTATTCTTTTTGGAAAAGTCATTTCATACAAATCACCTTTTCGGATAACACTTATAACACCACTGGCTGTTTCAAAATCTACTTTATCTGCATCGCAGCCTATGTGATTAAAAACAACAAAGGCTGCTGATATTGTTGCATGGCCGCAAAGGTCTATTTCAAAGGATGGCGTAAACCATCTTAATTTATAATTTGTTCCGTTTTTATAAATAAATGCCGTTTCAGATAAGTTGTTTTCAAATGCTATATTTTGCATAACCTCGTCGGTAAGTGCTTCTTCCAATACACATACACAAGCTGGATTACCGCTAAATAATTTATCGGTAAAAGCATCAACTATATAGTAATCCATTTCAGACACCTTTCGCTCTTTAGATTTTTTTATTTTACCACATATTTATGAAATTTGCTACCATTATACTGACTACTCAGCGGTGAGGAATAAATTTATTTGTTTCTTCACCAAACCCCTGATTTTTCGTTTTCTGAACCTTATCCACATTAAAACAATTTTCTTTATGATGCCGATGCCTTTATGATCATCCATATTACCTCATATCTTTTTTTTCATATAATTATATCTTTATTATTTCTTTATTATTTCTTTCTGTAAAGTGTTTTCACAATATATTTATAATACTTAAATCTATTTTTGGCTCTTCTATTTCGTCCATCTTCAATTCTCGCATCATCACTGCAAGTTTTATAAGCAGCATATTTATATGATAAAAAATCTTATATATATTTTGACTGAGATATCATATTTTGGGTTTCAAATCACATATTTTGATTCCAATTTTCAATAGACTATCTATTTTTGAACACAAAACATTCGCCTTTTCAATTAGCAAGATTTTCAACGTGTCATTTAGAAAAATTAGCAGAACAGCCATTTCGATTAGCAAACTCATATAAAAAGAAAATACCGAAAATCCTGGAATCCCAGTATTTTCGGCACTTCTTAGGACGTCGCTAAGAGGATTTGAACCTCCGGCCTACCGCTTAGGAGGCGGTCGCTCTATCCAGCTGAGCTATAGCGACAATTAAAAATCTATATTATTTTACTGATTAACTAATTAAAAGATATTATATATTATAATTTATCTGTCCCTGCATCCATATAACCCCTTTAAATCTTCGTCCTGGTGCAGGCTCTCCCAATAAATCCTCCTGATTAATACATACATCAAAAATTAACTGATTACAATTTAAGGTTAATACATAACATTTTTCTTTTGATTTGGAATTTTCCACCATATAAAAATCAAGAATCTCTCCCATAATACTATATTGGTCACTCTCAATTCCATATGGCATAAAATAAGTATCCACAATAGAAAGAATATCTTCTCTCATAATCCTTCTGGAAATCATAGAATAAGTATCTATATCCTCCAGTGTCAAACTTTCCATAGCTTCTTCATCACCTTCTCTGGCTGCTTCCATAAGATGTGAACGATCAGTACTCAATTTTTCACTGGTCTTAATCTGAGATTCATTTTTATATATCGGCAAGACAACTTTTCCACCTGTAGATAGTGCAGAAATCGTAGTATTAACTGGAAATCTTCTACCACTCTTTGTTCTGGCTTCCTGAAGATACTCAATTACATTCTGCAAATAAAAGATCAAAGTCACACCAATTCTCATCTCATCACAGACTCCTGCATATGCTTCTCTGTCAGTACGCTTTTCGACTTCGACTTTTTCCTCTGTAGTCACTCCACTTCCTATAAAATAAGGATAGTAATAATCTACTAAAAAATCCTTCTCATCTACATATTCTCCCCTTACAGCTATTCCAATATACTGTCCAAATTCTCTGCTTAATTCTGCAAATACATTTCCATAATCATCCTCAGTGATCATTTTAGTATCAGGATTCTTGACAATCTCGTTAATCAAACAATCCATCTCCCGCTTATTTTTAATTCCTTTAAAACCAATACTTCTCAGATAATTATGCATTCCTTCCTCCCTATGATGCATTTGCCGCTTCATATAATCAAAGATGAATGTACTTTCCTCTCCCTATTATAAATTAACTCTTACTTATTATATAATATCTTTATCAAATTTGCAATTTTTTCTTTGATATTTTTTAAAGTATTTTCTAAAGATGGCTTCTTAAAAAAATAAGGCCGCTATTTTTTAGCTGATAGCAATAAGCAATTTACTGTATTAAAAAAACACTACTTTTTTATAATACAATAATGCATAAATTTTGTAAGTTTATCCCATGTAAAACTTACATTACTTTGTTTAAATATCATTCCATAAAATGTATTTTTTTCCTTAACTTTTCCTCTAAAAAACTCCTGGATAATTCCAAGAGTTTCCTTCATAATATCTTATATCATATTCTAATCTATTCCTCCTTCTTATTTTCTTCCCCCATCGCTATTGCCAACGCTTCTTTCTCTTCCTCTGCCAAAACAATAATAGAATTACCGTTAAGTATTTCTTTAATATAAGTGTAACATCCTTCCCGGCTGTGCATAGCATTTATAATAAATCCGTCATTTTTCTGATCAAGCAGTGCAAGAGAAAAACTTAACTTTCCGCCCATTTCATGAAAAGCATCATATTTAACCATTCCAATTTTCTGAAATGTACTTTTCAGTGAATCAGTAATAAGCTGTATATCTTCTCTATTCTGCTTTTCATTTTCCAAAAGTTCTTCCACTTGTTGGAGCCTGAGTATCAAAGTATCTTCTAAAGATTCTGCATTCTTACCTTGCATAAATGCCTCATATTTTTTACGAATCTTTCTTGTCTTTCCCATATTAACCAGCAATAATATAAACAGGATCAACATGACGCCTGCCATAATAGCAATGGTCAAAAGAAAATCATCCACTGTAAAATATAACCCAATAAAATCCGATTTCATTTTTTCCTCCATTCTTACTCATTTTATCAAAAACATATATAAAAGAATTATTTTCCTCTCCAACTTCTATGCTAATTATCTACTTGATGTATTGATTGAAATAATTCCATAATTCTTTCTAATTCCTCCGTAGAAAAATATTCTATTTCAATTTTTCCTTTTTCCTTACTTTTTTGATGTATAAATACCCGAGTTCCCATAATATTCTTTAGCTTTTGTTCTATATCTTCATAAAAAACTGACATACCGTCATCTTCTGATTTCTTAGGAGTTTCAGATTTCTGCTTTAGCAATTTTTTAATAAGTTTCTCCGTTTCTCTTACACTTAACTTTTCATCAAAAATTTGTTGTGCCAATGTATATTGTTTATCTTTATCTGTTATCGCAAGAAGCGCCCTGGCATGTCCGGTAGAAAGAAGATCGTCAATTACCATCTGTTGAACTCGCTCATCTAATTTCAACAATCTCATAGAATTTGTTACCGCTGTTCTGGATTTCGAAACACGCTCGGCAAGCTCGTCCTGTTTCAATTCAAATTCATGTAACAAACGTTTATATGCCAATGCTTCTTCAATAGGATTCAAATTTTCCCTCTGGATATTTTCAATCAAAGAAATTTCAACCATTTCCTGATCCGTAAGTTTCTTTATAATTACAGGAACCTCTTTTAAACCTGCAATTTTCGCTGCCCTCCACCTACGTTCTCCCGCAATAATTTCATAATAATCCTTTTTGTCTTGTACGAGTAAAGGTTGTAATATACCATATTGTTTTAGAGATTCCGCTAACTCCAGCAAGGAATCTTCATCAAAATTTTTTCTCGGCTGCTCTTTATTCGGTTCTACTTTTCCTATTTTTACATATACTACATCTTTTCCTATTTCTGTTTTCTTTCCCTCTGCATTTGTTGAACCGATTTTATCAGGAAGCATAATATCCAATCCTTTTCCCAACCCTCGCGCCGCTGCCATTCTTTATATATCCTCTCTTTCCATTACTTCTTTTGCTAATAAACGGTAACTCTCAGCACCTGCCGATCTTCCATCATATAAATTTATTGGAAGGCCATAACTTGGAGCCTCTGCCAATCTAATATTTCTTGGAATTATAGTCTTATATATTGTCGTATCAAGATTGTTCTTAACATTTTCCACTACCTGTAAAGAAAGATTTGTCCGAGCGTCATACATTGTAAATACTACCCCTTCCATACGAAGATTAGAATTTAATCTGCTCTGTACCAGGTTAATAGTATGTACCAATTGACTTAATCCTTCCAATGCATAGTATTCACATTGGATAGGGACCAAAACCGTATCTGCTGTTGTCATCGCATTGATTGTTAACATATTTAAAGAAGGCGGACAATCAATCACTATAAAATCAAAATCTTCCTGTACATAATCCACTTCATTCTTTAAAATGTATTCTTTATCGTTTATATCCAGTAATTCAATTTCCGCTCCTGCAAGATATATATCTGAAGGAATTAAAAATAAATTTTCTATTTTTGTCTTTTTTATACTTTCTCGAATAGTACAATGTCCTATCATAAGTTCATATATTGTATTTTCTAATTCTTCTTTTTCCACACCAAATCCGCTTGTAGTATTACCCTGCGGATCTAAATCTATTGTCAGTACTTTCTTTCCTGCTTCTGCAAGACATGCTGACAAATTAATTGCCGTGGTAGTTTTTCCAACACCGCCTTTCTGATTGGCGATTGCAATTATTCTTCCCATGTATAAATTACCTCCAATAGCATATTTTCTTCTGCATCTTATATGGATAGGACTGTTCCTTCTTCGATTTTTACGACTTTATTATTATATCACTTTTTCAATCTAAATACTACCGTTATCTTTACTTTATTTATTCATGCAGAATAAATTATTAGTTAAAAATGTATAAATATTTTATAACAAAATGTTTCACGTGAAACATAAATAAACACGCTATTATAATAATAATTTGAGTCTCCTCCACACTTTACGCAATACTTTATTGACAACTGAGTAAATTATACAAGGTATAACAGTTATATATCAATTCATTTTTTTAATATTATTGTATATACTTTATCTCATGCACTTTTTAATTATAGTTAGTATTGTTAAAGAAAATATTTATCATATTTCTTCCATTAGAAGTATATCTTAATTTATGAGCAACTCAACTCTCCCAGCAAATATTTTCAAACAAAGTCTGTATAAATGAGGCCTAAGACAAAGCAATTCAGTTACTTTTCTTTTATCAGGAATGTGATATCTGTTGACAAAGCTGAAGTAAGCTCTATAAACAAAGCCTCAGGATTTGGAGTGCATTTGCCAATTCCATGTCCTGTATCTCGTCACAGAACATGAAAAATAATTTGTAATACTTTTTCAGGCCATTCTGGTTGCGGTATATCCATTTCAGAATGATATATCTCGTAAATACAATGGTTGTATGGATACCATTGTATCATAATTATAACTCTGAAATTCAGTGCCTGACTTTTGAAATACTTTTGACAATTTAAAAAGGCATTCGATAGACCATCGATTACCATAAATGCTAGTACTTAAAATATACAGACATTCGCTCTTTTTGTTACGATTTCGTACAAATACAATCTTAACAAAAATTCCTGTTTTGTTGTTACAACCAGGGAACCAAAGATGTTTCGGATACCTGTAAAATCTATGAATTTCTTTACTTGCGGAAGTTTGTATTGCCTGCCCTTATAAGTATAACACTGTTTCAGCCGCTTAATCATGCCGATTACATTGATCCTGTGTTCAGGATCTCTTTTATCATTGTCTCACTGGTAAACCATATTTCCATAAGGAAATAGTTCGCTTTGACACCAGCATGTAAAGCTTTCTTTATCAAAAGAAGCGCAGCATTCGTTTTTTGCATCATACTTTTCCTGCAAAATTTAGCCATTTGTACGATGGTCAATTTTATCAAAAACATTGTTTAAATGGTTGTTTTGCGGCAGATGAAAGCATGTTAAATCCAGTTAAAATTAAGCTGTATCCATCCGACCAACCAAGCGTAAGAAGGGTAAAACCTTTCTGGCATTTGTTTTCTACGTGATCATAGACACGGCAAGCAATGCTGAAGTTTTACTGTGGTTACGCTTAATCACATTATCATCCGGAATGAAAAACTATATGCGTTCCACTCTGGTGAGCGCATTTAATGCAGAAGTTGCTTTGGCTGCAAGGTGCAAAAAAAATTGCTCCAGTTATAGGAAGCTTTATCGAGAAAACAATAATACGTATTCTTTAAAACAGCCTGTTCTTTATATTAGAATTCAAGAATCGAAAAAGATTCTTTCCCTGAAACGCTGACAGAAGTAAAAATTGAAATACCTTATATGCAGATATACATGATTTGGTAATGTTGGATTTGCGCAGCAATTTTCCAATTTGAAGTTCCTTGAAAGTATTGGAAAACTGATTTTGGTAATTTTCATTTTTGTCATTTTGGTATATTATAATTTACACTTTTTCTGGGGTTTTTGGTATGTGGGAACTTATGATATCAAAGTTTGGGTGCTGTTTTTATGTCAACACACCAATTTTTAAAATTATTTTACTTAATGAATCAATCTGTCACGCCAGTTTTTTTGTGAGAAAATTGAGTTATTTACTTAACTTTGCCACCTTTTTTGTATAAAGTTTCGCCCCGACTAATTGCTTTGCTATTTAGATAAAATTCAAAATATTTAAGTCCCTGCGGCTCATTCGTCTTGGTTTTATCATATTTTTTGAGTTCTGCTTTTTTATAAATCTTGTAAAATTTTTCACCACCTTTTTTCAACCTCCCATTTTCTACCAAAAGAATACCGTCGTTGCAATTATTTGACAAAATTTCGTTCCTCTTTTCCATTTTCATATAAGTTAATTTAGCATGATCTTTGCAAAAAGTAAAAAAGTCACTTTCTTGCATTGTGTCACTTCCTTACAATGATTTTCTATCATAATTATACTGACCAAAAACTTTTTGATGATTGACATTTTTCATTTTTTATGATTTTCTGTTTGTATTATCAATGAATTTTACTACGTAAAAAACTTATCAAATACGATGCCATAAACCAGTCATAGCCTTAGTTTTTTATAGCTAATCCAAGACAATCATCTACTGTGTACAATCATTTACTTTGAATCTATAAGAGTAGGTATAGAATTATTTTCATTAGATCTGTATCAACATCTGTACTATGGTATATCGTACAAATCAGCCTATTACTCTTATAATTCCTAAGTTTTTGATGCCCCTCATCCGGCTTAGACATTCACTCTACATACAGGTATCGTTATTTTTTCTTATCCTTAGCTGTTTCGTAATTTTACTATTTGTTGCAAGATGCTCTCTAACCCTCATTTTCTTTACCCTTATTTTCCAAAGTTTGTAAATATACCGTATTAAAATTGTCCTTATTTAATATATTCTCTATTAGATTACTCGCATAGATGTACCTGTTCCTTTCCATACCCTAAAATTGACCATCTTTTACCCAATTGATTACGTCAAGTATTATCTTTTCTGAATTAGACACTATGAAAAAACTTATTGATCATTTACCTCTTTTCTACTATGGACTATGCTTACTTCTTATAGCTTACCGATAGCAGGCTAATGGAACTGAAACCTCCACGGTAAGTTACACACTATTTTTCCCTGTATATTTTTATCATTTACTTTATTTTATGAAAATACTAGTACAGCAAATATTAAGTAACTGGTACATTGATACAGGATGGTTGTTTTATATGCAAGATGGAGGAATGAAGGGTAGCGATGGCTACGTCGATTGGGGACAACGCAGCAGATGAACAAACAGACAATTCAAAGCGCCAGTTATTTAATTTTCACTGTACTAGTTACTGACTATTTGATACTTGGACAGATTGTGCAGAATCAATTTTCAGTCTGCAAGTCAGATTTTTGACAGCGTAGCGGTGGCGGTTATTATAAGGAGGGGCCAGTTTGCGGCTTGTACTATTAAAACACCTCATAGAAAGCAATTAAAAAAGAAATGTTTCACGTGAAACATTCCTTTCATATGTACAGCAATATCGGGACTCTTAATTTTGGGAGACAATACTTCATCATATCAATTCTTCTTTATAAATACATCTCACTTTCATTCTTGTAATTTTTACAATTAAAATACATTAACCAAATTATTTTTAATTGAAAATACTGCAGCCTGTGTTCTATCGGTAACATCAATTTTGCGAAATATACTGGAAATATGATTTTTCACAGTTCTCTCAGAAATTTTGAGATCCTCTCCAATTTCCTTATTTGAAAGCCCGATAGAAAGAAGTTTTAAAATTTCTAACTCTCTTCTCGTTAATTTTTCGATTTTTACTTTATCTATATCTCTTTCTATAACTTTAGAATTTAACATAGGAATCAAACTCGGTTGAATATATACTTCTCCATCAATTACACTGAAAATAGCTTTTCTTAATTCAGAAGACTCTGAATCTTTTAACATATATCCATCAACACCTATATTTACTGCTTTTAATAAATACTCAATTTCATTATGTACAGTAAGTATAATTACTTTGACACCAATTTTTTTTTCTTTTATTTTCTCCAATACTTGCAATCCATCCATTTTAGGCATATCAATATCTAACAGCAATACCTGAGGAATAGTTTCTTTCAAAATCTCCAGGCATTCTACACCATCATTTGCCTCTCCTACTACTTGTATATCTCCATCATACTCTAATAATTTTTTTAATCCCTCTCTAACCATAGAATGATTATCTACAATCATAATTTTTGCATTCATTATTTTCTCCTTTCTGTACATTTTTGTACAATCAGGCACCAGTAAGAAAATATTCTTTTACTCTTTTAACTCCTTATCAATTGGTACACTTATCTTTATCTTTGTTCCTTCCCCTAACTTAGAATCTATATCTATTTTACCTCCCAGCAGATATATTCTTTCCTGCATCATCGAAATACCAAATCCTGAATTATCTGGTTTTTCAATATGTAACACTTCATCCATTAAAAAGCCAATACCATCATCTTCAATATTTATTATCAGGGTTTTCCCTTTATATTGCATATTCAGCTTTATATTTTCTGCCTGGGCATGTTTTAAAACATTATTTAAAACTTCTCTTATTATTCGGAATATTGTCAATGTTATAGTTGGAGAAAGATTGGAAGAACTTTTTTGAATTTCATATGAAACATTCATTATTCCATAATTCCGTATTTTTATTAACTCCCTCTCAACTGCCTCTTCCAAACCAACATCCTCTAATGACATTGGACGAAGATCATAAATAACCTCTCTTATTTCCTGTATAATGTCTCTTACATTTTTTGTAATTTCTCGTAACTCTAATTTACTGCGAACAGGATCTACCTCTCCAATTTTTGTACATAACTCCATTCTGTGAACCAAACTTGTAAGACTCTGAACAACAGAATCATGCATATCCCTGGCTATACGCTGACGCTCTATCTCCTGAACTTCTAAAATATTTTGCTTAATAAGCTTATCATCATTTCTTTTTATATATTCAGACAAAACTAACTTTTCATTATTGCGCGCTATCTTTATTACATTCTCCAACTCAGAAATTTTGACATTCAAATCAATAATTTCTATCTTTATTTTTCTTACACTCTCCTCTATTTCTCTTTGTTCTGCCAACAAAGACTCTATCTTAAGATGACTCTCCTCATCCACTTTACGCGGAGAAAAAGATTCATAATTTTCGTCCAGACTATTTTCCAATGTTTTAACAAATTTAACGTTATCCTTTAATAACATTTCTTTTCTTTGGTTTTCGCATTCTAAATTTAATTTCTTTTCATACAATTCCTGATATAACTTCTCTAAATATTCTACTACCATATAATCCTTTCTACAGAACATTTGTTCTATTATAAAATTTTCAAATTAACTACAAAAGACAAAACCTGAAATTAAAAGGAAAACTGCTCAAAACTTATACTAGTACAACGAATATTAAATCTTTGATATATTCACGCAAAATAATTGTTTCAGATACAAAGAAAAAAACATCAAAGCGGTGGTGGCGGTTATCACAAGGAGGAACCTGCTTGAAGGAAAATTCCTTATGATGTACAGCCAGATTTTCTTACGCAGTAAATGAACAATTAGGCAAGTGAAAATGTCAATTATTTAATTTTCTCTGTACTATTGTACATAACTAATTTGCTGCATATTCATTCCTTACCGCTTGCCTATATAAATAAAAGATAAGTTATCTGCACACTTTCATAAAATTCTGATAATTATATTTTATATCAAAATTTAAAAGATGAAAAGTCAAAATTTATATTTTTAATCATATTTTATTTGTATATCCTGTTTATTTCGTCTATAATAGTAATAAGATAATTCATTTACACTTCATTTCTGATTACAAAAATAAGTTTATTAGATACCGACTGGTATCATGAAGGGAGAACTCTGTAATGAAAAAGCATGTTCGTAATCTTTTACTTCTATCCACTTTAACTGGATTCAGTATTTATGGGATTAATAAAGCCATCAGTATATCTTCTGTAATGAAAAATTTATTGAAAACTGACCGTGGAAGATTTTTCAATTGGAGATACGGAAACATTTTTTATACAAAACAAGGAAAAGGAACTCCTTTACTGCTGATTCATGATTTACATCCGGCATCCTCCTCATGTGAATGGGATAAAATTGTAAAACACCTTGCAAAACATTATACCGTTTATACTTTAGATTTGCTGGGCTGCGGAAGAAGTGATAAACCCAATATGACCTACAGCAATTTTTTGTATGTTCAAATGATTACAGATTTCATAAAACATGTGATAGGAACAAAAACAGATGTAATTTCAACGGGTGAATCCTCTTCCTTTACTTTAATGGCATGTAATATGGATTCCGAATATTTTAATAAAATTATTATTATCAATCCTTCCGATCTTTCCGATCTTTGCAAAACGCCAAATAAAAGAAAAAATGCTCTGAAGTTTTTTATTGATCTGCCCATCATTGGAACTCTTGTTTACAATTTAGTATATACAGAAAGGAATATAAAAAATATTTTTTACAAGGATTACTATTATAAAGATTATACCATTCCTATCAATATACTGGATAGCTACTATGAAGCTTCTCATCTTGAAAATAGCCAGGGAAAATATTTACTTTCCAGCATAAAGGCAAACTATACCAATATTAATATCATTCATGCCTTAAAGAAAATTAATAACAGTATTTACCTCATTGCCAGCAAAGAAAAAGAAGACAATGAAAAAATTGTAAACAGCTATTTCTCCTGCAATCCTTCCATTGAATCTTCTTATATTTCAGGCAGCAAATACCTTCCTCAATTGGAAGTTCCCGGTAAACTTTTGGATATTATAAATTTATATCTGGAGTCGAAATAATTTAAAAGAATAAGTAACATATTTTATCAGATAAATTTTAATGAATTGGATTTTTTGCGGGCGTCCCTGCTTTTCTCGGATAAATCCTGGGCGTCCGCTGTTTTTTTCTTATATGAACAAAAGATCTGTATATATCTGTCTCAGGAATCATAAACTTATCGACTTTCACAATTTCTCCCCCCAATACATGTACAGCTTTCTTCGCCTGGTTTACCTCCTCTTCAATTTCTCCAGATTTATAAGAAATAAACATACCCCCCTCTTTTACAAAGGGAATACAATATTCACTCAAAGATGACAAATTTGCAACGGCACGAGAAACACAAAAATCAAACTGTTCTCTGAATTCTGACTTCCTTGCCATCTCTTCTGCTCTTCCATGTACAGCAGTAACTTTATCAAGGTTTAATTCTGAAATAACTTCCTGCAAGAAAAGAATCCTCTTATTCAGAGAATCCATTAAAATGATTTCCAATTGCGGAAATACAATTTTTAATGGTATTCCCGGAAATCCTGCCCCAGTTCCCAAATCGAGAATTTTACACTCCCCATTCAAATCTATACTACCTGCAAGACTTATGGAATCTAAAAAATGTTTTTTCACCACATCGTCAAATTCCGTGATTGCCGTAAGATTCATTACTTTATTTTTTTCAATCAGCATTTCATAAAAACAGATAAACTTTTTTAACTTATTTTCCGAAATTGAAATATTTAATTTTTCCAATCCATTTTGAAACTGATCTATTTGATATCTCATACATTTTCCTCTGACTTCTCATACATATTTTTTTCTCTGTTATTTTTTTGCTCTAAATAGACTAACAGTACGGATATATCTGCAGGTGAAACGCCGGAAATACGGGAAGCCTGTCCCACACTCACAGGCTGATAAAGATTTAATTTCTGCTTCGCTTCAATACGAAGACTTTGCACCTGTCCATAATCAAAATGCTCGGGAAGCCTTTTATTTTCCAACTTTTTAAACTCCTTTACCTGTTTTTTCTGACGTTTGATATAACCGTCATATTTCACATTAATGTTCACTTGTTCAATCACATCACTGGGAAGAACTTTTCTGTCATCATCCAGTTCCGCAAGATCTTCGTAACATAATTCCGGACGCCGAATTAGTTCTGCAAGCGTTGCTCCTGTTTTCAAAGGAGTACTTCCATGCTCTTCTAAAACTTTCTGCACAACGGCATTAGCTCCAATCTTTACATGCTCTATCCGTTTTATCTCCTGTGAAATAAGCTGTTCCTTCTCTACTACCCAATCATACCGCTCCTGGTCAATCAAACCGATTTCATATCCCTTTTTTGTTAATCTTAAATCAGCATTATCCTGCCTTAAAAGTAAACGATATTCCGCTCGAGAAGTCATCATGCGGTAAGGTTCCCGATTTTCTTTTGTTACTAAATCATCTATCAGTACTCCAATATAGGATTCTGAACGATCCAAAATCAAAGGTTTTTTTCCACGAACATACATGGCAGCATTGATACCCGCAACCAAACCCTGAGCCGCCGCTTCTTCATACCCGGAACTTCCATTAAACTGTCCGCCTGAAAAAAGACCCTTTATATGTTTAAATTCCAAAGTCGGATAGAGCTGCCTTGGATTTATACAATCATACTCTATGGCATAAGCATTTCTTACAATCTTCGCCTGTTCCAGTCCCGGAACAGTACGATACATTTGAAATTGAACATCCTCAGGCAAAGAACTGGACATACCTCCCACATACATTTCATTCGTATCTAAGCCCTCCGGCTCAATAAACACCTGATGACGCTCCTTATCAGAAAATCTTACTACTTTATCCTCGATGGAAGGACAATACCTGGGACCAGTTCCCTCAATCATCCCTGAGTAAAGAGGAGAACGATCCAGATTGTCACGAATAATCGTATGCGTATTTTCATTGGTATAAGTAAGCCAGCAGGAAACCTGATCAATCTGTACTTCCTGCGGATCCGTAGTAAATGAAAAAGGCACCACTTTTTCATCGCCCTTTTGTTCCTGCATCTTACCAAAATCAAGAGAACGTTTGTCTATTCTTGCAGGTGTACCAGTCTTAAAGCGGAAAATTTCTACAGAATTGTCTTTTAGAGACTGTGATAAATGGTTTGCTGACTGTAAACCATTTGGTCCTGTATAATTTATTACATCTCCATAGAGACATCTCGCCTTCAGATATGTGCCTGTACAAAGAACTACTGCTTTACTATAGTAAGAAGCGCCGGAAAAAGTTTTTACCCCTGATATCACACCATCCTCCACAATGATATCTGTTACCTCTGCCTGACGAATGGTAAGATGCTCCGTATTTTCCAGAGTTCTGCGCATGAAACGGCTGTATTCAGCCTTATCAGCCTGAGCGCGCAGAGAATGAACCGCTGGACCTTTGGACACATTCAACATCTTTGACTGTATAAATGTATGATCTATATTAATTCCCATCTGTCCACCCAAGGCATCAATTTCACGTACCAGATGACCCTTAGAACTTCCTCCAATATTGGGATTACAAGGCATAAGCGCTATACTTTCCACACTAACTGTAAATACAATGGTATCAAGCCCCAGTCTTGCACAAGCCAATGCAGCTTCGCAGCCGGCATGCCCCGCCCCAACTACACAAACATCATAATTTTCTGTCATACAAGGCATAAAAACTCTCCTTTCTAAAAATTATAAATAAATTTAATTTTATTTACCCATACAAAATTTTGAAAAAATCTCATTTACTAGATCTTCTCTTACCGTTTCTCCTGTAATGCTTCCCAACTCTTCACAGGCATTCATTAAATCAATCGCATAAAAATCCTCTGGCATCTGATTTTCAATACTGTCCTGTACCAGACGCAAACTTTTCAATGCTTCCTGCAGCGCAAGTTTATGACGTACATTTGTAATAAAAATTTCATCGTTAAAATCAATTTCACCTGCAAAAAATAATTTCTGAATTTCACTCTGCAATTTCTCTATTCCTATTCTCTCTTTTACAGAGACAGGTATTACGGTACATTTTAAATTCCTTTCCAGCAACTTCTGAACAATCTCTTGTTCCAGAACCAACGGATACAGATCACATTTATTTAAAATAACAATTGCTTTCTTCTCCCCTATAAGATTTAAGATATCCTCGTCGTTTTCATCTAACTCTCTGGAAGAATCAATAACATATATTATTAAGTCTGCATTTAATATATATTCTTTTGTTTTATTTACACCAATTTTTTCAACTTTATTTTCCGTTTCACGAACGCCCGCAGTATCAGCGATATTCAACGTAATACCGTTGATATTAATTTGCTCCTCCAGAATATCTCTTGTAGTTCCCTCAATATTTGTAACTATAGAACGTTCTTTTCCCACAAGTACATTCATCAAGGAAGATTTCCCGGCATTCGGTTTACCAACAATAACGGTATTAATACCTTCTTTCAATAATTGCCCATTTTCCGATGAACGGATTAATCTTTCCAAATCCAAAGAAATGTTTATTATATTATCTTTTAATTTATCTCGATAACCGTCCAGAGAAATATGTTCCGGATCATCCAAAGCTGATTCTATAAAAGCAATCTCATACATAATATCTGCTCTTATTTTTCTCATACTCTCCCCGACATTTCCCTGAAGCTGACGTATAGAAGAATCCAATGCAAATTCATTTTTTGCATTGATCAGATCCATTACAGACTCTGCCTGAGACAAATCTATTCTCCCATTTAAAAAAGCGCGTTTTGTAAATTCTCCCGGCTGCGCAACTCTTGCTCCATATTTTATCACGGTTTCCAAAATTCTTGTCAGTATCAGAACACCGCCATGACAATCAATCTCTACCGTATCTTCCGCAGTATAACTATTTGGAGCTTTCATAATCAGAACCATCACTTCATCTATTATCGTTTCTCCATCACATATATATCCATAGTGTATCGTATGACTGGGCATTCGCGATAGTATCTTTTTCCCTCTCTTAGAACGGTATACGCGGTCAATGATAGCAAGAGACTCCTCTCCGCTCATGCGAACAACTCCTATTCCAGAATTTGTCATACCAGTAGCAATAGCCGCAATGGTTTCTCCTTTCAATCTTCCTACCTCCATTTTATACCAGGATTAAATAGAATCCAATAAGTGAAAAAAGGCTTTCTCCACGCATAGCAGCATTTCGAGAAAGCCTTATTTATTACTTTGAAACTTTTAATGCCTCTTTAATGTAACTACCACATGTCTGAAAGGTTCATCCCCTTCACTGTGCGTACTTACATATTTGTCATTCTGTAATGCAGAGTGAATGACACGCCTCTCAAATGGATTCATTGGTTCTAAAGAAACGGGGCGCTTCGTTCTTTTTACTTTGTATGCGATATTTTTCGCAAGATTTTCAAGCGTATCTTTTCGCCTTTTTCTATAATCCTCCGTGTCAATCTTAACCTTGACAAATTCATTTACCTGTTTTCCTAATGCAAGATTTGTAATATATTGTAAAGAATCCAGGGTTTGTCCGCGTTTTCCAATTAAGACGCCCATATCGTCGCCCTTTAATTCTACATCCACATTTTTCTCATCTTCGCTTACAACAACATTAATCTCTACATTCATTTTCATTGCCTGGAATACGTCGTTCAGAAAATTCCACACAAAATCTTTTACCGTAAATTTCCTCCAGATTTTCACAACTGCCGGCTTGCTTCCAATTCCTAAAAATCCGCTGCTTCCTTTTTCAATTATCTCCGTTTCAATTTTATCGCTGGTAGTTCCAAGTTTGATCAGGCCTTCCGTAATAGCGTCATCTACTGTTTTTGCCGTTACTTCGATATAATCCATTCCAAATCCCCCTGTTCCTATTACTTGTTATTGCGTTCATTAAATTCCTTCACCATATTTGCTTTTTCCAAAAGACTTCCTTTCCGGGCCGTCTTTGCATATTCAGCAGCCTGTTGTAACTTTTCTTCCTTCTCCTTAGAACTAACATATTCTGTCTTTTTTGTATTAATTCTGGCAGTATTTGAAATCTGATTCTCGTATATCCCCTGTTTTTCCTTCTTCTTCTTTGCCTTTTCCTTATTCTTCTCAATAATCGCTTCCAAATCCAGATTCCTGAAATGCCTGTTTAAAACCAACTGCTGTAAAGAACGAATCGCGGAACCTGAAATCCAGTAAATGCCAGCTCCCACCGGAACAGAAAATACCATAACCAGAGAAAACAAAGGCATCATCGTATTCATCGACTTCATCTGTTTTGCCATAGCTCCATTATCGTCCATGGCAGCGCTATTATTCGACATCAGTTTAATATTTAAAACCTGCGTCAAATAAGAAATCAACGGAACCATAATCGCGCCGATAATAAGTATAAAATCTTTTTCATGCCATCCGGTAGAAATTAAATTAACCGGAGAATTGGCAATATTTATCCCAAACAGGTTATTTAAGTGTGAAACCGTCGCTTCCGTAGATGTAATAATATCTGTCAGTCCGCTGAAATTATCACACAGCACATCCCAGCCATGACTGGGCAGCGCGTAAAGTACATCTATAATTGAATTAGAGGTTGTAGCCGCCGACTCTAAATTTAATTTCACACCGGCTGTTCCAGATTCTTTTAGCACCGTCTCCATAATTTTCTGGAACCCGTCAATATTAATAATCTTATCTACCAGGGGCGTATAAACCGCTTTTACACTGCTTACATATGCAGGGACATTACGAACAACCTGGTACATGGCAATAAAAATCGGGAAATTTATCAAAAGCTGCAGACAGCTTCCCATTGTGGAAACTCCATATTTTTCATATACCATCTGCGTCTCTTCGTTCATCTTCTGCATGGACGCCTGATCTTTTTTATCTTTATACTTTTCCCGTATTTTATTTATTTCAGGCTGCATTTCCTGTTGAAGCCTGGAAAATTTCTGCTGCTTGTAAGTTAACGGCGTCATTAAAAAATAAATAATAATTGTAAATAATACGATACAAAGGGCAATATTCTGAATCCCAAACACATTATCCAAAAAAATATACAGGCTGTTCATAATATAACCTATAAGCCTTGCAATAGGCCCTACGATTTTGCCTGAATATTGTGTTAAAATAATTCCCGTCAATATAAAAACCTCCTAAATTATGGAACCGGATCATATCCACCTTTTGAAAAAGGATTACATCTCAAAATCCGCCATCCTGCTAACAGAGATCCTTTCAATGCCCCGTGCTTCTGAATTGCCTCCAGTCCATAAGTGGAACAGGTAGGGTAATACGGACACTTGGTAGTCTTAAAAGGTGACAAATATTTTCTATATAGCTTAATCAAAGCAATTAATATTCTTTTCAAAACATTCCATCTTCTTTTCTGATTTTAATTTCATGCTACTTATTGTTTCAAAATATGATGAAGATTTCCAAGATGCAGGATTGCCTTTTCCGTCTCATGATAAGAAACATTTTTCGCCGACACTCTTGCTATCACTACAATATCCAAACCACTATTGAATATCTCTTCCTGTAACCTGTATGCTTCTCTTACTAATCTGGTAATATGATGTCTGATAACGCTGTTTCCTACTTTTTTACTGACTGATATTCCTAATCTGTTTATTTCCAGGTTATTTTCCAGAACGTACATAACAAAAAAACGGTTTGCATAAGACCTACCGTTCTTATATACGCTCTGAAAATAACAATTCTTCTTCAACGATTCTGAAAACTTCATACAAATCTGTCTTCCTGCATAGTTGTAATTAACAATGAAACCTGTAAGAAGAAAGACCACAAATGATGTGGCCTAAGCTGATAATTTTTTTCTTCCTTTTAATCTTCTTGCAGCTAATACTTTTCTTCCACCTTTGCTGCTCATTCTCTTTCTAAATCCGTGCACCTTAGATCTTGATCTCTTTTTTGGCTGAAATGTCATTTTCATGGATATCCACCTCCTCTGCGTTAAAAAACATCATGCTCTATTATACCAAAAAATCCCCTTAAGTCAAGCTATTTAGGGATTTTTTTATATAAAAAAGCGGTTTCCACTGCTTTCCAGATAAAATCCACAGTAATATCCACAATGTTAATATCTTCTGGATAAAAAAATTTCGATTTTTTAATTTCCACATTATTCACAAATCATATTATTAATAAGGAAGAGATTGGTTTTTTCCACAAATTATCCACATTATCCACTTCCGAAAAAAGTTATCAAGAAAATGTGGATAACTTGTGGAAAAGTTTATCATAATTTGCTCCATTTCATAAAATATACGTTAAAAACTATGAGAATTTCAATATATTCTATACTGTAGATAAGTTTATAACATATTTTGCCCAGAAATCCACAATTATAAAATTTTATTGATTATTTAAAAGATTTGCGTTATTATAGATTATGGAAGATTATAAATAACATAGGAAGTTACACCTTATCGCAGGATAAACGGCATCATTTGATTTCATCATTTGATTTCCCAAAGAGCATAACTAAATTTACTTGGAGAAGCATATGGAACTTATTTTAAAAAAATGGGAAGAGATACTCAGAACTGTAAAGGAAGAACACGAACTCACAGACGTTTCTTTTAATACCTGGCTGAAACCATTAAGCGTATATAACATAGAAAACTCAAAGCTCTATATTCTGGTGCCATCTGAACATCAGATGGCATTAAATTACATTTCAAAAAAATATGCGCTTCCCATAAGAGTAGCAATTGCAGAAATTACTGGTGAAGACTATGAGATTGAATTTATCTTACAAGAACAGACCGATAAGATAAAAAATTTCAGGAATAAAACTCCTAATTTTACAATAGATTCAGAAAATACAAATCTGAATCCCAATTATACCTTCGATACCTTCGTAGTAGGCAAAAATAATAAATTTGCTCATGCCGCCAGTCTTGCAGTATCTGAATCGCCGGGGGAAGTCTATAATCCCCTCTACATTTATGGAGGACCCGGGCTGGGAAAAACTCATTTAATGCAGTCTATCGGACATTTTATACTTCAACAGAAACCAGGCAAAAAAGTTTTATATGTTACTTCTGAAGAATTTACCAACGAGGTTATTGATTCCATCCGTAACGGTAACGCTTCTGCAATGACAAAACTTCGCGAAAAATACCGGACCGTAGACGTCCTTTTGATTGACGACGTGCAATTTATCATCGGAAAAGAAAGTACCCAGGAAGAATTTTTTCATACTTTTAATGTGCTTCATTCTGCAGGCAAACAGATTATTCTTTCTTCCGATAAACCTCCCAAAGAAATGGAGACACTGGAAGAAAGAATCCGTTCCCGTTTTGAATGGGGGCTTCTTGCTGATGTGGGATACCCCGATTACGAAACCCGTATGGCAATTTTACGCCGTAAGGAAGAGATGGACGGCTTTATGCTGGATGATGAGATATTAGACTATATCGCTACAAACATTAAATCAAACATTCGGGAATTGGAAGGCGCCTTAAATAAACTTCTTGCCTTTTCTAATCTGGAACACACGGAAATAACAATGGAAGTGGCCATTCAGGAGCTTCAAAACATTATTTCTCCAGATAAGCCCAGAGAAATCACTCCTCAGCTTGTCATTGAAATTGTTGCGGAACATTTTAATATCTCTACAGATCAGATGATCTCTAAGACCAGGAGCAATGATATCGCCAAACCACGGCAGATCGCTATGTATTTATGTAAAAACATGACGTCTACCCCTCTGGACACCATAGGCGCCCTGCTTGGAGGACGGGACCACTCTACCATTATTTATGGAATCCGCAAAGTCACCAATGAGTACGATCAGGATGAAAATTTTCATTACTTAATTGAAACTATCAAAAAGAAAATTAATCCGAACTAAAACAGATTCAGGTTATACACAGCCTGTCCTATATATTTCAAGATAAAATCCACAGGGTTATACATAAGTTTCAAGGATGAAGAGCCTCTAAAATTAAGGCTTCCAGGACTTATTCACATATAAACAAGCCCTATGATGATGAAGATGAATCTCTTATTATAAATTTATGTTTACGCTCAGGAAGGAGTAATTTACAGCATGAAAATAATATGCCCAAAATCTGATCTTTTACACGGGGTGAATATTGTATCAAAAGCGGTACCCTCCAGAACTACTATGGCAATTTTGGAGTGTATCTTAATTGATGCCTCGGATGCATCTACAAAAGATGAAATTAAACTAACTGCCAATGATATGGAGCTTGGGATTGAAACCCGCATAGAAGGAACAATTGTAGAACGCGGAAGTATTGCATTGGACGCAAAGATTTTTTCTGAAATCGTCAGAAAACTTCCCGACAACGACGTTACAATCGAAACAGATGAATCTTTTAAAACGGTCATTACCTGTGAAAAAGCAAAATTTAATATTATAGGAAAATCAGGTGAAGATTTTTCCTATCTTCCCTACATCGAGAGAAATCAGCCGATAATATTATCACAGTTTACCTTAAAAGAAGTAATACGGCAGACAATTTTTTCCATTTCAGACAGCGACAGCAATAAACTTATGACGGGAGAATTGTTTGAGATAAAAGAAAATGAACTGAAAGTAGTCTCACTTGACGGTCATCGCATCTCAATCCGCAATATTGAATTAAAAGAAGTGTATGAAGATCATAAGGTTGTGGTTCCCGGAAAAACGCTTCAGGAAGTGAGTAAAATTTTGCCGGGAGATTCTAACGAATTGGTGGAAATGTTTTTTACAGATAACCATATTGTATTTGAATTTGACAGGACGACAGTGGTTTCCCGTCTTATTGAAGGAGAGTATTTTAAAATTGAACAGATGCTTTCTTCCGATTATGAGACAAAGATAAAAATTAATAAACGGGAATTACTGGATTGTATTGACCGTGCCACTCTTTTGGTAAAGGAGGGGGACAAGAAACCGATTATTATGAATGTTACCGAAGAAAACATGGAGCTTAAGATAAATTCATTTATAGGATCGATGAACGAAGATATTGATATCCAGAAGGAAGGGAAGGATATTATGATTGGCTTTAATCCTAAGTTTTTTATCGACGCGCTTCGTGTGATTGATGAAGAAGAGGTCGTCTTGTACATGGTTAACCCGAAAGCGCCATGTTTTATTAAGGATGATGATGAGAAATTTATTTATCTCATTCTTCCAGTAAATTTTAATGCGGCAACTAATTAGATTAATCATAGATCTATTCAGGAGAGGTGTGAATTTTGCAGGAAATTAAGCTGAGAGATGAATATATAAAACTTGGCCAGGCTCTGAAAGCCGCAAATATGGTGGAATCCGGAGTTATGGCAAAGATGGTGATTAAGGATGGACTTGTAAAAGTAAACAGCAGGGTGGAAACCCAGCGAGGTAAAAAATTAGTAGATGGAGATGTTGTTTCTTTTGACGGGGAAACAATTATAATTATAAAATGATTCTGAAATCTGTTGCTCTTAAGAATTTCCGCAATTATAGTGATTTGAATCTGGAGTTTGACAGAGGGACTAATATTCTGTATGGAGATAATGCTCAGGGAAAAACAAATGTTCTAGAATCTGTCTATGTAAGCGGGACGACCAGGTCTCATAAAGGCAGCAAAGATAAAGAAATGATTCAGTTCGGGCAGGAAGAATCTCATATAAGAACTGTTGTGGAGAAGGGCGGTCTGGATTACCAGATTGATATGCATTTAAAGAAAAACCGTTCCAAGGGGATTGCAGTCAATAAGATTCCCATCAAAAAGGCGTCAGAGTTGTTTGGCATTTTAAATATCGTTTTTTTTTCTCCGGAAGATTTGAATATTATAAAAAATGGTCCTTCTGAGCGTCGTCGTTTTCTGGATGCAGAGCTTTGCCAGTTGGACAAAATCTATCTTTTTTATTTGACGAAATATAATAAAATACTTAATCAGAGAAACAAACTGTTAAAGGATATTAATAGAAAACCGGATCTTATGGATACGCTTCCAGTCTGGGATATGCAGCTAACGGAGTATGGAAGAAATCTGATTAAAATCAGGAGAAAGTTTGTAGAAGAGCTAAACGAGATAGTATTTGAAATTCACAGAAAGATTTCAGGAAACCGGGAAGAACTTTTGCTCCGGTATGAGCCGAGTGTGAAGGAAGAATTGTTAGAAGAGGAGATTTTAAAAAATCAGGAAAAAGATCTCAGGTTTGGCACGACTTCCGTCGGCCCACACAGAGATGATATGTGCTTTCTTATACAGGATGTGGATATTCGCAGGTTTGGTTCTCAGGGACAACAGCGTAGCTGCGTATTATCCCTGAAACTTTCGGAAATTCAACTGGTGAAGAGATCAACAAAAGAAATGCCGGTCTTGTTTTTGGATGATGTGTTGTCAGAATTGGACAGCAGAAGGCAGAATTTTCTGTTAAATAGTATTCATGATATTCAGACAGTCATTACCTGTACAGGATTAGATGAGTTTGTAAAAAATCGATTTGAGATAGATCAGATATTCAGAGTAGTAAATGGAACTGTAACATTAGAAAACAGTTTTTAGAAATTGGAGGATTTACATGAGTGCAAGTACAAATACGAATGCAGAATATGGAGCAGATCAGATTCAGATTCTGGAAGGACTGGAAGCAGTCCGGAAACGTCCTGGTATGTATATCGGAAGTACTTCTCTGCGGGGGCTTCACCACCTTGTTTATGAGATCGTCGACAATTCAGTGGATGAAGCTTTGGCAGGATATTGCGATACCATAGATGTACGTGTTATGAAGGATAACAGCGTCCGTGTCACGGATAATGGACGCGGCATTCCAGTAGGAATCAATCATAAAGCCGGACTTCCCGCCGTAGAAGTCGTATTTACAGTACTTCACGCAGGAGGCAAATTTGGGGGTGGAGGATATAAAGTATCGGGAGGGCTTCACGGTGTGGGAGCTTCCGTGGTAAATGCGCTTTCTAATTGGCTGGAGGTAGAAATTTTTTATGAAGGAAAAATCTATAAACAGCGCTATGAACGGGGAAACAGCATGTACCCTCTGAAAATTGTGGGAGACTGCGAGCCGGAAAAAACAGGAACCCAGGTTACTTTTTTACCGGACGGAAGTATCTTTGACGATACAGTATTTGATTACGATACTTTGAAACAGCGTTTGCGTGAGATGGCTTTTCTCACTAAAGGTATTAAAATACGTCTCATTGATGAGAGAGAAGGAATAGAGCAGGAAAAAGAATTTCATTATGAAGGCGGTATTAAGGAGTTTGTGGTATATCTGAACCGCAGCAAGGAAGCTCTTTATAATGATGTGATTTATTGTGAAGGTGAAAAAGACGGGGTCTATGTGGAAGCTGCATTGCAGCATAATGATTCCTATAACGACGCCACTTACAGTTTTGTAAATAATATTACTACCCCGGAGGGAGGTACCCATCTGGCAGGTTTTCGGAATGCGTTGACTAAGACGTTTAATGCCTATGCCAAGGCAAATAAGATATTGAAAGAGAATGAGACGGCGCTTTCCGGCGACGATATCAGGGAAGGTATGACTGCAGTTATCAGCGTTAAAATAGCAGAACCCCAGTTTGAAGGACAGACGAAACAAAAATTGGGAAATAGTGAGGCAAGAGGCGCGGTTGACAGCGTGGTAAGCGAACAGCTCACTTATTTTCTGGAGCAGAATCCGACGATTGCGAAGGCAGTTTGTGAGAAATCAATTTTAGCCCAGCGCGCAAGAGAGGCTGCAAGAAAAGCCAGGGATCTTACCAGAAGAAAGACAGCGCTGGAAGGAAATTCCCTTCCGGGTAAACTTGCAGACTGTTCCGACAAAGATCCCAAAAACTGCGAAATTTTTATTGTGGAGGGCGATTCTGCAGGAGGCTCTGCAAAGACTGCGAGAAGCCGTGCTACACAGGCTATTCTTCCGCTTCGGGGAAAAATTCTTAATGTCGAGAAGGCAAGGTTGGATAAAATTTATGGAAATGCTGAGATCAAGGCAATGATTACTGCATTTGGAACTGGCATACATGAAGATTTTGATATCAGCAAATTGAGATACCATAAAATTATTATCATGACGGATGCAGATGTGGACGGCGCGCATATCAGTACGTTAATGCTGACCTTTATGTATCGTTTTATGCCGGAGTTGATTCGTCAGGGATATGTATATCTGGCAAAACCTCCACTATTTAAAGTTGAGAAGAATAAAAAGGTCTGGTATGCTTACGATGAACCGGAATTAAATAAGATTCTGGTCGAGATTGGGAGAGATGGAAATAATAAAATTCAGCGTTACAAAGGGTTGGGAGAAATGGATCCGGAGCAGCTTTGGGAGACTACCATGGACCCGGAAACCAGAATTCTGGAGAGAGTCACCATTGATGACGCCACTGCGGCTGAAGTGGATTTGACTTTTACCACTTTGATGGGAGACAAGGTGGAACCGAGACGGGAATTTATTGAAGCAAATGCCCGTTTTGTACAGAATCTGGACGTTTAGGAGGGAAATAGATGGATGACAGAATTTTTGACAGGATCGATGACGTTGATTTAAAGAAAACGATGGAGAGATCTTATATTGATTACGCGATGAGCGTTATAGCTTCCAGGGCGCTTCCAGATGTGAGAGACGGCCTGAAACCAGTGCAGCGCAGGATTCTCTATGCCATGATCGAACTGAATAATGGTCCGGATAAGCCTCACCGTAAATGTGCCCGTATTGTGGGTGATACCATGGGTAAATATCATCCTCATGGAGACAGTTCTATTTACGGGGCCTTGGTAAATATGGCACAGGAATGGTCTACCCGTTATATGCTGGTGGACGGTCATGGAAATTTTGGGTCTGTAGATGGGGACGGGGCGGCCGCCATGAGGTATACGGAGGCACGTTTAAGCAAAATTTCCATGGAAATGCTTGCAGATATCAATAAAGATACCGTTGATTTTGGACCTAATTTTGATGAGACTGAGAAAGAACCTCTGGTTCTGCCATCACGTTTTCCAAATCTTTTAGTAAATGGAACTACTGGAATTGCAGTGGGAATGGCTACTAATATACCGCCTCATAATCTTCGGGAAGTAATTGGAGCCGTGGTAAAAATTATTGATAACCGTATTCTTGAAGATCGCGATACAGAGATTGAGGAAATTTTAAAGATTGTAAAAGGTCCTGATTTTCCCACCGGGGGTATGATTCTTGGCACTTCCGGCATCGATCAGGCATATCGTACCGGAAGAGGTAAAGTAAAAGTCCGCGCCGTGACAGATATAGAGCCGATGGCAAACGGAAAAAACCGAATCGTGGTAACAGAGCTTCCCTATATGGTAAACAAGGCAAGGCTGATTGAGAAAATCGCAGATTTGGTCCGGGATAAAAGAGTGGACGGTATCACAGAAATCCGTGATGAATCCAACCGGGAAGGTATGCGTGTCTGTATTGAACTTCGGCGGGATGTAAATCCCAATGTCATTTTAAATCAGCTCTATAAACATACGCAGCTTCAAGACACCTTTGGTGTGATTATGCTTTCTCTGGTAAATAATGAACCAAAGATTTTAAATCTTAAGGATATGCTGGGTTATTATTTAAAACATCAGGAGGAGGTTGTCAGTCGAAGAACAAAATACGAGCTGAATAAGGCGGAAGAACGCGCTCATATTTTGCAGGGCTTACTAATTGCGCTTGATAATATTGACGAGGTAATCAATATTATAAGGGGCAGCGAGAATGTTCAGCTTGCAAAGTCGCGTTTGATGGAACGTTTTGCCCTTTCTGACGCGCAGGCGCAGGCAATTGTGGATATGCGCCTGCGTGCGCTTACTGGTTTGGAACGCAGCAAGCTGGAAGCAGAATATAATCAGTTAATGGAGCTGATTGCCGAATTAAAGGCGATTCTGGCCGATGAGAAGAAGCTGCTTGGCGTTATCCGGGAAGAGATCATGGCGATTTCTGATAAATATGGCGATGACAGAAGAAGCTCCATCGGCTTTGACGAGTATGATATTTCCATGGAAGATCTGATTCCCGTTTCCAATACGGTAATAGCAATGACCAGGCTTGGATATATTAAACGTATGAGTGTAGATAATTTTCGCAGTCAAAACAGGGGCGGAAAAGGAATCAAAGGCATGGAAACCATTGATGATGATTACATCGAGGAACTGCTGATGACTACCACTCATCATTATCTAATGTTTTTTACAAATACAGGCAAAGTGTACCGGATTAAAGCTTATGAGATTCCTGAGGCCGGCAGGACGGCGCGGGGGACTGCAATTATCAATATCCTGCAGCTTTCGCCCGGGGAAAAAATAACGGCAGTAATCCCATTACGGGAATATAAGGACGATCATTATCTGTTTATGGCGACCAAAAAAGGTATCGTCAAGAAAACGCCTGTGACAGATTATGCAAATGTCAGGAAAAAAGGACTTGCCGCAATTAATCTCAGAGAGGAAGATGAACTCATCGAGGTGAAATTTACAGATAATACAAAGGATATCCTTATGGTGACGAAATATGGACAGTGCATACGATTCCACGAGACAGATGTGAGAAGTACAGGAAGAACATCTATGGGCGTAATTGGAATGAATTTGTCTGACCGGGACGAGATTGTCGGAATGCAGATGGATACCCAGGGTGAATATCTTTTAATCGCTTCTGAGAAAGGGCTTGGCAAGCTTACCAGAATGGAAGAATTTACACCACAGAACCGCGGCGGAAAGGGCGTAAAATGTTATAAGATTACGGATAAAACGGGAAATATTATAGGTGTGAAAGCAGTAAACCAGGAAAATGAGATTATGATGATTACGACAGAAGGGATTATTATCCGCATGAAAGTAGAAGGAATCTCTGTACTGGGGCGCGTTACTTCTGGCGTGAAGCTGATGAATCTTGACGATGATATTACAGTGGCAAGTATTGCCAAGGTCCGTGAAGATCAATCTCTTATGGAGAATACGGAAGAAAGCGAACTTATCACGGAAGAAGAAGCACAACAAAGCGTAAAACTGGCGGAAGAGGCGGCAAGAAGAATGAATAGCCCCGTCGAGGAAACAGATAAGGAATTGATGAAGGAATTGACAGAACGCGCAGAAGCGGATAAAGAAGACCAGGAGTCTGAAGGAAGTAAGTGATGGAATGCAAATCAAGAAAAATGCAATGAAATTTTTGAGCGGTTTACTTTGTCAGAAATGGGAAGTTTAAACAGAGAGAGGTATTTATGAGCGACAATGGTTTAAAAAATGAGAATTATATATACCAAAGAGCTGTGGTACTGGGAACAGGAACGCTTGCGTTGTCGTGCGCATCTGTTCTGGAACAGGATTATCATGTTTTATGCGAAATATACGATACTGGAGAGGAAGCTTCTAAGACGTTCGAACGCCAGGCAAATGGAAAAGGATTAAACTATCAATGGATCTCAAGAAAAGAACTGTCTGTCTGTCTTGCTGATATTCGTGAACCTGCTTTGCTGATCAGCGCCATTAATCCCTGGATTATTCCGGGAAAAGTTCTGCAGAACCAGAATCTTCTGGCTGTAAATTGCCATCAGGCATTACTTCCGGAGCACCCGGGAAGAAACGCCGAGATGTGGGCAATTTATGAACAGGATAAAAAGACAGGCATTACCTGGCATATTATCAGGCCACAGGTGGACGGAGGAGAGATCTTAATACAAAAAGAGATTCCAATTACAAAGAAAGATACTTCTTTTCAGATATTCAGGAAACAGATAAATCTTGCGCAGGAGGCTTTTTTAGAGATACTAGAGCAATTGTTGAAGGGAACGGTAAAGGGAATGCCGCAGACGGGAGAACAGCCGCAAATTCGATATTCCTGGGAAACTCCGGAGGAAGGCAGGTTAAATACCGGGTGGCCGTTTGAGAAAATAAGCGCTTTTTTACGCGCCCTGGATTATGGCGGGCTTGAAATTGTTAAGAAACCGTATATAGAAAAGGATGGAAAAAGTATATTTTGGAAGCATTATAAGATACTGGAGGAACCGCAGGAAGAAGAAAAAGTTTGTTTTGATAAAGGTGAAATCCGTATACTGCGAAAAGAAGGAAAGATTTTATTAAAAGGAATTTATGAATGATAGGATTGTCATATGATGTCATGCAAAACAGCGCCAATTCCACGATAAAAGGAATTGGCGCGGCTTCGTTGAAGGCAGTTAATATTTAAAGTAATGATAGCTTCGTATCAATGTATAATAATCCTCAGATTGTTGATTCCAGGATTCGTAAATATCTTCTCCCTGATGGTTGTCCAGTTGAAATTTTTTCATCAGATATTGACCGTATACTTTTGTAAACTTAAAAGATCCATTGATATTTGTATGATTAATATTTTCAAAATCATCGGTTTCTTCAAATTTAAAAAATTCGTACAGTTCTTTGTCGTTAAAATTCAAATAATCCATTCCATATTCTTTTATAATATCTCCAACACGATTATAACCGCCCATATTCTTTTTCCAAAGTACCGGAGGAGCTATAAATTGAATCTCAATATCTTGCTGTTGTTTGCACCATTCCAGTAAATCTCTCAGAGCGGCTTCATTTCCACTTCCTATATCCGTTCTTTCGTCTGTAATGGGATGCTTTTTTTCTTTGTCCAGTCCATGCGATAAAAATCCTGTTTGATAAGTAGAATTTAGATAAGAAGGATGTGTTTGATAAAAATCTTCTTCACCTAATTCCTTCCACCTGGAATGAAACTGCATAATTGGAAAGTAATATTGTAGTTTATCCATGCCGGTAATTCCAGAATATCTGCAGTAATTTTCAATCATATCAATACGGTTGAAAGAAAATTTCATATTGTCTAAAACAAAATAAAATTTTTTATCGTCTTTATTCATCTGGGCAAAAGCAGTCGCATCAATTACAAGAACTTTAGGGTTCTGTGTTTTTAATGCTTCGATTACGACATTTTTCACGACATAGCTTGGCATAATGGAAGTTGAAATTTCCATGGATGCCATACCCAGCTCTTTCCAGGCAAAAGCGGGCTGCCAGTATTTGTAGGTATGGCTGTTGCCGACAAATACTGCGTCTACAGTATTCGGTTCCAGGTTATAATATCCCTTGAACATCATTTCAGAGTCTTCAGAATTTGGTCCCAATATGCTGTTGACTCCAGAAAACAGAATCAGTCCTGTAAGAAAAAAGGCAAGAGTCTTTATAAATTTCTTAATCATTTCATCTCTCCTTAAAATTGCTGATAGATAAAGTCGCTGCTGTTGTATGCAGGTCCGTAAATTCCAAAAATAAGAATCAGGAAAAATGCAGTCCAATAAATCAGCCATCGAAAAATTATGCCCTGTGCGGCAATACGTTCACGAATTTGAATGTTCTTTTCATGGGCCAAGTCTACCAGTAAAAGTAGAATTACCATAAAGAAAGCAACGCAAAAATCTTTTCCATCCAGTCCCAGAGCGAATATCGTCCCATCCACTAACTGCCATGGCATAGGATGCAGAAAAATATTTTGTATCATTATAAACGCTATGGAGCAGGAAGCCGATTTTGGAAAAAGCCTGCCGATTGTACAGAGAAAGAAAGTTCGCAGCGCCTGAAACAATCTCCAGCCGTAAGATGCCTCTTTTACGTGGAACACGGAAATCCCTTTTTTATATAAAGGCTGCAATAAGATTCCTGTTGCGATGATAGTGCCGTTCCATATTCCGTATACTGCATATTTCCAGTCAGGGCCATGCCAGAAACCAACCAGAAAATATACCAGGAACATGGCAAGAAAAGGGGGAAGACGTTTTCCAATGTAATTTCCGAAAATTTTTCTTGCCGCTTTGCCCAACGATGCAAACTTCTTTGACAGCGACAGGGGATAGAAGATATAATCCTTCATCCAGCCGCCGAGCGTAATATGCCATCTGCGCCAGAAGTCTTCCATGGATTTTGAAAAATAAGGCTGTCTGAAATTTGCTTCCAGATTTATGCCAAAAACCTGTGAAATACCTGTTGCAATATCCATTCCCGCCGAGAAATCTGCATAAATTTGGAACCCGTAAAAAATTGCCGAGATAAATAAAATCATTCCGCCGTAGTCAGCATAATTCTTAAATACAGTATCTACAACGATTCCAATACGGTCTGCCAGGATTAATTTTTTCATAAAACCCCATAAAATTAACTGGCAGCCGGATTTTAATCTGTTAAAGTCAAGGGCATGTCCTTCTTTAAATTGTACGGCTAGTCTGTTGTATCTGGCAATGGGTCCTTGAACAATTTGTGGAAAATATGACATGAAAAGAGCAAACTTCAAAAAATTGCGGTCAGCCGGATATTTCCCCCAGTAGATATCCGCCATATAACCAATCGCCTGTAACGTATAGAAGGATATTCCCAGTGGAATCAGTATATTAAGCTGAAAATTTTGTATTTTGATTCCTAAAAGTTGAAAGAAAGACGATGAGCTTCCAACAAAAAAATTAGAATATTTAAAAAATAATAATATGCCCAGATCGATGATAATACCCAGAATAAGAATCATTTTTTTCTTTCTGGTAACAGAAAACTTATATTTTTTACGTTCACTGGAGTTCATATTTCCAGCATGAAGTTTCAAATAATACGCCTTTTTCAGATTCTGCCGTTCTAGAAAAAGTCCGGTCAGCCAGGTTATGGCAGTCATGCCTGCAAGGACGAAAACAAGATAAGTACTGTTTTGCCAATAAAACAGGTAGCTTGCAATAAGCAGGACAAGCCAGCGGTGTTTTATTGGAACTATAAAATAAACTGCGCAGACTACAGAAAAAAATAGTAAAAAAATTGCAGATGTAAAAGCCATTTTTAGTTCCTCCTATGAAGTAGTATAACGTTGCATTTTTTACCATTATTGATACAATGCGGTATATGTAATTTTTAATATTTTAATATTAGTGTGAAATTATGATATAAGTATGAGAATAATGTAAACGAAATATGAAAAGTTTATTTTTTAAAGATAGATTTTGTTATCAAACTTATATCACAATTTGAGCTTATTTTGATTCTAAACGACAGAATAAATTTTTTATGGAGGAAACATATGAATAAGTGCATAAAATGCGGTCTGCCTGCGCATTATCAGGGGATTACGCTGAATGAAAATCAGGTATGTAATTATTGTGAATTTTATGAAACTCATAAAGAGGTATTTTCCGATTTTGTAACCCTGGAAAGACAATTTGAAGAAGAAGTGTTTAAGGCAAAGAAAAAAGCGGCGGAAACTGGTGCAAAGTATGATTGCATTACAGGGTTAAGCGGCGGAAAAGACGGCGCATATATCACTTATCAGCTTCAGCATAAATATGGTCTGCGGGTGCTGACTTATACACTTGATAATGGATTTTCGACAGAATTTGGAAGGAACAATGTTGAAATTCTTTTGGATAAACTTGACGTGGAACATATATGGGTGAATGTAAGAGATTCAACGTTACGCCAGTTTTATTCCGCCAGTATGAAACTGATAAAAAATTTCTGTAGTGTATGCTTTCATTTTTGCCATTATTACAGTCATCTCTTAGCCTCACAGTACGGTATTCCTCTGATTGTAAACGGGCGTACCAGAAGCCAGATTCTGCAGTCAGCAGATCATGTCAAGGGCATAGAACCGTTCGAAATAGCAAGAAATTTAAAGTCTTTTGAATACCAGATGTTTAAAAGGCTGATAGATAAGCTGGAAAATAACAGTTGTATTGATTTTATGCCAGATCATGAGATCACGTCGCTTTCTTACTTTATGTATCATGATATAAGCGATGAAGAAAAAATAAAATTTCTGGAGAAAAATCTTGGATGGATTAAACCTGAAAGTAATGTTCCACATGCTGACTGTTGGGCGCATCCTGTTGCTGAATATTATAGCATTTTAAAGCATGGCTACCCTGTCCGTACTGGAGAAATGGCAGAAATGGTGCGAGAAGGAAAAATGAAATTGTCTCAGGCGCAACAGGAGTACAGGCAGGACTGGGATATGTATCAGACGCTTGAGCCGGAAATAGAACAGAAATTTATGAGAAGAATTTGTATAAAAAATAAATTAGCAAGCAGTCAGTAAATACAATAAAATTAACGGCAGATAAAAGATGTCCTCTGCCTATGGTTCTTTCTTAACTTTGGATATCCTGTCGCTGCCAATATTTTGGATTTTGTATGAATTAGTATGCCATTAAACTGAATTTGGCAATATGTCCACATCTGTAAAAGAATTTGTTGTATATATGGCGTTTCGGATTATAAAGAAGTTAAGGTTGCTCAACATCAAGCCGATTATAATAATAGAATAATAGAAGTTTTTCAGAGTTAATATCTAATTTTGGTGTTTCATCCTGCAAAATGAGATTATTACGATTTAATTCAACGACATCTAAAAAATAAAGATTTTAAATGATAACTAAAGAATGGTTAGAGTTTGTTTATCAGATTTTAACTATTCTTTGATTTATATTATTTTAGGAGGAAGGCAAATGCAAATCATTTCTCTCATACCTTTCGACGATTTGCCGCTGAACCGGGGGTGAGGGAGTGTTACCTTGTGAAAGGGGGAATAATAGCATGAACAGGAAAATATTTGTCACAGGATTATTTTTGATATTGTTTGCTTTTGTCTCGGTTGGGTGGTACTATTTCAATAATAACAATAATAACGACAATAATGAAGACAGAACTGTTAGAGAACCTTTACTAGGAAAGACGCCCCATTCCTCTCTATGTACATTTGGAGAAGATTTTGTACTTTACAAAGAAAACGTATTAAAAAATGGTGAGAAAGTTTTTAGTGGATTGTATCGATGCAATCTAAATGATAACAAGGATTCCAGTACGAACCCACAACTTCTGTCGGATTCATTTTTTGCTTGCGCCAATATCTATCGCGATAAAGTTATTTTTATAAATGATGAATATAAAATACAACAAATGGATATGGAAAATAGCAAGAGTAAAATCCTATATGATAATAATGGTAAAGCGATTATGGATGCACTAATTATGGATGATTGTTTATATTTTATTGCAGAATGTGATGAGAATGTTTGTAATTTGCTGGCGCTAAATTTAACAAATAATATTCAAAAGCAAATTATAGAAAATATCAATCCACATTATTTGTATCATTATGGTGAAGGCATAGCTGTTATAACCAAAGATAATAAATTTTTAGTAAAATGCAGTTTTGATGATGGTGTAAAAGAAAAGTATTCAGCTCCCGAAAATGAAATACAGGGATTTTTTGATGACGGTACTATACTTTTGGTTCAAAATCATGATACGATATATCAGTTAGAGGATTTTTATGCAGACAAAAAGACAGTATTATTGCGAAAAGAAAACATTTACCGAACAATCATGCATACAGATGAATTGCTAGTATGTACACTGGATGATTCTGGATTAATGGAAGTTTACATATACGATTTTGCCAGCAAAAAAACAGCTAAAATTGCTAATACGAATTTTACGCCGCTTGATTTTAATAAAGAATATATAATTTGTGGTGATGTTGAAATTGGAATGCCGAAACTTATTAACCGAAGAACAGGAGAGTTTGAAAATATTGTGATAAATAGTGCTAATGAAGAGCACGACGATGAAAAAAAAGATTTTTCATTAGGAACTATCGGGGAAGGAGACTATAAAAACGCTATTTCTGATGATGAATTAAATGATTTGCTTAAAATAATAAGCGAATATTATCAAAATAAATTGTCATGGGGAGTTGTGGATTATCGTATAGCTGATAATGACCATTCTCTCTATCAACTATATAAGGACTATGAATTGGGAAATATTATTGTATTTGAGGTTCACACAACCAACAATCCTAGTGGTTTATATAGAGATATTGCGCTTGGAAGGAAAAAGAATAATAAAAAATGGAAGGTGCTAAATGAGGGGATTTAGTTTAGTGGGAAAGAAACGCATCTTACTATAACAGAAAAACCAATAAGCAAAGAGGCAGCAGAAAGCTGCCAGACATGACCGGCTATGATAAACCATGGTTATCTTGGTACAGATAGATTGAGGGTGCCGTAAATCGTCAAATGAGACGATTGAGCGGCACCTTTGCTCTGAATAATGAAAAAACTGGAAGTAATCATTTGACTGCGGGGTTTTCTCTGTTTTTTGTATACAGTTTGTTCAGATTATATCTCATATAAAGCAAAAGAATCTCTGGTACAGCGAAAATTAAGTAACCTAATTTCAATTATGAAACTTATCAATTAGAGTTTTAATCCCCGGTACCGGTTCAGACAGGCGTATATCTCTTGTTTTCGCGGTAATGCGAAGCCTCCTGCTATATAGCTGCCGTCGCAGACAGCGGAAATCCCTTTTTTTTCTAAAAGTTTCCAAAGTTCTTTTGCGGTATCATCAAGCGTTCGTGTTCCGTCAAACAGCCGCAGTTGCGCGTATTTGACCAGTTGTCCCAAAGAAGCAAGCTGTTCGGAATCTGCAAGTTGTTCTACATATCTTAGGTCAATGGTATCATGGTTGATGATAACAGAATCTTTTCCCTGAATTTTAATTTTGATCCTGTCATTTTTGCGAAATGCAGCATCGGGTCTTACGGGTCTTAAAACAGAAGGTTTGGAGCTGGGAGCGGCAGGTTCTTCCGGCAAAGGAAATGCATTTGCTTCTTTTTTGGCAGATTCCGTTATATCTCTCGGAAGGTAGTGATCCATTTGAATAATACGGTCTGCCTTGTGAAAATAAGAACCTGAGCTGCCCGCAACCAGGATGGTGGAGATTCCATAAGTGGAAAAAAGCTCTTCCACGCGGTCAATAAAAGGAGTAATTGGTTCTGAATCGCGATTTACCACCCGTTGCATCAGCTCGTCCCGAATCATAAAATTGGTGGCGCTGGTATCTTCGTCAATAAGCAGAAGACTGCTTCCGGATTCTATCGCTTCTATTACGTTTGCTGCCTGGGAAGTGCTGCCGCTGGCGTCCTCTGTACAGAAATGCACGGTGTCTTTCTGGTTTGGAAGATTGTTGATAAACATGGAGATATCTACTTGTTTAATGCTTCTTCCATCTTCCGCACGAATTTTCATGGCAGAGTTGTCTGTGATAACATACTCCCTGCCGTCCCCTGCAATATGATTATAAACTCCAAGTTCTAAAGCTTTTAGCAGGGTAGATTTTCCATGATAGCCTCCGCCTACTACTAAGGTGATGCCTCTGGCAATACCCATTCCGGTAATTGTTCCATGATTCGGAAGATTTAAAGTAATTTCCATAGATTTTGGAGAGGAAAAGGGCACGGCATTTTTCATAGGACGATCGGATACACCGGATTCTCTGGGGAGTATAGAACCGTTGGCAACAAAAGCGGCAAGTTTTAAACGTAAAAGTTCCTGTCGGATAAATTGCTGGTCTTCTGCAAGCTCCTTATTTTTTTGGACTGATTTTGCATCCAGGGAACGGTAGTATAAGGATTTTTTTACACAGCCGGGAAGAAATTCAAATAATATTTTACATAGTTCTCTGGCGTTTATGGTTCGTCCATTTGCAGGAAATCCAATTTCCATGCGGAGAAATACGGAACCGTTTTCGTCGATTTCGCACGCAGTACGTTCTAATATTTCCTGTCCGCAGCGGCTGACAGAGAGAAGTCCGCTCTTTCCCGAACCTTTTGCCTTGAAGGTGAATGATTGTACTTGTCTGGAAAATTGTCGTATCAGATAGTCCTGCAGAGCAATCCGTTTGTGTTTGCAGTCATAAAGTTCGGTGGAAAAACCTGCAAGTCTGCCCGGAACATGAATACTGACTTTGGAAGGGGATGCAAAAGGATCTCCCTGCACATGGTCGATGGATAAAACATAGCCTTCAAACTGCCAGGAACCTCTGGTATCTTTATAGGCTGGATAGCCTTTATGGTCTATGCGGTTTAATAATTCGCGTAAATCTGCAGATGATTTCATGTCATTCCTCCTCAAAATTAATATAAGCTTATCATTATTATATTTTTTAAGTTTGTTCCTGTCAAATCCTGATGTAGAATAAAACTGCTTGAAAAAGTTTTTACATTTGATATAATTACAGAAGAAATCAGAAATAATTGACATACACCAAGAAAGAAATGAGGTAAACCTATGGGAGGATTTTTTGGAGCGGCGTCTGCGCAGGACTGTGTATTTGATTTATTTTTTGGTATTGATTACCATTCTCATTTAGGTACAAAACGCGGAGGAATGGTAGTATACGGGGAAGACGGATTTAACCGTGCGATCCATAATATTGAAAATGCGCCTTTTCGTACAAAGTTTGATAAAGATATACAGAAAATGTCAGGGAGAATGGGTATTGGCTGTATATCGGATTATGAACCGCAGCCGCTTTTGGTGCGTTCCCATCATGGTACCTATGCGATTACAACGGTAAGTAAAATTAATAATATGCAGGAGCTTACGAAAATGCTGTTTGAGCAGGGTCATTCCCATTTCCTGGAAATGAGCGGAGGAGATATCAACGCCACAGAAATGATTGCCTGTCTGATAAATCAAAAAGATAATCTCATCAAAGGAATCCGTTATGCACTGGAATCTGTGGAGGGTTCTGTTTCTATTCTTTTGATGAATGAAAAGGGAATTTATGCAGCAAGAGATAAATTTGGCCGTACTCCGGTTGTAATTGGCAAAAAAGAAGATGCTTTTTGTATTTCATTTGAAAATTTTGCATACCGGAATCTTGGATATAAAGATTATAAAGAATTGAAACCAGGAGAAATCGTTGTCGTAACGGACAAGGAGTGCAGGACGTTATCGGCTCCTGGAAAAGATATGAAGATTTGTACCTTTTTATGGGTTTATTACGGATATCCAGCAAGTTCATATGAAGGGACAAGCGTGGAGCAAATGCGTTACGAATGTGGCAGGAGGATGGCAAAGCGTGATCATGTAAATCCTGACATCGTTGCGGGGATACCAGATTCGGGAACGGCTCATGCGATCGGTTATGCGAATGAATCCGGGATACCATTTTCCAGGCCATTTATCAAATATACGCCTACATGGCCCCGCTCTTTTATGCCTACGATACAAAGTCAAAGGGATTTGATTGCAAAGATGAAGCTTCTTGCCGTGGAGGAGCTGATTCACGGTAAGAGCCTTCTGCTCATCGATGATTCTATTGTGAGAGGGACGCAGCTTCGGGAAACTACAGAATTTTTGTATGAGAGCGGCGCCAAAGAAGTACATATACGTCCGGCCTGTCCTCCCCTGCTGTACGGATGTAAATATCTCAACTTTTCACGTTCTTCCTCAGAGATGGATTTGATTACCAGAAGAGTAATTGACCGTTTAGAGGGTGGAGTTGTCACAGACGAAGTATTACGGCAATATACCGACCCCGAATCGCCAAAATATGAACAGATGGTGGAGGAAATCCGTAAAGAGCTTAACTTTACTTCTTTAAGGTTTAACCGTTTGGACGATATGCTGGATTCTGTGGGAATTGAAAAGCGTAATCTATGTACTTACTGCTGGAATGGGAAAGAATAAAAGAAAAAGACAGAATGCTTCTTTCAAAGAGGTTTCTGTCTTTTTATTCTATAGAAAAAATATTGCTTTTTTTGTATGAATAATACATAATAATATTGTACTATTTTTACAATAGCGCATATTCTCTCCATTTTACAGAGAGCAGATTACAGATATGGAGGAACAGATGAATCAGGATTGGGAAAGAATAGGGAAAGATATTTGGAATATTGTAGAAGATGCCGTAAATTCCCAGAATTTTAGTCAACTAAATAAGAGTATTGCCAACACCGTCAATGAGGCGGTCGGCAGCGTCCAGAGAGGAATGCGCACCGCAGGGGAAGCAGTGAATAAAACGGCACAAAAGAAACGGGAAATCATTTATTCAAATTTAAAAAATTCATTGGGACAAAAAACAGTAAAAGAGCAGGAAGAGAAAGAATTGCCTGCAGATTGGACAAGAAAGGATTTATTCAAAAAGAATACTTCTGTGAAAGCGGGAGGACTTGTGTTAACTGTTTGCGGTTGTGTACTGAATACAGGATTAGGGCTGGCCGTAGTATGTTTGCTGCTGGTATCTGTTTTTCTGGGTCAAATTCCCATAGGTATCAGGATTGCATTATCAATATTATTGCCTTTTCTTGCCTTAAGCGCTGTAATGACCTGGAAAGGAAGCAGCATGTTATCCTCTCTTAAGCGATACCGGAGTTATATATCCGGACTGCAGGGAAGGACTTACTGTAATGTCAAAGAGCTTGCCAGTCAGAACAGAAAATCTATTTCTTATGTGGTGAAGGATATCAGAAAAATGATTGATAAAGGATGGTTTTTGCAGGGGCATCTGGATCGGGATAATACATGTCTGATTGTAAGCCATAAGACTTACCGGGAATATGAGAGCCTGCAGCGGCAGAGAATAGAACAGCAGAAACAAGAAGAAGCCGCATTTATGGAACATTCTAGGAAGGAAAATGAGAGTGAGGAAAAAGAAAGGTTTCAGAAGGTTACAAAAGAAGGAGAGGAATATATCCGTAAAATAAAAGAATGCGGCAGCGCAATTTCAGCAAAAGAAATATCGGATAAAGTTTCTCATATGGAGCTGCTGATACAAAAAATTTTTGAGAGAGTCCATGAAGATCCGGATTCTTTGGAGGATATCAGTAAACTGATGGAGTATTATCTGCCCACCACAGTGAAGCTGTTAGAAGCATACAAGAAGCTTTGCAGCCAGCCGGTGCAGGGAGATAATATCCGTTCTTCGAGATTGGAAATTGAGCAGACGTTAGATACTTTAAACGATGCTTTTGAAAAACTTTTGGACAGTTTGTTTGAAGATACTGCATGGGATATATCTTCTGATATCTCTGTGCTACAGACAATGCTTGTCCAGGAGGGATTAGTACAATGGAAAACGGGCGACTGATTGCAGGAAATGATCAGGCATGTTTTGGAAAAGGAGCAGTATATGAGTGAAGAATTTAAGGAGTTTACAGAGAAACCAGTATTAACGCTGGAACCGTTTTTGGAAAAAGAAACTGTGGCAAAGGATAACAAAAAAGAGCCTGTGTGGGATGACAGTATATTATCGGAAGAAGAACAGCGCATGGTGGATCAGTTTGTCGGACAGATTGATCTTTATAATTCTAATATTGTATTGCAATATGGGGCGGGTACGCAGAAAAAAATGGCGGATTTTTCTGAAAAGGCGCTGGCGAATGTGCAAACAAAGGATTTGGGAGAAATTGGCGAATTGATTACAAATGTAGTGACAGAGCTGAAAGGTTTTGATGCAGAGGAGGAAAAAGGGTTTTTAGGATTTTTCAAAAAATCTTCCCAAAAGTTAAGCGTATTGAAAACAAAATACGATAAGGCAGAAATGAACGTTAATAAAATCATAAAGGTTTTGGAGGGACATCAGGTACAGTTGTTAAAGGATTCCGCTATTTTGGACAAGATGTATGAGCAAAATAAGGTCTATTTCAAGGAATTGTCGATGTACGTGATTGCAGGGAAAAGAAAACTGGAACAGGTACGAAAAACGGATCTGCCTGCGTTGGTGGACAAGGCAAACCGTTCTGGACTGCCGGAAGACGCTCAGGAGGCAAAAGATTTGGAAGAGCTTTGTACCAGATTTGAAAAGAAGATTCACGATCTGGAGCTTACCAGGATGATATCGATTCAAACGGCGCCGCAGATTCGGCTGGTACAAAATAATGATACCATTATGGTGGAAAAAATACAGTCTACCATAGTAAATACAATTCCTCTATGGAAAAGCCAGATGATTATTGCTATGGGTGTGGAACATTCTGTCCAGGCTGCGCAGGCCCAGCGTGAGGTGACGGATCTTACCAACGATCTGCTTAAGAAAAATGCAGAAAAATTAAAGACGGCCACAATTGAGACAGCCAGAGAATCTGAGAGAGGCGTGGTAGATATGGAAACGCTGCGCATTACCAACGAGTCACTTATTTCCACATTGGATGAGGTAATGCGTATTCAGAAGGAAGGAAAACAAAAGCGCAGAGAGGCGGAACAGGAAATTCACCGCCTGGAAGAAGAATTAAAGAAAAAGTTACTTCAATTACAGGGTTAATATGGCAAAAAGAAGGTGTAAAAATGCGGGTAGAAAAATTCAGAAAAAAAGAAGGCGGCAGATGGAAACAGAATATGATTTGTATTCTGATGTTTTTATTGACAGGATTCCTGTTTTCACAGGAAGTACGCGCACAAAATGCCCCGGCAGTTGTAAAGGCGCGGCTTATCAATAGCCAGGATATTGAACTGTACTGGAACGAGGATGTTAGCGGAGCGGGATGGGTGGAAAGTAAGAACAGCAACGGAAAGCCTGTGATGCAGCAACAAAACTATTCTGTTACCGTAGATGGAAGGGATAATCCAATTTATTATTATTGCTGGGAAGAATATGGAAATGCCGAGTATAAAGGAGTTGTATATTATAATACCAGAAATCAATATTATCCGAAAAATCCTGATTATCACAAAACGACAATACGTTTGTCACAGCCAATTCAAAATCTTGAAAATCTTCCTGAAATTGAAGTTACAATTAAGGGAAATAAGATAAAAAATAAATCGGGAACGGCAGTGGCAGAACAGACCGTTAAGGTAAGTGAGTATGAACCTTTCTATCAAAAGGAAATCACTCTGGACTGCGGGGTGAAGATTCTTGGAACTGCTAAGGTACGAGAAGAAGCCATGACCAAAGCAGAAGCTATGTTAAAAGTGATTCTTGCAAATAAAACGGTTGCAGAGCGCATGGGTAAACAGGGATGTATGCTGGGAATTTACGGAGAGGGCGAAATTGCCTACGATATTCCGGAACACAGATTTGAATATGATGAAGCTTATTTGTATGTAGAAGGCTTTGGGGGAACGCAGCTTGCGTCGATAAAGGATGCAAATGTATTGCGATTAAAAAGCGGAGATTATACTACCGGATATCCGGATGAATCAATTTTAACACATGAATTTGCGCATACCGTACATAGCTTTGGTCTTAACGAAACACAAAAGGCAAAGCTTCTGAATATCTATCAGTCAGCACGAAGCGCCGGAAAATGGGACAATTCTTATGCCGGTTCCAACGAATATGAATATTTTGCCACTTTGAGTGCAATCTGGTTCAATGCCATGGATGATACTTTGGACGGAACATGGGATGGTGTTCGTGGGCCTGTGAATACCAGAGCGGAATTAAAAGTTTATGATAAAGCGGCATATGATTTCCTGTCCACAGTTTATGTGTCGGATCAGTATCTGCCCGCTCCCTGGGAAAATGGAAGCGTGCCGGACCATAATACTTATAAAGGGGCAGAAGAACCAGGAACAGAACCGGGAGAAGAAGAACCGGGAAAAGAACCGGAGAAAAAACCGGAAGAGGGAAAACCGGGAGAAGAACCAGCTCCGGAAGCCCCGGAAGGAAATCAGCAGGTAAAAACGTATCAGGTGAGATTTGTATATCATAACGGAACAGAAGATGTGGTAAAGGAAATAAAAGAGGGAGAACAGGTAACGGAGCAGAAAACGCCTGTAAAAAAGAATTATATTTTTAAAGGATGGTATCTGGCAGAAAAAAAATATGATTTTTCCGCCAGTGTCACGGGGAATATTGTTTTAGAAGCAAAATGGAATAAAGTGACGGTAAAGAAAGCATCTTTTCAAAAACTGAAAGCGTATAAAGGAAGGAAAGTTCTGGTATATCTGAATAAGGTAAAGAATGCGGAAGGCTATAAAATTACTTTTACAAAGCATGTAAAATTTAAAAAATCTGTTAAAACCAGGTATACAAAATCGAGGAAGTTTCTTATAAGAAATCTGAAAAAAGGGACTTATTATTTTAAAGTTCAGGCATATCGGACGGATTCTCAGGGAAATAAAGTTCTGGGAAAAGCAAGTAAGCAAAAAAAGATAACCATAAAGAGATGATAAGGAGATAGTATGCCTGTATCAATTTACGAAGCAGTCTGGATATTTCTTATATATGCATTTTTGGGCTGGTGTACAGAAGTGGCCTATGCGGCGTTGGAGACTAAGACTTTTATAAACAGAGGTTTCCTGAACGGTCCGGTTTGCCCGGTCTACGGATTTGGGGTTCTTGTGGTGATTCTTGCGTTAACGCCTTTAAAGAAGAATTTTCTGTTGTTGTTTGCAGGTTCTTTTATGATGACTTCCATGATTGAATTTATTACTGGCTTTTTGTTGGAAAAATTGTTTCACAATCAATGGTGGGATTATTCAGAGGAGAATTTCAATTTATGTGGATATGTCTGTCTGAAATTTTCCATTTTGTGGGGATTGGGGTGTACTTTGGTGATAGATGTGGTTCATCCGGCAATTTATAAGATGATAGTGGTTACTCCAAAGCTGCCGGGAGCAGTCGTTTTGACTGTTCTTTGCGTCATTTTTGCAGTGGATACCGCAATCACAGTGGCAAGCATTTTAAGTTTAAACAAAAGGATAGAATTGTTGAATGAGATAGCTGTAAAGTTAAAGTCTGTATCAAATGAAATCGGAGGAAATATTTACGAAGGAATTACAATTGCTGTGGAGAAGGGTGGAGAATGGAAAGAGAATGCAGACGTCAGGGCGGCGGAGATTTCAGAAAAACGCGAGAGTTTCAAAGAAAATATGAAATCTGCTGTGTCGGAAGAGAGAACAAAGCTTCTGGAAGAATACCATCGTTTAATGAAACGAAGCAGCTTCGGCAGTAAACGCCTGATGAAAGCATTTCCCCGCATGAAATCCACTTTATATCAGGAAACATTCCAGAAGTGGAAAAGCCAGAACAGTAATAATAGTAAGGATGCAAAATGTCATGAGCAGGAATCTAAAAAGGTTCAGTAACCATAGAAGAGTGATAGGCTATATTTTTGTATTCTTGTTGATTTAAGTCTGATAAAAACGAAACCCCTGACCAAAGACAGTGGTCGGGGATTTTTTGTTGGAAGTTTACAAATCCTTTACAAAACCTTATAGTTTTCTTTTTACAAATCGATTATAATGAAAGCAAACTGAAACAGGGTGAGAATTTTATGAAAAAAATTTTAGTGATTGAGGATGAAAATGCCATCAATGATCTGATTTGTATGAATCTGGAGGTTGCAGGCTATGAACCAGTTCCTTTTTTTGACGGGGAGGAATTTAGTCTTCAATTAAAGAAAGAGGATGATTACGATCTGGCGCTTTTGGATATTATGCTGCCCGGAAAAGATGGATTTATTCTTCTGGAAGAATTAAAAGAGCACAATATACCGGTGATTTATCTTACGGCAAAAGGAGATCTTCCCAGCAAAGTCAAAGGATTAAGAAACGGGGCTGAGGATTATATAGTAAAGCCTTTTGAAATGCTGGAACTTCTGGTACGGGTGGATAATGTGCTGAAGCGTTTTGCAAATGAAGATTCTGAAGAGATACATATCCGGGATGTAGTGATTAATGAGAAAAAGCGCACGGTGTATAAAAACGGGGTGTTAATTCCGATGCAGCCTATGGAGTTTGACTGTCTGCTGATATTCTGGAAGTACAGAAACCGGGTGCTGACAAGAGATCAGATTTTAAATATACTCTGGGGCGTGGATTTTGAAGGAGAGAGCAGAACGGTAGATGTGCATGTGGGAAATATCCGCAAAAAGCTGAATTTTACAGATGTGATTATTACGGTGCCCAGAGTGGGCTACCGGATGGAGGTCTGAATATGGATATGATAAAAAAGATTGCTTTGACTGCGTCAACCATGTTGTTTGTGTTGACGCAGATTTTTTCATTATATGTAATTTTCACAGGACATCGGCAAAAAATTAAGCTGATAGAATCATACGGGGAAAAGATTCTGTCCACGAGCATTTCAGATTTTTCTTCAAAATTGTTTAAGATGAATTATGAAAATAATATGCAGGATCGTGTTGTTACTTATTATTTTCGCGAAAATATGCCGGAAGGATCGGCGCTTTATAAAGGAAAAGAGGAACTGTATAACTCTACGCCCTATGATTTTGAAGTAGATAAAGTCAAATTTTATGAAAATTCCTCCAGGCCGGTATGCAGACAGGAAAAAATCAGCGATACGTATCTTCTGGTTCTAATCTCAAAACAGGAACTGGGCAGGATTGGAGAAAAAAGTCAGAGTTATGTTTTTCTTTATGTGATAGATATCACGTATATTTTTAAAGAAAGCGCGGCGCTTGCATTTCGTGAAATACTGATCTCTGTATTTGCCTCTCTGACGCTGGCGCTGTTGCTGATATTTCTGATCAAAAAAATTACCCGCCCTCTGCAGGCAGTGAATGAGGCACAGCGGCAGTTAATCGGCAGTATGTCCCATGAATTGAAAACGCCGCTGACCGCGATGAAGGGGTATTCTGAAACATTATTAAATGTAAAATTATCCAGGGAACAGGAGGGAAAAGCGCTCGATTATATCAACCGCGAAAGCGGCAGGCTGTCCCGGCTAACAGAAAAAATGATGGAATTGACCAGCCTCTACGAGCCGGAATGCAGAATTGTCACAAAGAAAATTGCCATAGAAACTCTCTTTATGGCAGTCGAGGAGAATGTAACATACAGATTGGAAGAGAAACATATCAAGCTTAAGCGGGAGGGAAATTATAAGGGACAGGAAAAAGAACTGGATGCAGATTTAGCTACCAGTTTCCTTATTAATTTGATTAACAATAGTATTATGGCTTCAGAACCTGGCAGTCATATCTATTTGGGCGCCGACGAACAATCCCTGTGGGTACGGGATGAAGGTTGTGGAATACCGCCTCAGGAAGTGGATAAAGTACGCAAAGCATTCTATCGTGTGGATAAGTCCCGTTCGCGAAAGAGCGGAAATATGGGACTGGGTCTTGCTCTGTGCGAGCAGATTGCGGCGGTACATCATGCAAGCATGAAAATTGAAAGCCAGGTGGGAAAAGGGACGAAAATTTCCTGGATGGAAAAGGGTGAATAATGTTTACCAATCCTTTACATTTGAGTGAATATTTGCAGAAAGGAAACTGATATGATGGATACAGAAACAGTAAATTGCGGTTAACAGGAGGACATTATGAAGAAAAGATACGCATCAATCCTTGCGGCAGGTCTTTGCGTCAGTATTCTTGCAGGTTGCCAGGAGACGCCAAAAGACAGCATTGTAAAACAGAAAGGCGCCGCAAATGTGAAGGGATATGAGAGTGCAGAGCATATGGACAGCTCTCTGCGAGATATATTAGGAGCGCCAAAACATTATAAAAACCAGGAAACATATGAAAATGGGGTGTTGGTGATCGATACGGATGCAGACGTGATTGTACCGGACGTGAAATCTGTAAACACATATACTGTATCGGCAAAAGGGCCGGATCAGGAAGTGATTGATACCGTGACAAACGCTTTTTTTGAGGGAGCCAAATTTTACAGAGCTCTTGCTTACAATCAGAGGACAAAAGAGGATTATCAGGAAGAAATTACATTGCTGAAAAAATACAAGGCGGAAGGGAATCTGGACCCATACGCCATGGGAATAAATGAAGAGACTGGAGAACTGTATTTTAACATTGATGATGTCATTGCCAGAGACGAAGAGAAGATGCAGGACGCTCCGGAACAAATCACCAAAGAGGAAGTAAAGCCCGCCTTTGGACTGGAGTATCTGTGGGATGAAAAAGGGGATGGTTCCCAGGAGATGGTAAAAGATGAAACTGATTTTTGGGGCGTTGCAGAGATGGAAGAGGGAATTTTTGATTACCATATCACGAACGGTCTGGCGCCGGATCTTGTATTTAAAATTGATAAGAAACGGGAGGATATAAAAGATGAAAGAGAATTTGCAGATTGGATGGAAGGAGAATACGGTATCAAACGTGTAGAAAATGACGAGAGTGGTATTACCGAAGAAAAAGCAAAGGAATTTATTGATATTTCCTATGAGGACGCTGAGAAACTGGCGAAAGAAAAGGTGGAAAAACTGGGGTGGAATCTGGAAATTTACGACTGGGACCGTGCCTTGTTCTATCATGGGGAGAATGGCGTACGCAATGATAATGTGCTAGACGGGGGCTATATATTCTATTTTACCAGGATGCTGGATGAAACGCCGGTTACGTATACTTCTTCCTACGGCGGAGGATTGGAGGACATGGACAGTACGCTGTCTCCCTGGAGTTATGAAAGGTGCAATGTGATTGTGGGAGACGACGGTATTCAGAAAGTAGAATTATGTAATCCTTATGAAATAGGGGAAATCCAAACGGAAAATGTCAAGCTTATGAGTTTTGACGAGATTATAAAGATTTATGAGCAGATGATGGAAGTGTCCAATGCAGATCTTCCGGAAGAGGAGAAAAAAAGGACGTACCATATTCGCAGAATTACCCTGGGACTTACCAGGATTTATAACCCCAATGCAGATAATGATACGGGTCTGCTGGTTCCCGCATGGGATTTCTTCGGAGGCTTTGGTGTGGATGCGGGCGAATATCAATTTGACAACGATGGAGAAGAATCTACCCAGAGCTTTATGACCATTAATGCCATTGACGGCACAGTCATTGATCGGGAATTAGGATATTAAGGGTTGCGTGATTGCTTAGGATGGCAAAAAAGAGGGAGGATGCGATGAAAATCATAGAAGCTGCAAAACAGACGGGGGCAGTCGTGCGCTGGAGTTTCCTGGGGTTTTTCAAAAACCCCAGGATGATCATTACCTTTTTATTTTCCGCTGTCTTATGTTTCTTTTTAAGCGGCCGCGCCATTATGGTAGCAGATTATTACGAAGCGCCGATACAGGCATTAGAGCCGTTTATCTGGACGTTTGGAGATTCCGTATCCATTCTGCTCTCATCCTTGCTGCTGATTTTGCTGTTTATCGATCTGCCCAGGCTGAGCCCTTTTACGCCGTATATGCTGGTAAGAACAAAGAAAGGCAGATGGCTTCTGGCGCAGTTTTTCTACATTTTTATGGCGGCAGTTTTCTACATGATGTATGTTTTGGCAGTCACAAGCCTGCTCTGTATGCAGAAGACGTACGGAGGAAATCTATGGAGCAAAACAGCGGCGCTCTTGGCTTATTCGAGCATGGGAGCAGACTTTTCTATCCCCTCCACTGTAAAAGTAATGGAGAGCACCACGCCTGTGTCCTGCAGTATTCAAATAGTATTACTATTGATTCTATATGCCCTGACGTTAAGCTTTCTGATGCTTTTCGTTCAGATGCGTGCGGGGAAAAAAGCAGGTATTGCGGCAGGGCTTGTATACAGCCTGTTTGGGTTTCTTTTGGACCCGCAGACGCTGGCAAAAATACTTCATAAAGAAGAGTATGAAATGTTCCTGGTAAGAAGAATTGCAGGCTGGATCAGTCCTTTGAACCATGCGACGTATGGAATGCATGATTTTGGATATGACGTGCTGCCTTCCATTCTCCAGTCGTGTGTTTTTTTTGTGGTCATTTTGCTTGTTCTGGCGGCGTTTTCATTCCGTACCCTGAAAAAATATAATTTTAACTCTTTTACAGGAGATTTGTAATGAAAGAACTATGGAAAGATAAAAGTTTGTGGACAGCGTCGTTCATTTGTCTGGCTGCCATGGCGTTTTGTTTTCCTAATGACGGTATAGAACTGCCTTTGGAAACTGGAAGTTTTCTGAGATTTTTTCAAAAAATGTTAGACAATAAGTCAATTTTGTTTTTGATTCCTGTGGCGTCAGTCTTACCGACAGGGGGGGCTTATGTGAGAGAATCGGCCGGCGGGTTTTTGAAGCTGTATATCACCAGGATTAACAGAATGGATTATATTAAGAGAAAAACCGTACAAATCTATGCCGGAGGTTTTCTGACGTTATTTCTGTCGGGCGCCGTAACATTAACTTTCTGTTTTCTGGGGCTTTATCCACTGGAGTTAAAGGGGAGTATTACCTGGGGAATGGTCTGGGAATCTGTTTCTTTACTGCTGCGGGTTTCTCTTATCGGGGGAATTACGGCGGAGCTGTCAGGGATTTTTGGAGCGGTATTTCGAAATTATTATATGGCATACGGGCTGCCCTTTGTCAGTTTTTATATGCTGATTATTTTAAAAGAACGGTATTTTTCAAAAATGTATGCATTGTATCCGGCTGAATGGGTCAAATGCCAGCAGTACTGGGGGGCTGGCCATACAGGAATCTGGATATTTCTGGCAGTATGTACTGCGGCAGTGATGCTTCTTCATGGTTTGGTGCTGTATGGCAGGCTGCAGGAAATTTAAGGAGAGGGATAACATGGAATCATATATAGAAGTGACGCATGTGACAAAAAAATTCAGAGAGGACACCGTACTCTATGATATCAATGTTTTGATGGAGCGTGGGAAGGTTTATGGATTTTCCGGCAATAACGGTTCTGGGAAAACGGTGCTCATGAAATGTATTTGCGGATTTCTGCCAGTGACAGAAGGGAGCATCCGGGTAAATGGGAAACTGATTGGCAGAGAAATTGATTTTCCGGAGAGTATCGGTGTGATTATTGAGACGCCTGGATTTCTGACAAATTTGACAGGTATGCGGAATCTGGAAATACTGGCGGGCTTAAGGAAGAGGATATCCAGGCAGCAGATTCGTCAGGCCATGGAAAAAGCCGGGCTGAATCCTGATTTAAAAAAATCAGTGTCTAAATATTCTCTGGGTATGCGCCAGCGCCTGGGTATCGCGCAGGCGATTATGGAGGATCCGGAGTTTTTGATTCTTGATGAACCTTTCAATGGACTGGATAAGCATGGGGTGGCAGATATCCGCGCGCTGCTGCTGGATTTGAAAAAGCAGGGAAAAACTATTATTCTTGCCAGCCACAACAGTGAGGATATCCAGATTCTTTGCGACAAGGTATATGAGATGGATGGAGGGAGGATGCATCAGCTATGAAAAGAATAAATTCTGTTTATTATGGTGCTTTGATGCTATTTCTTTTTTTATTTTGCACGGTCAATATTCACGCCGAGAGCCGTATTTCTATTGACGCCAGTCATAAATACCGGGGTATGAACACCTCCTTTGCCAAAGGTTATGAACCGTCCATTGAAGAAGATACGATGCTGCTGGTAGTTCCTTTTGTGACCGAGGAGAACATGCAGAGAAATAAGATTCGGGTGGGTATTGATTTTGAAAAGCAGGAAAACGGGCCTTTTTACTATAAAAATTATCAGAAGCAGGTAAGACGGCAGGAGCATGGCGTGTACCTGTATCAATGCAAATTGAAATTAAAGCAAGAGCGGGTCAATGGACAGTATCCCCTGCATTTATGGGCAGAAGGAAAACCAAAGCAGCAGGAGGAGGCGATTCGTCAGGAGTTTACGATTTATGTGGAAATTACCGATGGAATTTCAGCAGAAAGTGGCAAAGATGTGAAAGATGCCGCACAGGATTTTCCGGAAGAAAATGACCTTATAGATGAAACAGCGGCGCCTCTGCCAGAGGAGACGGTTCAGGCAGCAGAAGAAGAGAAAATCAGCCAGCCGCGGCTTCTGACAGCACAGAACAGTCTGCAGGGAAAGTTTTTAGAAGCGGGCAGCAGTCAGTTGTGGGAATTTTCCATACAAAACTGCAGCAGTCGTTTTTCGGTGCAGAATGTAAAGATTTCCTTATTGACAGACAACCGTGATCTTATATTTGAGAAAACGGCATGGTATTTTGAGAGGGTGCCGGTAAAGGGGGGGATGGATTTATCACAGAATGTATCTATTGCCAAGAAGGCGGCTGCAGAAATAGTGCCGCTGCAGTTTCAGATTGAATATGAGGACGGAAAGGGGAACAGTTACAGTTGCACGGAAACGGTAAATGTAAGGATCAGCCAGCCGCAGCGGGCAGAACTTTGCGGGCTTACGTTTCCGGAAAATGTCTATGCTTCCGATACGGCAATTATGGCGTTTCAGGTTCAAAATACCGGGCTTGCCACGATTTATAATGCCAGGGTTCGTCTGCAGGGCAAGGGATTGTTTCCTAGGGGAGAACTGTTTTTGGGGAATATGGAAGGCGGCGTTTCCCAGCCTGGAGAATTGCAAGTATTTGCGGGGACATTAGATATGGATTCTCAGGGAAATGTGATAGAAGGAGGGGGAGAGAAGTACGGCGATACTGCGGGTACGGTGACATTTTCCTATGAGGATGAACAGGGGCAGGTCAAAGAGCAGGTCATGGAAATCCATACTTCCATCCAGGAACCGGAAATCGTGGAACTGAAAGTGGAAAAGGAGGCGCCGGAAACGAATCAATGGTGGATAACCATTGTGGCTGGATTGGTTCTGACACTGGTACTTGTTATTATCTGGCTGTATCTTCGCCTGAAATATTATCAGAGGATGGGACAGTCAAATACTGGTACAACGAATATTAAGTAATTGACATCTTCACTTGCCTGATTGTCCAGCTACTTCGTCAGAAACAATTATCCTGCGTGAATATATCAAAGACTTAAATTTCGTTGTACTAGATAGAATGGAAGCGATGAAAATGAAAAAAAGAAATATTTATAAGGATATCGTATCTCTGGCTCTGGGATGTATTTTGATTGTCTGGATGGCGCAGGGGCTGAATTTCTGGAAACAGCAGCAGAAAACCTTTACGTTTCAGATTCAGTCTCAGACAGAGATAACAAACGCCGTGGTCAAAGAGCTGGAAAAATTAAGCGGGCTGTATGAATTTACGCCCAACGCCTCCTGTAATGTTAGCGTACAGTTAGAAGAATATACCATGGAAACGGTACTTACAGGAATAGAGCTAACTGCCTGTCCTCTGAAATGGAAAGCGGCTCAGAAAGAAATCCAAAGGGGCGCTGCTCCCATTTTGTTTTTTGGCAAAGAAGCGTTCCAGGGATTTTCCGATGTGAACGGTAATCCTCCCGGAAAGAGACAGATTTTGGAGTGGATTGCCCGTTATCAGGAGCTTGAGGTAAGACTGACACAAGAATCGGGTCAGGAACTGAGGGGGAAAATATCCGGTATTTTAGAAAGTCCGTCTGCGGGAATTTATATGGACGAAGGGCAGATGCAGGAAATCTATGGAACATTTGCGAGAATTACCGGGGGTGTTTTGAAAATCAAGGGAAAGCAGAATATGGAGAAGGCCAGGGAAATTCTGGAGGGCAGTGGTTTTTTGGTGGAATTGTGATTTTCCCATTATGCAAAGATAGCTTATGTTTATCTAAAGATTTATGGGAGAATGCCTGATGAATGCCAAACATGCGCCAAAGAATATCAAAAAAGTAATAAAATTCGCGGAGAAATTTATCGTTAAACATAAGATACTGCAGCTTTTACAGATGTGTTCCAGGAAGTATTGCAGCCCTTATATCAACATCAGAGAATTGTGTACGGAATATTAGGAAAATATAATATAAAAGTCAATATAAATTTATCGAAAATCAATAAATTTATATTGACTTTTTCAGTTTTTAGAAGTATGATATGGAAAAGATAAAATTGACAAGAGGAGGGATGTTATGACACAGAAGAGTTTAAGTACCTGGCTTAAAGCTGTTATTTTGGGGATTGCATTTTGCGGTGTGATTCTCTGCGTTTTTCTTCTTCCTGCGATTGGGAAGGATATTGTTGCGGAGAATCCGGAGTTTTCCAGTTGGTATTATCCATGGTTTTGTGTGTTGTGGATAGCGGCTGTTCCCTGCTATCTGGCGTTGTATCATGGCTGGAAAATTACGGTGGAAATTGGCAGGAACCGTTCTTTTTCCATGGAAAATGCAATTTATCTGAAACGAATTAGTATGTTTGCCATTGCAGACACAGCTTATTTTTTTCTTGCAAATTTACTGCTTATAGTTTTTAAAAGGAATCATCCGGGAATTTTTATTGCTTCCCTTTTTGTCGACTTTGCTGGAGTGGTGATTGCGGTAGTGGCGGCGGCATTGTCTCACCTTGTGCAGAAAGCGGCAAAGATGCAGCAGGAAAATGATTTGACAATTTAAAGGCCCTATCTGCAAAGAAAGACAGGAGAAAATATATGGCGATTATTATCAATATAGATGTAATGCTGGCAAAGCGGAAAATGAGCGTGACAGAACTTTCAGAAAAAGTCGGTATTACGATGGCGAATATCTCAATTTTAAAGAACGGCAAGGCGAAGGCTATTAAAGTAGACACTCTGGATAAAGTCTGCAGGGCGTTGCAATGCCAGCCTGGAGAAATTTTAGAATGGAAAGAGGAGGAAGCATATGATGGAGATGGAAAATAAGGAAATGAAAGGTTCCCAGGAAAACATGGAAACGGATCAGCGGCAAAGGGAACATTTTCAGGATAATTCGCAAACAGTCCAGATAAAATCCAGGCAAACCAATCCTGTGATGCGAAAGAACGCACGGTTTTTTCTTATCATGGCATTGATTTACAGTGTTTGTTTTGCCGCCGCATTTTACCGGAATTACATTGGCATTACGTTTCCACTGATAACGGCGGCAACGCTGGCTGTCTGTGGATTATTTCTGAAAAAGAACAACATTCCGTGGAAAAATTCTAATTGGTGTTATCTGTTGGGCTGCATACTATTGGGAGTCAGCACCTTTCTTACCACAAATATATTTATAATATTTTTTAACACTGTGGGTATTCTTCTGCTGATTACCGTATTTATGCTACACCAGGTGTACGATGACAGCCGCTGGGGATTTGGGCAGTATCTGGTCAATATGATGTTTTTGTATCTGAATATGATACCTGAAGTGGCAAGCCCTTTTATTCATCTGGCAGATTATCTGAAAAAGGGGCGGAAATTCCAAAGAAAAAATAAGACGGTTTTTTATATACTGCTGGGAATTTTAATCGGGCTTCCAATGATGATATTAGTTATTGCTCTTTTGAGCAGTGCAGATCAGATTTTTTCTAATGTAGTGGGGGACTTGTGTTATAAGTTGTGGAGGCAGATTTTATTTTCTCCCAATGTGTTTTTGGTTCTATTTCTTATGATACTGGGATTTTTCGGTATTTACAGTTTTCTTTCAGCGTTAACGTTGAATAATATGCCGCAGTGGAATCGTCAGAGAAAGAAACAAAACCCGGTAATTGCAATTACATTTTTGTCTATGGTGACGGTGGTATATTTAATCTTCTGTGTGATTCAGGTCGTGTTTTTATTTACCGGGGGATTGTTGCTGCCAGAGGGCTATACGTATGCGGCATATGCCCGCCAGGGGTTTTTTCAATTATTGTTTGTATGTCTGTTCAATTTAATTCTGGCGCTTTGCGCGATATCGCTGTTTGAGATGAATAAAATTTTAAAAGCTCTGCTGCTTTTGTGTTCCGGTTGTACGTATATCATGATTGCATCCAGTGTGTTTCGTATGTTCTTATATATTGATACGTATCATCTCAGTTTCCTGCGGGTGCTGGTGCTGTGGTTTCTTGCCATGTTGGTTTTACTAATGGCAGGCGTGGTACGTACAGTGCTCAAGCCGGAATTTGGGCTGTTTCGCTATAGCATGACAGTGGTAACCGTCTGTTATTTGGTATTTTCCTGCGGAAGACCGGATGTATTGGTAGCGGAATATAATATGGCGCATTTGAAAACGGATATCAGTTATGAGGATATGGAATATCTGGCGGATCTCTCCATAGACACCCTGCCGGTCTTGAGCAGATATGATTTTGAACATGAGAACTGTAACCGTGCGCAGGGAGAATATGTGAAAGAATATGATTATTACGAACCGGTAGTTATTTGGAATTATGACAACCTGATCGGGAGGACAAAGGCTTCCGGATGCAGGCGATGCCTGTTGAACCAGAGATTACATGAAGTACTGGAAGATACCAAAGATATGAATGCGAGAACCTTTCATTTATCCAGATATCTGGCAAGAAAAGCTGCGAAAGAATCTTTTGCAATAAAATAAATCTGTGAGAAATCTTGAATCGTTTTATGTTACACAGAGCATTTCTCAAATACACTCTGAAAGGAGAGATTGCTGCAAATATCATATACTGGCATGAGACGGCGTAATATTTTGCGGCATTCCCTCCTTTGTCTTCTAATCAAATATAAAATCTTTTCTGCATTCATGTTTTGTAACTGAAATAGTAATAAGTATCTGCAGGATAAGTACAATGACAGACACAATGCCTGCACAGACCCATCCCAAGTGTCCATAATGATATACGTTATTAACATTGTAATTGTAAAAAATACCGAAGATGATTCCCAGGAGCAGCGAGGGAAGGAAGTAACAGAAATTCTTTTTTAACAATATATTCCATTGTTCTTTGGCCGTAATGCCAATTCTGTACAGACTAAAAATCATACGTGTTTCCTCTTTTAATTCTGACTTGATTTTAAAACATATCATAATATCGGCTGCCGCAAAGAACATCAGGTCTACAAAAAATATCCAAAAAGTTAATACCTCGGAAGCTTGTTTCTCAGCGGTATAAGCTTGTATTTTTGAGGATAGTGAGGATACATACTGGTCTTCTTCTGAAAAGTTATTTAACTCTGCCATAGAATTTTGCAGATCTCTTATTGCCGTACCGGAAATTTTCCAATTATCCAGATTTATCATAATTGCGTTTTGCGGTATAAATCCCTGCGCCAATTTTTTGATGTTTTGAAAATCTTTATCATTTACAATGATGGTTATGTCAGCCAGGCTCTTACAGGGATTAAATAAAATTTCTATTTTCTGTTCCTGAAATTGAAGCGGCAGTTCCTGATTATTTTTGAGAGGTATTTTTAATGTTCCTAAGGGTGTCAGGGAATGTTCGTAGCCATCGTTTAAATCTTCCTGAAACAATTGAATATAGCTTCCCTCCACAGGCTGATAATTTGTTCCCAGTTTTTTATGGAGTTCTTTTGCGGATATGATATTGAACGCTCCATTTCTTAACATCTCCACTTTCTTCCGGCTGCTGACCGAGACGCCATTATTGTTTAATATGTGTTCTAATTTGCGGCTGCTGATACGATTGCTGATGTGATCTTGTACGTAGAACAAATCATATGGCGAATAAGTCATGGCATTTGAGAGGGAATTTGAATAAAGTGTAATCGAAAGCCCGGAGAAGAATATTAACAGGCCGAATAAACTTGCAGAAAGGAAGGTCACAGTTTTCCAGGATTTTTGATGTTGCATCAGGAAACTGATACTGATTTTCCAGTTTCTTTTGATATTTTTGGGCATGACTGAATCAAAATTTGATACTGTCAAGGCTATTCCTATAATGGCGGTACCCATACTCAGAAGACTGAGGTTTGTCTTTCCAGAGCTATATACGGATAACATGATAAAGAAGGAGAGAAATAAGGTTCCACAGCCAATAATCAGCCGCGGCATAGTCCCTCTTTTTTTCCGCTCTTCTTTCTGTTTTGCGCTCATAAGTTCTGCCAGGTTTGCTTTTATGAACTCCAGTATATTAATAAAAAGAATGATGATAATTACTCCTGTATACAATATCAAGGCAGCCAGATAAGCGCTTATATGAAATTCCCACTGAATTGTGGTAAGTCCAATGGTATAGCGGAGAAACAGAAAAAAGAGGGCCGCCAGCCCGCTTCCGCATATGAGACCTGCGATACAGCCGATGGAACTTACCGTTAAGCATTCCAAAAACATGTTGGCAATCACCTCGCGCTCTGTCATTCCCAGGGTCATAAGAATGGAATATTCTTGTTTTCTACCTTTTAAAAAAGCTTTATAGGCATAAGGAAGAAACAGAATGGTGAACAGGCAGATTAAAGCGGCAGGCGCAAGAATATTATAAGATATTTTGCTGTCAATGTAATAGCTGTGCATAAAAGAATCATTACTGCAGATAGACAAAAATGCGAAAAGCAATGTCATGGTAAAAGTGTTGCAGTACATGTACAGCTTGTATGATTTGTGATTATAGCGAATCATTTTAAAAAGTATTTTCAGAAATGCCATGTTATTCACCGCCTATTTGTTTGAGAAATTCATAGATATGTTCCAGGAATATGCTTCGGCTTTTATCTCCCTTTTCCAAAACAGATGCAATTTTGCCTTCTTTTAATAAGATAACCTTATGGCAGAAAGAGGCTGCAAACGTATCGTGGGTTACCATCAACAGTGTAGCCTGTAATTCCTGATTGATAGTTGTTAAATATTCCATAACATCCTTTGCAGACTTTGCATCTAAGCTCCCGGTCGGTTCATCTGCCAGTATGATCTGGGGAGAATTGATCAGCGCCCTTGCGATAGCGGCACGCTGTTTTTCTCCGCCGGAAATGTCTGTGATATATTTGTCGGTAATACCTTCGATAGACAAAATAGCGGCAAGTTTTTGCAGCAGCTCTTCTCCGTGTGAAAAATTTTTGTCCAGTATAAGAGGAAGCAGAATATTATCCTTTACATTAAGACTTTCGAGTAAATTAAAATCCTGAAATATTAATCCAATATGATTACGCCGGAATATTGCCATTTGTGATTTATTCATATTGGTGATTTCAGTATCCTCAATTATGATGCTGCCACTGTCCGCTCTGTCTACGCCGCTGATTACATTAATCAATGTAGTCTTTCCGCATCCGGAAGCGCCCATAACGGCGGTCATTTCACCAGCTTTTATTTTAATATCTATGCCTTGCAGTACAGGCAGTGAAAGCCCTTTGCGAAGGGGATAGCTTTTGTGTAAATCTGTGATTTTTAAGATATTGGTTTCACAATCCATAGTTGATACCGCCTTTTGACGTATTGTTGTACAAGTGTCCAGAGGTTCTCTCTTTTTCATATTACAATTTTCTGCAATAAAAATCAAATTACAATTATTTTCTTTGACAGATAATAATCAGGGTATTGATTGTTTGTTTCAGAATATAACAGGCGGTTTCTTGACAATAATTTGAATCCTCTATATAATAAATAACAGGTTCATAACATCCTATTTTTCCGACACTACACGTAAATGAGAGGCAGCAAAAAGTGAAAAATTATAGTGTATTGCATATTTTGGATCTATATCATATATACAAGAACATGGATAAACAGGAGAAAAAGAATTTTTATCAGCATAAATGTGATTATTACCAGTTTTTCGTGAAGATAATCATAATAATAGCCAGCTTGGCGTCGCTCGCTTATCTGGTGTCAGATTATCAGTTGAATGGGCATACTCTTATACCTACCTTAGTCCCAAGACTTTCTATATTGGTTCCTTTAGTATTTTATATATTTCTGGAGACGAGAACAAACAACTATAAAATAAAGATTTTTTTGAATTACCTTATGCTGAATCTGATTGTTATGGCTACAATTTGGTCTGTTTATCATCTGGAAATTAAGACGCATTTTTGTGAAGGAGCTACAATATTGAATTTTCTTTTCCTGATTTGCTGTCTTGGTTCAAGTCCCCGTTCCGGAATTTTGGGTTATGGTATTTATTTTACAGAAATACTGTTATCGCATCAATTTAACCATTATGAAAATCTGAATGTTATTTTATCTTTAAATATTCCATGTTTTGGGGCGATTATCCTTGCCCACTGTCTGCTCGATTTGGGAGAACTGGACCATTATCTGACGTCCAGAAAATTGGAGCAGGCATTGATTACAGATCCGTTGACTACAGCATATAATCGTCATAAAATGTATCGTTTGATCGAAGATAATCATCTTATAATCAATGAGTTTCCTGTTTCTTTGATTATGTTGGACATTGATCATTTCAAAAAGATAAATGATACGCATGGGCATACTGTTGGGGATCAGGCGCTTCATTATTTGGGAAAAACCTTAATGAAGGAAATAGACAATGCCGGAACAGTGATTCGTTTCGGCGGAGAGGAATTTGTAATTATTTTACCAGGCTGTCCGCCGGAAAAAGCCTGTAAGATGGCAGAGGATTTGCGTAAAAAGATTGCTTTATCGGAGAAGACGCCTGCGAATTTTACAATTTCAGCGGGAATAGTGGAATACAATGGTAATTTTAAGAAATCCATAAAAGCGGTTGACCATGCTCTTTACCATGCAAAAGAGTCAGGCAGGAACCAGGTTTTTTGGAATCGTGAGTTTCATACGGAATTGACAGGCTAGTGTACTGTATCATTGATATTTAAAAATTACGCTTCTGCCTTGCGTTGGCGTTGGACTTTGCAGTCGTAGCCGCCGGGTTGTTGAAATCCGCCTTGCAGAGGAATGGACGCTCTGTGTGATTTTACCGGAATATCATCAGGACAGTACATTTAAGAAACGGAAATTTTTGATATTTTTAGAAGAGGAGAATTATATGATCCGTACCATAAAGTCAGAAGAAGTTACCAGGAACATACGGGAAATGTGCATTGAGGCAAATTATTATTTGTCCGAGGATATGGATAAGGCTCTGAAAAAGGCGGCGGACAGTGAACGGGCGCCTTTGGGAAAGAAGATACTATACCAGCTTCAGGAGAATCTTACCATTGCCGGAAAAGAAATGATTCCAATTTGTCAGGATACGGGAATGGCGGTTGTTTTTGCCGAGATAGGGCAGGAGGTTCATTTTGAAGGCATGCTTCTGGAAGAAGCAGTGAATGAAGGCGTGCGCCAGGGGTATAGAGAGGGCTTTTTGAGAAAATCTGTGGTAAATGATCCAATTCTTAGGGAAAACACAAAAGATAATACGCCGGCAGTCATTCATTATACGATTGTAAAAGGTGAAAAGGTCAAACTTACTTTAGCGCCCAAAGGATTTGGCAGCGAAAATATGAGCCGTATTTTTATGTTAAAGCCTTCAGATGGCATGGAAGGAGTGAAACAGGCAATTTTAACAGCAGTCGAAGATGCGGGACCGAATGCCTGCCCGCCTATGGTAGTGGGAGTAGGAATCGGAGGGACTTTTGAGAAATGCGCATTGCTTGCCAAACAGGCGTTGACGCGTGAGGTGGACAAACATTCACAAATCCCTTATGTAAAGGAGCTGGAAGAAGAAATGCTTCAGAAAATCAACAGTCTTGGTATAGGGCCCGGGGGCTTGGGAGGTACTACGACAGCGCTTGCTGTAAATATCAATACATATCCTACCCATATTGCGGGACTTCCGGTTGCTGTGAATATCTGCTGTCATGTAAACCGCCACGTTGTGCGTGTGATTTAGAAATGGGAGGCTGTTATGGATAAACATATTGCAACACCAATTACGTCGGAAATTACAAGAGAGCTTCATGCAGGAGATTATGTATATATTTCAGGAACAATTTATGTGGCAAGGGATGCTGCCCATAAACGTTTTATGGAAACGCTGGATAATGCAGAAGAACTTTCTGAATCGGAACACCAGGAAGAAGCCGGAAAGAACAGACTGGCAGAAGCCTTGCCGTTTCCGTTGGAAAATGCAGCTATTTATTATATGGGACCGTCTCCGGCAAGAGAAGGACGCCCCATTGGATCGGCGGGGCCCACTACAGCAAGCCGCATGGATAAATATGCTCCAAGACTGCTGGATTTAGGACAGAAAGCAATGATTGGAAAAGGAAAACGTTCACAGTCCGTGATAGACGCTATTGTCCGTAATCAGGCAGTGTATTTTGCGGCAGTTGGGGGAGCTGGCGCTCTTCTTTCAAAATGCATTAAAAAATCCGATCTGGTCTGTTATGGTGATTTGGGGGCAGAAGCGGTTTTGAAGCTGGAAGTGGAAGATTTTCCTGTTGTAGTAGTAGTTGACTGTCAGGGAAACAATCTCTATGAGACCGCAGTCAGAGACTATGTAAAAGAATTATAAAAAAGAATCCCGTTTTGGGGATTCTTTTATTCTATAATGTGACGTCTACATTAGAGCCTTCTGTCGGAGGCGGCGCCGTTGTCGCAGCAGTTGATTGGGTTGGCATTTGTACACCGGAAATTTCTACCGTAACCCAATTGTTAATACCACTGGCTGCCTCCTGTCTGTCACGTTCCAGTTTATTGATCATTGCTTTGAGATATTTCATGTCGGCTTCCATAATTTCCCGAAGCTCGTCAGCTCTGTGACGTTTTTTGAGACGTTCAAGATCTTCTGGTTCCATATCTCCCTGTTTTGCTACCATAACTTCTTCTGCCAGCTCGTCCATTCCGGTTTCTTCCAGCATGGCTTCTGAGGTCTGTTTCATATAGTCGTCCATCATCTGCTGAAGTTCTTCTACAAGCTGCTTTAATTCTTCTTCATTTTTTTCCAGATCTTCTTCTTCTGGTTCGGGAAGATCAGGTACGCCATTTCCGTCCTGTTCAATGGCATTGGTTTTTTTATGTTTTGCCATTTCTTCTTCTTCCAGATGTTTCATGCGTTTTTTGGCAATTCGCGTCATTTTCTGTGCATGGATAATGGCATGCCTTAATTCTGTGGCATCGTAATCGTCATTATCCTGATTACGCTTTAACATAGCTACTTTGCCTCGCGCTTTTGTCAATACCTGCTTTGCGCTGCTTGAAGTTTTTGTCATTAATATTTGGTTTGAAATCGCTTTAAAGCTGTATTGAAGCCGTTTCTTTTTCTTTTTTGGCTTATGAATCCTTACGCTTGTGGTTCCGTTCCTGCTTTTAAAAGCAGCCAGTTTGGCCTCGGTACTGACGTTGCCAATCATCATACTCATACTTATCATCCTCCCTGATATGGGTATTGTCCAGTTATGATACCCTGCCGGCAAATCCTTTTACCATATGCATATCGTTTCTTTTTATATCGGACATTTTTTTGTAAACTTTAGACAAAGCGAATAACGAGTAATGGCATGTGATAAAAAGTACAGGATTTTTGCAAAAATATATAGTTCAACTTGACTAATTGTTCCTATTAAAGTAAGATAGAAATAAGCAATTTAACCAAAATAAGAATGTAAGATCGGCCAGTTCGAACAATAAAATAAAGAAAAAAAGTGTTTAGAAAACTGGTTGAAAGAGGGTAAGATTATGGGAAAAAACAGTCAGTCATTTCAATTGAAAAGCATTATCAGGCAATCGTTTATAGCAGTTATTATAGGTGTTGTGCTATTGCTGCTGTCGTTGGGAACCAGTATCGGGATGAGCGTAGTGTCGGATGAACAGTTGGAAACAACGTCATTTCTGAATCAATACCGTCTTGGTTCCAAGGCTCTGACGTCTGCTGTGCGATGTTATGCGGCCACAGGAGATAAGAAGTATTATGATGATTATATGAGAGAACTGAATGAAGATAAGAATCGTGATATTGCGTTGGCTGGTCTGAAGAAAAATGATGTCAAAAAATCAGAATGGGAAGAATTGGATCGGATTGCAGAGCTTTCCAACGGATTGGTACCTCTTGAGGAAGAAGCAATGGAGCTTGCAGGAAATGGCGATACAGATGCAGCCTGGAAACTTGTATTTGGAGAAGAATACAGAGATACGGCGCAGCAAATCAGTTCTATGACAGATGAAGTAATTGCGCAAATAGAAAAACGGATAGAAAGTTCAAAAGCCGTGTTACGAATATTTCAATTAATCGTAGAAATATTATATCTCCTTTCTTTTGTATATGTAGTTTTTAAAATTGTAAAACTGGTAAACTTTTCGAGAGAGGAGCTTCTTTTTCCTATTGTAAAAGTATCAGAACAGATGGCGGAACTTGCAGCAGGGGATTTTCATGCAGATTTGGCAGTGCAGATAGATGACAGCGAGGTTGGCAGGATGGCAGGGGCGATTGCCCTTATGAAAGAAAATATTACAGGAATGATATGGGAAATTTCCAATATTCTGGAACAAATGGGAGAAGGCAGCTATAATTTTGAAGTTGAGAAGGAATATGTGGGAGAATTTGGGCAGATTAAAGAGTCTATGTTTAAGATTCGGGAAAAGATGAAAGAGATGCTCACAACTATCCGGGAAGTTTCCATGCAGATTGACAGTGGTTCTGAACAGTTGGCATATGCAGCCGTCGATCTTGCAGAGGGATGTACAGAGCAGGCAGGTAAGGTATCCAGTCTGGTTAGTTTGGTGGGAGATATGTATCAAAGCATGGAGAACAGCGCGGACGAAGCTTTACAGACGGTTGAGCTTTCTACCAGCGCAGGACGTGTGCTGGTAACAGGAAATGCAAAAATGCAGGAGCTGAAGGGGGCAATTGGCGAGATTAGTAATTGTTCTGAGGAGATTGGCAAGATTATTGGCACCATTGAAGAGATTGCCTCTCAGACAAATTTGCTTTCTTTAAATGCTTCCATAGAGGCAGCACGCGCTGGAGAAGCAGGGAAGGGATTCGCTATTGTAGCGGATCAGGTAAAAAATCTGGCAGATGAATCTGCTCAGGCAGCCGGAGAGATCAAAAAACTTATTGAACATAATATAATGGCGGTTGAGAAGGGGATAGAGATTGCAGATCAGACAGCAATGAGTATGGATGATGTTATGCAGGGAGCTAAGATGGCGACGGAAAAGATGGAAGAAACTTCTGCAAATCTCTCCAGGGATGTTAAAAGTATGCATGAAATTAATGAGAATATTGTACGTGTGGCGGAAATTGTGGATAATAACTCTGCAGCATCACAGGAGACAGCCGCCGTCAGCGAGGAGCAAAAAGCACAGGTGGAATCAATGGTAAATTTGATGGATAAATTTAAAATATAAAATTAAAAAAATATATTGACAAATGTAATTTTATTTGGTATCATAGCATATGCGTTACGGCGCAAATGACAATTTTATAAGAAAATGTCAGTTCGGAGAAATACTCAAGAGGCCGAAGAGGTGCCCCTGCTAAGGGTATAGGTCGGGTGACCGGCGCGAGGGTTCGAATCCCTCTTTCTCCGTTCCAGATTTTCCAAAATAGAATTGTTATTTTTTTGAAAAAACAGCTTGACAGCGAGAGAGAACTGTGATAGACTATAGAAGTTGTCGCGCAAGAGAGCGGACAGGACCTT
>QXWW01000034.1 GCA_009911185.1 Lachnospiraceae bacterium
AAGCGTGATTATCAAAGCCTTGAAGCAGCTGTGTTTGAAACAAATGGGTTAATTAAAAAGTTGTAAAGTGGTGTATATAAATATAACCCGGAAAAAGATTCCGATAAAAATAAAGTCATGAAGATCAACGGGCGCTGGGAAGAACTGAAAGAAAGATCCCATGCAAATATCCAAAATGAAAAAGGCATTCTAAACCGTCAGATCCGTTCCATCCAGACCGAAGGACATTTTGATGACATCAAAGAAAATGATGGTTTCCAGTGCTTTCATCACCGTTAGGCAGATAAAGTATACAAAGAGTTTATGCTATATGCGATAGGCAGGAATATCAACAAATATCATCGGTTTTTATACAATAAGCTCCAGAAGTATGAAGGTAAAAAGGAAGAAAACGCAGCATAATGGAAAGCGTGACTTACCTGATAGATACCCTTTATTTTGTGTACTCGAAAATAATTACTCGTCTTAGAAATAGGAATATCCTGCAGAATATGATGGCGCCCAAAGGCGCGTATTTCCGCAGGGTGTCCCTATTTCTCTTTTAAATTGGAAAAATGGGCATTAGCCGATTTCCCCTTTTACTTTGAAACAATACCTCCCGAATAGCCAAAAAAGCGCAAACTATCCCTATCAAGCTTTTTCTTACATTTTAAGCTCGACTACTAAACTTATACGGCAACAACAGGGGCTTCCCAACCAAGTGCTTTTAACTTTTTCAGATATGCTTTTATCTTGCGTTCCTTGTTAAACTGATTGTAATAATCAGCTCCCAAATCCTTAAACGTCACTCCATCCTTGAGAATGTGGTATATGGCTACCAGCATGGAATGCGCGACCGCAACGTATGCTCTTTTCTTCCCCCGGTGTGCATTGATTCGCGCAAATTGCGCAGAGAAATACGTTTTTTTGTTTTCACCGCCGAATGGGCACATACCACTAACGTTTCCCTCAACAGCGCGTTCCCCTTTCTTGTCTTACCAGTTTTTCGCTTATGTGCACTCTCATTATTTCCCGGGCATAACCCCGCCCACGAAGATATATGGGCATCTGTCGGAAAACGTCCCATGTCTGTTCCAATTACGGAGAGGATCGCCTGCGCGCTGGTATTTCCAATCCCGGGGATATCCTGTATCGCTTTGGCAGCTTTCTTCTCCTCCGGCTTCATGAAGTTATCAATGTCATCGTCCAACTCTTTAATGTGGACATTCAGCTCATTCAGATGATCGAGCAGTATCCTCATCATTTTTCGCTGAAGTTCTGACATGACCCCGTTCAAATCGTCTATGATCTGTTCTTTCGTTGCTTTCAGGTTGTGTGCTATGATTTTCTTTTGGTAAACAACGTCATACTCGGCAGAATCAATCTGCTTACCCGTCAGGATGTGTTCCAGGATGTTACTCGCACTCTTTCCATTAATATCCGTGATGGTGCCGGAAATCTTGATGTTGGCGCCCTCCAGCATCTTCTGGAGTCTGTTCAGTTCCCGGTTGCGCTCCCCTACGAGACTCTTGCGGTAGCGGACTAGCTCTCGGAGTTCCCGCTGCTCCTTATCCGGGATGTAACTCGCTGTAAGCAAGCCATGCTGCAAAAGATCTGCAATCCACTCTGCATCCTTCACATCCGTCTTACGGCCCGGAACCGCTTTCATATGGTGGGCATTGACCACCATGGCTTTCAGTTCGCAGGTTTCAAGGATGTTGTACAGGGGTTTCCAATAAGACGCCGTACTCTCCATGGCGACCATCTCGCACCCCCGCTCTTTGAGCCATTCAGCCATTTCAAGAAGTTCCCTGGTTGTTGCACCGAAGTCTCGTATTTCCTGCTTGTTGCCTTTTTTGAAACAGGCTACGATGAGCTTCTTGTGCACATCAATACCACAACATTTGTCGTAAACTTTTTCCATTATGACACCTCCGATGGATAAATTTACGGCACAGCTTCCTGTCTCTTATTATTTTACTTTACGTCCTTATGTGCCGTATACGGCGGGACAGATGGTGGTGCAAATGAGGAAGCCACAGATCAGTTTATTTTACGGGCTCAATGCTCCAAATAAAAACCGACCTTTGCTGATAAGTTAAGTATACATCAAAATTTATGGCTTGTAACTATCAACGGCCTATCACTCACAATGTTTCATTCATGGTGATGACAAGCGACGCAGGCATGGGGGTTTATTTAGAAGGTATTTTCAGACGCGCATAGGAAAACAAGGTTTTCATACATTGACATCTATTGGCAGATTTATTATAATTAAACGATAAGTGTATGCGGAGTATCCAGATTAGGAGGAAAGGCAATGGAGAAGGAGATATCTCAGGCAGTTATCCGGAGAATGCCCAGGTATTACCGATATTTGGGAGAATTGCTGGATGATGGCGTAGAACGGATTTCGTCCAATGAACTCAGTGCCAGAATGCGCGTCACGGCTTCTCAGATCCGTCAGGATTTGAATAATTTCGGAGGATTTGGACAACAGGGGTATGGATATAATGTAAAATACCTTTATGATGAGATAGCAAACATCCTTGGAATTAATCAGCAGCATAATATCATTGTGATCGGCGCAGGAAATCTCGGGCAGGCGCTCGCCAATTATATGAAATTTGAAAAAAGAGGCTTTGTGATTACCGGCCTGTTCGATGTCAAACCAGCGCTGAAAGGAGTTTTCGTGAGAGGAATCCAGGTTCGCATGATGGAGGAACTGGAAGACTTTGTCAGGGGGGAACGGGTGGATATTGCGGCTCTTACCATGCCGAAGGAGAAAGCCGGTGAAGTTGCCGATATGCTGGTTGGCTTGGGAATCAGCGCTATCTGGAATTTTGCACACCTGGATCTGGAGCTGCCAGAGCATGTGGTGGTAGAAAATGTCCACCTTTCAGACAGCTTGATGCAGTTGTCATATAACATTGCAAATCAAAGAAAACTAACAAAGCAAAAAGATAAGAAGTGATAATATGGGAAAAAAGAAAAACACAGTTCCACAGTTTCAGCAAATCGCATATAGTACCAGGATTCCTCCGCTGGTACTTGACCAGAAATGGCATCATCTATTCCCGGAAGAAGGGAAGCCAAAGGACATAGAATTGCTGGAACAGAAGCTGAGCAGACAGCTTGCCAGCCAGGGAGGTATTAATCAGGAATTAAAAGAGTTAAAAGACCTCAAGGAAAGGCTCATGAAGAATATCGTAGTTAATATGGATGAAATCGGCGAACATGGGCAGGAGACCCGCAGACTTTCGGAGGACCGCAGGCTGATTACAGAGATTAATGGGCGGATGGAGAGTAAAAGAGCGGAACTTCGCAATTTGCAGGATGAGATGGAGGACGTCAACGCGCGCCTGATGGCGGAGACGATGCGGTATTGTTATAATATTATGAACAGCAATGAGACAGAACGGGAGCAGCTTGCCGCCTGGATTGCTAAAATGCGGACAGAATTGAAGATTAAGATTATCCGCAAAGAGACGATTGAAGAAGAAAATCGGGAGATGTATGCATATCTGCATGATATTTTTGGCGCGCAATTACTGGAAGCGTTTGATTTGAAATTTGATGATGAATATAAAGTGAGCGGATAAAAAGGCAGTCTTAGCAGAAAAAGATGTTAAGAATGTCTTTTTCCGCATGTGAAAGGCAGGATAGGAATGAATATTTTAATTGACAGCCGGCAAATGAGGCAGTGCGATCAAAATACGATAGAATATTTTGGCGTGCCTTCTTTAGTGCTGATGGAGCGCGCTGCCCTGGGGGTGGCAGAGGAGATTGAAAAATGTATGGAAAAGACGCCGCAGGAAAGCGAGGCGCTTCTGGTCTGCGGCGTTGGAAATAATGGAGGAGACGGGCTTGCGATCGCGCGTTTACTGTGGCAGCGGGGGTGGACGGTCACTGTCGTCATGCCGCCCGAATCTGGGAAAATATCTGCAGAAACAAAAATACAGAAGGATATTCTGGGAAAATATCAGATACCGATAATAAATACTGTGCCAAAAAGAAGATTTGATGTTATCATAGACGCGCTGTTTGGAATTGGTTTGACGAGAGAGGTTGCCGGAATTTATGCGGAATATATTCTTAATATGAATGAAATGACAGGGCTGAAAGTGGCGGTAGACATTCCTTCTGGTATCCATAGCGATACCGGCGCTGTGATGGGGATCGGATTTTATGCGGATCTGACGGTAACGTTTGCTTTCGCGAAGGCAGGTCTTTTTCTATTTCCGGGGGCGGAATATGCAAAAAGAGTGGTGGTAAAGGATATTGGCATAGACAGGCACAGTTTTCTTGAAAGTACGCCGGGGATGTATTATCTGACGAAAGAGGATCTCCTGCAAATTCCTGCCCGTAAGGTGCGTTCCAATAAAGGAAGTTACGGCAGGACGCTGGTGGTGGCAGGGCAGAAAAATATGGCGGGGGCGGCTTTTCTATGCGCGAAAGCAGCTTACCTGACAGGAACAGGTCTGGTAAAGGTGATGACAGCGGAGGAAAACAGGATTATTTTACAGCAGCTGCTGCCAGAGGCAATTTTAGATACATATGATTTTCCAGATACAGCAAAGGGGCTGGCAGAATCTCTGGGCTGGGCGTCAGCCATTGCCATAGGGCCGGGGATAGGCGCCGGCGATGTTTCTGTGCTGGTAAAAATAATTTTGAAAAATGCAATGGTGCCGTTGATTCTCGACGCAGACGGGTTGAATATTGTCGCGGAGCATTTGGAATGGCTGAAAGAGGCAAAAACCACTGTAATCGTAACGCCGCATTTAGGGGAAATGGCAAGACTGGTAAAAACGGACATCTCCATCATACGTGAGCATTTGGTTGAGACGGCGCGGGCTTTTGCAGAAAAATATCATGTAATATGCATTTTGAAAGACGCAAGGACGATAACGGCTCTGCCGGATGGAAAAGTGTGGGTGAACACCAGTGGAAATAACGGAATGGCAACGGCCGGTTCCGGGGATGTGCTCACTGGAATTTTGGCGGGGCTGGCAGCACAGGGAATGAATCCGCAGCTTGCAGCGCCTGTGGGAGTTTATCTTCATGGACTGGCCGGCGATAAAGGGGCCAATGAAAAGGGGGTTTATGGACTCATGGCGCAGGATATCCTGGAGGAGATTCCACGTGTGCTGAAGGAAATCAGTAAGGAAGGAAATAAGAAATGAAATTATACAGCAGGGTTTATGCAGAGATAAGTCTGGATGCAGTCCTTCATAACATAGAACAGATGAAGCGAAGGATTGGCGAAGGCACAAGCATTATGGGCGTTATCAAGGCCGATGGTTATGGACACGGCGCGGTGCCGATTGGCAGAGAATTAGAACCGCTGTCCATTGTCTGGGGATTTGCTACCGCAACTGTAGAGGAAGCGCAGGTTTTGCGCAGGAATGGACTGAAAAAGCCTGTTCTTGTGCTGGGGGCTGCGTTTGAGGAACAGTACGAAGCCCTGGCAAAAGAGGATATCCGCACGACGGTATATTCCCTGAGACAGGCGCAGGAGCTGGAACAGGCTGCTGCAGCGGCAGGCGGACAGATTACGGTGCACGTGAAAATAGATACGGGGCTGAGCCGCCTGGGTTTTCAGGTTAATCAAAAGGCAGCAGATGAAATTGCACAGATTTCTGTTATGCCGCATATTGTAATGGAGGGAATGTTTACGCATTTTGCAAAATCGGATGCCAGGGACAAAACAATGGCGAGGCGGCAGCTTGAGAAATTCCGGGAAATGAGGGAGATGCTGTCAGAACGAAAAGTTAATATTCCCCTGCTCCACAGTTCTAACAGCGCGGCAATCATTGATATGCCGGAGGCAAACATGAGCATTGTGCGCGCGGGAATCAGTCTCTATGGTTTGTGGCCTTCAGATGAGGTGCAGAAAGAAAATCTTGATTTAAAACCAGTGCTGTCGCTAAAGAGCCGTATTGTATTTCTAAAGGAGCTGGAACCGGGCAGGACCATTAGTTATGGGGCCGCTTATAAAACCACTCAAAGACAGAGAATTGCAACCATACCGGTAGGTTATGGGGACGGTTATCCCAGAAGTCTTTCGAATAAAGGATATGTCCTGATTCATGGGAAGAAAGCTCCCATTTGCGGGCGCATTTGCATGGATCAGTTTATGGTGGACGTTACCCATATTCCGGAGGCAAAAGAGAAAGATGTGGTGACGCTGGTAGGGCGAGACGGCGCAGAGCATATTTCTATGGAGGAGATGGGGGAACTTTCCGGCAGATTTAACTATGAATTTGCCTGTGATCTGGGAAAACGGATTCCAAGAGTTTATATAAAAGGAAACCGGATTACAGAAACCAGGGATTATTTCGGGGAATAGGATGACGTATCAATTTTAATTTCTAAAACTCTGGCATACTATCTGAATACACACGAAAAAATTGGGAATAATAGGAAGTGAAAATAACCTATAAAGTTTTGGAGTGTGAGAAAAGTGATTATTCATAGAGGAGATATTTATTATGCAGATTTACGTCCGGTGGTAGGCTCTGAGCAGGGAGGAATCAGGCCGGTCCTGATTATTCAAAACGATGTGGGAAACCGGCATAGTCCGACGATTATCTGCGCGGCCATCACATCGAAGATGAACAAAGCAAAGCTGCCGACCCATGTAGAGCTGGACGCAGGTAAATATGATTTGGTGAAAGATTCAGTAGTGCTCTTAGAGCAGCTGCGCACCATTGATAAACAGAGGTTAAAAGACAAAGTCTGCCGTTTGGACAATGAAATTCTAAAAAAAGTAGACAGAGCGCTTGAAATCAGTCTGGAATTGTATACATAAATCTTGACTAATAAACGGCAAAATGGTATATTTCAAGTGTTTGTTAATAAAGTACAAAAGGAAAGAGGAGTCAAAGATATGGATGATGGCGGGAGTCCGGCCATAGGACTGATTGCATTTTTGATATTGACAGTTGTGAGCGGTTTGTTGTACGGGTTTCTCACGGCACTGGAGGAAATCAGTGAACGGCAGGTGCAGAAATGGCTGGAAGAGGGAAATAAGTGGGCGGACTGGCTGCTTAAGGTGAAAGATTCGCCATATAAGACCAGGCATGCCATACAGATAATTACAACTTTTATCGGCGGAATCTTTGGAATCTGCCAGATACGTTTTCTGGCAAAGATATTGGCCGCTCTTCTTTCAGGAGCTGGACAGGATACTTATCTGGAAATATTCTGCTATGTGCCGGCGGCTCTGTTCGGGGTATTCCTGTTTGCCGTACTCGGGATCATAGCTCCCCAGAAGGTAGCGGCCAGGAAACCGGAAAAATGGCTGTCTGCACTGTCTGGTTTTATCCACGGCCTGCTTTCTTTCATTACGCCATACACGTTTCTTGCTGAGCGGGCATCGAATCTGCTGGTGAGGATTGCGGGAGTGGATCCGAACGCCAGCTTTGATGACGTCACAGAGGAAGAAATTATTTCTATGGTCAATGAGGGGCATGAGCAGGGGGTTTTGCAGGCAAGCGAGGCGGAGATGATTCATAATATTTTTGAGTTTGATGATAAGGAAGCCAAGGATATTATGACGCATCGCAAAAATATGGTGGCAGTGGACGGCAGAATGAAACTTCGCGAGGTTCTGGAATTTGTTCTGGATGGAAATAATTCCAGGTTTCCGGTTTACCGGGAGGATATTGACCATATTACGGGCATTATACATATGAAGGATGTGATGATTGAGAGCCGCAAGGAACAGTATCTGGACTGGAGGGTCGAGGCGATTCCAGGTCTGGTAAGGGAGGCGATGTTTATTCCTGAGACAAGGAATATCAATGATTTGTTTAAAGCGATGCAGTCTCAGAAAAATCATATGGTAATTGTTGTGGATGAGTATGGACAGACAGCCGGGCTGGTGGCGATGGAGGATATTCTGGAAGAAATCGTGGGTAACATTTTCGACGAATATGACAAGGAGGAAACTGTTATTGTTTCACAGCCGGACGGTAGCTATCTGATGAGCGGGATGGCGCCTTTTGACGAAGTGTGCCAGCTTCTGCAGATTTCACTGGAGGAGGAAGAGTTTGAGACACTGAACGGTTTTCTCATTTCTCTCATTGGAAAAATACCTGTCGATAATGAGAAATTCGAGTTAAGTTATCAGGGTTTTAAATTCCAGGTGGAGTCGGTCAGGGATAAGATAATTCATACTGTGCGGGTGTCCAGGGGGCAGGAAGGTTAGAAGACGGAGCTTAAGCCTGGTTCCCGATAAGAAATATGAGCAAAGGAAAAACGCCGGAAAAGGCGGGCAGAATCAGACGTTTGCAGGAAGAAAGTGAACAGAGAAAAAGAAAACAGAAAAGAGGAGAACTTATGTCAGGACATTCTAAATTTGCAAATATTAAACATAAAAAAGAAAAAAACGATGCGGCCAAAGGTAAGATTTTTACGATTATCGGGCGCGAAATTGCGGTTGCGGTGAAAGAAGGCGGTCCGGACCCAAACAATAACAGCAGGCTTCGGGACGTAATTGCCAAGGCGAAGGCCAATAATATGCCCAACGATACGATTGAGCGCGGGATCAAAAAAGCCGCGGGAGACGCCAATTCAGTAAATTATGAGTTTGTATCCTATGAAGGCTACGGACCAAACGGAACGGCGATTATTGTTGATGCGCTTACAGATAATAAGAACCGTACGGCGGCAAATGTCCGCAGCGCATTTACGAAGGGAAATGGCAATGTGGGGACGCCGGGCTGCGTATCTTATATGTTTGATAAAAAGGGGCAGATTATTATTGACCGGGAAGAATGTGAGATGGATCCGGATGACCTGATGATGACGGCCTTGGACGCCGGAGCGGAAGATTTTTCTGAAGAGGAGGACAGCTATGAGGTTATCACCGATCCGGAGGTTTTCAGCGAAGTCCGCCAGAAGCTCGAGGACGCGGGAATAGCCATGGCGTCCGCAGAAGTGACGATGATTCCCCAGACCTGGGTGGAGCTGACAGACGAGACAGCCATCCGCAATTTGCAGAAAACTTTAGATTTATTGGACGAGGATGACGACGTCCAGGCCGTGTACCATAATTGGGATGAATAAAAATACATAAAACCATGACAGTGGAAAAAGGTTTGGCTGAAATTTGATGGAAATAGCCCAAATTTTCCTAGCCTTATAGTTTTAGTTGTGTTAAAATTAGATACAAGAGTTTAGGAATGTCCATATCATTTCTGCATATACTACAATCAGGAGGAGATAAGATGAGCGGCTATCAAATTGAAACAAAATGTATTCAGTCTGGCTGGCATCCCAAACGGGGAGAACCGAGAGTGCTTCCTGTTTATCAGAGTACTACTTTTAAATATGACACCAGCGAACAGATGGGACGGCTGTTTGATTTGGAGGACAGCGGATATTTTTATACCAGGCTGCAGAATCCCACGAATGATGCGGTAGCACAAAAAATCTGTGAACTGGAAGGCGGTGTGGCGGCAATGCTTACTTCTTCCGGACAAGCTGCCAATTATTATGCTGTCTTTAATATCTGTGAAGCTGGAGATCATATGGTATGTTCCTCTGCCGTCTATGGAGGCACCTTCAATCTTTTCAGCGCTACGGTAAAGAAACAGGGTATTGAATGTACGTTCATTGATCCGGACGCTTCGGAGGAAGAAATTGCAGCGGCGTTCCGTCCCAATACCAAGGCTCTTTTTGCAGAGAGTATTGCAAATCCGGCATTGGTAGTTTTGGATATTGAGAAATTCGCCAGAGTAGCGCACGACCATGGGGTGCCGCTGATTGTGGACAATACGTTTCCCACACCGATTAACTGCCGTCCCTTTGAGTGGGGAGCGGATATTGTTACTCATTCCACTACAAAATATATGGACGGACATGCTATGTGCGTGGGCGGATGTATTGTGGACAGCGGTAATTTTGACTGGGAGAAGTATGCGGAGAAATATCCGGGATTGACACAGCCGGATCCTACCTATCATGGGATTGTTTATACACAGAAGTTTGGCAAGGGCGCTTATATCACGAAAGCGACGGCGCAGATTATGAGGGATCTCGGTTCCATTCAATCTCCTCAGAACGCATTTTTGCTGAATGTAGGGCTGGAGACGTTGCATTTGCGTATGGCGCGCCATTGTGAGAATGCAGGGAAAGTTGCAGAGTTCCTTCATGCTCATGATAAGGTTGCCTGGGTGAATTATGCGGGTTTAAAAGACAATAAATATCATGCGCTTGCTGAGAAGTATATGCCTGCCGGAACCTGTGGCGTGATTTCCTTTGGACTGAAGGGCGGCAGGGAAGTGTCGGTGGGATTTATGGATAAGCTGAAGCTGATTGCAATTGTCACACATGTGGCGGATGCAAGAACCTGTGTGCTTCATCCAGCAAGCCATACTCATAGGCAGATGACGGATGAACAGCTGAAGGAAGCAGGCGTGGCGCCTGATTTGATCCGTCTTTCTGTGGGAATTGAGAATGCGGATGATATTATCGACGATTTGGCTCAGGCGTTGGAAAGCATATAAAATTACGTTATGGAGGATGTAAAGTATGAGAAAAATTCTGTTTGCAGCATCGGAATGCGTGCCTTTTATCAAAACAGGAGGATTGGCTGACGTATGCGGGGCATTGCCCAAAGAGTTTGATAAGAAAGAATGGGATATCCGGGTTGTGCTGCCCAATTACACTTGTATTCCGGAGCATTGGAGGAACCAGTTTGAGTATGTGACGCATTTTTATATGAACTGTGGAAATTATATACAGAATAAATACGTCGGGATTCTGCAGTATAAAATGGATGGCATCACCTATTACTTTATTGACAATCAGGAGTACTTTGACTGTTTTCTGCCTTATGGAGATATCCGCTTTGATATTGAGAAATTTGTATTTTTTGATAAAGCAGTGCTTTCTATGCTGCCCTTGATTAATTTTCAGCCGCAGATTATCCATTGCCATGACTGGGAAACCGGTTTTATTCCGGTATATCTGAATACAGAGTTTCAGGGAGATATGTTCTTCTGGGGAATGAAATCGATTATGACGATTCACAATCTGAAGTTCCAGGGCATCTGGGATGTAAAGACCATGAAAGGACTTACAGGGCTTCCGGCAAGCCTGTTTGTGCCAGATAAACTTGAGTTTAAGAAAGATGCAAACATGTTAAAAGGCGGTCTGGTATATGCAGATTATATCACGACAGTAAGCGATACATATGCTCAGGAGATTCAGACGGATTATTACGGCGAGGGACTGAACGGCCTTCTGGCGGCAAGACATATGGATATGCAGGGAATTGTCAACGGCATTGATTATGACGCGTATAATCCGGCGACAGATGAGAAGCTGTATGTAAATTATGACGCCTCCAGTTACCGCAAGAAGAAACCCATAAATAAAGAGAGACTTCAGCAGGAGCTGGGTCTTGCCGTCGATAAGAAGCGTTATATGATTGGCTTGATTTCCCGGCTTACAGACCAGAAAGGGCTGGATCTGATTAATTTCGTGATTGAACGGATTATTGACGATTATACGCAGTTGGTGGTTATTGGAACCGGTGACCCGCAGTATGAGAATATGTTCCGTCATTTTGCCTGGAAATATCCGGACAAGATTTCTGCAAATATTTGTTATTCGGATGATTTGGCGCATAAGCTTTATGGCGCGGCAGATGCGTTCCTGATGCCGTCGCGTTTTGAGCCGTGCGGTTTGACGCAGATGATTTCTTTCCGCTATGGAACAATTCCGATTGTCCGTGAGACTGGCGGACTGAAGGATACGGTACAGCCCTACAACGAATATGATAACGTGGGCGACGGCTTCTCTTTCAGTAATTATAATGGCGAGGAGATGCTCAAGGTTATCAACTATTCGAAGCATATTTTCTTTGATAAGAAACGTCAGTGGAATCAGATGGTTGACCGCGCTATGGCGAACGATTATTCCTGGAATGCTTCTAAATTCCGTTATGAGGGGCTCTACAAATATTTAATGGGAGAGTGTTAAAAATATTATGGCAGAGTAATCAGGATAATTTTGCACAGTGCCTACATTTGTACAGAACTGCCATTTGGAGAGCAGATGGCTATATGCTTATAAAAAGTTATGCGGTTTGTTGAGAGGATGAAAAAAGAAATCCGTTGTTAGCTTTACAAGGAACCGTCTTTAGCCAGTAGGTATGAGTATATAGGAAACGGACGATTTGCCTGGTACGGCAGATAGGTCAGGAACAGAATTTCGGTCGTTAATTTGTAAGAAATTGATGAAATAAATAATAGCGGCGGGAAACATTTACGGAAGGTGTAAAGTCTCTGGGAGATTATCAGGGCTTTACGCCTTTTTAGGTTCTATAGAAAAAGGATGTGTATGCTTGCAGGCTGAAGTGCTGCCGCGTAGCTGCACGCGGCGCGGCAAAGTGCGCAAACTGCTTCTCCAAGATTGGAAAGGGGTTAAAGTGTGCTGATTCCGTTATTTTCAGGAAGCTTTGGGGTTAACAGAGAATAATAATTTGCTGTTTCGGAATAAAATCCGCACAAAATCCAGATACTAAATGAGAGTAAGAATGTCAAGGAAACAGAGAGGGTTTTGTATGGAAAAAGATATGAATCAGCAGGAAAAAGAAAAAAATGAAAATGAAGAAATTAAGGAAGTAGGGCAACTAACATTAGAACAGGGAGAGGGGAAGCACAAAATACATTTGATGTCCATTATTGGAGAAATCGAAGGGCACGAGACGCTTTCGCCAAATGCCAAGACGACCAAATATGAACATATTCTGCCCAAACTCGCATCTATTGAAGATGATGGGAGCGTGGATGGAGTGATGCTCTTGCTAAATACCGTGGGCGGGGATGTGGAATCCGGCCTTGCCATTGCCGAGATGATAGCTTCTCTGAGCAAGCCCACCGTATCGCTCGTCCTTGGAGGAAGCCATTCCATTGGGGTTCCCCTTGCGGTGTCTACCGATTATTCTTACATTGTTCCAACCGGAACTATGGTAATCCATCCGGTGCGCCTGAATGGCCTGGTGATTGGAGCGCCTCAGACTTATGATTACTTCCAGCAGATGCAGGACCGGATTACAGGTTTTGTGGCCGAGCATTGTTTTACATCACAGGAACGTCTGGAAAAAATGATGATGAACACCAGTATGCTTACCAAGGATCTTGGAACCATTTTGGTCGGCAGACAGGCAGTTGAGGAGGGAATTATCAATGAAGTGGGCGGCATTGACGAAGCTATGAAGAAACTGCACCAGATGATTGATGAAAATAAGCAAAATAACGAAATCTGAAAACCGTGGGAAAGTGGTAATGACATTTTCTGCTAATTGTGCTAAACTATAAAGAGTGTGCTGTCTGAGAATAACACAGGAGCTGCACGGTGTGAGAAACAGGGCAGAGAATTTAGGAGGAAATGTTATGGCATCAAGGCCTGAAAATACGAAAAATAAGAAAAGAAGCGGCAGATCTGGAAAGAATACTTCTTCCAGCCCGGAGGTATCCTTTGGCAGTGAAGTGGTTCTTCTGGTAATTCTGGCGGTCTGCATCGTGCTGTTTATCAGTAATTTTGGGTTCGGCGGATTTCTGGGAGAGCGGGTAAGCGTAGTCAGTTTTGGACTATTTGGTATGATGGCATATATTTTTCCAATTTGCTTTTTTATAGGCGCCGCTTTTTTTATATCTAACCGCGACAACAGAATTGCGATTGTAAAGCTGGCGGCAGGGATTTTATTTGTGGCTTTTTTGTGTTTGTTTGTGGAGCTGGTGGCAGGTAACGGCGAGTATTCTGTCATAAAATCGTTTCAATATGCGGCAAAACACAGGAGCGGCGGAGGCGCTTTGGGAGGACTGCTTGCCAGCCTTATGTGTCCGGCAATTGGAACGGCCGGCACATATGTGGTGGATGTCATTGCGCTGATTATTTCCATGGTGCTTTTGACAGAACGTTCCTTCCTGGGAGGAGTCAGAAAAAGCAGCCGCAAAGTCTATAACTCGGCGAAAGAGGATGCCGCAAGGCGCAGGGAAGAACGTGAACAGCGACGTGAGGAACAGGAACTGTTGAGAGAAGAGCAGGCGTTAAGGCGCATGGATAAGAAAGTGGAAGGCGTAGCGTTCAATACCAGGATTCAGCCGGTTTCTTCCAGGCATTCTGATAATATCAGTGAATTAAAGCTGCCATTAGAGAACGAAAAAGCGGTGTCCCTGGATTCCGCACCAGTAAAAGAGGATCTGTTTACGGTAAAGGAGACGCCCGTCATAGAAGAACCCGTGGTGGTAGAGAAGATACATAGGAAGCCGAAAAAAAGCAAAAAAGCGGAGGAAAAAGGAGAAGAACCCGCACTGTCTGTTCAGGGAATATATGCGCAGACAGAAGAAGAGAACCTACATGCAGTGGAAGGAACACAGGAGTTTAACTTCCAGGAGCCGAAAGGCATGAGAAGTCTTGCCCATACAGAGGGGCCGCAGGAGCATACAGAATCTGTAGAACAAAAGATGCAGGAGCTTTCCGCATCACTTGGAAAAGATGTTCAGGCATTTTCCGTTCAGGACAGTATAGGAGATGAAGCAGAAATAAAACATACACAGGAAGCGCAATCCGTAGATTTATGTCCGGCGTCCCAGGGAATACTTCCCCAGGGAGTGCAGTACAGACTGCCGCCGGTTACGCTGCTAAAGCCGGGGGATCCTTCCAGAAAAGATAATCGGCAGCACCTCCATGAGACAGCGGTACAATTACAGAATATTTTGAAAAATTTCGGTGTAAATGTGACCATAACCGATGTGAGCTGCGGACCGAGCGTCACCAGGTATGAGCTGCAGCCGGAACTTGGGGTTAAAGTCAGCAAAATTGTAAATCTTGCGGACGATATTAAACTGAATCTTGCGGCAGCGGATATTCGTATAGAAGCTCCTATTCCGGGGAAAGCGGCGGTGGGAATTGAGGTGCCGAATAAAGAAAATGTGATGGTGCGGTTCCGGGAAATGATTGAGTCGACCGACTTTCAGAAGCATCCATCCAGTATTTGCTTTACTGCCGGAAAGGACATCGGCGGTCAGGTGGTAGTGGCCGACATTGCAAAAATGCCCCATCTTTTGATTGCGGGCGCTACTGGCTCCGGTAAATCTGTCTGTATTAATACTATTATCATGAGTATTTTATATAAGGCCAATCCAGAAGACGTAAAATTGATTCTTATTGATCCGAAAGTAGTGGAGCTGAGTGTATATAATGGAATCCCTCATTTGTTTATTCCGGTGGTAACAGACCCCAAAAAGGCGGCCGGCGCCTTACACTGGGCAGTATCGGAAATGACGGACCGCTATCAGAAATTTGCAGATTATCAGGTGCGCGATTTAAAAGGCTATAATCAGAAAGTGGCAGCTATTGAAGACGTGGAGGATGAAACCAAGCCAAAGAAGCTGCCTCAGATCGTGATTGTGGTGGACGAGCTTGCGGATCTTATGATGGTAGCGCCGGGAGATGTGGAGGACGCCATCTGCCGACTTGCACAGCTTGCCAGGGCGGCGGGGATACATTTGATTATAGCGACCCAGCGTCCGTCTGTGGATGTTATTACGGGACTTATCAAGGCAAATATGCCTTCCAGAATCGCCTTTTCCGTATCCTCCGGCGTGGATTCCAGAACGATTCTGGATATGAATGGTGCGGAGAAGTTACTGGGGAACGGAGATATGCTTTTTTATCCGCAGGGTTATCAGAAACCGCTCAGAGTCCAGGGGCCGTTCGTTTCCGATCAGGAGGTGGAAGCCGTGGTAGATTTCCTGAAAAAACAGAGTACGGTGGTCTATAATACAGAGATTGAAGAAAAGATGAATACGGTTTCTATTTCCCAGGGAGGAACTGCTGGCGGCGGAGGCAGTGAGCGGGACGCTTATTTTGTGGAAGCAGGAAAATTTGTGATAGAAAAGGAAAAGGGCTCTATTGGTATGCTGCAGCGTATGTTTAAAATTGGCTTTAACCGGGCGGCAAGGATTATGGACCAGTTGGAGGAAGCTGGCGTGGTAGGGCCGGAAGAAGGGACAAAACCCAGAAAGATATTAATGTCTCTGGCCGAATTTGAAGAATATGTGGACGAGTACGTGTAGATTGTGTTATCATCAACCGTAATGAGACAGGGCGTTTATGTTTCCGGTATTTGTAAAAACGGGTAAATGTATAGGTACTGATTATAACAAAGCGAAAGCGGGAGGAAGAAGATGAAGACAGATATTCAGATTGCACAGGAAGCAGAAATGATGCACATCCGCGAGGTGGCCGCGCAGCTTGGAATTGAGGAAGATGAGCTGGAGCTGTATGGAAAGTATAAGGCCAAGCTCTCAGACGAGCTGATGGAGAAAGTAAAAGACCGCAAAGACGGCAAACTGATCCTGGTTACGGCAATCAATCCCACGCCGGCAGGAGAGGGCAAAACTACCACCAGTGTGGGATTGGGAGAAGCTTTTGGAAAAATGGGAAAAAAGGCTGTACTGGCGCTGCGAGAGCCTTCCCTGGGTCCCTGTTTTGGCATCAAAGGCGGCGCTGCCGGCGGCGGTTATGCACAGGTGGTGCCCATGGAAGAGCTCAATCTTCATTTTACCGGAGACTTTCACGCCATCACTTCAGCCAATAATCTGCTGGCCGCTTTGCTGGATAACCACATGCAACAGGGAAATGAATTAAACATTGATCCGCGCCAGGTGGTCTGGAAACGCTGTCTGGACATGAATGACCGGGTGCTGCGTAATATTGTGGTAGGATTGGGCAGTAAAATGGACGGTATGGTGCGGGAAGATCATTTTGTGATAACCGTTGCGTCGGAGATTATGGCGGTATTATGTCTTGCAGACGATATGGCGGATTTGAAGAGCCGCCTGGGCAGAATGATTGTAGCGTATGATTTTGAAGGAAAACCGGTGACGGCAGATGATTTGAAGGCTACAGGAGCTATGGCGGCGCTTTTAAAAGATGCACTGAAACCCAATCTGATTCAGACATTGGAGCACACTCCCGCAATCGTCCATGGGGGGCCTTTTGCCAATATTGCGCATGGCTGCAACAGCGTCCGCGCTACAAAGACAGCGTTAAAGCTGGCGGATTATGTGGTAACAGAGGCGGGATTCGGCGCGGATTTGGGTGCGGAGAAATTTTTGGATATTAAGTGCCGGATGGCAGGCTTAAAACCAGACGCGGTGGTGCTGGTGGCAACCGTGCGTGCATTGAAATATAATGGAGGCGTACCCAAAGCAGAACTTTCCAATGAGAATCTGGAAGCTTTAAAAAAGGGAATTGTTAATCTGGAAAAACATATTGAGAATTTGCAGAAATATCATGTGCCAGTAGTTGTCACCTTAAATTCTTTTATCACAGACACCGAAGCAGAGACCGCGTATGTAGAGCAGTTTTGCAGAGAAAAAGGATGTGAGTTTGCACTCTCGCAAGTATGGGAAAAAGGCGGAGAAGGCGGGATTGCCCTGGCAAAACAGGTGTTGAAAACACTGGAGGAAAAGGAGAGCAGATTTGAGCCTCTTTATGACAACAGCCTGTCCCTGACAGAAAAAATCGAGACAGTGGCCAGAGAAATTTATGGTGCGGACGGTGTGAGCTATGCTCCGGCTGCCTTAAAGGAGTTAAAGAGGATTGAAGAGCTGGGGATGGGTGAATTTCCGGTCTGTATGGCGAAGACACAGTATTCTCTGTCTGATGATCAGACAAAACTGGGACGTCCTTCTGGATTTACCGTGAATGTCAGGGAAGTATATGTTTCAGCGGGAGCTGGTTTTGTAGTTGCAGTTACCGGGGCTATTATGACAATGCCGGGGCTGGGTAAAACCCCGGCGGCTTATGGAATAGATGTAAGTGATGAAGGAGTCATTACCGGCTTGTTTTAAAAGTTGTGCAGAAAGGATGAAGAGTCATGGCGGAAATCATTGATGGAAAGAGGATATCTCAGCAGATTAAGGATGAGCTGAAAGAAAAGGCGGCGGCGTTGAAAGCTAAGGGAAAAACCGGAGCCCTGGCTGTGATTCAGGTGGGAGCAGATCCGGCTTCCTGTGTGTATGTACGGAATAAGAAAAATGCCTGCGCCTATATTGGAATTGAATCTCTGGCATATGAGCTGCCGGAGGAAACCACAGAGGAGAAGCTGCTGGAACTGATTGCCGAATTAAATGGAAGACAGGAAGTTAAGGGGATTTTGGTGCAGCTTCCGCTTCCGCAGCATATCTGTGAGGATAAGATTATTCAGGCAATCAGTCCTGACAAAGATGTGGATGGATTTCATCCGCAAAGCGTAGGAGCCATGACGATCGGAGCGCCTGGCTTTTTGCCGTGCACGCCCGCGGGGATTATTCAGCTTTTAAAACGTTCCGGTGTAGAGATTGCCGGAAAGCATTGTGTGATTATCGGCAGAAGCAATATTGTGGGAAAGCCCATGGCGCTTTTGATGCTTCGGGAAAATGCAACCGTGACGGTGGCTCATTCGAAGACAAGAAATCTTGCCAAGCTTTGCAGACAGGCAGACATTCTCATTGTTGCCATAGGAAAACCACAGTTTATCGGCGCCGAATATATAAAAGAAGGAGCGGTAGTTATTGACGTGGGAATCCATCGTAATGAAAATAACAAATTATGCGGGGACGTAAAATTTGAAGAAGCGAAACAGGCGGCGTCTGCAATTACGCCTGTGCCAGGCGGGGTAGGGCCGATGACTATCGCCATGCTGATGAGTAACTGCGTGCAGAGTATAGAAGAGGGATAGGGATGAAGTGTGCAAATTGTGGAGCAGAGCTGAAGGTAGGGAGTGTTTACTGTTATGTCTGTGGGAAAGAGGCACAGATCGTATCCGATTACAATTTGCTGGAAGATGATTTCCTGCGGGATGCGCTGAAGGAAAAAGAGGAAAAAGCAGCGAGAGAAAAAGTGAAACAGCGTCTGGAAATGGAAAAAAAGGAGAAGAGCGCTTCCGGACATCACACAAAACCGCCGCTCAGGAAAGGAAATCGAAGAGTAAAGAAACGTATTATTTTTGCAGTTGCTTCCATGATTCTTTTGGTGGTACTGATAACGGCTATTATTCTGCTGGTGAAGCATAGCAGGGAAAATTCCTACGATTATCAGATGGAGCAAGCAGGTAAATATAAAGAAGAAGGCAATTACCGGGAAGCGGAGAACCGTGTAAAACGAGCCATAGAGCTTGAGGACAGTATAACGGCGAAGCTTTTTCTGTCTGATATTTATCTGCTGCGCGGGGAAGAACGAATGTCCCTGGAGCTCTTACAGCAGCTATGTGAGGAAAATAAAGACCAGGTGGAAGTATATCAAAGAATGATTCAGATTTATGAGAAGCAGAAGGATTATGAAAGTATCCGTGCGCTCAGCGAGAACACGGAGGATCCCAGGATAAAGGAACTGTTTTTGGAATATGTTCCCAAGGCGCCTGAATTTACCAGGGAAGAGGGGATCTACACGGAAGAATTGTCTGTAGAAATTTTGGCGGAGGCGGACTGTGATGTTTATTATACGCTGGATGGAACCGACCCCGTGCAAGGAGAGAAGTATCGGGAGCCAGTGGACGTAGGGCCTGGCCAGGATATACAGATACGCGCGATTGCATGCAGCCCGTATGGATTTTACAGTGATGAGGTGGAAGGAAATTTTCAGGTGGAGTTTTTGAAGCCGGAGACCCCCAGAGTGACTCCGGGCGGAGGAAATTTTAATGCACCTCAAAGTATATCCGTGGCAGTACCGGATGGATGCAAGGTATATTATACCTGGGACGGTTCAGAACCTACGACTGCTTCGCAGCGTTATACGCAGCCTATCAGTATGCCGGAAGGGAACAATATACTTTCTCTGATTCTGGTAGATCCATACGGAATGCGTTCCGATGTGCTCAGATGTAATTATATTTATTTGCCGTGAAACGACGGTGAATTTAGACGAACAGGAAGAATCATCAAACAACAGGAGAAAATTTGATGATTCTTCCTGTTTTTTTGTGTCAAAACTTGCCTTTAAGACCCGATTGTTATATGATAATAGAAAATACTTTAAGGATGTGGCGTATGAAAGATTTGGATGAAATCCGGCGGGAGATTGATGAAATTGACAGACAGATTGTCTCCTTGTATGAAGAACGGATGCAGCGCACCACAGAAGTGGCAGAATATAAGATTTCAACAGGAAAACAGGTGTTAGACAGACAGAGAGAAGCGCAGAAGCTGGAAAAGGTGAAAAGCCTGGTCAGAGGCGCGGAAAACCGTTATGGCGTGAAAGAATTGTTTGAACAGATTATGGCAATGAGCCGGAAGCGCCAATACCAGCTTTTGAACCGGCGCGGATTAACGCCGGAAATTGGATTTGTGCAGGTGGACAGACTTCCCTTTTATACCAGGAAGGTGGTATATCAGGGGGTGGAGGGAGCTTACAGCCAGCTTGCCATGAAGGCGTATTTTGGCGAAGATACCGAGAGTTTTCATGTGGATACCTGGCGGGAGGCAATGGAAGCGATCCAGAAGAGGGAAGCTGATTATGCGGTACTTCCAATCGAAAATTCTTCAGCAGGAATTGTGGGAGAGAATTTTGACCTGATGCTGGAATATGACAATTATATTGTGGCGGAACAGACGATTAAGATTGAACATGCACTGCTGGGCTTGCCGGACGCAGAGCTTTCTGATGTGCAGACGGTATATTCTCATCCGCAGGCTTTGATGCAGAGTGTAGACTTTTTGAACGAACATAAGTCGTGGGAGCGTATTCCTGTAAAAAATACGGCGATGGCTGCAAAGCAGGTGGTGAAAGAACAGCGCAGAGACCGGGCGGCGATTGCAAGCCAGGTAACGGCGGATATTTATGGGCTTAAGGTCTTAAAGAATAACATTAACTATAGTGAGGACAACAGTACGCGTTTTATCATTGTCGGAGGGGAAAAGCTCCAGATGAAGGAGGCCGCAAAGGTCAGTATCTGTTTTGAAGTATCTCATGAAAGCGGTTCTTTATACCGGATGCTTTCGCACTTCATGTTTAATAATTTGAATATGGTGAAGATTGAGTCGAGGCCGATGAAAGATAAAAGCTTTGAGTACCGTTTTTTTGTGGATTTGGACGGGAACTTGAACGACGGAGCTATGCAGAATGCCTTAAAGGGATTGCAGGAAGAAGCTCTTTACGTGAAGGTGTTGGGAAATTATTAAAGTGAGGTAAGGACAGATGAAACATGCAGGGACTATGATTTTGTACCGTAATCTGGAACAGGGGCAGATTTTTGAAGATATGACCTGGATGATAGCGCATTACAGGAGCGGCTTTGATAATCATGGGGATATCTGTAGCCTGTGCTACGAGAGCTTTCATAATCTTATAGAGCTGGCGGCAAGCCATGGGTTTGAGGGGAATTTATGGCATAATTATCTGGCGTTTCTGATTGTAAATAACGAAAATGCATACAGCAGGGCGTGCGAGAACCGGGGACGTATTTCCGGAACGATCAATGAGCTGGCGCGGCATGATTTTGCAGTATTTCAGAAATTATTTGCATTTGATTTCCGGGAACTGGCGCGAGAGCTTCAGATACCGGAGCTGCAATTGCTTGAGAATTATCAGCGTTCGGAACAAACAGCAGGGGTGTTTAACCACAGGATCAGGGACCGGATCTGTGAGCTTGCCGTTCGGCTGGGACAGGCACGTTCTGCAGAAGAATTTCAAACTGAGGTGACGAAATTTTACGGGGAATTTGGCGTAGGAAAATTGGGTCTGCACAAGGCGTTTCGTATAGAACGCAAAGGGCAGGAACCGTCAATTGTCCCGATTACCAATATTGCTCATGTGCATCTTTCTGATCTGGTGGGATACGAGCGGCAGAAACAGAAACTTATTGACAATACGGAAGCTTTTGTCAAGGGGAAGCAGGCCAATAATTGTCTGCTATTCGGAGACGCCGGAACGGGTAAATCCACCAGCATCAAAGCGGTCATTAATCAATATTACGGGCAGGGGCTGCGGATGATTGAGATATATAAACATCAATTTCAGGATTTAAATTCGGTGATTGCCCAGATTAAGAATCGAAATTATAAATTTATCATATATATGGATGATCTGTCTTTTGAGGAATTTGAGATTGAATACAAATATTTAAAGGCAGTGATTGAGGGAGGGCTGGAAAAGAAACCGGATAATGTGCTGATTTATGCGACTTCTAATCGACGGCATCTGGTTCGTGAGAAATTCAGCGACAAGGAAGAACGGGATGACGATCTGCACACCAGGGACACGGTGCAGGAAAAGCTCTCTTTGGTATCCAGGTTTGGGGTTACCATTTATTTTGGCTCGCCAGACAAGAAAGAATTTCATGAGATTGTGCGAAGACTGGCCCAAAAGCATCAGATACAGATGGAGGAGGAGATTCTTCTTTTGGAGGCAGACCGCTGGGAATTAAACCATGGAGGGCCTTCGGGAAGATGCGCGCAGCAGTTTATCAATGATCTGCTGGGAAAAGATAAAACAGGAATTGGGAAGGAGAGGTTATGAAAATTATAACGTTTGCAGCAATTTACATCGGCTCCTATGAAGTGAGCATGAAAATCTTTGAGATACGCCCCAACCGCAAGCTTCGTCAGATAGACCATCTGCGCAGCCGGCTTGAGCTGGGAAGAGACGCCTACAACAAGGGGATCATTGGTTATGAACTGGTGGAAGAGCTTTGCCAGGTTTTGAAAGAATTTCATTCTATTATGGAGGGGTACAAGGTAGATGATTACAAGGCGTATGCAGGCAATGTGCTGCGCGCGGTGAGCAACGAGCCATTTATTTTAGACCAGATCCGGCTTCGTACCCAGATTAATGTAAATGTGCTCAGTAATTCCGAGCACCGTTTTATGAATTACAAATCGTTGGCGGCAGCGCCTGAGTTTCAGACGCTGGTTGAAAAGGGCGCCGTGGTGGCAGATGTAGGCGGCGGGAGTATGCAGATCACGCTGTTTCGGGAAGGAACGGCAGTGACGACCCAGCATATTGAATTGGGAATTATGCGGATCTGGGAGAAGCTGGCCCAGATTCGCAATATGGTTTCCCATTATGAAACCCAGATTCAGGAATTAATTGACAAAGAGCTGGAGATTTTTAAGAGGCTGTATTTGTCAGACCAGGAAATCAAATACATAATTTTTATGGGAGATTACATTCATGATATGGTGAAGGACTTTTCTAAAAAAGAAGATGACGGTACCATTGAGACAGAGCGTTTTCAGAAGCTTTTAAATAAATGGCATAAGAAGTCTCCGGAAGATTTATCCATAGAATTGAATCTTTCCAACGAGCGGGATCCCCTGATTCTGCCCTCTGTGGTGCTTTATAAGAGACTGACAGAAGAGATGGAGGCCGACTATATATGGGTTCCCAGAGTTAGGATTACGGATGGAATTGTGTGTGATTATGCGGAAAAAAACAAAATGATTCGTTTTGAGCATGATTTCAAAGAGGATGTCCTTGCATCCTCCAGAAATCTTGCTGAGCGTTATCAGAGCTATTCGAATCATACGGAAGCGGTTCTGTCCATGTGTACAGTGATTTTTGACGCGATGAAGAAAGTGCATGGCCTGGGAAGAAGGGAACGGCTTTTACTGCAGACTGCGGCAATTCTCCACGACTGCGGCCGGTATGTAAGCCTGGTAAATCAGTCAGAATGTTCTTATCGCATTATTATGGCGTCGGAAATTATCGGAATGACCCACATGGAGCGGGAAATCGTGGCAAATACGGTAAAATACAGTTCATTGCCCATACAGCCCTATGAGAATGTCAAAGATAAGATGAATCAGGAGAATTATATGGTGGTTTCTAAGCTTATGGCAATTTTAAGGACGGCCAATGCCATGGACCGCAGTCACAGACAGAAATTTAAAAATATCAAAGCAGCGTTAAAGGGCAGGGAACTGGTGATTACCATTGAGACGGAGGAGAGCGTTGTGCTGGAAAAAGGTCTCTTTTCGTCTTATGCGGATTCTTTCGAAAAGGTATTCAGCGTTATGCCGAAAATAAAAGAAAAAAGAGTGTTATAGCAGGAGGTAGGGTATGGAAAAAGAAAAGGATTTTCTCAAACCGGAATATTATGAGAACCGGGAGCTGAGCTGGCTCAAATTTAACCACCGGGTGCTGAATGAAGCGAGGGATAAGGCGATCCCCCTGCTGGAGCGGTTAAAATTTGTCAGCATTACGTCGTCAAATCTGGACGAATTTTTCATGGTGCGCGTTGCTTCGCTAAAAGATATGGTTCACGCAGGCTATAAGAAAAAGGATATCGCGGGGATGACGGCGCAGGAGCAGTTAGAGGCGATCAATAAGGACACCAGGGCGTTGGTGGAGCTGCAATATTCCACATATAACCGTTCCCTGCTGCCCCTGCTTCACAATCAGGGAATTGAAATCCTAAGCAGCCATGAAGAACTGACCCCGGAACAGGCGGAATATGTGGACCGTTATTTTCAGGAAAATGTATATCCTGTGCTGACGCCTATGGCGGTGGACGCTTCCCGGCCGTTTCCTTTGATTCGGAATAAGTCTTTAAATATTGCGGCGCTTCTGACAAAGAAGGATGGGAAAAAGGGAGAAATGGAGTTTGCCACCGTCCAGGTGCCTTCCGTTCTTCCAAGAATGATCCAGATTCCATCCGGCCAGGAAGGCGTCAAAACGTTCCTGTTGTTAGAGCAGATGATTGAGCGCAATATCCACCACCTGTTTTTAAATTATCATGTAATCTGCGCCTATCCCTATCGGATTATGAGAAATGCCGATCTCAGCATTGATGAAGATGAAGCCGAGGATTTACTCCAGGAAATTGAAAAGCAGTTGAAGAGACGTCAATGGGGTGAGGTAATACGCTTAGAGGTAGAAGAGAAAGTTGATAAACGCCTGCTTCAGATTCTGTCGGAGGACTTACATATTGCGCCGGAAGATATTTATAAAATCGGCGGGCCGCTGGATTTGACGTTTTTGATGAAAATGTATGGGATCGAAGGGGGAGATGAGCTGCGTTATCCGCCCTATAAGCCTCAGCGTGTGCCTCAGATCACACCTGGGGAAGATATTTTTGCTACTATCCGCAAAGGGGATATTTTATTACATCATCCATATCAGACCTTTGATCCGGTAGTGGATTTTATCCGCCAGGCATCGGTAGATCCGGATGTACTGGCCATCAAGCAGACTTTATACCGTGTCAGCGGCAATTCCCCGATTATTGCGTCTTTGGCTCAGGCGGCCGAAAATGGCAAGCAGGTATCCGTGCTGGTGGAACTGAAAGCGCGTTTTGACGAAGAGAATAATATTGTCTGGGCGAAGAAGCTGGAGAAAGCGGGCTGTCATGTAATTTATGGGCTGGTGGGTCTGAAAACACACAGTAAGATTGCCTTGGTGGTGCGCAAAGAAGAAGACGGCATCCGCAGATATGTACATTTGGGAACCGGAAATTACAATGATTCCACGGCAAAATTGTATACGGACCTGGGAATGTTTACCTGTTCTGAGGCCATTGGCGAGGATGCTACGGCTGTCTTCAATATGCTTTCCGGTTACTCCGAGCCTCTGTCCTGGAATAAACTGGTGGTGGCGCCCATCTGGCTGCGCAAGCGTTTTCTGAAACTGATTAAACGTGAGATAAAACATGCGCAGGAGGGAAAGGAAGCGTTTATCAGGGGAAAGATGAACTCCCTGTGCGACCGGGATGTGATTGCGGCCTTGTATGAGGCGTCTTGTGCGGGCGTTAAGATTGAACTGGTGATCCGGGGAATCTGCTGCCTGAAGGCGGGAGTACCCGAAATCAGTGAAAATATTACCGTACATTCCATCGTAGGAAATTTCCTGGAGCACAGCCGTATCTTCTGGTTCCATAATGACGGCCAGGAGGAGATCTATATGGGAAGCGCAGACTGGATGCCGCGTAATCTTGACCGGCGGGTAGAAATTATGTTCCCGGTAGAAGACGAAGGGTTGATGAACCAGGTACGCCATGTTCTGGAGACCCAGCTTGCAGATAATACCAAGGCGCATATACTGAGGCCAGACGGCAGATATGAGAAGGTTGATAAAAGAGGAAAGAAGCTGGTTAATTCTCAGGAACAGTTCTGTGAGGAAGCAAAAAGCGCTGTTCCTAAGAAAATAAATATATATCAGGAACGGGTATTCGTGCCGGAAGAAACGGCAGAATAGCGGGATTTTATCTGTTCCAGGATATCATATGGGATTTTAAGGCCGCCTCTGCCGCTTCCCAGGCTGATATGGGGTTTGTTGCCACCATGGAAATCGGAACCGCCGCTGATAAGCAGATCATATTCCAAAGCCAGATGTTTCAGATTTTTTTCATCACCCGGAGTATTCATGGAATAGAGAGCTTCCAGTCCGGTAAGTCCCGCTTCTTTTAACTGTTTTAGAAGGGCGCGCAGTCGTTCCTGATTCATGCGGCACAGAACCGGATGGGCAAAGAAAGCAAGCCCGCCTCCGATTTGTATCAGTTTCACAGCTTCAAAAGGCGTGATTTTTTCCCTGGGAACGTAACAGCGGCAGCCGTCTCCCAGATATTTGGAGAACGCGGTTTTCCGATCTTTTACAAAACCGTGTTCGGTCAGATATCTGGCGAAATGCGCACGCGTGATGACGCTGCTGGGATATTCCTCATAGAGAGAGGCAAGGCTGATGGGAAATCCTTCCTGCTGCAAGAGCCGTATCATTTTCAGATTACGTTTCTCTCTTCCGTCGACGAAGTCTCTCAGTTTTTCCAGGAATTTCTGATTCGTTTCGTCTATAAAATAGCCCAAAATGTGGATTTCCTGATGTTCAAAATCGGTAGAAAGTTCAATGCCGGGCACGAGTTCCACTCCCAGGCTGCGGGCCAGGGGGCGTGCTTTATCAATGCCCAGGATAGTGTCGTGGTCTGTCAGGGCAATGGCGGATAACCCGCATTCTTTGGCGTGATACATTAATTCTTCCGGTGTGAGGGTTCCGTCTGAATAGCTGGAATGAGTGTGCAGGTCGATAAGTTTCTGTGAATATTCTGGCATAATGGCTCCTTTGGATGAAGCAGGGATGGTTATGGTATCGTACTTTAGTCTAACAGAAGTGTTGCCATTTGAAAAGAACAATATTATAACAGAAATAGAAATAAAAGCTTGACGCAGACAGGAAAATATGATAAAGTAACAACGTTGTAAGCAGAAAACAAAGCAGAGTATCCACTCTCACCTTAGCACAAGAGCGTGACTAACGGTTTATATTCGAAATACAGCATGTTTGCTGTAGGCGTATCGGAATTAAGTGGATGGTCTGTCTATCCACTTTTTTAATGCAGTTGTTTGTGCACACAATCTGCAGGCGGCTGTGTTGTTAGATTAATTTTTGGAGGTGTAAGACAATTAGCGATTTAATGATTAATGAACAAATCAAAGATAAGGAGATTCGTCTGATTGGCCAGGATGGAGAGCAGCTTGGCATTATGTCCACACGGGAAGCCATGAAGCTTGCTCAGGAAGCAGAGCTGGATCTGGTAAAGATTGCTCCGGGAGCAAAACCCCCTGTATGTAAGATTATTGATTACGGCAAGTACAGGTATGAGCTTATAAGAAAAGAAAAAGAAGCCAAAAAGAAACAGAAAACTGTTGAGATCAAGGAAATCCGTTTGTCACCGAATATTGAGACCAATGATCTCAATACCAAAATTAATGCAGCAAAGAAGTTTATTTCAAAGGGCAATAAGGTAAAGATTACCCTGCGTTTCCGCGGCAGAGAAATGGCGCATATGCAGAGCAGCAAACACATTCTGGATGATTTTGCCCAGGAGCTGGAAGATATCGCCACCGTAGAAAAGGCGCCGAAATTGGAAGGACGCAGCATGAGTATTGTGCTGACAGAGAAGAAATAACTGGATGTTAAGGAGGAACTAAAAATGCCAAAGGTTAAAACAAGCAGAGCAGCAGCAAAACGTTTCAAGAAGACTGGAACTGGTAAGTTAAAAAGAAATAAAGCGTACAAAAGCCATATCTTAACCAAGAAGTCTACAAAGAGAAAGAGAAATCTGAGAAAATCGGCGATTACAGATGCTGCTAACGTTAAGAATATGAAAAAGATTTTACCGTATTTGTAAGATTGAGTTAAGGAGGAATAGAAGACATGGCAAGAATTAAAGGCGGTTTAAATGCGAAAAAGAAGCATAACAGAGTATTAAAACTGGCAAAAGGATACAGAGGGGCGCGCTCCAAACAGTACAGAGTGGCTAAGCAGTCTGTTATGAGAGCTTTAACCAGTTCTTATGCGGGCAGGAAGCAGAGAAAGAGACAGTTCCGCCAGCTTTGGATTGCACGTATCAATGCAGCGGCGAGAATGAACGGTCTTTCCTACAGTAAGTTCATGTACGGCCTGAAACTGGCGGGTGTGGAAGTGAACCGCAAGATGCTGGCAGAACTGGCAGTCAATGATGCAGAAGGTTTTACAGCTTTGGCAAAACTGGCACAGGCAAAAACAGTTGAATAAAAATTAAAAAAGTACTTGACTTTCTCGAACCTGGCATGTATAATAAACATGTTGAGTTCGAGAGAACAAGATTAAAAGTGAGGCTCGTTGGTCAAGCGGTTAAGACGCCGCCCTCTCACGGCGGAAACAGGGGTTCGATTCCCCTACGAGCTGTCAGCTATGAATTGAATAGCCCAACCCGAAGGAATGCTGGAAACCTTGGTTTTGTGAGGTTTGCAGTATTTTTTTGTTTTATAGGAGAGACCTTGTCACGCGAAAGCGCTTTTCTGTAGAAGCCGATGAGGACGCCATGAGAGCAATCGTATAAATGTATAAAAGCATAAGGAAACTGCATAAGAACTGGTAAGCGGAAAAGGAATAGCTCTGTAAGCCATGAAACATATATTTATGTATTACAAAAGTCCATAACGGATAAAATAATTTGTCTGTTATGGACTTTATAATGGTGAAATTCCAATATTCGATGGCATTCGCGTTAACTTGCCAACTACTGTAGACTTTTGTATGAGTCACACAGAACGTTATAAGGAAAGAGACTTAATATCCTCATAGAAAGAGGGGTAGGAGATAGCGGCGCATTGTTCATCGTCCAGGATCGTTTCCCCGCAGGCATTCAGCCCGGCCACGGTAAAGGACATGGCGATCCGGTGATCCTGGCAGGTATGAATAACGGCTCCCTGAAGCGGTCTGCCGCCTTCAATTATCATACCGTCTTCGGTAGGGACAATGGAGGCTCCCATTGCCTTAAGGTTTTCTGTCACCACGGCGATCCGGTCTGATTCTTTTACTTTTAGCTCCTGGGCGTCCTGAATGACCGTGGTGCCTTCTGCAAAGGCCGCCATTACGGCAATTACAGGGATTTCATCAATAAGAGTGGGTATCATGGCTCCGCCCACCGTTGTGCCGTATAGATTGCTGCTTCTTACCAGGATGTCTGCCACCGGCTCTCCGGAAACCGTACGTTTGTTGAGCAAGGTCAAATCCCCCCCCATAGCCAGCGCAATGTTCAGGATGCCGCTGCGAGTGGGATTTACGCCCACGTTTTCAATTAAAATTTCAGAATTGGGCGTAAGAAGTCCCAATGCGATAAAATATGCGGCTGAAGAAATATCTCCGGGCACATGGATTTTCTGACCGTTCAGCACGGGTTCCGGTTTGATGGAAGCGGTCGTGCCGGCAGAGGTAATCCTGGCCCCGAAACCGGACAGCATAAGTTCGGTATGGTTTCGGGATAATACAGGTTCTGTGACGCTGGTATCATCCTCAGCATAGAGTCCTGCAAGTAAAATTGCAGATTTGACCTGGGCAGAGGCAACGGTAGAATGATAATGGACGCCTTTTAAATGACCGCCGCAGATTGTAAACGGGGCGCAGCCAGAATTGCAGCGTTCCCGGCTGGCTGGGAAAGAAGTACTATCCCAGCATTGAAAGTTTGCCCCCATTTGTGAGAGCGGAGTAAAAATACGTTGCATAGGACGTTTGCGGATAGAGTTATCACCGTCCAGGGTGGTCTTGAAAGCTTGTCCCGCCAAAATGCCGGAAATCAGGCGTGTGGTGGTTCCGCTGTTTCCAACATCCAATATCTGCGAAGGGGCGCGAAGGCCGTGAAGCCCTTTTCCATGGACCAGGACGCTGGAACCATTATTTTCAATAGGGATTCCAAGCTTCTGGAAACAGGAAATGGTGGAAAGGCAGTCAGCGCCCTGCAGAAAATTAGTAATTTCTGTCAGTCCGTTGGAGATAGCGCCGAACATAATTCCTCTGTGGGAAATTGATTTATCACCGGGAACAGATAATTTCCCGTGAAAAGAGTAGCTATTTGTAATTTTCATGACAGTTACCTCGTTATTTTATCGTTCATATACTGTGTATTGGCAGTCGCGCAGGATTCTTACAGCCGTTTTTCTTGCATTTTCATCATAAAATTCGATATGCAGAACACCGTCCTGAAATTCCCGGTTATGGATGATGCCAATATTTTTTATGCTGATATTTTGTCGGGAGAGGATCGTGGCGAGCGCGGCAATGCCTCCGGTCTCGTCAATCATATCGCAGTAAATTTCGAATATTTTTGGAAGCGAGCCGCAAGTGTTGATGGAAATAGAATCGCGGTAGTCTTTGGCTTCCTGGAAAAAATCAAATAATTCCTGGCTGCTGCCGCAGGAAATCCGGCTCTTTGTGTGTTCCAGTGAGCGGATAAATAAATCTATCAGTCTGAGAAGCTGGTCGCGGTTGGTAAGGCAGATTTGCTGCCACATGACAGGCGATGAGGAGGCGATTCTTGTAATATCCTTAAATCCGCCGGCCGCTACCTGTTTCATAGTTTCCGATTCATCGTCAATGCTTTTTACCAGATTTACCAGGCTGGAAGCCAGAATATGGGGGAGGTGGCTGATGGCGGCGGTGATAAAATCGTGCCTGTGGTAATCAAGCACCATGGTAATCGCGCCGAGGGAGCTGATAAAATCTTTTAATTCCTGAACGAGTCCTGCCTGTACGTCCGGCGAGGGGGTGAGAATATAGTATGCATTTTCCAGAAGATATGAGGTTGCATGTTTGTAGCCGCTTTTTTCCGAGCCGGTCATAGGATGTCCGCCAATAAAATAAGGAGAGATTCTGGTGTCGGAAATCTTCTGATGGATGGAATTTTTTACGCTTCCCACGTCGGTAATAATGCAATGTTCTCCGGCAAAAGCAGATATCTTTGCCAGAAATTCAGAATTTTTCTGTACAGGCGCACATAGAAAAATGTAACGGCATTTTGCAAAATCCCCGGTCACTTCCCGGAATCCTTCCGTAATCACTTGTTCTGAGACGGCAAGTTCCAATGCTTCTGTGTCCACATCGTATGCGAACAGTTCGATTTCCGGATGGATGCGGTGAATTGTTTTGGCGATGGAACCTCCAATGAGGCCAAGACCGATAAAACCAATTTTTTCAGGTTTCATAATGTCCTCCTGAATCCATATTTGAGTACCTGTTTGTACTTGTCTTTTTCTATCGTAAGGGAAAAAGTTGGAAAAGTCAACTGTCTGTGGTCCTGAAGCGTATGGGAACAGAAGAAATAATTGTAAATATTGAATAAAAAGGTTGTAATATTTTTGAAGTTTTAGTAAAATATAAACATCGAAAAACTTGTATTGGAGGAAAACATTATGAACGTGTATACAACTGACAAAGTAAGAAATGTAGTTCTTTTAGGACACGGCGGCAGCGGAAAGACGACATTAGTGGAAGCCATGGCATATCTGTCCGGTATTACCAAGCGTATGGGGAAGGTCAGCGACGGCAATACGATCAGTGATTATGACAAGGAAGAAACGAAACGTCTTTTTTCAATTAATACATCAGTAGTACCGGTCGTTTGGGAAGATACCAAAATTAATGTACTGGACGCGCCGGGATATTTTGGATTTGTAGGCGAGGTGGAGGAAGCAGTCAGCGTTGCAGACGCGGCCATCATCGTAGTGTCCGGTAAGAGCGGGATCCAGGTAGGAACTCAGAAGGCATGGGAGATCTGTGAAAAATATAAGATTCCGCGCATGGTATATGTGACGGAAATGGATGACGATAATGCAAGCTTCCGGCAGGTAGTGGCAGATTTGCAGGAGATGTATGGAAAAAGGATTGCGCCGTTCCATCTTCCAATCCGGGAAAATGAGAAATTTGTAGGATATGTCAACGTTGTGGCCCAGACAGGAAACCGCTGGAATGAGAAGGGAGAGGTTGTGGAGACAGAGATTCCGGATTATTCTCAGGCAAACCTGGAACTGTGCCGCGAGGCATTGATGGAAGCGGTTGCCGAGACCAGCGAAGAATTTATGGACCGTTATTTTGCAGGAGAAGAATTTTCTGAATTTGAGATTCGTTCCGCACTGCGCACCAACGTAGCCGACGGCAGTATCGTTCCGGTTTCCATGGGTTCCAGCACGCTGGTGCAGGGGGTTTATACCCTGCTGGATGATATCCTCAAATATCTGCCAAGTCCGGAGAAGCGGCCATGCAAAGGCATTAATATGAAGACCAATGAAGTATTTGACGGCGATTATGATATTGCGAAACCCAAGAGTCTGTACATATACAAGACCATTGCCGACCCGTTTATCGGCAAGTATTCCCTGGTTAAAGTAAATTCCGGCGTATTAAAGACGGACGATGTATTATATAATGCGGAAAAAGATCTGGAGACTAAGGTTGGCAAGATTTATGTGATGCAGGGCAATAAAGCGATGGAGGTGCCAGAGCTTCACGCCGGGGATTTGGGAGCTTTGGCGAAACTTACGAAGTCGGCCACAAGAGATACCCTGTCCACCAAAGCGGCTCCGGTTATGTATGGGAAGACGCAGATTTCCACGCCCTATACGTATATGCGTTATAAGGCGAAAAAGAAGGGGGATGAAGATAAGATTTCCCAGGCGCTGCAAAAGCTGATGCAGGAGGATTTGACGCTGAAAACGGAAAATGACAGCGCCAATGGCCAGACTTTGATTTACGGTATCGGAGACCAGCATCTGGAGGTTGTCGTGAGTAAGCTTGCTTCGCGCTACAAGGTGGAGATTGAACTGAGCAGACCCAAGATTGCGTTCCGGGAGACCATCCGCAAGAAATCGGATGTAGAGTATAAGTATAAGAAGCAGTCTGGCGGGCACGGGCAGTATGGGCATGTAAAAATGACGTTTGAGCCAAGCGGCGATCTGGACACGGCGTTTGTATTTGAACAGCAGGTAGTGGGAGGCGCTGTGCCAAAGAATTATTTCCCCGCGGTAGAAAAGGGCCTGCAGGAATCCGTGCTGAAGGGACCGATGGCGGCATATCCGGTTATGGGCGTGAAGGCAGTGCTTTATGACGGCTCCTATCATCCAGTGGACTCTTCAGAGATGGCGTTTAAGATGGCGACGATTCAGGCGTTTAAGAAAGGAATTATGGAGGCGTCCCCGGTATTATTAGAGCCGATTGCCAACATGAAGGTGGTAGTGCCGGATAAATTTACCGGAGATGTTATGGGAGATTTGAACAAACGCCGGGGGCGGGTGCTTGGCATGAACCCGGTGGAAACGGGCAAAACAGAGATTACCGCCGACGTACCTTATATGGAGATTTACGGTTATATGACGGATCTGCGCTCCATGACCGGAGGAAGCGGGCTGTTCTCCTATGAATTTGCCCGTTATGAGCAGACCCCTTCGGATATACAGGAGAAAGAAGTTGCAGCCAGGAGCAATAAACTGGATGCAAATGAGGAGTAAGTGCGAATTGTTATAGAAGTCTGCCGGTACAGTAAATAGGAGATATTTACTGTACCGGGTTTGTCTGCATATGCTGCTGCGCAAGGGCGCTTGGCATATAGAAGGGTGGAAGCTGTTATATGAAGAAAAAGAACATGGCAAATCAGGGTCAGGAAAGTGTAAAGGGCAATACAAGGGGCATAGAGGGGTGGAAGAAGTTTTATCATGAGACGATCAAAGGAAAAATTACCGTATCTGTTTTGGCGTTAGTCGTTATTTCTCTGTCGCTTCTGGGAATTATTTCCAGCGCGCTGAATAGCCACAGTACCAATTCTACCCTGGAACGAAGTATGGATGCTACAGCGCGTGTGTCAGCGGAACGGGTAGAATGGGAAATTACTTCCTATAAGAACATAGCCGAAGATCTGGGGATGACAGCGCGTCTTGCCAGTGATACGGCAGAACTGGAAGATAAAAAATCTATTGTGGATGAGCGCGTAAAGGTCAATGAACTGATGGCGGGAGATGTGCTCGACAGCAGGGGAAACAGCATTTTTACAGGAGAAAACTATGCGGAAACCGCCTATTTTCAGGCGGCTATGCAGGGGCAGATTTATGTGACGGAGCCGATAATCAGCGAAAACCAGTCGTCCATGGAGATTCGGATTGCGGCTCCATTATGGAAGGACGGTATTTACGGGACAGAGGTGGCAGGGGTTGTCTATCTGGTGCCGGAAGAAAATTTCCTGAATGATATTATGGCGGCGGTAAATGTGAGCGCCAATGGTTCCGCCTACATGATAGACAGTGAAGGAACGGTCATTGCCCATGAAAATGATGTTTTGGTAAAGACCAAAGATAACAGTATTGAGGCGGCCAAGACGGATTCTTCGCTGAAACCGCTTGCAAATTTAGAACAGAAGATGGTGGAGGGGGAAATCGGGTTTGGAACGTACCGCTATGACGGAGTGAAAAAAATAATGGCGTATGCTCCGGTAGAAAACAGTAACGATTGGAGCATAGCGATTACAGCCCCTGTATCTGATTTTAACAAAGAGACAATTGCAGGCGTAATCATTACCATATTGATTGTGATTGTTTCTATTCTTACGGCAGTCTTTATGGTGAGAAGACTTGCTGACAATATTGGTACGCCTATTCAGAAATGTGCACGGCGCCTGACCGCCCTGGCGAAGGGAGATTTGCACACCGAGGTTCCACAGATATCCTCCAGAGACGAGGTGCTGACGCTTGCCCATGCTACACAGGATATTGTGTCAGGTGTGAGAGACATTATTGGGGATGTGGATTATGTTCTGGGAGAAATGAGCGAAAATAATTTTAATGTTCATTTTAGAAACAGAGAATCCTATGTGGGAGATTATCAAGGCATTATGGACGCCGTGCGAAAGATTAAAAATTCCCTGAGCGATACTCTGAATCATATCAGGGAATCTGCAGACCAGGTGGGCTTGGGAGCAACACAGATGGCGGAAAGCGCCCAATCTCTTGCAGAAGGCGCGACAGACCAGGCGGCTTCTGTGGAAGAGCTTTTGGCGACTGTAAATAATGTAGCGGATCAGGTGCAGAGAAATACGGAAAATGCAGTTTCTACCAGCCAGAAAGCAAAGCAAATCGGCAGTCAGGCAGATACCAGCCGTTCCTATATTACGGAAATGACAAGGGCGATGGAGAAAATCAGCGAAGCCTCCAGGCAGATTGCCAATATTATCCAGACCATTGAGGAAATTGCCGACCAGACCAACCTGTTATCGCTCAATGCCTCCATAGAAGCGGCAAGGGCCGGGGAAGCAGGACGCGGATTCGCAGTAGTGGCAGGTGAAATCGGTCATTTGGCAATTCAGTCTACGGAATCTGTGGAAGATACCAGAAGGCTGATAGAGGCGGCCTTAAATGAGGTTGAAAGCGGCAACCGGATTGCGGAGGAGATGGCGGGTGCGCTTCAGGAGGTTATTGAAGGTATGGATGGAATCGTTAAAGCGGTGGAAGGGGTAGCAGAAAATTCCAATGAACAGAATGCCTCCATGCATCAGATCAATGAGACGATTGAGATTATTTCAGAAGTGGTACAGACCAATTCAGCAGCGGCGGAGCAAAGCTCTGCGACCAGTCAGGAGTTGTCGGCGCAGGCAGCAGAATTGAATGATATGATTGGCAAATTTCAATTTGACGAAACATGATAACGGTTATTTTATCAGGAAGACCCGGAAAACAAGAAACAACAGTTTTCCAGGTCTTTTTATTCTATAGGAAAGACCTTGTCACGCGAAAGCGTAAAAGTGCCTTCCTATAGAATAAAAGCAATATGCGCACGCGCGTCAAAGTGTACAGATCCTCATGAGTGAGGGGTTAGGGGAGTTGAAGTGTGCTTGCCCACTTTGTTTTCTTATAGGAAAATACCTTGCGGGTGCCTTTTCAGCAGAAGAAAAATACCACGGGAATCCCGTGCCCGGCGAGCCGGACTAGGTCTGTTTTCCAGTGAAAAAACTTCCGGGGGATGCACGCGTGCGCAAAAGGAGAATGGACGCTTTTGCAGCGTGCTTTGTCCGGTAAAGTATTAAGTAACGGAACGAATGGTGCCACAGGCGATTTTAGAGCCTGAATTGCCGGAGGGCTGCGTGGTAAAGTCGTCTGGCTTACTGTGGATAATGACGGTTTTGCCTGTCAGATCCGGGACCGTAAAGCGGTCGGTAAAATACATCATCCATGCATTGCCGTTGTTGCCAAACAGAGGCGGCATATCCCCCATATGGGCCGGATGCGGACAGTTGGAAGGATTGTAGTGTCCTCCGGCGTCTGCGTAGGGGTCGCTGGCTGTACCAGTACAGGAATTTCCTTCGTGAATATGAAAACCGAAAATGTCAGGGCCGCAGGATTCTGCGGAAATTGGAAGGCCATATATTTCGGCGTTTACTAATACGCCGCCGTTTACAGCATAGAAGCGGACCATACCGCTAATCTCGCCGTTTCCAGGGTTGCCGGTAAGCTCCGCATAGGCGGCGGGCATATAGTGAAGGGCTGTTTCCAGATAGTGCAGCCCGGGATTTTCGTAGGCTTTATTTACGTTTGAGTGAGACATAGAAATCTCCTGAAATTGTTTGTTACTTTATAATATTGCAATCAAGGAAAAATGTTAATTTGTTCTGCTGTAAATGATTGTGTGTAATCTTCCGGCCGCATACAGAAATAAACTTGACAAAACGACTCTGTGTGATAGAATTTAGAAGAATGTATTTAGCGGTTTTGCAAGAAAGCCTTAATGGTACGGAACGTATAGAATGGAGGAGAACATGGCAGCACCATATAATCACAGAGCATTAGAAGAAAAATGGCAGAAGATTTGGGATGATGAGAAGGCATTTGCCGCAACGGATGATTATTCCAAGCCTAAATATTATGCATTAGTGGAATTTCCCTATCCGTCGGGACAGGGACTTCATGTAGGACATCCCAGGCCCTATACGGCGTTGGATATCGTGGCAAGAAAGAGAAGGATGCAGGGATATAATGTGCTTTATCCCATGGGTTGGGATGCGTTTGGGCTTCCGACGGAGAATTATGCAATCAAAAACAAGATCCATCCTAAGGTAGTAACGGAAAATAATGTGAAACGTTTTAAAAACCAGCTCCATTCCTTAGGATATTCCTTTGACTGGGAGCGGGAAGTAAATACCACAGACCCTGGATATTACCATTGGACGCAGTGGATTTTCCTGAAATTATTTAAAGAAGGACTGGCCTATAAAACAGAGATGCCCATTAACTGGTGTACTTCCTGCAAAGTGGGGCTTGCCAATGAGGAAGTGGTGAATGGCGTCTGTGAGCGGTGCGGATCGCCGGTGGTTCGTAAAGTAAAGAGCCAGTGGATGCTGAAAATCACAGAATATGCAGACAAGCTTCTGGAAGGTCTGAATGATGTGGATTATATTGAGCGGGTGAAGGTTTCTCAAAAGAACTGGATTGGGAAGAGCCAGGGAGCGGAGGTCGATTTTCCAATTGCGGGTAAGGAGGAAAAACTTACCGTTTATACCACGAGGCCGGACACGCTGTTTGGAGCGACGTATATGGTGGTATCCCCGGAGCATCCCATGCTGGATAAATATAAGGAGGAAATCGGGAATTGGGAAGAAATTCTCGCCTATCGGGAACAGGCGGCAAGAAAGTCTGATTTTGAGCGTTCTGAGCTTGCCAAGGAGAAGACGGGCGTGGAGATTAACGGTTTAAAAGCCGTTGACCCGGTGAATGATAAGGAAATCCCAATCTGGGTGTCCGACTATGTACTGATGAGCTATGGTACGGGAGCTATTATGGCAGTTCCGGCGCACGATACCCGTGACTGGGAATTTGCCAAAAAGTTCAATCTTCCCATTATAGAGGTTGTGGCAGGCGGAGAGGACGTGCAGAAGGAAGCCTATACGGATGTTGCAACCGGTAAGCTAGTAAATTCGGGATTTTTGGATGGACTTGAGGTGGCGGAGGCGAAGAAGAAAATCATCGCCTTTTTAGAGGAAAAGAAGATTGGAAAAGGTAAGACCAATTTTAAACTGCGCGACTGGGTCTTCTCAAGGCAGCGTTACTGGGGAGAACCAATTCCGATTGTAAATTGTGAGAAATGCGGTTATGTGGCGCTGCCGGACAGTGAGCTGCCCCTGCAGCTTCCGGAAGTGGACAGTTATATGCCTACAGATAACGGCGAATCTCCGCTGGCGGCAATGACGGACTGGGTGAATACTACTTGTCCGTGCTGCGGCGGCCCGGCAAAGCGGGAGACGGACACCATGCCCCAATGGGCAGGCTCCTCCTGGTACTTTCTGCGCTATACGGATCCAAAGAACAGTCAGGCACTGGCCAGTGAAGAAGCTCTGAAATACTGGCTTCCTGTGGACTGGTATAACGGCGGTATGGAGCATACTACGCTGCATCTTCTGTATTCCCGATTTTGGCATAAGTTCTTGTACGATCAGGGGGTGGTGCCGACGCCGGAACCATACCAGAAGCGTACCTCCCATGGCATGATTTTGGGAGAAAACGGTGAAAAAATGTCAAAATCGCGTGGAAATGTGGTAAATCCGGATGATATTGTCATGGATTACGGCGCAGATACTTTGCGTACTTATGAGATGTTTATCGGAGCATTTGATCTGAGCGCGTCCTGGTCAGAAAATGGTGTGAAAGGCTGCCGCAGATTTTTAGAACGCGTCTGGAAACTGCAGGATATACTCGTGGACGGCGACAGTTACAGCCAGGAATTTGAGACAAGGATGCATCAGTTGATTAAGAAAGTAAGTTCTGATTATGAGAATTTAAAATATAATACGGCCATTGCGGCTATGATGTCTATGTTAAACGATTTCTCGAAAGCCGGGAATATCAATCGTGCAGAATTTAAGACTTTCCTTTTGCTTTTAAATCCGGTAGCTCCCCATATCAGTGAAGAATTGTGGAGCATTTGCGGTTATGACGGCAGAGTCTATCAGAATACGTGGCCGGAATACGATGAGGCGAAGACGGTGGAAAATACCGTTGAGATTGCCGTCCAGGTGAATGGAAAAACCAGGGCGACGGTGACAGTTCCAGTGGACGTGGATAAGGATACGGCGATTGCGGCAGGAAAAGAAGCTCTTGGAGCCAGGCTGACCGGTAATATTGTAAAAGAAATTTACGTTCCGGGACGGATTATCAATATTGTAGCGAAGTAAAGAAAAAGAGCCGCGGCAGAATGGCAGTCGGATGCAAAATACTTTTCCGAACATGGAAAATTAATGGTATATGGCATTTGCCGCCGTACTTGCCGCGGCTCCTTTTCTTTTTGCCGCCTCTATTTTCGCATCGTTTTCATGAGCTGCATCATCATTTCTACTTTTTTCTGTTCCTGAGGGGGGAGGGATTGCTTTAAGACTTCTACAATCAAATCCCGTTCCCCGGAAGAAAATTCCATGCCCGCTTTGCTGGCACGGTCGGAAGCGTTTTTCAAAGAAGCAGCCATATCTTTGGGATTAGCGCCAGAAGGAGAGGTATTCTGGGCAAGATTCATTAGAAGCTGAAGTTTTTCTGGCGAAATATTCTGTAACTGCGGGTTATTTAATAAGTCTTGTGGATTCATAATATTCCTTTCTTTGCATAAGGGATGAGATCTGATCAGGTAAACAGGGTTCCATAAGTGGAAAACATTTGTACGAATGTCATCATATTATCAATCATTTCCTGTTCTTTTTCGGTGCAGTATTCCCGTATGGCGTTCAGCATCTGCAAGGGGGCGTCTTCCTGGGTCTCATCCTCCGAACACATGCGCAGATTATTTCCCGGCGCTTCGAACAAGGCCATGGTCCTTTGCAGTTCCATAAATTTTACCATCATTGCCATGGTTCGCTGCCTGGACGTTTCCAGATAAGGAAGGGCGGCTTTTAACATTTGCAGGTGCCGGTCCTGAATCAAGGTATCAATAGATTCCATGTGCTTTCACCTTTTTTATTTTAATTTATGAGGGGAAAAGAGAGAATATGACAATGGAAGTATCGGTGGTCTGGCAAAGCGGCAACAGTTTTACAGAAATGTCATATACTATTGAGAACGGTTTTATTTCAGGAGATGGAGATGAAAGGAAAATTAGTGATAGATGGCAACAGTGTGTATGAACTGGATGAAGATTGTATGCGCAAGAGGAGAGAACAGGACAAAGAACGGGAAAAAGAAGGAAAGGGCAAAGAATCCAAAAGAAGATAAAAAAACGGGGCTGCCGTGGCAGGCCCCGTTTTAAATATTTAACAAGCGGACAAGTCCGTTTTAACGCCCTAAACCCCGCATTCATGCGGGACTTGGACGATTTGCCGCGCCGTGCACGGCCGTTTTAAACCACCTGCCCTAAGGACAGGTGGTTTGAAAAATTAGCAGAAGGAATTTCCGCAGCCATTGCCGCCCCATCCGCCGCAGCAGAAGAGCAGTAAGATGATCCACAGGCAGCTATTGTTGCCGCAGCCATCTCCGTTGCCGCCGAAGAATCCGCCGCCGCAGCCGCCGCCGCAGCAGCAAAGCAGGATAATGATCCAGATAATGGAACTGCATCCTCCGTTGTTATTGGTTTCACATCCACATCCACAGTTTGTAGCAGCTAAATCACTCATATTAAATCCTCCAAAATTTTGATTACAATGTATCATATGTATGTGGCTTGTATGTGGTTCTCAATATCAGAAAAAAATTTTGTAAAATCTGCCATTGTCTGTTATAATAGAATGCATATGGAAAAAGATGCTGATAGGCCAGCGGAGATGAAAACGGGAGGCGGTTATGAATACAGTGGTGATTGTAGATAATGACAGCAGGTGGCTTGCCAATTATAAGCGGATGCTCGCGCCTTTTCAGGAAATATTAAATTGTATGTATTTTGAGCATTCAGAAAAGGCTATGGAGTATATCACGTCTCATTCTGTAGAGGTATTGGTCAGCGAGCTTGACATGCCTTTGATGACGGGGAAAGAGCTTTTTGAGATGGTGGATATGCTGTCTCCGGACACAGTGAAGATTGCCATGACTCAGGTAAAAAATGTGTCAGATACCCTGGAGGTATTGAATCACAGCCGCATTTTTAAGCTGATTTTAAAACCATTTTTTCTGGTGGAGGATCTTGTTGTTCCAATTCAGGCGGGGATTGTGGAGTATAACAGTGAAAAGCAGGAAAGGGATTTTCAGCGGCGGGAAGAAGTTAAACTTGAAAAATTGAATCAGAGGATAGAGGAATTATGGGAAAAACTTGCGGAAAAAAAGGAAAACTATGATATTGTCTGCCGCGTGGCAATGGACATTATGGCAGAAGATTTAAGTCCAGGGATGGTGGAACTGGAGCAGGTAGAAAGCGAATTTGCAAGAGAATTTTGTGAGAAGCTGTTGCAGGAATTTGTACAGTATTATATGTATGAAAAGAGAAATTATATCTATTATATGAATTATCTGAAAAATCAGTTTCATTACGCTGGAAGATCCTGTGTGTTCCAGATCAGAAATGAAACGGGAGGGGAAATTCCGCCGGAAGTGATGAAGCGGATTGCCTATGGAATATTTCTGACAGGCTATTGGTGCCGGCAGTGTCTGGAAAATTATGATATCGAGCATGTGATTGCGGTACAGGGAGATTATTATGTGTTAAAGATTATATACCGTCTTTCGGAAACGGGAATCAATTATAAAATTACGAGCCCCAGAATACAGGAACTGCTTTTGCGGATTGTGGAGGATTTAAAGCGTGCTTTATCCGACGCCCAGGAGGAAGGGCAGGGCTTACTGGGTAAACTTTACTATTGTATAGGAAATCAGGAGGGAGCACAGTGAACGAGGTTATCAAATCGCTGTATGAGATAGAAGCGCAGGCCGGAAAATTGATGGAGCAGGCCAACACCTCCAGGCAGACGATGCAGGAAGAAAAAAAGCGTCAGATGGAGGAAATCAATGCGCAGCTTCAGGCGGAAATGGAAGGCAGGCTTACCATTCTAAGAAGCAGACTGGAAGAGCAGGCACAGGAAGAAATCCGGCAAATAGCAGAAAAGAGCCGCCAGCAGGTAAAGCAGCTTAATGAAATGTACCAGAATAATCTCCAGCAGAATGCCAGAGAGATTGTGGAAAGGATTACAGAGGTGTAGCCTATGGCAGGAGGATTGCTGGAATACAGCGGGCTGGTGACAAAGACCAGGGCGATGATGAGCCGTCTGCTGCGACAGGAAGACTTTGAAAGAATCACAGAATTTCAGACGGTATCAGAAACGATTAGTTTTCTGAAAGAACAGGAGAGTTATGGAAAGATTTATGGCGGGCATGAAGAAATCCAACATCGCGGACAGGTAGAAGCATTGATTTATAATTCCATTGGAGAGGATTACAGGAAATTATATAAGTTTGCCAATAAGAACCAGCGCAGGGCCATGGAATTGTATTATGAACAGCTTCAATTTGAGGAAGCCGTGCCAAAAATAGAAGCCTCCTATTTTGAGCGGGTCTGGAAAGAGATTGAAGGCTTTTCCGGCAAACAGATGCGAAAGGTGCTGCGGGAAGTGTTCGGCACCCAGATTGACTGGATGAATATTATGTGGTCTTACCGGGCAAAGCAGTTTTTCCACCAGCAGCCGCAGGAAATTGAGCGTATGCTGATTCCGGTACATTACAGGCTGGCGAAGGCAGATTTTCGCAGGCTTTTGGAGACGGAGCAGGCAGAGGAGTTCCGCCGGATTTTGGGAAATACGGCATATTTTAGGGGGAGAGAAGCGCTGATAAGGCTTAAGGATGAAATTTCTTATCGCAGAGTGATGGAGCGTATGTACCAGGAATTGTGCAGAAAATATCCCCATTCCATGGCGCCGGTCTTTTATTATTTTTACAGGAAAGAGCAGGAGATACAACACCTGACAACTGCTTTGGAGGGAATACGCTATCAGCTTCCGGCAAAGGATATCCGGGAACTGATTCTAATCTGATGATTCAGATGGAAAGAGAAGGGAGGAGATGCTTTGGTTGAAAAGATGAAATTGCTGCATATTGCAGGCCCCAGGGAAGATATTGACCGGGTAGTTAAGGCATACCTGAATAAATATGATATTCATTTTGAAAATGCTATGACCAGACTGAACAGTCTTAGAAATGTTCGCCCTTTTGTGGAGACGAATGTCTACAAAGAAGCAGCGCAGAAGGCGGCAGAGTTAAAACAATATCTGGACGCGGCGGGAATGGGTACGATAACAATGCGCGCTGCTCAGGCGCAGGTAATTATTGACGAGGTTGACAGCCAGATGACCGAGCTGCGGGGCAGGCAGAAGGAGCTGCAGGAAAAGATTCTGGAACTGAAAAAATGGATGGAGGAAATATCTCCTTTTATAGGGCTTGATTTTGAACTGAGTAAGCTGAAAGATTTCCGCTTTATTGATTACCAGTTTGGGCGTATCCGCGTGGAAGATTATCATAAGCTGGAGCGTTATATTTTCAAGAATCCCTACACGCTGTTTTATGAATGCAATAATGACAGCGAGTATGTATGGGGGGTATATTTTGTACCGCATACGCATTTGCTGGAGGTGGAAGCAGTATACGCGTCCTTTCATTTTGAGGACATGGAGATATCAGAAGTGTTTGAGGCGACGCCCAGACAGATCTATGAGGAGGCGAAGGAACGTCTGGCAGGCTGCCAGCAGGAACTTGAAGGGCTGCAGATGAAGGCTGTGGAACTGGTTAAGAACAGGGAGGATGAGATTTTGTCCGCATGTACCAGCCTGGAGAGTTATTGCAGGAATTTTGATATCCGCAAATATGCGGCCTGCGCCCAGGCGAAAGATGGAGAGGGAGAATATTATATCCTCTATGGATGGATTTCCTGCAGGGATGCAGATAAGCTTATAAAAGAAATTGCAGATGATGACAGGGTTCATTGGGAGGAAGAAGAGGTAGACCGTTCCGTGAATCCGCCAACCAGGTTAAAGAATCCCAGGATGCTAAAACCTTTTGAGATGTTTGTCGAAATGTATGGCCTGCCAGCCTATCATGAGATGGATCCCACCTTGTTTGTGGCGGTTACTTATACTCTGATGTTCGGTATTATGTTCGGCGATGTAGGACAAGGGGCGTGCCTTATGGCGGGTGGTTTTTTACTGTACCGCTTTAAGAATCTGCGTCTTGCCGGAATTGTAGGCGTGGCGGGAATCTGGTCTGTGGTGTTTGGTTTTCTATACGGCAGTGTCTTTGGATTTGAGGAGGTTTTGCCGGCGTTATGGATGAAGCCGATGGATAATATTATGTCAACGCTGATGATTGCGATTGGTTTTGGGGCGGCTTTGATCTTATTTGCTATGATTTTGAATATCATCAATGCAGTCCGGGCAAAGGAGTATGGAAGGCTGCTGTTTCATCAAAGCGGGATCGCCGGGCTTGTCTGTTATGGATTTGTAGTCTTGTGCGCCGTTCTCTTCCTTACGGGACATGGAATGCCCGCCGCGATCATCATTGCTATAGCAGTCGGCGTGCCGCTTCTGGCAATTCTGCTGAAGGAGCCGCTGAGCCGTCTGATTGAGCGCAAGGGTGATATTTTCCCGGAGGGGAGCAAGGTGATGTTTCTGGTGGAAGCGCTGGTGGAAGGGTTTGACGTGGTTTTAAGCTATGCTACCAATACCATTTCTTTTGTGCGTGTGGGAGCGTTCGCCTTGAGTCATGCCGGCATGATGGGCGTAGTGATGACGCTTGCCGGTTTCGAGAAGGGCAGTCCCAATTGGCTTATTATTGTGCTGGGAAATCTTCTGGTAGCGGGCCTTGAGGGGCTGATTGTGGGGATTCAGGTACTTCGTCTGGAATATTACGAAATGTTCAGCCGTTTTTATTCAGGAAGCGGGAAACCATTTATTTCATTTAATAAGAGAAAATGACAGGAGGATGAGAGATGATAATAAAAATAATATTGGTGTTAATTTTACTGTGCAGCATGATTATTCCGGTAGGTGGATTTTTGTTGAGTAAGCGGAGAGAAGGGGGCTTCAAAGCAGCTTTGGGCTGTAATGTCTTTTTCTTCTTTGGAACCCTTCTGGCGGCGGATATTTTAATGTTTCAGGGAGATGTCCATGCAGCTGCAGAAGCGGCAGGTGCGGTCGCAGGTACTGAGAGCTGGAGATATATCGCGGCGGCTTTGTCTACCGGTATGTCCTGTATTGGCGCGGGTATTGCCGTGGCCAGCGCGGCCAGCGCGGCGCTGGGAGCCCTGAGCGAAGATTCCAGCATTATGGGTAAGGCCCTGATTTTCGTTGCTCTGGCAGAATCGATTGCGCTTTACGGACTGTTAATTTCCTTTTCTATTTTGGGATAGTAAGGAGACTTTTATGAAAATGTATCTGATCAGTGACAACAGGGACACGTACACTGGAATGCGTCTGGCAGGTGTGGAAGGCGTTGTCGTTCATGAGCGGCAGGAACTGAAGGAGGCGCTGGAAACGGTATTTCAGGATAAGGAAATCGGAATTGTTCTTCTGACAGAAAAATTCGGAAGGGAATTTCCGGATTTGATTGACGATGTAAAGCTGAATCGCCGGCAGCCTTTGCTGATTGAGATTCCTGACCGCCATGGAACCGGGCGCAAGGAAAATTTTATTACAGATTATGTCGGCGAAGCCATAGGGCTAAAGCTTTAGGTAGAAGGGAGAAGGTATGCAGATCAAGGAAAAGCTGGAGGTATTCCGCGATTTTACCCTGGATGTGGCGAAGGAAAACAGCAGTCAGTTAACAGCACAGTACGAGGCTGTCTGCAGACAGGAACTGGAAGAATTTCGCAAGAATAAGCAGACGGAAATGGAACACAGGCTGCAGATGGAAGAACGGAGCCTCCGCAGACAGATGAACAGCAAGGTGTCAAGGGAAATGCAGCGGCAGAAACATATTCTGGATGAATGTAAACGCCAGTGGAAGGAAAAGCTGATGCAGGAGATAAGGCTTTTATTGAAGGAATACCAGAATACGGCGGCTTACCAGAGGTTTCTGATCGCCAAGATCGGCATGGCGAAAAAGGTGGCGGGACAGGAGCCGGTTATTATATATATTAACGTTTCTGATAAGGAGAAGAAGGCGGAGCTGGAGAAACAGACAGGGGTTGGACTTACCGTCAGCAAGATTGATTTCGGCGGCGGAATCCGGGCGGTGATTGAATCCAGGAATATTTTGATTGATGAATCCTTTTTGACCAGACTGGAACAGGAGGAGACATATCTATGAACATAACGGGAAAAATATATGGCATTAACGGTCCGATTATTACAGTCAGGGGAAATCTAGGATTTAAGATGTCGGAAATGGTCTATGTGGGAAACCAGCGTCTGCTGGGAGAGGTAATTGGGTTAAAACAGGAGGAAACCACAATCCAGGTGTTTGAGGAGACTACCGGGCTGCGTCCGGGGGAACTGGTGGAAGGAGCGGGAAAGGCCATCAGCGTTACCCTTGCACCGGGGATTATTACAAATATTTTTGATGGGATTGAACGTCCTCTGCAGTTGATTGGGAAGGAGAATGGAGCCTATATTCCGCGAGGGGTAAACGCCGATCTTTTGGACAAAAACAGAAAATGGGAGACTAAAATAACCGTACAGCCTCAGGACGCGGTGACTGGGGGAACCATTATCGCAGAGGTTCCCGAGACGCCTGTGATTGTGCATAAAGTCATGGTTCCGCCGCATACGGACGGAATTGTCCTGTGGACGGCAGAGGACGGCAGCTATACGATAGAGGATCCGCTGGTGAAGATCCAAAAACCGGATGGGACGCAGGAAACTTTGACGATGGCGCAGCAGTGGCCGATTCGGATTCCCCGTCCCATCCAGAAGCGTTATCCGGCAGATCGCCCTCTGGTTACAGGACAGCGGATCTTAGATACCCTGTTTCCAATTGCCAAAGGGGGGACGGCGGCAATTCCCGGAGGTTTTGGAACGGGGAAGACGATGACCCAGCATCAGATTGCGAAGTGGTCGGATGCGGACATTATCATATATATTGGCTGCGGAGAACGGGGAAATGAGATGACAAATGTGCTTGAAGAATTTTCCAGGCTTACTGATCCCAAGACGGGAAATCTTCTTATGGACCGTACGACGCTGATTGCCAATACCTCCAATATGCCGGTGGCGGCGAGAGAGGCAAGTATTTATACCGGACTGACGCTGGCAGAATATTACCGGGATATGGGGTATCATGTGGCAATTATGGCAGATTCTACTTCCCGCTGGGCGGAGGCGCTGCGGGAGCTGTCCGGAAGACTGGAGGAAATGCCAGCAGAGGAAGGTTTTCCCGCATATCTTGCCTCCAGACTGTCTGCCTTTTATGAGCGGGCGGGTTATGTGGAAAATCTCAATGGCACAGACGGCAGCGTGACAATAATCGGTGCAGTGTCTCCTCAGGGAGGAGATTTTTCGGAGCCTGTGACGCAGAACACCAAGCGTTTTGTGCGCTGTTTTCTGGCATTGGACAAGGCGCTTGCCTATGCCAGGCATTATCCGGCAATCAATTGGCTTACCAGTTATACGGAATATCTGACAGATTTGGAAGGCTGGTATCAGGCGAATGTGGGGGCGCAGTTCGTTCCCTGCCGTAATGAGCTTTTGCATATTCTCACTACCGAGAGCCGTTTGAATGAAATTGTAAAGCTGATTGGAAGCGACGTGCTTCCGGATGATCAGAAGCTGATTCTGGAAATTGCCAGGGTGATCCGTCTGGGATTTTTGCAGCAGAACGCTTTCCATGCAGAGGATACGTTTGTACCTATGGAAAAGCAGCTTCATATGATGCAGACTATTTTGTATCTCTATGAGAAATGCAAGGTTCTGATTGATATGGGAATGCCGATGGCTCTTTTGAGAGAGGACAGGATTTTTGAAAAAATAATATCCATGAAATATGATGTTGCCAACAAAGAACTGTATAAATTTGAGGAGTACCGGAAGATGGTCGACGATTTTTATCAAGGTTTGCTGGAAACCAATGCATAGTCCAGCTAATAAATGTCAATAGCAAAAATGAAAGAAGTTGATATTTATTGCTGGCTTAAAAAAGGGCGCACTTATCCCTTGGTGAAAATATCATTTTTAAAAAGATATTGATTCGTTGAAATGACAGTATTTTATGCAGCTATTTCGTATTTAGCAGCATTGAATTGTTTGATGTGTTCCTCGGGCTTGATGATTTTAAAAGGCTTGTTATCCCTGAGTATGGCA
>QXWW01000035.1 GCA_009911185.1 Lachnospiraceae bacterium
CAAGTGCGCCCTTTTTTAAGCCAGCAATAAATATCAACTTTTTTCATTTTTGCTATTGACATTTATTAGCTGGACTTCTTAAACTCCATGCTTACAATTTATACCTGATATGACATCTGATGTTTTAAACTCACTGTCATTTGTTAGCTGGCTTATCTTGATTGGTATCGTAGGCCGAACCGATAAACCAGTGTATTTGCTGTACATTTCCACTATCACCAATTTTCCTTTTATATAGTTCCACAAGGCATACATCGGACACCTATGGTTTGATAGAATGCTGTTCCTCTTCCAGCCTCAGAAACACATCTAACATAACAATGGAAAACCTCGTAAAGATTTTTCTATATCTCCATTGGATGTTTTTGTTTTCATTTATAGTTAAATTTTTATGCTTTGCTACTCCCTTACTATTTTTAATGGGCTCTATACTTATTAAACATCTGAATTTTATTTATATAGCATTTTATCTCTGCAAAACCTTCTTACGATTTTTGCAAAAAGTAAATATATGATTTTAAATTCCTTATATACTTTTTATATTTCTATTGCGCTCTAAGATACAACACTGTAGCATATACTGATACAGTCTTTTTTTCATTTGAAGTATTTTTAAGTGCTGCGTCTATTGATGCAATTCCAGAACTTTCTCGAAGATAGCATGAGTTCCAGTATATGTAAGCGTTACTTAACCTGCTAGGAAAAGCGGCAATCGCTTTATACCCTGTAACTGAATTTGGACTTGCACTAATCATTTTGGCTCCATCTGCTTCGATAGTTACCGTACCTATGCTCAATTCTCTGGAAACAACAAGTTCTTTTTCCTTATTCCAATAAGTATCTTTTATAATATTTCCACCACTATCCCTTATGGATTTTCCAGAGATTAATTCATTCCAGGTTCCGCTAACATTACTTCCGTCTTTTTTGGCCAGGTAATCTAAGTCAAAGTTTTCTGGTAGATTTAAGGACGCAAGAACATTTACTCCGTTTTTATCCTCTTCTGTTATCGTTGCCTTAATCGCTTTCCATCTTGTTGATAGATCTCCAACGCTTAATGCTTCTTCTATTGTTATTTGCCAACTATTTGGAAGCGTATTTCTATCTTGGTAAATTTCTATGTATGCTTTTGAATCATTTGAATCCCACACTTCTCTTATTTTTGTCCAAATATGAGTTGACGAAAGCGAAGACAGCACTAAAAATTTTTGCAAATTATGAACACCTATGAGTTGAATTTTTTGATATTCAGGTGAAGGAGAATTATAAGATCTTTTTAAACTAATCACACATGAAGAATATCCATATTGATTAGATTCAGCAATCCTATACCACCCCTGTTCTTCCACTGTCGAACGCATTGTAGATACATAACCAGGAACAAAATATTCTGATATAAATTCGTTAGACGGCGACCCTATATCCCCCGGCGTAAGATTGACATTTCCAGTTCTATATGTAGTTTCTTCATCTCCTTTTACACCAGTGACAGTACCAGTTTGCTGCAAATTGTCATAATATTTTTTTGCTTCATTTTTGTAGTACTCTGCGTTGTCAGTATTTTCTTCTGGTCGAATCCCGGTTCCTCCATGTGTAAAGCTTTCGGCTGTTTTTGCATTTTCTTCTGCTGATCGAGCTGCTGTTTCTGCTTTTCCAGATTCAATCTTGATATCTGCAAGATAGTTTGGGCGGAGGTGCTTTTCTTCGATGCTTCCTTCTTTTACAATTGCAGTAATATTTTCATTTCCTTTTGTTTTTATTATAAATTCAGCTAATGGATTTGCCGGCGCATCATCATTTGTTTCAACTTCAATGCTTATCGAATCATATTCTTTTGCAGTTTTTATATAGCATCTTTTTTCTCCTTGTTCAATTGACACTGACAATGAATAAGGCGGGAGCCCTGTTTTATGTGCATTGACTGATATTTTACTAATTCTTAAATCAGATTCACATACCAATTCACTTATTTTATCCATATCTAAAGAAATATTATTCATGATAATAATACTCCCGCCTCCCCAATGAATACGCTTAATTATATTTCCAGAATATTCCGTATAAAAAGATATTGTGTCTGAATTTATAAATTCAAATACTGCAATAAAGGAAGATAAATCTACATGCCTCAATGTACCATCTTCCAATTCAATTATTATTTTTTGTGTTTTTTCATCAAACGTCCAGTTTTTAGCAAGTTTTTCTAATTTTGTATCTATTGTTTTAATTGGATATTTAGAAGAATCTTTTCTTGTAATTGTAAATATGCCTGTGTCTTCGTCGAAATCAATGTCTTTTACAAGAGAAGCAACCTCTACTTTTGTTGCCTTCGAGGCATCAAGCGCAGTTGTATTTTCGTTTAGAAGATTTACAGACCGAACCATTTTGTTTAAATTTTTTTCGTCTATTGGAGTGTTAGAACTTGAATAATTTTCCCATACAAGATCAATATGTGCGTTGTTCAATTTTTTCACCTCAATTCCATTTAAAGAAATCAAATCTAAATTTTATAGAAGATATTTCTGTGTCAGAACTTACAGGAAGATCACTTGCATTTCTTGCAGTAAACCTTCCGTCTGTAGTAAGAACAAAAATAAACGTCCTTCGACCTAAAACACCAACCGTTCTTACATTTTCATATTCCGGAAGAAATAAATCAGAAAGTTCTGTAAAATTTCCAATTTTAATTTCTTTAAACGCTCCTGCTCCATGATTGTACACATGGTACGTTCCATAAACAGTAGTAAATGCTCCTGATTTTCTGACATTTATATTTATCCAGCAGTTTTGTACTGGTTTTCCTTCTCCCTCATTCTGTATTTCTCCAATTTCATCAGAAAATTTGTATGTCTGTTGTAAACTACTTATATATGCATGTCCAATATGAGCAGTATCTATTATTACAGGACAAGGAAAATTAACAGCATTAACAAAATCCAGTGAGTTATTAGTTTCTTCCGGCAACGACATTACTCCTGCAATCATAACAGTTCCATTTGGGGATTTTATGTTCAAAAAAGAACCATTAGAAATCCCACCGTACCCACCAGAATCATATCCAGTTTCTGCAAATACATATTCTCCGGAAATAGGTGGCCTTGTATCATTGTTCGTATATTGCAGATAAAGACCTTCCAGAGCTTTAATGGTCGCCCCTGTTACTTCTCCGCCTTTGATAATCTGCCCTAATATGGTTCCTCCATTTAACAGGTCACAATTTATAGTCCCAGTTGTAATATTATTTCCATTTATAATTGTCTGCCCACCAGTTTCCAGATTTGTAAAAGAAACCAGCCCGGTAAGGTCTATTTTATCTGCTTTTACTTCATATTGAGTTCCTCCCTCATCTGTAATCAGAAGTTTTACTTCTGCTGTCTTTCCAGTTTTATCATTAGAAACAGACATCGATATGCTTTTTATAGTCTGTTCAATTCTAGTGGAAAGTCCCTTCTCAACATCTTTTATCTCAGACCTTGTTTCATCTACATTCCGAATCAGCGTGTTTGTCTTTCCCTTAAGCTGTAAAATAGAACTCTGTGAGCCATTTACTCTTTCCTCATACTTTTCCACGCCATCAGCCCCAAGGCTGTCCCTAAGCGCCTGGATCCCTTTCAGCGTCCTTTTTAATATGTAGCTTTCCACAATATCATATTTTGTCTGAAACCTTACAGAGTCGCCGACTTCCAGGCATGGGTTCCCGACCGCGTCGCAGCTAAAAGGCTGGTACACAACCTCGTTGATTTTTTCATAAATATTCTTTGCAATAATCTTTAACTCTTCTGTTGATTTTCCATATACCAGAAAGTTATCCTGGATGATATAGCAATTATCTTCCGGATTTACTTCCCCATCTGGCCATACCGCACCTATGTCATTTTCTTCCTGGCGGATTTGCAGCCTATCAATTGTTTTTGTAATAAGGTCTTTTTCATAATCACACTTAATATACCTGTCTTTTTCATACCTGTTTGATTTTGGGCCTTGCGGGTATAAGTGACCTGTTTTTGCCTGTGGCAGATATTCTGGGGCATGGTCTGGAAATAAATCGTTTGCCGGGTACAGGCCTTGAATGTTTGGCTGCAAATAAATATAGTGCAGCTTTCCATCGCGTCCAATATGGCCAAAGCAACCATTTATTTCACAAATAGAAGTAATGACCTTCAGGCCGCTTAACGAAGAATCTTTAAGTATGCTTACCTGTTCTGTACCATTATCAATATTTACATCTTCTTCAACCTGAATCGTCTTTTCAACAACCATGTCGTCATTTGCCAAGGTAATCTCCTGTTGCTGCAAGCCAAAGTATTCAGCGAAACTCGTCCTAAACTGCTTCATAGTCACTTTGCTGTCTTTATTAGGAAGAATCGTATTATACCAGTTGATTGCGCTTGCATTGATGATGTCATACATTGCATCATAAGCTGTAACCTCCCGGTATCTTCTGTCAGATGTAACCTTATCGGAATCAACTTTATATTTTCCAATGGAAAACGGTTCATTCTGATTACCGTTTACTACCATCTTTATATCCAGCCATTTCCCAGATATTGGAGAAAATATATCAAAAACTTTAAATTTAAGTACGCTTGCCTCGCAGCATCCAAAGCGCAGCTCTTGTTCGGAACATAGGCTTTCTTCAAGAGTCATTTCTTGGTTGTACAAATCATCATTTGTCAAAGACACGTTTCCGCATGTGATTGTCACCTGTTTCGTTATGCTGCTGTCCCAAAATAAATCCTTATGCTTATAATCAATCATTCCATCACCTTAATATTCAATCAGCTCTATGGTAAAAGAGTTATATTCTATGTCTTTTCTGTCCTCGCTCACGGTATGTATGTTGTACGTCACATCTGGCATGTACATAATAGCTGTCTTATATTCCAATTCTTCATCATTCCAGTATGTAACCATCAGCCGCCGCTGCCTTTTGCTCGTAATTTCAAGCGTTGCAAGCCCTAACACGTTTTTAAACGCTGTCATTTCAGCCAAATCCATGGAACGGATATTGAGCGTAAGGGAAGTTTTGAAATTCTCGCTGGTTTCCCTGTGCAAAAACACATTCGCATCCCTGTATGCGTCAAGCTCTACCCTTTGGTTGGGTATAGATTCCCAGCCGTCCGCAAGAATGAAGCTGTTTGGGAGTACAACGCCGCCAAAACTTATAAGCCATCCGTCAAACTTTCTTATCTCTCCCATTGTCATTCCTCTTTAATACATTAACCTGCTTCTTCCTGTCTTTTTGACATATATATTGTTTTGTTTTACCGTTTCTTCAAATATCGTTTTACCGTCCAACTGAGCAACGAATGTATATTCACCACCGCCCATGCCTCCGATTTCTGCAATCGCCTGTTTAAAGGCTTTCACCATTGTGGGCAGGGGTGTTTCTATATTGGTCTGCCCATGCCTCTGGTCGCCCAGGACTGCAAGGAATGGGTCTCCGCCACGGATAACCGCGCCGGATGCAAGTTGCGGGATTTGCATGTTTGTGGTAGAAGCCATGGCCGGGTAATATGTTGCCCTTCCACCTGCTATGCCGCCAATTGCTCCGCCAACCCCACCTCCAATAACTGAAGTTGCGCTGGTGCTAATTTCTTTTATTCTTCCAATGATTTTTTCGATCATATTGGAAATCCAACCAAATACATCACTTACAACTTTTTTAATGCTTCCTAACACACCACTTATTTTTTGAGATACACTGTCCCATATCTCTTCTGTTTTTTGTTTTATTCCGTCCCATGCTCCGGCAATTGTATTTTTTACCCCGACAAAAATATTTGAAACATTATCTTTGAAATAGTTCCAAACATCACTAACGGATTTGTTTACGCTGCTCCATATTTTTGAAGTTTTGGACTTAATAGAATCCCAAGCACCCGATATCTTTTCTTTCACTCCATCGAATATTTTGGATACATTGTTTTTGAAAAAGCTCCATACGCCGTTTACAATATTCTTTATTCCCTTTGCCCCATCCCACACTGTTGAGGTTACGGACTTTATGGCGTTCCAGGCAGTATCTATCGCAGATTGTATAATTCTTAAAGCAGTGGAAGTCACAGATTTAATTGCCCTAAAAACAGTAGATACGACGCCTTTGATTGCCGTCCATACAATGGAAGTAGTCATCTCCACTCTTTCCCATGCGGCAGTAATCAGAACTTTTACTAATTCAACTCCATTTTTTACAATATTTTGTATAAATTCCCAATTCATAGATAAAATATCTAAAATTGTCTGCCAAGTTCCACCAAAAAATTTTTTTATTCCTTCCCAGGCTTTTTTCCAATTTCCTGTAAATGCACCAACGACAAAGTCTATAATTCCACCAAGAGAATCAGCGATATTTCCAACAATTTTTATAATTGTTTTAAAAACTGACAAAACTGTTTTTCCAATAAAATCAATAATTGGAGCCAGAACTGGCATAATATTATTCGCAATCCAGGAAAAAAATGGAACCAGAACTTCTTCCCAGAAAAGTTTTATCGCATCTATCAGCTTTCCGATAAAATCTTTTACCTTATCTACTGTTTCACCAAACGGTCCCTCCATTATTTCCTTAAACTTATCTCCAAGCCCTTGAAGAACTGGAACAATATATTTGTTATATCCATCCAAAAGTTTTCCTAATACGGTTGAAAGTCCTTCCGAAATAGAATCAAATAATGGTTTTAAATGTTCGTCATAAATTTCTGATACCGCATCTCTTATATCCTGTACTGCCGTTAACAGACCGCTCGTAAAAGGCTCAATCGCTTCTAAAGTCCCCTCGATTGCAGTCTTAATTTTTTCTTTATTATCAATGATTGGCTGGGCAATCATGTTGAGTATATCACGGCCAAGTTTCAGGGCATTTTCAGAGAGCAGCATTCCGATTTCTGCGAAAATTCCTATGATATTTCCGGCTATCTGCTGCGCTGTGTCACCGCCAAATACAGAAAATATATCTGCCAATGCAACTGACAGATCCCCTATAATTGCAAGAATATCAGTTCCAATATCAAACATTCCAATGATATATTGTTTAATTCTGTCTGTATTTTGTGTTAGGTATTTTTCTATCCCGCCTACAAGTAATTGCGCAATTGTAAGCCCTATGCTGGCAATGGAACCTGTTATCTGTCCTAAGGTAAGTGCCAACTGGTCTGCGAATCTGTTTGCCGCCGCAACAACACCTGGGTCTGTAAATATCTCTTTTAATTCCTTCCCTATGGAGGCAATATCTTTTTTTAATTCTTCAAGCCTTGTCTTGTAATCTCCCAGACCATCAAAAAATCCATTAACAAATAAACCCTTTAATTCTTTCAGTCTTTTTAAGATTCTGTCAAGAGCACTTCCAAGCACGCCTGCTTCTTCCGCATCTTCTTTAAATGACAGTTCCGGTATTTCAAAACCGCCGCCAGCACCTGCGCCGCCTCCACCACTATCGGATCCAGAACCACCGCCACTCCCAGAATCCTTGCTTAAGACCTTCAGCTTGTCAAATGGAGCCAGTGCCTTGCTTGCTTCTTTCCCAGCTTTTTTGGCTGCCGAACCTGCGGCATCCATTCCGCCTGCCAATGCATCCGCGCCACCTGCCGCCGCAGACATATCAGAAGCAAGTTTTCCTGAATCAGCCGTTGGTATCTTTATCCCAAACAGTTTTGAAAGGATTGTCCCTATCTGCTTTGCTATGGCAATGAGCATAGTAAGGACATTATTAAGGAACTTTACAACAGGTGTTAAAGCTGTAATAAGGCCAGTGCCAAGGACGGACAGGAGCTCCTTAAACTGCTCTGACAAAATCCTTGTCTGGTTTGCCCAGGAATCGGAAGTCCTTGCAAAATCCCCGGCCGCAAGACTTGTCTGCTGCATGACATAGGCATATTGCAATTCCACTTTTTCTGCCTGCTCCATTGCCTGTATGCTTTTATTTATGCCTTGCTGCCTGGCAAACTCCTCCAAATTTACCTGCGTCATCACGACACCATATTCTTTCAGTGTTTCCGTTTCGCCTGTATATATGGACTTTAAGGCAGTCGATGTCTCTTCTATGCTTTTGTTGTAAAAACTTGCCATATCAGCCGCACGAGCTGTTAAATTTATTGCCATATCACTTGCATTTTCTGCACTATCTAGCATAGACGCGCCCATAGCCATAAATGTAGAGCCAAGCTGTTTTGCAGATAATTGGGAAATGCCAAACTGCTTTACAGATGTCTTTGCAAACTCTTCCATTTTATAGGACATACTGCCAAAAGCCGTGTCAACTACGTTCTGCACTTCCTGTATGTCGCTTGCGGTATCAATTGCCTGTTTTCCAAGCGCAACAAGACCTGCGATTCCAAGCCCAAATCCAAGAGATCCAATGATTCCTCTGAGGCTGCTTCCAAGGCGTGTCATGCCCTGCACAAGCCCTCTTGCCCCACGATTAAACCCTCTTTGGTCTATTGCTGTATTTATTCTTATACTTCCGTCATATCCTGCCATAAAAAAAACACCTCCACATAAGCAGAGATGCCTTTTCTCCGCCCTTAACTGTTTGGGTTAGCGGCTGGCTCCGTTTGCCAGTCGGTTGGTTTTTATTTTTATTGTATCATTTTTTCATGATGCAGTTGTACCATTTTTAAACAAAGAAAAAGAGCGGTTATACCGCCCTTCTCTACACTGCCAATCTCTTCTGTGCGTTATAGTTGCAAATCTTCATCATGGTATTGGTGCAGGATTTCCAATTCTTAGCGTATTCCACATCATGTTACTAGTACTGTCTTGCTTAAATATTAGTGATTAAATTGCTAATGGTATACCAGCATATGTCCACTTGAATGGATGTGCTGTAAGATTATATTGCTCTATAAAGCGCCGGATGCTTGACTCAAGTTCTTCTACTGATATGTAGCTTTTCCTTTTCAGTAGTTTTCGGTTAATGATTCCAAACCAGATTTCAATCTGGTTCATCCAGGAACTGTGCTTTGGAGTATAGACCGAAACGTATCCGATGGGAGGGGTCATGTAGGAAATCCGCCCGGCTTTCCATGCTTTTAAGGATTCCGTTTTTCCCTTTCCTGCCAAGCTCTATATCAAGGCCGCAGGTCTCCGCTACAAAGCGGACAAGAGCCTCCGATTTATGGATATTCAGGCCATCACATACAAATATCCATGGAGCATCCGGATCCGTCCCTACTAATGTTTTTACAGCCGCCACAAAATCTTCTTCCGTGCGTGTCGGGTTTAAATACGGCATCTGCGCACGACCCGTGGCAACATCAAAAAAGCCAATGAGGCTGGTCGTACCATGGCGTATATACTCAAACTCCATCCTGGCATACAAGCCGGGAAGGGGGAGCTTATCAGGATATTTATGTTCCAGTGCCTGGACACCGGTCATTTCATCCTTGGAAACAATGTGAGAGCCCTTCCGGCTTTCTTCCTGAGCCTCTCGGTACAGGACGCATATTTCGTTTACCATCCGCGCAAAAGAATCAGGACCCTCTGTTTTTTCCGCAGAATGGAGCCAGTAACGGATTTTATGGGGGTGGAGATCTACCTCATTTTTAAAAAACGGCTGACAGACTTCGCCGAAATCTGGTCAGCAATTCCCTGCTTTATGATTTCCGTTACCAATAACGGAAGGCTCCATTGGCTTACCTCATATCCCCAATCGCCGGGATTGCTACAGGCAAGGTCAATGATCTTCATAATCTGATCCGGTGTGAAAACGGACGGGGCCCCAGAACGGTTTCTGTCAGAGAGGACTCTGCATATCTCGCCTTCGAGTTTTTCAGGATCGGCTGTTTCGATTTGCCGCAGGGCAGGAAGGGCGGCAAGGAATCGGTTGCGCCATGTAGCGACATTATTATAATGAAGACCAACTTGTAGAGCAATATCCCGGTTGAGTTCTCCCTGTGCCGCAAGAAGGATAATGTTGGATCTTTTAACCAGCCCTGACGGAAGGGAACGGCTTTTTGAAAAAGCGGACAATATTTTTTTCATAGCAGCGGATAAAACAGGAATCATATCAATTGTTTTCTTTCGCATAACAAATTACCTTCTTTTGTAGGATAAAACTATTATGCATCAATAATAGGAAAATGCAAACAATTATTCATCATTAATTAAGCAATGTTGTACTAGAAACAAGTCAATACCTAAAATAAAAAACGGCAGAGAAATCTGCCGCCTTTTCCTATCTGCTTATTTTTTACTTTCTATAGCCTGATACGTTTTTTTACTCACTTCGTATGTGCGGTCTTCTACACAGACTAAATATGCGGTTACGTCATCAGTCACAATATCAGTTTGTAAATCTAGCACGAGTTCGTTAATATTTTCAAATGATACATTATTTCCATCAATATCCTTAAATGATTTCATTTTCGTCCTCCTCTCTTTAATTGGTAATTTGTTTATTATAAATCGTAACACATTTAATGTCAATACCAAAAAAGTAAAAAATTTAGAAGTTCCTAAATCAGAAGAACCTCTACCGCAATATTACGCTTTCTCAATCATACTATTCAGTTTATCCCTATCCCATAGCTTTACACCTAAAGCCTGCGCTTCTTCCTTTGCCTGAGCAGTGAAATACCTGTTCGTCAGCACGACAGCGATATCCTTATGATACAAGCTCTTTCCGGTGTGCGCCTGCTGTACGGCGGCATTTCCTATATTTGATGAGTAGCATTTGCACTGTATTGCGTATGAAATTCCGTCTTTTTCTGCCAGTATGTCTATGCCATGGTCTCCGCTTCCTTGGGTAACTTCTACATTTTCAAAACCATTTTTCTTGAGAATATCAGCGCAAAAATATTCAAATTGGTGTCCCTCCATACTATCATAATTTTGACTTGTTTCAGATTGATGTATTGCGTCTACTCTGCTTATCTGTATAGGATCTTGATTTTGAACAATTCTATGACTCTTTATATTTTTTGAAACAACATGAGAAATTCCAACAAAAAAAAATACATCCAAACAGCCAAACCGCAATCCATTCAGGAAAACTCGTTCCGGATTCTCCTGAAAAAAGCATATACAAAGAAGCAAGTGTCCATAGCAAAAATGATATCTTTGACGCAAGTGTTAATTTTTTTAAATATTCCATTTCCCTATCCTCCGTTCAAAATAAGGCGGTAGATCGCTCTGCCGCCCTATTGCTCAATATTCAGTTGTAATTACTTCTCAATCATAAACACAAACTTATTACTGCTCCAAACATTGTCGGTAAAGTGAATCTCCACATTCTTATAGTCTGATGGCACCTCCCAGCCAATCCAGCCCTTCATCTTCTTACCAGCCGCAATCGTACCGTCAAGCTGATTTCCCTCTTTTTCCATCATGGCAGATAAAGAAAAGCTTAACGAATAATCATCGGCATAAGCTTCAAAACTCATTAAACTGCTTATTGCCAGTTCTTTTTCAGTGTTGTTGGCGATTTCAAACTCAGCCATAAGGAAAACATTTCCATCAGTAGGTTTGTTATACTCGCTCCCAGAACTTTCTTTATAGTCTGTTAATGTCACTTGTACGTCATTTAATTCTGCAATTTCCCCCTTTTTAAATAAAGTTTCTTTGTTTTCACTCTCTTCACTGCTTGATTGCTCCGTTGCATCAGATTGAACAGCGCTGGAATTGTTTTCCTTGGAATCACCGGCCTTTTGTGGCTTGTCGTCACCTCCGCCACCTGCTGCTGCACCAATAACCGCAATAACAACTATAGCAATTATTACCCACTTGAGTTTTCCACCTTTTTTCATTCCACTATCCCTCCTACTCATTTTTCCAAATTATACCATAACCCGTCAAAAAAAGCTACATATTTCCCTGGTACTCTCCATCTTCAGTGCATCCATAATCTTTCGCATAAATCCCATTTCCCTATCCTCCATTGCTTGATACCTACATCATAGCAGATATTGGCAGAAAATGGAATATACGAAAAAAAAGGGCAGTATCGCCACCGCCCTTTATCTGTCAATTCTTCCCCTTTTCTTCGCATACTTCATGAACGTATCATACTCTTCCTGCTCCTGCGGCGTGAGCTGCTCTTCTACCTGTTCCAGCGCATACCGTTCTTTCACCTTCCTTAATTCTGCCTTATCCGATGGTTTCATCTTAGGGTCAACCTTCTTCGTGCGGATATCCACAATCCTAGTAAAAGCGCATTCTTCCAACGTGGATAACAAACCCATGAACACCCAGAAGTGCATGTCAGACTCATTGAGGTTTATTCCAAACTGCGTCAAAAAAGCAGAAAATATGCGCCATTGGTCTACGTCATAGTCCATGTCTTTACTTTCTTCTTTGCCGCCCTTGACAGGATTGTCAGTGTACCATCCAGAAAGAAACCATTGTATCCCCTCCTGTATAGTTTCCATGTCCGGAAGCTTCTCTGTAACTCCCTCCACATCAAACATCAATTCGCAAGCCATAGACATTTTTTCCATGTCAGTCAAGCCGTTATCGCTCAATGCTTGGAAAATCTGTATTCCTATGCGGAAATCACTGTTGATGGGATAGCCTTTGTATTCAGTTGGGAGTTTATCAAGCATGACATTGAACATCAGCTTTTTGCGCCCTTTCTGCCTTTGTTGTACTTCTTACTGATAGTTTGATTACGCTCCTTGGTGTATTTTTCGATAAAAGGCGTAATCTTCTCAAAGAAATCAGCAATCTCATACATACTGGGGACAATTCCGCCAAAAATTTTCCGGCTTGCTTCGACACCAAAGATAGCGTCAATTTTTTCACTGACTTCTTTGCTGATTTTTTCGCGGATAGCAATAACATTGTCAAGAGCTTCATAATTTACAATCTCCCCGTCTTCAGAAACAACTTTCTCGCCCTGCTCTTTCATGTCCTTAATGTCCTGCCGCTGATCCTGCGCTTCAAACCATTGTATCATATCAGAAAATGCTTTAAAAAAATCATTGTTCGTAACAGAAAACTCTATGCATTCCCCAGCGTCGTTTACTTCAATCTTTCTTATCCCGTTGTCAACACGTAAACTGTCCATAACCCACCTCTTAACTTAAGCTGCTGCCTGTGCTTTTTTCAGACTTTAAAGATGCCGGTGCTGCGCTTCCTGCTGTAAATACTTTGGTATCTGCATTAAATGTTCCCTCAATTCCGTCTCCGCGCCCTCCGAGCGTGATTGAGTTTGTTACATTCGCCCCGGCGTCTCCTCCTGTGCTTCCAACTGTAACCGCGCACAAACGCTGCACAGCAGGATAGGATGGCCCGGCACCTTGAACCCTGACACGCACATAAGAGGATATAGCTTTGCTTCCTGTTGGTAACGTGTCTATAAGGTTATTGAACCAGTCCAAAAGAGCTGAATCATCCTGGTCAATATCCTGCATTTCAACAGAAATTGACGGTGTATAGGATTTTACATCCGTCGTCCCATTTTCCTGATTTATCCACTGCTCTGTTTCTTCTTCTGCATTAAATTCTTCTGTCAGGGATGTTATCCCGTCTCCCAACAGATGGTATTCCGGTTTTGCAAGCGTTTTGTCCATTTTTACATCAACGAAATGCTGCAGTTCATGTCTTTTCATTAATATTCTCCTTTCTTTCTGTATTCCATGACCACATTGGCAGCAAACACTGTCGCCTTGTCTCCCTCAACTTCCTCTACATCCGGGAAGCTGCCGCCTGCGGTTATCTTTGTTATTGCTCTGTTCCCGGTCAGCTTCGGAAGATTTTCTATATCCTCCAACCACTCAGTAATGTTGTCCACAACATCCTGTGCGTTTATCATCTGCCCGTTGCCTTGGGGAAAACTCTGGTAGGCAACCTGGATCGGAAGTTCTGCGGTAAATCCACCAATGATGTCTCTGTTTTTTATTCCACCTGCTCCGGTCATGATATACACGCACTTTCCAACGTCCTTTGAGTTGTACTTGATTTTTGCGTCCTTCGGGATATACGGGCAGTCCCCGAACAGTTCCAGCAGCATATCCCCGATGCGGTCATATTCGGTTTTAGAAAGGCGTTCTTTGATTTCTTCGCTCATAGGCTACTCACTTTCGCCAACAACATAAGACTTTGTTACTTTTGGCTGTTCGTCATAATACTTTGCATTATCTTTCTGCGAATCGCCAATCGTACCGCAACAGCCGCCGCCATTCCAATATGGATAGCCTAAAACTTTTTCCTGCATTTTGTGATACAATTTTAAATACATTTCAGCAGGAAGTTTTGAGAGTGCATCATGTAAAATGTCAACATCAACATTGCATTCCTCTCCTATTTCTGCCGTAATTCTTTTAATTGTCTGCATTATCTTCCTCCTATTTCAAATCTCGGTATCACCGTATACACGTCCACCGTATCAACCCCGAACGCATACCCGTACTTTGCTTTTACATAGTCAAAATATCCCTCATATCCCTGTGCTTGATAGTCCTTGCTTTCCACCAATCCCACGGGCAAATCAGCGTGAATATTAAAGTCGTCTTTTTCCACAATCACGAAAAAGTCAGAACCTTTATTCAGAGTGAAACTTTCAAGCATTTCTTCCGTTGTGAGTTTCTCCCATACTTTAGGCGGCAAATACGGCTTTTTCCAAGAAGATTTCGGTACTTTCACAACGCAAGCACTTGCGTCTTCCAGACCGCTTTTCTGCTTGTTTGCACCCTCTGTCAGTTCTATTCTTACCAAATCAAACCGCGTGCCGAAATACTGCTCTTCTTCCCGTAGCCCGGTCACATAGCGATTGTATACCACTACGCTGTCAACATAGTTAATGCCCATGATAGCCACCCATTAGACGGTATGTGTTCCCTCTACTCCCCGGTTTTCCCTCGCAACTGTTCTCTTTCTAAGCCACATCAAGGCTTCCTCCAGTTTGGTAATGGCACACGCATTTTCCCGGCAACGGAAGTCGCTGTTCTGGAAATGTTCCAAACGGCAGATAACCATATTGATTAAGTCCTCGTTGTTTACGCCGTTCACTCCGCACTCTTTAATCGGTCCCTCCTGAAAATGAATGTCTGCCAAAACCGCCTGCGGCATGGTTTCATCTACCGCATGGATAACCCGGAAATTGTGCGGTGCATTGTACTGAAAATCTTCCTCAACCAAAACTTTTGTATATTTGCTTGTAAGTAAGTCCATTTTTAATTCTTTCATATATTTTCCTTTCCGAATTAGAGTAAATCTAATTCATTGAATACTTTACAAATCTTCGGGGATTGGATAGCGAACCAGTCAACCATTTCTTCATTGACTGCCCATGCGCCGCAAGTCGATACAGATGAACTGTCAAGACCGCTCTCAAAAAGAAAAGCGTGTATCAGTTCGTGCCGGAGAATTGACTTTTTCCACCCCTCATAATCTTCCAGTTCGCAATCATCTTTTTTGTTGCAGATAATGATTTCGTGGGTGGAATTGTCTGTGTAGCCGTCACGGTATTTACCGTCAAGCCGTTCATCGTCTTTCTCGTTTCGGAAAAACACATTGTATTCCGTTCCCAAAATATTTACTTTACAATCTTTCATTTCCACACCTCACGCTTTCCCGGATATGCCCCGGCATACAGCAGATTCACTCCGTTTGCGTCCGGGATAAATGAAAGGTACTCCCGGACAGTATCACGATACAGCCTATCCTGTGCCGCCTTGTCGGACAAAACAGCGTCTATCAAGGTACTGCCGCCCTCTGTCTTTGCCGTGTACGATATGGATTCACTGCCGGAGGAAACGGAAGATACCACTTTCCCCCGGAGTGCGCCCGATTCGTCTGTTATGTACCCTTGCCCTTCGCTTACCCGTTTGTTTGCCGCTTCAATCTGCGCTGAAATCTCAATCAACTTGCAGACGCACCGCCGGACGGTTTCCGCATCGTCCTCATTGGTAGGAAATGCGAATTTCAGTTTGTTCAGCGTCAAGGTGTCAATTCGGCGGCAGGCTTCCCACGAAAGGCGGTTGAAGTCCGGCTCTGATATGGCATCCTCGCCGTATATGCTTTTGTAGTAGTCGTATGTGACGTATGATGCCATATCTCACCCTCCTTAAGCTGATAAATCGGTTTCTTTATCCGGTTCTTTGCCTCGTTTACCTTTTCTTTCTTCGATCACTTCCTCATATCCGGCCTTCTTCCACTGCTCCACCACAAGCGGATTGTCGCTTTCAAGGATAGTTCCATTCCGCTTTATTCTCATGCGCCAGCCGCCTCCTTATAGAAGATAAGGTCAGGCATAACCGCCTTAGTTCCATAGTGATAGAACAGCTCCACGCCGTAAGCATTGGAAAGCGGGATTTTCTCTGCTGTGTACTCATCCGACATAACCGGCTGCGCGATTGCACCGTCAACCATGATTTCATAGTCAACACCGTCCGGCAGATGCACGGAAGAAAACGTCTTTACACCATGGTATGCGTCAAATTCCTCTGTCGTGGAATCAATGTTTGGGCGGCTCACCTTATCCAAATATGTACGGATTTTACCGTAATACTTTGTATTACAGATAAGGTTAATCATTTCCCTTGGAACACCATCAACAAAATCATTCTTTGTATTCTCGCACACCTGGATAGCTTCCTCGATTTCATCTTCAATAGCCGAAGCTGCCGGAGTGATTTTTGTTCCGGCTGTCTTTCCGACTGCAAAGAAAGCTGTATCAAGCTCGGATGCCATGCGCTGAACATGGTTATTTGCTCTCTTTCCCATGATTCCATCAACACCGTAGAGAGAAACATCTTTCTTTTCCAGTTCCTCCACGATTTCCTTGTCCTGGTCGATTGGAACAGTCACGGTATCAGCCTTTACGCTGTCGCCCTTTCCGTTGGTTCTTGCCGTTCCATATTTCTTGCTGGAAGAGTTCACAAATCTCTTCGCTTCAACACTTCCTGCGGTCGGGTCGCCGGACAAGTCGGTATTCTTGAAACGCGCCGAAATAAGCGCCTTATTCACGTTTTCAATTACCTTTCCGTACAGCTCCGCAAGATAGGCTTTCCCATCTTCCGTTGTCAAAATATTTAATGCTTCAATTCTTGCCATTTCATGTCCTTTCTGCCCTTATAGGCTACCAAATCTTAGGTACAGATTTCGGTTCTGCGGCAGGCTCTTTCTTTCCTTCGGACTTATCCGTAAACTTCGGCGCACTCCCGGCAGCTTTCTCCTTTGCTTCGGCTTCGGCTTTCTCTGCTTCGGTCTGATAGAAGTGGTCTTTCTCGTTCTCCTTTGCCAGATAGTCACGAAAACCAACAAAAGCACCTTCTTTCCATTTCAGACCGTCTTTTTCGTCCATGACCTTATTGGAATAATACTCACGAGTGTGATTTGCTTTCACTCCAATTTCATCAAACTCCCGATTGAGCCAATCCCTTTGGTCACGTTCCAGAATCCGCTTATTTGCATTGTCCTGCGCTTCCCTCGCCGCTTGCTTGTACTTCTCAATCTCCTGAGCCTGTTTATCCGGGTCAATGTCCTTAAACTTCTCCAAGGTTTCATTCGCCGTGTCAAGCTGCCCTTTGTAAGCGTCCCGGTCAGTTTCCGCCGCTTCGGTTTTTTTCACCTGCTTGTCATAGTCGGCAATGGTCTTATAATTTTCCTTTACCGCTCCGACAATAGCCGCTTTCTGCTCGTCCGTAACCTCGATTCCTGCATCTTTCAAAATCTGTTCAATGTTCTTCATGTGTTATCCTCCTAACGTCTTTTTTAACCGTCCGTCAACGGTATGGATTTAGGCAAATAAACCTTTGCCGGGGTAACTGGCGTAGTTGGATTTGAACCAACAATACAGGAGTCAAAGTCCTGTGCCTTAACCACTTGACGATACGCCATTGATGAGAAAGCATTGTTTATGTGAGAATTATCAATGCTCTCTCACTACCTCAAGCGTTTTTGTTCTCACCTTTGTCCGCTATTTTGGATTTCTACCTCAACGGCTTCCGAAGTTACCGTCCAATCGGAATTGGTGGACTCGAACCACCGACACACGGCTTATAAGGCCGCCGCTCTAACCGACTGAGCTAAATTCCGAGAGGGTGCGTCCACCCATAAGGGCAGACGCTAGGGAAATGATGGTGCTTGGCAGGCGTCGCCACTCCTGCATCTCTTTTAACCCATTCAATAGGGCGTGTGGTTGCAACGAAATTTACCACCTCAAGCACCAATGCGCCAGTGCGGAATCGAACCGCCATGACCAGCACCGTTACTGAAAGGCGCACCCTTTTAGGAGGGTTTTGGAAGTTTATCAAAAATTAGATAATATCAAAATATTTTTTACGCTTACCAAAATGGATAATTCGGAAATGGCGTAAGCATATCAAAAGTTATGTTTTCGTCATATTCCTCTGGCTTTTCTTCTGGGATTTTTTCGCTTTCCAGTATTCCAGCAATTTCTTTTATGGTTTTTGCAGAAAACGGAATATGTCTTTCCCAGTAACCGTATTTCGCATAGTAATCTTTGATTTCTTCTGGCATCTCATTTACTAGCATTGATTCAATTACGGAATCTGGTGTTTCTGATGTGATTTTTATATCTTTCTGCATAATGCTCCTTTAAAAAATAAAATTATTATGACAATTCTCCGCTTTCGTCTGGAACTTCTTCTGGTGCGCTGTCAGGCGCCTTTTCTTCCGGTCTGATAATCACGTTGATTGTCGGTATATTGTTGATGTACGCAGAAACAAAGAACTTCACAATATCGCCGTTTATGATTTCGTCTTTGACGGCTTCCATTTCCGAATCTGTAAAGACAATCACATCTTTGGTTTCATCATCAACAACGGTATTTACATCAAACTTCGCATTGCCTTTATAGGCTTTTACAAGGTCAATCAGATTCATGTTTCTTCTCCTTTCGCTATAAAAAATTTATAAAATATGAGCAGAACCATGTTTCCAAACTGGATAGCACGTTCACTTATTAGCTACTCCGAAAACGCAAATATCAATAAATAATGCACTTACCAAATTGTCCAATCGTTATATTTTTCTAACGGAAGTCCTTTCTCGGTGGATAACATTTTCATGCTTTGTAAAACCACCAATTATAATTTCTCTAACGATTTCAGAGCCATCTTACCGACATGTAACGTTTTTTACTTCCGTTGGGGGCAATCCAGCTTACGCCATTATTTACCTTTACATACATTTTCTTTACTCCAAACTTTCAGCCGCTCAATAATGTCAAAATAAAAATGCCAGCAAACACGATTCCTCGTATCTACTGGCACTGCAACTTGTGACTGGCACTAAACTATATTATGCAAAACTTAATTGATTTTTATTGTATCTGACTTTATCAGTTGTGATTTTACCTCTAAACTGCACCATTCTTTCAATCCGGCTTTCTTGTTTCAAATTCGCCATGTATGAGTTTTTGACTTCTGGAGGAGTTGGAATATAATACTCGCTCGGAAAAGCGATTCCATTCTCGGCGCATATTTCTTCAATCTTTTTCTTGTAGTAAATCACATGGTTTCTAACAAGATTCATGTTACAACCGTCTTGCCAAAACGGGTCATTACAACCATTTTCATTTATATCTTCCCAACGAGCAATTTTAGAGATAATGCTTTCTCTGTACTCTGTCAATTCTTGCTCAATTGTTTTCTTTTTCATTCTCCCATCGCCTTACTCTCCATATCCTTAATATCTACCACGCTCTCCCTCTTGCACTTCGGGCAGAACACAATGAGGTTTTTCGCCTCGGTGTCCGGGCGGACTTTCGTGCGGGTTTTTCCTCCGCAGATAGGGCAGAGTACCCATGTGAATTGTGTCATGGCTTTTCTCCTACTCGTTTTCATTCACATACAAATCAAATATATCTGCAACAAGTTCAAGAGCGTCAACTTGCGCTTGGTCGTTTTGGTAGATATATTCCCCTCCACACTCTTTTGCTAAATCGTGTTTTTGAGAATATTTTTCAATCAGTTCCATAATTTTGTTTTCCATTCCCATACCCTCCATTTTGCGATTTCCATTATTTTTAAGCGGCTGAGGAAGGAATCGAACCTCCACCTGCAATTAGACCATTCGCTGTACTGCTTATGCTTTAACCCGGGCACCATTATACTACTCAGCCATATACATTATTTTGCGGTTTCCGACAGGGGAAATCCCCCATCGGCATTGTTTTAATTCTTTTTCTTATCACCGAAAATAACATAGAACATCAAAGTAAGCATAATGCCAATGCTCCAAATCAAAACAATAGTTCCACTAAACACCCAAAAACTGCTAAAAATGTACTTCAAAATTTCCAACATTCCCTATCCCTCCATTTTCATCGACATTGTTTTAATTCAGCAAGGCAGTGACCGCTTGCGCTTGCCTAGACGGTAGCGAACCGCCCTCATGGCAAAAGAAAGGAATCGAACCTCTTAACTCTCCAACAAGCAGACTATCCAAAGTTCATCGGAATCGAACCGAACCTGCTGACTTTGCCAACGCCCATTTTATGTCTGCAAGGGCTGTGCAGTTTTTTTTTGCTGTTACAAAGGAGTGTCTTCCGGAGCTACCGAATTGCGGAATTGAACCGCCCGCCCAAGCTATACGGGATAGAGCACTGCGTTTCTCTTGTCAGCCTATGTATATATTATCATATTTCTTTTTGTTATTTGTACCATTTTAAACCGTCAAAAAAATCTTCTCGCAAACACTTTGTTAGTTGCTTTGGTTGACATGGTTGAAAGATGGTTGACTTCAAAAACCCTTTATTTTAGGCAACTATCACCCCCTATACCCCCTAAGTCAACTAAGTCAACCAAGAAATAAGAAAAGAGCATATAAAAAAAGAAAAAAGAGTATATATAGTATAATATATAATATAAATATGATTTAAAATTCTTGTTGGAAAAAGTGGTTGACTTGGTTGACTTGGTTGCAAACCCGCATAAAATAGGGCTTTTCAAGCATTTTTCAAGTCAACTATCTAGTCAACCAAGTGTCAACTAAGTATAAAGTTGGTTGCTTGAAAGAATATATAATTATAACAAAAAAAATGTTATGTCCTTAAAACACATTTAAAGCTCCATACAGCCATTTTAATTGTTTTATGGATAATTATCGACCAATTACATAAAATCCAAATACGTGGCAAATAAGCGGCAAAAAAGGGCAACATTTCTGCCACCCTTTTATTACATGTCTGCAAGTTGCCTGATCCGCTTCATTACCTCGTCTTTCTCTGCTCGGAAATCTGCGTCCATCGCCATAGTCGACAGCATATCATAAACCTCTGTCATCAGCCGCCCCACGCACTCCATCAACTTATCCCTGTGTCCTTGGTCGCCCATTTCCTTATACTTCTTCTTTGCCTCGATATAGGCATCATACAAAGCGTCAATATTGTGGTCGTACCGTCCGTTGGAATACTTCTTTATCACGCTGTCAGCCGCTTCAACCACCGGCTCCCACTCGCCCTTTTCCATGTACTCAAGGTTTTTAATGGAAACCGTCAGCTTAAAGATTTCGTCAAGATTGCTTGCTGACAACTTATTTTCCACTATGTTCTTTGCTGTCTTTCCAAGCTGTTCTTTTAATGCTTCTATTACTTTTTGCATATATTACCTCCAAATAAAAAACTGCCAACCGTTTATTGATTGGCAGTTTCTAAATTCCATATTCTTTCTAAAAGTTTCGATATGTAGTCAGGTGGTTTTCTTCTCCCTTGTTCCCATTCTTGTACTGTCCGTATTGGAATTTCAAAATATTCAGAGAATTGTTTTTGGGATAGGTTTGTTTTGTATCTTAATTCTTGAATTGTCATACCAAAACCCTTTTATATACTTTCATCATTTCCGAAATAACAGAAAGAATAGAAGCGTTATTGTTGCTTATGGATTGTTCGTAATCTCTGCTTATTTCCAATCCGTCCCCTAATTTAAAAACCCTGTAAAGTGAAGCGACCCTTTCTCCGCAATCCTCTGATATGGTTACAAAAATACATTCGCCATCACTTGTATTTATGATTTCATAATCAAAATTATTACCGCCGAACCATTCCTCTAATTTTTTTACGCATTTCTCTTTCATAGAAAATACCTCCTTGATTTGTTGTATCTATTATACGTCAATGACGTATACATGTCAAGAGATTTTTGCAAGAAAATTTTAAAATTCACAAATTGCCAATCAATATTCAGTTGTCAAAGTTCACAGTTACTCTATCTCCCGATTTCCTTAATCATCTTCTTATACTTATCATGCAAAGCCTTTTGTGATTCCACGATATAAACCATGTCATACCCTGCGGAAATCAAATCAAGGATAATTCGGTCAAGGCATTTCAGTTCGTGGTCAACATCTTCCACAAGTCCGTCAACAAAGATAGCGTCCGCTTCATGCCCCATCTGCCGCAACTTCATAGCGTATCGCTCATATACTGCCTTTGTATCGCTCTCCCATTCGTGGTACTGGTTGAATCCGTCCTCAACAGCTTTCTGTTTGGTGGATTTCCCCACGCTCATGCGGTTAGCAGTCAGCCATGCGTCCGGTATCATGCGGATATCGCCGTCAAAGGCTTCTGGTAACAGCTTGCCGTGGTGGTTGATGTAATACCGCCCGGTCTTTCTGAATGTGGCAGATTCGTCAAAATATTGGTATTCGTGCAACCGTTTATATCCATGCAGACTAAGGAAATCAAAATAGTCTGCCATCTGTCCGTGAAACATGAGGGCGGCGATTTGGCGGCTTTTTATCTGGGAGAAGATTTCTTCAACCGTGTTTGTGTCCATGTTGCTTTTGAATTGTATCACCGTTTATCCTCCTTTCTTGCAATAAAAAACTACTGCCGTTTACTGACAGTAGTTTCTAAAGTTCTAAATTTTCCTTTCTATCGTTACAATAGTATCATTATGTTGGCTTCCATGTGCAACAAGCAAAATTTCTATTATCTCAAAACCATACTTTTTTCCAATGCCCGTACTATTCCATGCACAAGATATTACAATCCCTCCCGGTTTGACTATCCTAGATATTTGCTCTCGATGTTTTTTCCAATATGTATTTTGAGTTGTTTCTTTATTGACCGTCATTCCAAATCTTTTGTAACATTCGCTTACTTGTCTTGTAGAATATGGAGGGTCATACAATACAGTATCAATAGAATTATCATCAAACATTTTAAGAAAGTCGGTTGCATCCATATGGAAATCAGTATCATATTGCGTGTCAAGGTCATTTGTGACACTTGCAATACAATTTTGGTTAGCGAATGGGTCTATAATTTTCCCATGGGCGTATTTTTCAATAATTTTGCGAATTTCTTTTATAGAAAAAGTGTTTTTATTTGGCATTTCCCATACTCTATTTATTTCCATTTTTCCATTCCTCCTATAGATATATTATCTCATATTTTAGGAGTATGTTTGTACCATTTTAGAACTTCACAAACTACTGCCAGTATTCGGTTTTCAAGGTTCATTTACTCTCTATCTGTTCCAACTTCTGCAATATCCTTTCAAGCGTCCTATCCTGCCTGTCAAGACGTTTTCCAATCTCTGTCAGTAGATAAGACGCTTGCTTGTCGTTTGCCGATCCTACGTCATTCTGTGCGGATTGCTGGCGGTTCTCCATTAGATTTTCCATGCCAAGCATGAAGGACGCTATCCCCAGTAGGTCGGCAAATTCTAGTCCATTCCGCTCGTTCATCACAGCTTGATGACTTTCAAAGCCACGTTATTGACTGTAGCCGCAGAACCGCCCAGGACAAGGGTAAGGGTAGAACCGCCTGCGCAGCACCCTGCCTGCCGGACTAATGCCGCAATCGGGAGCGCAACCGTTCCGGCTGCCGCCGCTGTCGCAGATGCCACCGCCCCGGGAACCGCCACGCCGTCACGGAGCAGAGTTACCGTAACCGTACCTGCCGCTGCCGCCGTTGCCGTGATGGATGCGTCAACGTCATAATATCCCTCTCTGTCAATCACAATCCCGTTTCCGTTCAGATTTACGCCGCAACCAAAACGGCGAATGATAGAGCCAAGCGGGATAACGCTGCCGATTTGAAGTGCCTGTGCGCCTGTGTTTGCTGTGTATATAGCTGCTTTTGCCATTTTATTTTCCTCCATTTCTGCAAAATAAAAACTACTGACATATTAGCCAGTAGTTTCTGTGCTTTATTCAAGCATATTTATAATCTTCAAATCTTGGTATCTTCTCAAATATCGCCCTCATATTTACCCATCTTTGAATTTTTCGGATTGTATCACTTGACTTTGTATGTTCTTTGTCATATATCATAACATAAGGCCAATATCCCAAATCTCGCAATATATATATGCGTTCCAAGTCTTGCTCTATAGAGGTATTGAAATTTGTCAAGACATACACGGTCAATTTTCGTTTATCCCATTGAGTGATCCGCTTAAATTCTTTAAATTTTGGTATAATTTTTTTCTTTATCCTCATACCTATCCCATGCAAAATGAATGTTCTTTGTCTTGATGCGCTTTATCATTTCGGCTTTTTCCTCTGTCATAAGGCGAATATCAACACCTTGCGAAAAGTCCACCCATGATTTACTATCAATAAGCTGTTGAAGAATATCTTTCCATTCCTTACACGCTATCGGGTTTGGATCAAGTAAGACAATGTTTTTCTGCCCTCTCCAAAACTCCGACAAATCAGCGACTTTATACGCCATTCTTCCCTCTTTTGCTTCAACATGGCAGAAATCGCACCCTCTCGGACAACCTCGGCTCATAAACCCATAGGCGGTATCTTTTGTCAGTTCGGGATATAGACTATAATCAGGGTAAATATGTTCAACTTCATAAGGGAGTTGGCTGTCATTTTCTTTATGATATACTTCTTTTCCGTTTTTAAGGCTGATGCAGTAACCGCTACCGCCTTTTACAACCTCTTTCGCATTGACATAATATGGATAATCCGGTGTGAAGCTGAAAACCTTTGACGTATAAACTTTGTCAAGCGGTTCTCCCATACTATGAAATAATGGTTCGTACCATTCCACGCTATCACCGTTTTGTTTGTGCCATGCTGATAATTTCATCAGCGGCAAATTGGGGAAATTATGTCCGTCAACATCTATCAATCCTATTCTCATTTCTCCACCTCTTTCCATACTTTAATTATCGCATGGTTTGAAGTTGGATATGTACCATTTTAAAGCACACAAACTACCGTCTAATATGCAGTTTTCAAGGTTCATATAAAAACGGGGCAACCGTTTTCAGTCGCCCCGCCTTTCTCCCGGTCAGTGCGACCAATGATTAGATGTTGCCGCAGCCATTTCCGCAGCCACAACCGTTACCGCATCCAAATCCCCCGAAAAACGGGTTGCAGTGTGTTGCAAATGTGGTCTGTGTCGGATAGCGAACTACGCCGCACAACGCAGACTGCAACTGCAACTGGTTAATCTGGTTCTGCATATCAGCCATGCGGTTGCCGCAGATAGCGTCAAGCACTTTCTGCACCTGCGCCGTGGTGTTGGCGTTAATGTCTGCCGTGTTCTTTTCTGCCAGATAGCGGTTCTCCATGAGAAGCTGCTTGGTTTCGCAGCAACATGCCGCCAACTGCTGCTCAAGGCTGTTGAAGTTCCGCAGAGTTTCATAGCCCAGATTGCAGATTGCATTGTCTGTCTGACGCGCGATTGCTGCCTGCTGGTCACTCAAACGACCTACGGCGTTTTCAAGGTTGTTGAAATTCATCGCATCGCACAAACCTGATTCTGTGACTGGGTTTCCGTTTCTGTTGCCCCAGAATCCGCCGCCGTTAAGCATTGGCAGTAACAGCAGAGCGAAAATCCAGAAGAATCCTCCATTTCCGCCAAACATGCCATCACCATAACCATATCCGCAATTCCTGTCAGTTACGGCGGCGATATCGGCAGCACTCAATCCTGTCTCTGTCATACCGTACTCCTTTCTGCCCGCCACTTCACGGGCTGACGGTGCATTGCACCGATTTTATTCTTAACACCCTTTCGGTGGTGTTAGCGTAATTGGCTCAAAACATCATCAGGGTTGACACCCATTTTCTGGCATTCAGCGTAAAATACCTGCTGCGGGTCTTTCCCCTGACACATCTGCATGACTGCATTCAACTGAGGATTCTGTTGCGCCGCCGCCATAAGTGCTTGTTGCGGGTTCTTCACAGATTGGAGCATACCCATCATTCTTTTTGCAGACTGCGCCGCCTGTTTCAGATTCCCCATATTCTGCATTGCCGGATTCGCCTCCGGAGATTTCCCCATCATTCCTGCCAACGGATTAGCCATTGTCCTCTGCCCCCTTATTTGCCTTTACAGGCGGTTTTTTATTATTGGTGGTCAATTGTTCCAACTGTGCTTTTAACTCGTCAAATTCGTCCCTCTGGACGTACTGTGAGAGGTCTATTTGAGCTTGTGGTTCCGGCGTGGTTTCTGCCACCTCGGAAAACTGGAAAATTCGAAATGTGACGCTTCCAACACCATCAACAGTCTTGACATAGAAATACGGCTCATTATTATCCATCAGCCATGCAGTGTTGCCAGGCTGAACAATATGCTTTTTGGCTTCTTCAATTCCAGAAACGTATATCCAGTTGACATTAGCCGCAGGAGCTGACGGTTGCGCCGGAGCAGGTGACGGTTGTTGCCCCCACCCATTTCCTTGCTGGTTATAAAAACTCTGCATGATGTTAGTCTTTTCCTGTGCATACTGCTGGTCCAGCTGCATCATTTTCTGTTGTAATGCGGGATTTGTAGAGTACATTTGATGTCCTCCTTAGATTTGATACCTATATTTTGGCATAAAAATAAGGCGTTCTCCATATGCGGAAAACGCCCGTTTTTATTGCTGTTTTTGTTCAATTTTTATCTGTATTCCTTGCAATATTTCTTAAAATATGCTTCTCCAAGAGGAAGAACCTTTATGATTTTTTCGTTGACACTGCTAACAAGGTCTGTTATTTTGCTCATGGAATATCCCATTTGTCCCGCTATTTCTTCAAGGCTCATTCCATCACCATCGTTTCTTAAATCAAAGAACATGGCTTCATCTGGTGAAAAGTTACATTCAGTTCTGAACATTTCCAATTCCCATTTAACAAACCTTTCAACTTTCTTCTTCATTCCACCGCTACTTTCTTCTTCTCTTAGTCCCCTTGCTCCTGCCCTTTTTCTTTATCCTTACTTTCTGCCCCATTAAATACATCTCCTTCAACTTCACGGTTGAAATAGTTATATCCTTCGCCGTCTTGTGAAACATAGTCATAGGACTGGAATACCCACAACCAAGCCATATTTGTTCCAACAAGCAAAATGATAAGAAGGATAATGACTATCCACATTGTTTTAAGCTGTTTAAGTAACGCCGCAAGTACATCTGTTGCGCTGTTTTCTATTTCCTCTTTCATGCTCAATTTCTCTCCCAAAATAAATCACATTATTTCTCCATGCTCCCATTATACAACATAAGGCGATGGCGGTTGTACCATTTTAATCTTCTTTACATATCTTTTTCAATCAATATCTTTCCATCCCTAAAATCTACTGTCACCGCCCTATCTTCTGGTGTCACTCCCAGTTCCTTTATCATTTCTGCTGGAATGCTGATTTTGTAGTTGACAGAGTTTTTCCCGGCAGTTCCCCCGGCTTTCCCTATAATTATATTTCGTTTTACCATTTCGTTTCCCTCCTTGTTGGTTACCACTATATCATAATTGGTTCCCAATATCAAGCAGAAAATATTTAAAAAGATTACAAAAATCTATTGACATTATTGGTAACCAATGATATACCTATATTATCAAATAAAGAAAGGAGGAATGCAGATGGACAAGAAAATAGGCAAGCTGATAAAAGTGGTTCGAGCACTTACACAACTTGCCTTAGAAATTGGAACTCTCATAGCCGTAATCAAAATGATTATAGAGAGTATCCGATAAGGAACGGGGAGGGAAACCTCCCCTATCCAAAAAATAACATAGTTCGTCTGTAAAATCAATATGATAAAGAAAATTTTTAAGCTTGTGGTGGCGATTATTTGGCTGATTATCGTGGTTGTTGGTTTGGTATTATTTTTTACCTGATATTTGCCACAGGGAGCCGGAACCCCTTAAAACCGGCAGAATGGAGGATAAGATAAATGATTAAATGGAGAAAGATAGACCCAAAGACAGGAGAACCAGCAAAGAGGAATTGCCATAGCTTTGAACCTCATGATTACATTTCTGATGAAGCGCATTTCAAAATTATTAATAATAGTTTTTCTTTAAGAAAAGGCGGTTGGACTCTTACAACTCATAAGGGAACTGAAATTGAAAAATTTGATACTTTGAAAGCTGCTAAAGCATATGCGGAAACATTAGCATAACCACACCACCCACCCGGCGGTGATGCGCCGGGAGAAAGAGAGAAGGATATGAATATTACAGTAAGTGAATTTTTAGGAATGGCATTGGATGGTACTTATGAATTTGCCATTTATGATTTCTCAAAAGGGAAGAATATTTTTGAAAGCTGGCATGAGGATTCAGAAACGCCGGAAGAAATCGAAGATATGATTGTTGAAAGCTGGGAACTTGAAAATGGTAAAATTGTATTTAATGTCGATAATGGAAATGAATAACGAATAAAGGCGATAGGTTAAACCCCTACCGCCTTTTTGCAGTATTATGGGATTTTTAAGCTTGCAACGCTCTTTTCAGAATTGATGTAAATTTGATGTAAATTTGCCCGTAAAACTCAATAAAACACCGTAAAATCAATGTTTCTGACAATTAGTTAAGATGTTGCCGTGGCACACGAAAAGTATCTTAATCATAATAAAAAATCCTCCTAAAATGCGTTGATTTGCCGTGTTTTGGCACGTTTTGCCGACTGTTCCGGTTCTATAAAAATTGTTAAGAATTTCACAGAAAAAGCAAAACGGGGCAAAATGTGGCAAGTTGAAGCCGTGAAACGTAGTAAAAACGTAGTAGGAATTGGGGGTTCTTACTACTCTTCATGATACACCATCTTTATATTGCTTGAACCACATACAGGGCACACTTTTGGCATTCGCATAACTGCGGCATCATGATCTTGCATCAAACAGTCTGTACAAAGCAAATATTCTCTGCTAAACAATGCTTTTCTTTTGGCATCAAGTTGTCGCATAATTTCCCATCTTCCCGGATTATCCCCAATAATAAAATCTGGCGTTAAAAACAAAGAGGTTTTTATTTTTAGAAAAGTATCGTCAAATTCAATTTCCTTATAGTCATAATTATCATACAGAAAAATTACATACCTTCTTTCCTTTTCTTCATGCCACTTATAATCTTTTACCGATAGAATCCAATATTGAAGAATTTCCTGTAGGAATTGCTTTTTCTCTGCATTACTCATATCAAACATATTTATCACATCAAATAGATACTCTAATTCCTTCTTCGCTTCTATTTCATCATAAAGCACATCAAACGCAATGACTTGAGAAATATAAGGACGTTCCATCGTATCTGGCAAGTCATTATCTGCACCATCCTTTTTCTTCAATTTCATTATTCCAATAGGAGCCACTAAATCTATAATCCTGTCATTCTTATATCCATATAAACATTGTCCATAATCATTTTGCATTTCATCACTATTTATTTCTTTGCTAAAGCAAGATACATAATATGTCCTTGTTGCTGTAAAATCAATATTTTTTACCCAATCGTATTTAATCCAAGAAGTATCCCCAAAAAACTCTGGAATAACTTTCTGCTCTCTTTTATCATTTAATAACTCCGTTTTTTTCATCCAAATTTGATGATTGGTTATACTTGCCCTTGCAACATCTTTAGGTAAATATTTGCATATATAGTCCTCATTATAATTATTTCGTGACTTTAAAATGAAATTACTTATTTGCATAATCAATACACCTTTTGTAGGACGCACAATTGGCGATTGATTATTCTTTTTTAATAGTTTAGCTTCCAGCTCAAATAATTCCAATAGTTCTTCTCGTGTAAACTCCCAAATCCGCTCTTTTTTACTGCCGTACATATTACTTATATCATATAATAATGACGAATATGCAAATGCTATGGAGTCTATTTCATCTTCTGTTCTACTTACCTTCACTATCTCATTAACCACAGAAAACAATTGTTCAGCAAATGAAAGTTCTTTCTCAATCGTATATTTGTGATATGCAAAATGATAAAGTTTTAGGGGAAGCATCAGACCTTCCTCATATGTACAAATTCTTACCCCTTCCTCATCATTAGCACCCAACACAGGATTACACCAAGACATTATTTTTTGCAGACGGGTAGTTTCAGTTATTAAATCATAGAGATATACTTTTAACGAATTTATTTGATGCACCGCCCCTACCATATAAAGATAATTAATAATCGCAACTTCATATTCTGTTACTCTCATCAATCCAATTCCTGTAGACTGATTTAAATCATGATTACAAACCAACGACAATAACACTTCTTTGGTTTTATATGACGGATTTTCCCTAAACTCTTCTACTTTTTCGCATATTGCTTCAAGAGTACACTCTCTCGCATTTGCTGGCCAATCTTCCGGCTTGTCAGCCATCTTTTCTTCTATTTCCATAATTATAGTTTCCTTCTATTTTATAATTTTAGTGTATATAATAGTATATCATATCTCCTTTTCCATGCAAAAATTCACAAAAATTGACTGCCAGACCTCGAAAGAATCCGGCAGTTGGTGTAAAATTAATGTATGACCAAACACATTAAATTACAAAAAGATTATACGAAATTTTCTGACGGATATCAATTAAAACTTCCGTTAAATATTGAAACAATTATCCCGAAAGACGATTCTGTGCGGTTACTAAATCAGTTTGTGGAGGGAATGGATTTGACTGATTTATATTCTTCCTACGAAAAAATAAATTCTTTACCGACAAGAACGCTTCTTAAGATTGTGCTCTACTCTTACATGAATGGTGATTATTCTTCACGTTCCATGGAACTCAACTGCAAAAGAGATATCAATTTTATGTTTCTCTTGGAAGGGAAAAAAGCTCCTGACCATGCGACTATTGCAAGATTCAGAAGCATTCATTTTGCGCCCTGCGCAAAGCGCATTCTTGCCGAAATGTCCAATGCACTGTTTGACCTTGGGGAAATCTCAGGCGAGACCATTTTCATTGATGGAACCAAAATCGAAGCCAGTGCGAATAAATATACTTTTGTCTGGAAAAAAGCCGTAACCAAGAATCAGGCAAAACTGCTGACCAAACTTGCTGATTTTGTGGCGGAATGCGAGCTGCTCTATGATATAAAGATTGTTTACGGCGATACTGTAAAGATGAAACATGTAAAGAAACTGTGAAAAAAACTCTACGCGCTGAAACAGAGCGAAAACATCATTTTTGTGCATGGCGTCGGAAAAAGAAAGACGCCCCTGCAAAAAAGCATGGAAACACTGGAAGATTATTTATCCAGACTAAAAAAATATAATCAGCAGTTACATATTTGCGGAAAACGAAACAGTTATTCAAAAACGGACCATGACGCCACATTTATGAGAATGAAGGAAGACGCTATGGGCAATGGGCAGTTAAAGCCGGCGTATAATCTCCAGCATGGTGTGGATTCTGAATACATCACATGGCTTACGATCGGACCACAGCCCACAGACGCCACAACCCTGATACCATTTTTGAAAGATGCTGAGCAGCATTTAAAATTCAAATACAAAAACATAACAGCGGATGCCGGATACGAAAGCGGGGAAAACTATGTGTTTCCCGAATCCAATGGACAGATGTCGTACATCAAACCTGCAAACTATGAGATTTCCAAAACCCGTAAATATAAAAATGATATTGGAAGAATTGAAAACATGGAGTATGACACCCAAGCAGATATTTATACTTGCAGAAACGGAAGAAAGTTAGGAGCAGACCATATCCGTCATTCCAAAAGCAAAACAGGATATACCAGCAAGAAAACAATTTATAAATGCAAAGACTGTAAGGGATGCCCATACAAAAGTGATTGTATAAAAGGAAACAATTGCAAAACGCCCGTAGAAGAACGGACAAAAGCACTTCAGGTTTCCAAAACGTTTTTGAAATACAGAAAGGAAGATTTGGAGCGTATTCTTTCAGATGAGGGGATTGTATTCAGGACAAACCGCAGTATTCAGGCAGAAGGCTCCTTTGGCGATCTAAAACAGGATATGCAGTTCCGAAGATATATGAGCAAAGGAACTTCAAATGTATTAGCCGAAAGTACGCTGTTAGCTATGGCAAAAAATATAAATAAACTCCATAATAAGATTCAGAAAGACAGAATTGGGACACATCTTTTTCCTTTGAAAAGCGCTTAAATTTTGACTTGTTAAAGTACGCCATTTTTGAAAATCAATCATACATATCAAATAAATTCACTCAATTTCATCAAAAAAGTTGCAAAATTGCCGGGCAGAACAGCCCAAGAACCGTAGCGGCACACAAAAAAGCAAAAATCCCAACCCACCAAACCCGCAGAAAGCTTTATTTTCAGCGTTTCCGGCGTTTTCCCATTGTATCAAAATTGTGGTTACGATGTTTCCCTGCAACTGCGGGTGCTTTCCTGATTTTGTATCCATGATGTTTTTGGAATTTTTTCCAATAAAAAATACACCCAAATTCAGCCCTTGGATACATTTTTAATTGCAATATACGCTGCAAAAAATTTTAATTAGAATATGTACTTGCCGCATTTTTAGCTGTCGCATCAATTATCATCAATTCAGGAACTTTTTTCTGGTTCTGCAAATTCATCTGATGAGTATCAGTAATCTTTTTTAATCTCCCTGAATTTCCCAGATTGATAAATACATATACCATTTTATCTATACATTCTGCCTTTCCATATTCTTCAACCTGTTCTTCATATCCATGCAAATACTGCGAATTTGTAGATAATTTAATTTCGACTATTGTTTTATCGCCACCACGGCTGACTTTAAAATCAACAGGACCTCTCCCGGCATCCGGTTCAAAACTTATATCTAAATCGTTTGCAGAAATATAATTTTTCGAACCGAAATGAATAAGTCGTTGTACAATCTTTTCTCTTTTACCGCTTTCTGTACCCTGAATTGTATCCCAGCCTTTATTATATTCAACCCACTCTTTGAAAATACCCAGAACATCCAATGCTGCCTCAAAACTGTCTTTCTCTTTAGCACCAGCCACCGCAAAGCTGATTCCTTCACTTTTCATTGTTTTTATTAACGTTGCCGCAATATATTCTACATCGTTATTCAAATCATATTGGGCCACCTCTGATTTTCTGTACCCTTCAATTACGCGACCGCACCTTTCCGGATCTTTAAAAATATGTTCTTTCAAATAGGCTTTTTTATCTCTGGAATACCACCTGCTCCACTCTTCGCCTACTGCCTCATTTATCTCCCTGCGGATATTCTCATTTTCCGAAACCACCCTATCTATATCATCCCAACACTTTGCAATTGGAAGCTCGTGCAAAATATCTTTAGATAATAATAAAATTTCACAACCTTTATATGGATTTACAACAAGACCATCCTCTTGAAAAATGCATTTCGGATATTTTCCCTTGGTGATTCCAAGCTCTTCTTGTATTCTCTTTGTAAATTTAACAATATCAGGGTATATAATCGTGGCTACCATATCACTTAGCCTGTCAGGACCAATGTTTTCTTCAAAAAGGCTGACAAGCTGAAAAATCTCCGGATATTGCACACCCTTTTTTACAATATCAAATACATCACTAATAACCTGCTTCCTAAATTTTTCACCAAATCCGGCACCATGTTCACTTTCGGAAAAACCAAGGTTTATCCCATTAACTTCCGAAAACTTAAATAACTTAATTGCAGATTTGTACATTTTATCTTCTTTTGAATCAGATGCATTAAGGAGTGTCGCTATTTTACTGAAGTGATCATTTATACTCTAATATGAGCCTTGAAATTCCGGAGTATCACATACCTTCAATCGCATTAAATTTATGAAAAAGAGACTGTCTTTATCGCGAAATACAATCAAATATCTCTTTCTTATCAAATTCATCACCCAGCTCAAAGTATTCTGAAACAAACATTCTAATTCCTCCTTCGTCTGCTTATTCATTCAACATCACCAAATAACTGTCTAACCTTTTATTTACATACTCTGCAAACAACTTTTCCATTGCGCCAAGATTGTGTTTTACATGATATTCATCAAACGCATCATAATAAGAAATACGATCCGAAAACTTAATGTCAATCGGCGGATATCCGGCCTTCATTAATTCCAGATTCACAAGCAGCCTCCCAGTTCTGCCATTTCCATCAATAAAAGGATGAATCCCCTCAAATTCAATGTGAAACCGTGCAAGCCGGGGAATAATATGCTCTGTACTCTCTATATAAGCCTCCAGCAACTGTTCCATCTTTGGCTGGATCAAATACGGCTGAACCGGTTCATGTTTTGCCCCCATAATTCTTACAGGGACTCTTCTGTAAACGCCTCGATCCTCCCGTTTATCCGCTAATACGAGATAATGAATCTGTTTAATGACACTCTCCGATAAAGGTGCCTGGTCTTTTACCAAATCCCGCACAAAATCAAATGCTTCTTTATGCCCAACTGCCTCCATATGGTCTTTTAACGGCTTTCTGTCAATCGTCAGACCACGTAAAACCATATCTGTCTCCCGTAAGGTTAAAGTGTTCCCCTCAATTGCATTGGAATTATAGGTGTATTCAACAATAAACTCCTCTGTCAGACGCTCCGCTTCTCCCTCTGTCAACGGCCGTCTTGAGTCCAGTTCTATTTTCTTCCTGTCTATAGCTATCAGTAAACTTTCCGCTGTCTTAAACCGTCCATCCTCCGGCTTTTTAGCATCTGCCGGAATCATCCAACTACGTCCTTCACGGGTAACACCTGAAATCTTCCCTTCCGAGCAGAGGATACGAACCCGCCTGTCCGAAATTCCCCATTTTTCCGCAGCCTGCTTTACCGTTATATACATAAAGATTAAACCTCTCTTTCTAATAATAGTATACCTCACACTCGGAATAATATCAATTAAGAAGGAATAATATTTTCCTATCTACGGAACAATAAAAAACTCAGAAATACGATAATCGCTTTCCGAGCCATAATCTCATTCTAATTTTCTCGTCTGTAATACCCATTATCCCCATTTTATACCTTATAACGATAACAAACACAATTTAACGATTCCACACTACCTTTTAACGATTATCCACATTTCCAGTTTTTCATTCCCTCATTCGTAGTCTTATCGTAGTTCAAGTATTATTTGTCTGCCACGGTATGCCCAAGTTTGCCCCAAAGTGCCGAATTATGCGGCTTTTACCTTACTTCTGCCGTAGCAGACGAAAAGTATTCTAATCATATCTTTCAAACTCCTTGTATTTGCTGTATTTCCTTGATTTATCGGCTTTTCCTGTCGTTTGCAAATTCCCTTTGTTCTTGGCATATCGTAGTCTAAATTGGCATATCTTTTACCGGGGAAGTAGTAAATTGAGAGGTTCTATGCCATTTTACTACTCGGCTTTTGCCATCCGTTCCAACTCCTCTTTTGCATCATCGTAACCAATATGCGTATAGGTATTTAGTGTCACTCCAATATCAGAATGTCCCATAAGGTATTGGAGCGTTTTCGGATTCATGCCCGACTTTGCCATGTTGGAACAAAACGTATGCCTGCACACATGGGGCGTGACCTTTGGCATCTGCACTTTATAGATACTGTTGTACTTCTCACAAATATGCTGGAAGTATTTCTCCCAATGCAGGGCTACCATCGGCATATCATTTTTATCCAGATACAGGAATCCGCATTTGCCATCTATCATAGGCTCGGTTTTCACTTTCTTCCTGTTTGCGATAATCCGCTGAAAACACGCATATACCTCGTCCGACATGGGGATTTCCCTCGTGCCGCTTGTGGTTTTTGTGTCCAGGGTGACATATTCCATATTTCTTTTCCGCTGTAATTGGTGGTTGACATTGATTTTCCTGTTCTGCATATCAATATCATTCAGCGTTAGTCCCACAAACTCGGAAATCCGAAGCCCTGTTTTAAATAAAATATAGATTCCATCGTAGTATCTGCAAAAATGCTTATCCTGTGCTACAAATTCAAGGAAAGCCCGTTCCTGCTTTCTTGTAATAGCTTCTCTTGTCACGCTGTCATTCACGACAACCGTGGCAAGCTGAAACTCAAACGGATTCTTGCGTATCAAATCATCGTCAACTGCCATCTGGAAAGCGGGTCTTACAACGCCCCTTACGGAATGGATGGAACTGTAACCTCTTCCGTCCTGCTGTAATTTGATAAGCCAACATTTCGCTTCCGACAATTTTACCTTATCAATTCGCTTCTTGCCAAACGCTTCTTTTTTAATGATATTGACTACAAATTTATAATTAGCTTCCGTATTGCGTCGCACCCCTGTTTTCTGCAAAAGGTACTTTTTCACCAGTTCCAGAACGGTCATCTCTCCGCCACGGGGAACAATCTCATCATCAAGGTCTTTCAATATCAGTTTTTCCTTTTCCCTTAATGAGATGTCATCCCGTTTTCCCTGTGGTGTCTTATCCGTCTTTTCCAGTTTCCAACTGTACACAAACTGCTGTTTCCCTGTGGCATCAATGTATTTGAACGCATATCGTCCGTCTTGACGCTGGCTCTCTCCGTTGCGGAGAATACGATTTTTGCTGTCCCGTCTTTTTCCGCTCATATCCATGCTCCTTTCGTACAAAAAGAGCCCTGTCACGATATATTGTAGTATATCATAGACGAAGCCCTTTTGCCATCTTAAAAATGAAAGCAGCATTTGTAAAAAAATATCCCTATATCCCTCCTCAAAGCTGCCTGCATATCTGGTTTATCCAATGATATTTAAATAGCCGTTAAACTCTCCAAAAAAGTTTCAAACTGTTTCCGCTTGATTAAAAATTTCACTCCATTCTGGATGATAAATCCTGTATCTATATTATCTGTAACGATTCTTCTCAGTTTCTTTTCTCCGATATTGAAATAAGCGGATGCTTCATCAATCGTAAGACAGAATTTATCTTTTATTTCAACCTGTGCCTGTTCCGCCATACGCATTTCCCTTTCCATAAATTAAGACAGATTTCTCTAAGAAATCCCAATACTAATGGCAAGAGCCTTATCAACTCTTGCCATCGCTTCAGCGGGCATCATGCACATGTATTGTTTTAATCTTTTCTTATCCACGGTACGGATTTGCTCAAGCAAGACAATGGAATCCCTGTCAAGCGCCTCAAAGTCCTTTACCTCGGTATGTGTCAGTAATTTTGCCTTTGTCTGTGTCTGACCCGTAATAGCGGCAATAATAATCGTAGGGCTATGTCTGTTACCTGTATCATTTGAAATGATAAGTACGGGTCGTGTGCCGCCCTGTTCCGAATCGATAACGGGATTCAGCTCTGCATAGTAGATGTCGCCACGCTTAATTGTTCTTTCCATATTGCTTATATACCTCCATCTTGATTTAGGCAGGAATAACCTGCCTATGTAACAGCCAGAAGCAAGGAAGTATTTAAGGTCGGGAGAGCGTAAAACAAGCTCTGTTTTCCTCTATATTGCCGTATGGCATCAAGGTATCCCCGCAGGGGGTTCCATTGACCGCCCTGCAACTGGCTTTATGATAGAAAGCATTTTCTATTTGTCCTCGACACCCCGAAAATGCAAATACGTTTCTCACGCTGGGAAGTCGCCAAACGGTCAGCAGCGAACTGACGCCACGGGAGTTCCACCCCAACTGTCGGTCTGACAGAGCCGCCTAATGCTCGAAACATTCAAGACGGGAGTACCATTATTCTCTTTATGGGTCATGGCGGAATCGGGAGCTGTCCGATATTTTCAGTCGGTATTTATCGCTCGCTGCCTTTCGGCAGGTCATGGCGTACCGCTGCACACGCTTATGCTCTCACAATCACAAAAAGGATGTGTTTGACGAATGTGTATTCGGTTGTCAATGAACACTGGGAAACCCATAGAAAAGCCCCCTCACTTTTCCAAAGGAAAAAATGAGAGGGGAGCGGAAGAATTTTTTATTTTTCCAGAAATTTTTTAACTTAGCTAATATTCTCCGTTTTCGGTCATTGATTGTTTTCTGCAGAATGCCAGAAATACCCAACCATTCCCTTTCTGACAATTCTTGAAAAAAGATAGCATTTACCAGCTTTTGCTCATCTTCAGATAACGCAGCAAGGGCTGTACTTTTGCTCACGATGCTTCTGACTGACAGGTCAAGAAGATTCAATGCAATCCAGATTGGCAGGCGGAGAACGGCATCCAACACCAGAAATCACCTTACGGCGTAATCCCACAAAAAACGACAAAAGAAAAACCGCAAAGGCTTTAAGACCTTTACGGTTTAGGGAGATTTTATTTCTGAAATACAGAAATATGACTTCTACTCGCAGGATACAAAGCCCCCAAGTACTGACGAGGATTTTTTTAACAGGCTATCCCCCCATCCCCGATATGATATATGTAAATAGAAAACACTTTCCGTATGCAAAAAAATCCCTCCAAACTGAAAACAGGTTTGGAAGGATTTTTATTTTTGGCATGGCAAAGCCGCCCACCAGACGCTGTTTTTTTATTTGGTGGGCTGCCCCTTACCTCCGTCACTATTTACAAAATGTGTTTCTTATCCTATATTTTCTTTTCTATATCTATCACTTTCTGCGTCCAATCACGGTAAAATGATTCCTCATGTGACACTAATAATACTGTACCTTCAAATTCCGCAAGTGCTGTTTTCAATGCTTCTTTTGCCAGCATATCAAGATGATTTGTCGGCTCGTCCATGATAAGGAAATTGTATGGCTCCACCATAAGCAGGCACATTTTAACTTTTGCCTGTTCCCCTCCGCTCAATGTCCCAATTTCCTGCATGGCGTGCTTACTTGAGATGCCGCAGCCTGCAAGACGCTTTCTCACATCTTTTACCGCAAGCATCGGGTAAGCATCGGAAACTATCTGGATAGGCGTTTTTTCTATATCTGCCCATGCCAGCTCCTGTTCAAAATACCCAATCCTAACCTGCTCAGAAAAACGGAATTTTCCGCCTAATAAGGGGATTTGGCTGATAAGCGTTTTAAGCAGAGTGGATTTACCGATGCCATTAAATCCTGCCACAACTATTTTCTCTCCCCCTTTTACGGAAAAGCTGATATCCGATAATACAGGGTAATGATAGCCAACAGACAGATGTTTTACCTTTAAATGCTCTGTTGTAGTCAGCGGGGCAGCATCAAACCGAAAATACGGCTTGATTTCTTTCTGCTCCAAAGCTTCCATCTTATCCATTCGGTCAAGCTGTTTCTGCCTGCCACGAGCCATTTTTGACTTTCTCCCCGCAATATTCTTACGGATAAATTCCTCCGTCTTTTTTATTGTTTTCTGCTGTGCCGTGTACTGCCGGATGTAATCCTCACGGAGTAATGCCTTTTTTCTCGTGAACTCTGAATATGTGCCAAAATATTTTTTGATTTTTTCGTTATCAATGTCGCATATCCTTGTAGATATTTTCTCTAAAAAGTCATAATCATGTGAAATTACCAGAAAAGCGTTTTGCAGGCTGGACAGATACTCAGCAAGCCACATAACGTGTTCCTTGTCCAAAAAGTTTGTCGGCTCGTCCAAAAGCAAAACATCTGGCTTTTCAAGCAGCAGTTTCGCCAGTATGACTTTCGCCCTCTGCCCGCCGCTCATCTGCTCAATCGGTCTGTCCAAGCCGATTGCTGTTAAGCCCAGACCTGTCGCTACCTGCTCTATTTTTGTGTCAATCAAATAAAACTCCTCACGCTCTAATTCTTCCTGATACCTTGCCGCCGTGCTTAACTTCCCCATATCCCCATCCGCAGACTGGCAGTACAGCTCATTCATCCTGCTTTCCATCTCATACAGTCTGGAAAATGCGGATTGCAGGAATGCCCTCATCGTTGTGCTTTTTTCGATTTCAGCATATTGATCAAGATACCCTGTTTTTGTATTTGGCTGCCATACTATCCTGCCAGAATCGGGAATAATCTGCCCAGTGCAAATCTTTATGAACGTGCTTTTTCCTGCCCCGTTCTGACCAACAATCCCGATATGTTCGCCCTTATTTAATGTGAAATCTGCATTTTTAAACAAAACATTGTCACCAAAAGAATGTGTTAATCCCATAACTTCTAATAAACTCATAATTGTTGTCCTCTCTTTTCATTGTCTGATTTTCTAAAATAGGCAAAAAAATAGCAGAAGTCAGATACCTTTCGTATCATGCCTTCTGCTATATCCGTTCCACCGCAAACTGCTTAATTGAAACAACCCCTATACTCCTACAGAACCTGCCACTGGCAGCTTCTTCCGTATGCTATGGCAAACAAAAGGCTACGGACAAAACACTGTCCATAGCCTGCTACACACAAATTGGTACGAGAAAAGAAACAATAAATGAAAAAGATATAAAATCCCCCTCATGTACTGCTGCATTTCCCGATGAAATCTTAACGTGCTATTTTACGCTATACTCTGTACAATGTTTCATCGGATTTAATTGTACAGAGCTGATTTTCTTTTTAGGCGGAAGTTCGTTTGTAATATAAAAACTCATAAAACTTTTCTCCTTTAAATTCGTGCAAATAATTTTAGCATAAAAATCAGCAGTTTGTCAAATCCTATTTTTATAAAATTTTCAGACTATTTTGGGCTTCTATCTCCTATAACCAGAGAATGCAGCCATTCCATTAGAAGTTATATCTCTATAAACATTCTTTTCATTTTTTCAAAACAGTTCCTTTGCTATGCAACAATCTTATATCTATCCACCGCTCAATCTTGAATCAGTTTCCCTTTCTTTAACCGAAAAATTGTATCAGCCTGCTTTGCAAGTTCGTTTGAATGGGATACAATAACAACGCATTTCTCCATTTGATGGGCACACTCTTTCAATATGGAAATAATCTCTGCCGCCGTATCTTCGTCCAAATTTCCCGTTGGTTCGTCCGCAAGGATTACTTTCGCATCCGATGCCAACGCACGGGCAATCGCCACACGCTGCTGCTGACCGCCAGAGAGCTTTAAGACATTCCTTTTACATTCTTCCGCAGTCAGCCCGACACGTTCTAAAATTGGCTGTGGGGGAAGTTTCGCTGTCAAAGCTACATTGTCTTTCGGCGTCAGATAATCAATAAGGTTATAGCTCTGGAAGATAAACGCCACATTGTCTTTCCTATGGCTGGCAAACCCTGTTTTTTCAATGTCCTGACCATCATACAAAATCTGTCCGTCTAAAGGACTGTCCAGACCTCCCAGAAGTGACAGCAACGTAGTCTTGCCGCAGCCAGACGCTCCCAGAATGGCGTACATCTTTCCCTCGTCCAGTGAAGTGCTTATGCCGTTTAATACATTCCGCTTGTTATCATAAGAATAGCGGACTTTTTGAATCTCCATAATGCTCATTGTGAAAACCTCCTTAATCCATTTGTGAGAGTATCTTTTTCGGCTTCATCCGTATCACCGTGACAGATGACGCTAAAACGGAAAAGACAATAAGAAAAGTTCCAAAAATATAGATATAAAGCAAATTATTAGGACTGACGTTTACCTCCACGCTTTCTACCATTTCCATATTGGAAGTATCATATGGAATATACTGCCCTGTTATATCAAGATACTTCGAGCCATCGTCTGGCACTTCTATTTCTGGCATTGGCTGTGATTCGGCTGTTTGGTTAAAAATCAAATCACTTATCCCTTGTGAAATCAAGCTGCTTGTATAATAAGACAATCCAAAAGCCACAACCGCTATTACCAGCACTTCCAATAGATACTGAAAAACAATCCTGCCCTTTGTAATTCCAATAGAGAGCAATATTCCAGTTTCATATCTCCGCTGCTTTATCCACATAGACAGAATCAGTATCAAAATACCGACACTCACAACCATACACCCGACAATCAGCCAGACAATCAGCTTCTGCATGGACAGCAGGGATGCCGCCACCGCTTCATAGGCAGAATTGTCTACCGTGAGTGCGAAACAGTCCCAGTCTAAATCGAGATTCTTTATCTTCCCCGCAATCCTGTCAATTTCTCTTGGGTCGTCCACAAAGAAGTCAACGCCATTGTCATACTGTATTTCATCCCTCTGCATAATTTCCTGCATTGCCTGATGGTCAATAATCAGACGGTTACGTTTGTCCGTTGAGGTAGTCTGAAAAGAATCGGTATCTCCCTTATACTCGTAAATACCAACAACCGTCAGTTCCACGTCTGGATAATTGCCACTGTCATAACAGCACTGTACTGTAATGGTATCGCCGATTCTTAAATTATTTTTTTCCGCAACCGCCGAACTGATTAACACGACATGGTCGTCATCTTCTTTCATATGGCGTCCATCTATCAACTGGAACATTTTGCGGGTAAAAAAGTTAAAGTATTCTGAATTTGTGACAGACGGCAGCCTGCTGTAATCGCTTCCCATACCAAAACGAAAGCCCGATATGAAATCAAAGTCTTTTGCATAGACACTTCCGTCACCTATGCCGTTATATGCTTTCACGCCATCTACGGACATAATCTCCCCAATATCTTTGTCCGTAATCGGAGTCCCGACATATTCGACCATCATTCCACCTGCCGCCTGCTGGTACTGCCAATTTGCCCCATTGCTTTCATCTAATTCCAGTCGGATGCTCCCGCCCACTGACCTCCGCAGGCTCAACGCCGAATCATCTGCTGCCTTATAGATTGACAATCCTGTCAAAACAAAAGTAGACATTGCAAGCAAAACAAAAAATAAAAGAATGGTTTTTACCTTTTTCCGTATGACATATAAAAATGCCCTTTTCCATATACTCATAGTCCTTATCCTCCTCGTATAAAAGGTATTGCCCCCTCGTTCCACTCGGCGGCATATCGTCGGAACGCATTATGAATTATGAAACTTCGTATCATAAGCGTTCCTTCTGTCAGCTCATTTTTGATAAAATATCTTTTGGCTTCATTCGGGTAACTGGCAAAGATGCTGCAATTACCACAATTACGATAATGAATGTTTCTAAAAGGAACTGCACCAGTGTTATTTTAAGTGAAACTGACATACTGATTGCATTTCCCATATTTCTAAGTGCCATTTCCACCTGCCCTATGATGAAATTCCCCAATATAGGCGAAACTATAAATACCAATATGAAAATCATCAACACTTCACAAACAAACTGTAAAATAATCTTAGCAGAAGATGTGCCAATGGAAAGCAGTATTCCTGCTTCATGTATCCTGTCCCTTATCCGCATCATAAGCACAAGGGCGGTTACAATCACACCCACAATCGTTACGGCAATTATCAACATACCTGTGAGCCTTTCCAACGTCTGAAGCTGATACGAAACCGCCTGATATTCCGATTCGTTTATCTGGATAAAATAATCATCCCACTGAACGGAGTTTATCTGTTTTACCTGTGTGACAATCTGGTTCAATTCCTCTGGGTCATCCACATAAAAGGTCACATTTCCCGCATAAACAGAGGTTTCCTGCCCAGACAACTGCCAAAATACATCATGGCTTGAAAAGATGGTATCATCGTCATATTCCATCTTGCTGTCACTGGAATAGATGCCTGTAATCCGAACTTTCGCCTGCTCCTGTCTGTTTTCAGAATCAGATTTTAAGATAATCTCACTGCCAATCCCCAGATGGTTTTCTTCTGCCAATCTGTCACTGATAAGTGCCGCCCCTTTGTCCTCTTCGGTGATATGCCTGCCCTCGGACAGTTCTAATATGCCGTTTACAAAATCTGTCTGATAAGCGGTATCTGTATTTGCAGAAAGATTACCATCTGTCATCCCAGAAAGGTAGTTTATCCCCTCAGCCCGGGCAGGAGCATATTGTTCTGCATTGTACGCCTTTATGCCATCCATGCTTAAAATCTGCATGACTATCTGCAAAGGAACATGGATTTTTTCTGTGGTATATCCTGCTTCGTCCTTATCAAGTTCCAGACTGCTGATATTGCCGCTTATGGTAAAAGATGCCCCTATGGTTTCCCTCAGATTTTGTGCGGCTTTTTCCGTTCCGCTTCGGACAGAAATACCAGTCATAACAGATACCGTTATCAAGAGTAACAATAAAAAGAGCGTCAGACTTTTCCCTTTTTTCCTTGACACATATAGAATGCTTCGCTTTATGCTGCTCAAATCAGTTCCTCCTTTCCTCTTTGCCGTCCACGCTTTTCGGACATAATGGTATGCCCGCAGGGTGTTTCGTTTGCTTGTATTGACATTCTATCCCTCTCATATGAGTGGTGTATCAGTCTAATATGAATGGCGTGTGAAAATCACATACCCTGCAGCAAGCTGCGGGATATGTGATTCTCGCGGCATCTACATTCCATTTCGGTCCGTGCTTAACATGCGCCACTGGCGCATAGCACCGCCAAATATCCGCACAAGTGCGGCTGCTTGGCTCATTGCTCGCGGAAATAAAGAAAAATTACTGGCAGTTTTTTCGGGCGTAAAAAAACCGCCTATACAGACGGTCTTTACCATACTATTTATAATTCAATCATAAAACGCATCCCGCTATCATTCTCCATAGCAGTAAAGCTATAAGAAATTTGCAGGGTTTTCAATATCGTATCAACAATATACAAGCCCAGACCATTCCCGCCCGTATTTCTGTCACGGCTGTCATCGGGTCGGTAAAACGGTTCAAATATATGCTTTAAATACTCGCTCGGAATAGGAACGCAGTCATTTTCAAAAATCAGTTTTTCCCCATCAAGGTAAATCCTTATCGTTCCGCCTTTTGATGTATAGGAAACTGTGTTTGACAGTAGATTAGAAATCACTTTCTTTATCATGGATACGGGATAAGTAATCATAAACTGCTTTGAAATATCCGTTTTGATGCAGATTCCTTTTGATTTTGCAATCATCCGATACGGCTCTGCTATCTGTTCTACCAGTTCTGACAAATCAATTTCTTCATCATCTTCCATATCTGTTCTTTCAGCTTTTGAAGCATCTAAAATTTCTTTAATCATCACCGACAGTTGTTCCATCAGCATTTTACACTTAGGAAGATAAACGCTATGGTCTTTATACTTCCCTACATCCAGAATCATATTTTCCAACATCGCATTTACGGCAGTAACAGGTGTTTTCAGTTCATGGGATGCCGAGCGGAGCAGATTCGTTTTCTGTACTTCCATTTCCTCTACCTTATGGATTTCCTGCTCTAAGTCATGGATTGTCTTTATCAGGCTGTCATACATCCGATTCACATTGTCTGCCAGAGTTTCAATCTCATCATGGGTATGGACTTCACAATATGCCCCAGACGACAGTTCCTGCATCTGCTTTGTAACATCAGAAATCTGTTTGATTGGTTTCGTAATCATGTGGGAATACAATAATGCAAACACTATTGAAACAATCGTACAGACAAATGCTGTGACTGGCAAAATCATAATGACCGTGCTGACTGCATCTTCAATCTGCTGTCTTGATACAGTCGTTTTCACATACCCTTTTTCGCCTGAAAATATCCTTTCTCCATAAAAGAAGTCTGTCTTGCCTTTTGGATTTTGGGATAAAGATATTTTTATCCTGCCATCTGTCTTTTCCGCAATAACGTCTACATTTTCCATATTGCCGTGAATATCCGCTGGCTCACTTCCGCCTGCGTTCAGCAGATTCATTTCATAAGTATATCCGTCATATTTCACCACAATATCAGCATTCCATTTTCCCGCAAACTGGGTAACCAGAGAGAGCCTGCCAGAATCCTCCATATCTTCAATATCTTCACACAACCTTTCTATATCGGATTCCAGTTCATTCCTCTGACGGTAATTATAGACTGTGGGAAGTAAAATATATATCAGCAGATGTGACACGGCAACAATCACCATCATTAAACTAAAGGTATATAAAAAAGTTTTTGGAAATAGTTTTCGTTTTTTCATGCGTCCACCTCTAATTTATATCCAATCCCTTTTATGGTAACAATACAGTCAAGTTCCAGTTTTTTGCGGAGATTTCTGATATAGCTATCCACAATGCGGTCTATCACAAAAGAATCTTCTCCCCACACCGCATTTAATATCTGTGACCGTGACAGCACCAGACCTTTATGCTCAAGCAGCAGCTTCAATAGGTCAATTTCTTTCGGTGTTATATCTATCTTCCCATTCTGGTTGCAAGCGGAATATCCAGAAAAATCCACGGTCAAATCACCATGTTTCCATATATTCGGCTCATCCTTTACCCCTGCCCGACGCAGCAATGCCGTGATACGTTTCCCAAGCACAACCATCGAAAACGGCTTTGTCATATAATCATCTGCCAGACAGTCAAAGCTCGATACCTGCGTATATTCATCCTCTAATGCGGTAAGCATGATAACAGGTATCTGGCTTGTCCTGCGGACAGCATTTAATACCGCAAGCCCTGACATGGTAGGCAGCATAATATCAAGGACAATTAAATCTATCGTATTCTGTGAAAAAAGCTCCAAAGCCTCCGTTCCGTCATATGCTGATATAATTTCGTGTCCCGCTTCCTGCAAATATTCGGAAACGGCTTCGTTTGTGTCTGCATTATCTTCCACAATCAATATCTTTGCCATAAAGACCACCTCCACATTTATCTTAGCATCTCCATGTGTATGGAGTATGAATTTCATCATTTTTCTGTTTCAGTATGCTGCACTTATTATAATAAACCCATTTTCGCCATTCAACTGTGCAAATACGAATTTTTATCGCCATGATACAGAAATGTAATCTCCTATTTTAAGAGATTCCACATCGTTTAAGCAGAACTCGCATTTCAGTACAATATATAAAGTAAACACCACTTTACAAGTTTTTTTAGAAAAAAATGCCGTATGAGACACTTGGGTGTATAATAAGTTTGCGTACTAA
>QXWW01000036.1 GCA_009911185.1 Lachnospiraceae bacterium
CCAAGGGCTATACCCGTATAACTCGCAAGGTTGTGTACCTGCCAGGCTGGAAATGGATTCCTATCAGAAAGGAGCTTTCGCTCATGTCAAACAAAGTTTTTTTTAACCCCGATGAATTATTCGTCTCTGTTGGTATTGATGTCGGCGCTGACTTCTCCTGGATGTCTATCGCACTTCCGAACCAACAGTTTGTAGGAAAACCTTATAAAATCCTACATAACAGCATGGATTCCCTTACAGCCGCTGTTTCCAAAATAAAAGAAGCAGAAGAGCTGTATTCTTTGGAAAGTCGCATTTTCCTCGAATCCACGGGAATCTATCATTACCCACTCTTCTGCTTTCTTCGTGATAAGGGTTTTAACGCAGCCGTTATTAATCCTATCATCACTAAGAATAGCACAAACATGAACATAAGAAAAGTGCATAATGACCGGTTTGATTCCAGAAAAGCTGCTTTAATCGGTCTGAAACCAGATTTAAAGGTTTCACTCATGCCCTCTGACCTTGCCCTGAACTGCCGCAATCTCTGCCGTGAATACTACGATTTAATGGACAACCGCAGCGCTTATGTGAACAAACTCCAGGGAGAACTGCGTATGGCATTTCCACAGTATCTTGGCATTTTCTCTAAAGTTACAACAAACACATCGCTTACACTGCTGGAAACTTATACATCCCCATCTGCCTTTATAGAAGCAGGCAAACAAGAGATGATTGACACCATCAGGTCAACGGCACGTTTTGGACTTACATATGCAAAGAACAAGCATAATGCCATTATCCGTGCTGCTAAGGAAGCGCAGACATTTGGATACATGATTGACAGCAACATCAAACGCATCCGTCTATATATCAGTTTCATCCGCAAGTATGATGAAGAAATCAAGGGCATCCTTGATTCCCTGCATGAGCTTGTTAATGCCAATGAGGGTACCGATTTTGTAAAACAAATACATCTGATCGAAACCTTTAAAGGCGCAGGGTTTCTCTCTGCCGTTTCCCTGATGGGGGAAATCGGGGATTTCTTTGCCTTTTCAAAGCCAAAACAGCTTTTTGCTTACTTTGGCCTTGATCCAGCGGTAAAACAGTCTGGCAAATTTGAAGGCACAAAAACCAAAATGTCCAAAAGAGGCTCTGCTATAGCCAGAAGGGTTATCCATACACTGACTTTACAAAGCATCGGCATATCCCGTACTGGAGAAGCCAAAAACCCAGTGCTTCGTGATTACTATCTAAAAAAGTGTGAATCAAAGCCAAAGCTGGTTGCAATGGGGGCTGTTTCCCATAAGGTCTGCAACATAATATTTGCCATACTCAGGGATAACAAGCCTTTTAAAATCATCAAGCCCGAGGAACACATCAAACAATTCAATGCTGCTAAATGCGACATAGCTGCATAAAATACTGTCATTTCAACGGAACAATATCTTTTTAAAAATGATATTTTCACCAAGGGACAAGTGCGCCCTTTTTTAAGCCAGCAATAAATATCAACTTTTTTCATTTTTGCTATTGACATTTATTAGCTGGACTTACATATTGCCCGCAGGCGCAGAGGCATGGTTCATCAGGTACATATAGGCGTCCTCTACATCCGGCTGTCCGGGTTTCGCTCCCTTCAAAGGAGCTTCCTCTGCAATAATCTTGATGTTTGCCGTACTGCCATTGGTAAGAATCCCGGTAACCAGAAACTGTTCCTGTATCATGGGAAGCTCCATAGTGGATACCTCCATCGTATATACTTTTCCTTTTACTGCTTCCAGAAGCCGGGAAACCGTTCCCCGAAACAGAATCTCTCCCTGATTCAACACAGCGATATTTTCACAAGTGGCCTCAATGTCTCCCACGATATGGGTAGATAAGATTACAATCCTGTCTTTGGCAATCTCACAGAGAAGGTTTCTGAACCGCACCCGCTCCTCTGGATCCAGACCTGCCGTCGGTTCGTCTACCACGATAATTTTGGGGTCGTGGATAATTGCCTGGGCAATGCCGAGCCTGCGCCTCATACCGCCGGACATCGCCCTCACCTTGGTTTTGTGCTGTTCTGAAAGATTTACTTTTTCCAGCATTTTCGGCACCTTTTCCGCCCGTTCTCTCTTATTCAGACCTGACAGTACCGCAAGATAATCCAGCGCCTCATAGGCCCCCATATTTCCATACATGGAAAAATCCTGGGGCAGATAGCCGATAATCTGCCTAATTTCCCGGCACCGCTCCACTGGTATCCCGCACAGCCTTACCTGTCCTTCGCTCTTTTTCGTCAGCGTGGTAAGCACCTTCATCAGTGTAGTCTTCCCTGCGCCATTTGGTCCCAGCAACCCGAACATTCCCTGACTGATTTCCAGGTTCACATGTTTCAGCGCCCGTTTTTTTCCAAAATTCTTAGATAAATTCTCGATCTCAATTCTGGTATCCATACCGCACATCCTCTCTTTCTTGTCTGGAATGCTGCAGAATATACAGCCGTTCCTTACTCTGCATACAGTATAAAAAAAATTTATCTATGAATTTCCTACAAAACAAAAATCTTCTCTTCTGTTGTTTCCTCCCTCCCCTTCTGTCCCAACCGCCAAAACTGCCGCGCAGATCGCGCCTTGCTCCACACTGTTTTGTAAAGTAAGGCTTCCTCCATGATTTTCACATAGCATTCTGCTGATGGACAGACCGATTCCAAAATGATCTCCACTGTTTTCTTCTTCGCTAAAATAAGTGTCCATACCGCTGCGCAGCGCCCTGTCTGAGAATCCCGGACCGTCATCCCTGACAAAGACTGTCAATTCCGTTCCATGCAATACCACTTGTACACAAATGTGCTTACAGGCATAACGCACTGCATTGCTCAGCAGATTTTCAAATACTTCTATCAGAAGATTTTTATCTACTAACAGCTTTTGTTCTACGACTTGCGTATGCAGAGTGATTACTTTCTCCGCATTCTGGGATATCCCTTCTATCACGCTTTCCATCTGCCCGATAAGCTCTGAAACCCGATGCCAGTTTCCTGAAATTTCCCATTTCTCAATTTTCTGAATCGTTGACATGGTAGCAGAAAACCGCAGCAGGCGTTCCTCTTGCTCATGTATCGCAGCCAGTTTATCCAACAGCATTTCCTCGCTTACCTTGCCTTGCGGTATATATTTCTGCAAAAACTCTGTGTATCCCCGGATGACCGTCAGAGGAGTACGGATATCATGTGCAAAAGCCGCATTGATTTTCCGCTGTTCTTCCTGCTGCCTCCATTGATTCCTCTTTCCCTTTAACAATGCTTTTCGCATCTGCTCCATTTCCCTGCAGAGCAGACCCATTTCGTCCTGGCTGCTCCAGGCAACCTCATGCCCGTAATCTCCCAGATTAATATACTTGATCCCTTGTGCAACGGCATTAATCGCCGGCTTTATTTTCTTTTCCAAAAAAAGCGTTCCCACAAGACAAAAACAAAGCAGGGAATACAGATAAAGACAATACTGTTCCAGAAAATTAGCCAGGTTCAGCAGCAATTCTTCCCTGCCGCCAGCGCTCTCACAGACATACCATTTCACGGCGCCCGCCGAGTGCAGAATCATGGATTCCTGATAGCGTCTCGATATTACCTCAACCCATGCCTGACAGAGGTTTCTGGTAATCCAGCATAGAGTCAGAACACCCGCCATACCAATACAAAGATAGCACACCAGCGCTTTTACCAGAGATTTTTCCTTTAGTGAAATCCGAAGCTGTTCTATTTTTTCTTCTATCCAATCCATTTATAACCCACACCCCAGACTGTCTCAATATGTTTCGCGTTCTTGTCAATTTTCTGGCGAATCCTCCTGATATGCTCTGCAATGATAGAAGCATCTCCTTCTCCGTCGTAACCGCGCACCCGCTCATATATATACTCCTTTTCAAATACCTGTCCGCTGTTTGTGATAAGCAGCTCCAAGATGGAAAATTCTGTGCGGGTCAGCCCCACATCCTTTCCCTCTGACAATACCTGGCGTCCGGAAAAATCCACGGTCAAATCTTTCGTTATATAGACATTGCTGTTTGAAGTTTTTCGCTCCTCCCGGCGCAGGTGGGCTTCCACCCGCGCCAGCAGTTCATCCATACCAAAAGGCTTGACAATATAATCGTCGCCGCCTGCCTTAAAGCCGCTGACCCGATCCTGCTCCTGTGTTCTGGCTGTGAGAAATAAAATAGGACAATCCACATAATCTCTGATTTTTTCACATACCGTATAACCGTCCATATCTGGCATATTTACATCCAGAATAATCAAATCCGGCTGGTATTTTAAACCTTCCATAGCTTCCATGCCATTCTTTGCCGTATAGACCAGATAATGTTCCATCTCCAGAAATTCCTTTAGAAGGCTGCGGATTCCTGCCTCATCATCTGCTACAAGTATTTTCTTCATACAAGAACTCCTTCCGTCCTATTTCCCAAACAGTTCTTTCGCCTGTTTCATATTTTCCATAATGGATACCTCAAAAGGACACCGTTTCTCACAAGCGCCGCACTGAACGCACTCTCCTGCATGGTGCTCCAGAACCTCGTAATGTTCCCGCACTGTTTCCGGCACTTCCTCCTGCACCCTGGCAAGATTTAAAAACTTGGTAACTGACGCCACATCAATTTTCTGCGGACAGGGAGCGCAATGGCTGCAGTACATACAATGCCCCCTCCAGCTTATTTTTGGAAATGCTGCAAACGCCAGCGCATAATCTCTGTCTGCGGCAGACGCGGTCTCATAGGAGAGGCTTTCCAAAAGCTGCTCTTTGGAATGCGCTCCCACAAGAACTGTCGCTATCCCCGGCCTGGTCAGTGCATAATGCAAACACTGCACCACTGTCAATGCTTTTCCTGCCGGAGACAATGAGGCGTCCAGCAAATCTCCGCCTCCAAATGCCTTCATTACAGTGATTCCTACTCCCTTCCTCTGGCAAGTCTCATACAAGTTCTGCCTGTCGGCATCCATATTCACCAAAGGCTTTTCATAATTTTTTCCATTCCAGAGTTCCTCCACATCTTCTCCGGCCGGCTGCAAATCATAACAGGGATTTACGCTAAACATTAATACTTCAATCTTACCGCTTTCCACGGCTTTCAAAGCCACCTGCGGATTATGGCTGCTTAATCCGATATGACGAATTTTCCCCGCTTTCTTCAATTCCAATACATACTCCATAACAGGTCCCTTACAGACTGCTTCCCAATCTTCCATAGAATCCACATAATGTATCATTCCCACATCAATCTTATTCGTCTGCAGCTGTGACAGCAGCTCTTCAAATCCAGCCTTCACTTCTTCAATCTGCCGGCTTCTTTTATACTGTCCCTCTTTCCATATGGAACAGATATGGGCCTGAATGATGAATTTATCCCTTCTCCCCTGCAACGCGCTTCCAACAGCAGTGCGAACCTTTGGGTCAGAAGCATATAAGTCAAAATAATTGACCCCCGACTGCTCAGCGGCGTCTAAAAGAACCTTGGTATTGGCATAGTTATCTTCGGAAAATCCTTCGCAGCCAATACTGATTTCACTTACTTTTAAGCCTGTATTTCCTAACTTCCTGTATTTCATCATTCCGTTTTCCTTTCTCTGTATGATTTAAAACCGCTCTTTTCAAATGTGTGCTCTTTCGGCTGGGAACAACAAAAACTTAATAACACTTGAAAAATCAGGACCTCTCATTATCATCCTATATTTGAAGTATCTGCAAAATACAGAAGATTTCTTATTTCATTGCCTTTCTGAATATTTCCATTTCCAACTATTCATCCATTAAGCCTTTGTGTTTCTCTCATATCTGGCGTACATTTTGATAAGATACTTCTCATTCTCCCTGCTTTCTAACTTAATTTGTATCTTAGCATATATTAGTTTTATTTTCAATTTTCGCTCCTGTGCATTTTTACACTTTCTTAACATGTTTTACTTTTTATACAACCATCGGTTTCATACATTTATCTCTTTTATTAACAATCGTAATTTTAGCTGCAGCATCAAAATCACTTCTCATTATTTCTTCTTATTCTGTGCTCCCTCTTCCTATACGCATAACCCAGACAAAAGGGTATGCTAATGAAAAAATTTAACCGTGAAATGTCCATGTGTTCTTTCCTTTCCGTCTTGCTTGAAACGGCCACCCTTTCCCCGGTTGATTACGGTAGATGTTGTCTTTTCTGCAATCGAGACTCTGTTAAAACTTATTGATTGTTCGCCCTTTGCTCCATTTCCATTACAGAAACTACTTCACTGCTCTGGGCTCGGCTGACTTCTCACAGTTCGTTGTTACCCGGCTAATGAAACCGCTGTGAGACCTCCACGTTTAAGGTGCGCTCTCTTTCCTCTCATATATCCGCCACATTTACTCGTACTTCCAGCAGCTTTTGGACTTCACTTCTTTTGCAGACTTATCCGTATTTCCGAGCCTTATATGTGATTTCTGTCCGTCGGACTAAGAGTTTGCTTACAGCTTCCTTCAGATTTCACCTCACGATGGACACCCTTGCTGTTCGGCTATACATTTCCTCGTTGCCCAGGTGTGTTCGGTACTTTCACCCGTTAGAGCGCGCCCTGGCGCGCAAACAAAAAACTGGAAACAGTGTAATCTGCTTCCAGCCTTCTGTAGTTTTGCAAAACATCAATTACAAACGCTTTTGCTTACTTTCTTGTTGTTACGGTTTTAACCTTTGACCATTTTGAAACATATTTTGCATTTTTCACTTTCTTATACGTTCTGACACGGACATAATATTTCTTTTTTGCTTTCAGTTTTTTAACGGCCAGCTTCGTTGTAGATGCCTTTTTAATGGTCTTTGTCTTGGTTGCTTTCTTCTTAAACTTCTTGTCCGTGGAATACTGCACTTCATAACCTGTTACAGAAGATTTGGACGCTTTCGCCCATTTTACGATAAAGCCTTTCGATTTTGCCGTAATTTTTCCTTTAATAGAAGTTGCTTTGGGTACAATCTGGAATGTCTTTGTAACAGTTCCCATATAGTTTCCAATACCTGTAATGGTTGCTGACGCCTTTCCTACCTGAACATTATTCTTGTAATCTACTGTATAGTCAACTCCGGATACTAACGCTGTATTTCCAATTTTAACCGCTACTTTCGGTCTTTGTTTCTTACCATTGTATGTACAAGTACTTGGACTTACAGTAACTTTTGCCGTCTTGGAAATATCAGTCCGCGTCACGCTTACTTCTTTTGCAGGTACCAGAATTTCAAAGGATACCGTATCCATTACCATATCGCTGCCTGCACCAAAGGCAATGGTCGCTGTCAGCGTCACCATTACCGGCATATCGCCCCTGGTAACCGTTGCCGTGCCGCCGTATACTTTGATTGCATCATGATTAGAGGTCCATGTAATTATACTTCCGCTTGCACCCTGCGTCGGCAAAACAAGGGTGTCTCCTATGCCAATCTCCGGCTTCACTAAAACTCCTTTATCGATTGCTACCGCTTGCTCAGCTGCTTCTTTCGCCTTCGTTTTCAAGTTTTTAATTGCTGTCGTCAGCGCATCGGTCTTCTCCGCAATTTCTTCTTCTGTCGCCTCCTCGTCTGCCGCTGTCTGTCTTGCTTCTTCCAAAGCTGTCTGGAATACGCTCCAGCTTGCTTCCGTATAGATTTCTTCTTCTATATACTTCTCCGCTTCCGCGATTGCCGCATTCAAACCTGTCTTGTCGGCAGGTTCTCCGCTCTCTCCTCCAAGCGCCGGAACTTTGATGGTAAAGGTCTTGGTATCGCTCACCATATCATTTCCCGTTCCTGATGTGATTGTCGCTGTCAGCGTTACCGTCACTGCCTTTTCACCGCGTGTTACGGTAGCCGTCGCCCCTTCGATACGAATTGCGTCATTATCGGATTCCCAGGTAATAGTACTTCCGTTTTCCCCTTCTGTTGGCAGGGTAAAGGTATCGTCCGTTCCAATCTCCGGTTTTCGCAGAGCCTCTTTATCGCCTGCCACTGCTTGTTCCGCATCTTCCCTGGCTTTGGTTTTCAGGTTTTCCATGGCCGCTGTCAGCGCATTCGTCTTCTCTGTAATCTCTTCTTCTGTCGCCTCCTCGTCTGCCGCTGTCTGTCTTGCTTCTTCCAGGGCCGTCTGGAATACGCTCCAGCTTTCCGCCGTATAGATATCTTCTTCTGTAATTTTTTCCGCTTCTGCAATCGCCGCATTCAAATCCGTCCTGTCAGCAGGCTCGTTGCCGCTTCCTCCAAGCGCCGGAACTTCAATGGTAAAGGTCTTGGTGTCGCTCGCCATATCATCTCCCGTTCCCGATGTGATTGTCGCTGTCAGCGTTACCGTCACTGCCTTTTCACCGCGTGTTACTACAGCCGTCGACCCCTCGATACGAATTGCATCATTGTCGGATTCCCAGGTAATGATACTTCCGCCTTCCCCTTCCGTTGGCAGGGTAAAAGTATCATCCGTCCCAATTTCTGGTTTCTGCAGCGCTTCTTTCGCCGCTGCTACTACTTGCTCGGCTGCTTCTTTTGCCTTGGTTTTCAGGTTTTCCATGGCTGTTGTCAGCGCATTCGTCTTTTCTGCAACCTCTTCCTCTGTCGCCTCCTCGTCCGCCGCTGTCTGCCTTGCTTCTTCCAGAGCTGTCTGCAATGCACTCCAACTTGCTTCTGTATAGATTTCTTCTTCTGTATACTTCTCTGCTTCTGCAATTGCCGCATTCAGCTCCGTCTTATCTGCTATATCCCCGCTGCCTTCCGGAACCGTAACGGTAAAGGTTTTGGTATCGCTTACCATGTCTTCGCCTTCGCCTGAGGTGATGGTTGCTTTCAGTATTACTATTATCGGCTTATTGCCGTGCTTCACAATGGCCGTCGCTCCATCTATGCGGATTGCATCGCTGCCGGATTCCCAGGTAATCGTGCTTCCGTTTACGCCCGCTGTTGGCAGGGTGACCGTCCTGTCCTCTCCAATCTCTGGAGCCTCCAGAGCTTCTTTGTCGGCCGCTACTGCCTGCTCGGCAGTTTCTTTGGCTTTGGTTTTCATATTTTCAATGGCTGCCTGTAATGCCTGTGCTTTTTCATCAATTGCATCCTGTTTCGCGTTTGCGTCGGCTGCCACTTCCTCTGCCCCGCTAAGCGCTGTCTGTAACGCACTCCAGCTTTCTGCCGTGTATTTTGATTCCGGCGTGTATGTTTTTGCTGTTTTAATGGCTTCATTCAGGTCGGTCTTATCTACAAGCTTTGTATAGAACACCCCGTTGCCGATACTTGCATGGTCATTACTATTATTCGCGCCCTTATCCGCATGAATCTTTATTTTTTTTGCGCCTTCCAGCGAAATCTGAGCGAATGCCGCTTCCGTATCCCTCTTCAGTTCCGTGTCGCCGCTGGTCCACACAGGCTGCTCTGCATCATCCAGGTAGATGGAATACGTGATGGAGCCTTGTTCACCTGCTTCCCTGTCCAGGCCCATATACGCCGTAAATTCCGTAAAGCCCATCCCTTCGATGTTATAAACCACATCCATATCCGCATGGCCGCCGACGCCGCTTGCAAATACTTTTTCCTCCCCGTCTACCCATAATCTAATCGGGTTTCCTTCTACGCTCTTATTTAACTGCAGGCTTCCCCAGCCTGACGCCGAGCCGGGTGCAAAGGGCAGATCGGACATCATAACCTTGCCGACTCCCCGGATGTTCAGGGTGTAGGTCTCTGTCACGGTTTTATCCTCAGAGGTTACTTTTATCTGCAATTCATTCATTCCGGCATTGAAAGGAACCGCCTGTTCCAGCGTGCCTGTACCTGTTCCTACACTGGTTTCACCCTTCAAAATCTCTATACTTGCAGCGCTTTCCTCTGCCTGTAATTTTAAAGTAACTTCCTCCAGGGTAGCCGTACCTTCATAGGTCTTCACTTTTTTGTCAAACTCTTCTTTCAATGAAGCGCCTGCTGCAAATTCCAGTTTCCATAAGTTTGCATTATCTGTTGCGGGAACAAACACAGCAATATGGTAACGTTTCTCTGGAACTATTGTCTCTGGTTTTACTGTGATTACAACATCGTTCAGCCCTCTTTCAAGGCTAACGGTTGCAGAGTTTCCTTCATAAATGGTTCCATTTGCCGCAATCTTCACAGATGCTTTTGCTGACTCTGCAGATACATCTATCTTCAGATCGTCCGCGTTATTTGCCGTCCTATACTCATAATCTGTCTCATCTGCTGAGAATCCGGCTAACGCGGTATTGTTTAATTGAATCCCTGTCACATTGGCATTGGTATCTCCTGATCTGAGTATTGTAAAACCATACTCTGTCTGTGATTTCTGATCTTCCGCCGTAACCTTCACGCGAATCACGTTTGCACCTGAAACAAGAGGCAGAGAAAGGTTATTTACGGATGATTTGTTCTCGCTCCTCTTGACAATCTCCTTACCATTTAAGGTAACTTCGAGAACTGCGTTTTTATCTTTTGCAGCAAGATTTGCAACCGCTGCCGTCTGTTCTGCACTTGCCGTTGTCATATAATATTTTGTCCTGCTGTTAAACGCCTCAAAAGAGTTAACTCCTGTAATCCTGGCTGACTCCAATAATGATTCAGACGCCGGGAATGATACCGAGCCGTCTATCCGCAGCGGCTGCGCTGCTGTTACAGGAGCGCCGTACAAACCATTACTATCCTGCGGAATTACGACACCCTTGACGTACATTCCAGACAATAAAGCAGGTACATAGAAATCATTTCCACTTAACCCTGATATAAGTTCATATGTCCCGTTTGCTTCCGAAGACGCCATCCATCTGATAATCGACGCTCCTTCTGTATCATTTTCCGGATCCGTAAATCCGGTTAATTCTGCATGCAGCATTCCATTTTCATTAGAACAGGTAACGCCTGTGGCTGACGGCGCGCTATTATTGACTGCCAGCGGAATAGTCTGAACTGCTCCATCTCCAACTTTTATCGTTAAATCTGAAAATTCAAACGTATTATTGCCGCCGCCGGCTGCATAAAATCCTACCTTTAAACCTGTGCCTATTGTTGTATTCTCTATCTCATTTCCCCGGGCCGTCCAGGTCGTTCCATTTTCACTGAAATATGCCTGGACTTTATTTCCTGTCTTTTTCAATCTCAGATAAACGCTCTCCGAGGAAATATCAGCAACTCCTTCACCTTCGCTTCCTGTCCCATTCATCTCATTTACTACTTTGATTTTGGGAGTGCCGCCCCCATGCTTCCTGCCGATAAATACATAATTATCAACATTCTTAAAAAGTAACAGCCCTGCCTCTTGCCAGCCGTTCTTTGTCTTATTATGTAACTTAATCGTTACTTCCACATTTTCCGCATCATTCAGAGAACTTGAGAAGATATTATTTGTGGACTGAGTAGCCCATATTCCCTGACCAAGCGGCTTTGTTCGAATGTTCTTACTGTCTGTAATCTGCCAATTTTCCTGATTCGTATTTGACTCATGTTCTACAGTCAAATCTCTGCTAAGCGCATCTTCATCCTTATTGATTATCAGGAGCTTTCTGGCTTCTAAGCCGTTCACAGTTGCAGCGATTATCTCCACTGCGCCGTTAGAAACGGTTGTCAGTGCTCCGCTGTCAGCATCGATAGTCGCATGATTGGTTTCTGCTCCGGTCGCCGCGTCGACTACGCTCCATGTAATCTTTCCGGTTGTACTGGCAGGAGTAGTATTTGCCTGATACTGAATGACTTCTCCAATCACTTTTGTAGATTCTTTGCCCCCTGCAATAGAGACTGCCGTCGGAAGCTGCGCTGCGTCTTCACCTACTTGTAAAGCTGTGCCGGCTGCTGCCGGAGCTCCGTATAGACCATTATCATCTTGCGGTATAACAACTGCTTTTACATATTTTCCTGCCAGGGAAGCAGGAACTGAAATATTGTTTCCTGTCAGACCTGGAATCAGCTCATAGGTACCTCCCTGCTGCGAGGATGCCATCCATTTTATAATTGGCGTTCCTTCTGTATCTTCTGGATTGCTGTCTGCAAACTGTGACTCTGCACTCAACATGCCGTTTGCGTAACTGCAGGTGACATTCGATGCAGACGGTGCCGTATTTTCAAATGCCAGCGGAATATTCTCAGCCGCTTCATCTCCAATTTTTATCGTTAGATCCGAAAATTCAAACTCATGATTTCCACCGCCAGCCGCATAAAATCCTACCTTCAAACCTGAACATATTTGCGAACTTTCCTTTTCATCGCCTCTCTCTGTCCAAGTATTTCCGTCTGTGCTGTAATATGCCTGAACCTTCGTTCCTTTCTTTACCAGCTTCAGATAAAGTTCGTCCGGTACCCCGGTGTCACTAACTCCGGCGCCTTCATTTCCCGTCCCGGCATTTTCCGTCACCACTTGAATCTTAGGAGAGTTATTACCATGCTTTCTTCCTATAAATACATAATTATCCGTATCTTTAAAAAGCAGAAGCCCTGCCTCCTGATAGTTAGACTGTGTCTTATTATGTAACTTCACCGTCACTTCCACGTTCTCTGCGTCGTTCAGTGAAGTTGAAAAGATATTATTTGCTCTCTGAGTGGCCCATATTCCGCCTGCAAGCGCTTTGGTCACTATTGTATTACTATCTGTTATCTTCCAATTTCCCTGATTTGCATTTGATTCATTTTCTACAGTTATGCGCTTGCCAAGCATGGCTGCGCCTTTATTTATCACCAGCAATTTTCTGGCTTCCAGACCGCTGGCTGTGGTCGCCACGATCTCTACCGCACCGTCAGAAACTGTCGTCAGTTTTCCGTTCGCATCCATCGTAGCGTGTATTGTCTCTCCTCCAGTCGCTGCGTCTTTTACTGCCCATGTCACGGTATCCGAACTCGGTGTTACCTGCGCAGAATACTGAATCTCCTCTCCATGCACCTGTGTCGTCTCTTTATTTGGATTTGCCGTAATGGCAATAGAAGCATTCTCAGGCTTGCCTACGGTAATCGTCTTCCAGTCAGAAACAAATTTCTTACCGCCTGTGATTGTATATGCACGCACCTTAGCGGTTCCATCTTTTAACGCAGTTACTTTACCTGTATGTGATACCTGGATCACTCCGTCATTCTCGACTGTTTCGTAAGAAACCATTCCGACTGCAGGAATGATTTGCGCATTTCCTCCAATTGCGATACCGTCTGTATTTACCTTGATATCGCTATCCTCCATATTGTCTTTACTTCCGCCCAGCTTCAGGCCGCCATCGTAAATATTGTCCTGGATAATCACTTCTTTACATCCATTAAATGCATAAAGATTTGAACTATGGCTGTTGCCATTTGCGGACCCCCGTAAATCTGCCTTTTCTCCTACGCTTAAGTTGGCCTGTGAAACAGAAAGCCCTACGTTTACTCCAGGATCATAGCGGTAAATACTGTTGCCGCTGAAAGTAACGCCGTTCACGCTTTTCGCATCCAATACTTTTCCATTCTGCAGATAAAATTCATTATTTAAAATTTTAATATTATCATGTACCGTAGCATCCGTAGAAACGGTGGGATTAGTCGGCCCAATTAAGATAGCAGCATAACCGGCAGTCGGACGGTAAAATTTATTTCCCTCAATCGTCACGTCTTTTACTGCTCCCGATTCCCGCCAATCCTGCGCGTCATTGGAAATGAAAATGGAGGCCATGCCCATGCCGTCAAATATATTATTCTTAATCTCTACTTTTTTTCTGGTAGTTACCAAAATTCCTCTGGTTGGAGTTTCTTTAAAAATATTATTCTGAATCAATACTTCCGGCGTATAGGTGATATTCTCCACCACATGCGTGTTCGCTTCGATATTCGGAAGATCGCGATCCAGCGTAATAATAATATCCGTTAAACTTCCAGAACCACTTTTATCCGCGCCGTCCTCTCCTGTCGGACCCTGCACGTCAATTACCTTCGCAATGGAATCCTCCACGGCAATCAGATTATTTTTGGTAACAAACTCTACCTCATCTCCAACAAAGTAATTGGGAAATCCTGCTGTTTCACCGTGCATATAACGCACCTTAAATTTGTTATCTGCAAGCTTTTCTACAACCTCATTAAATGTTCCATGTATATTGATGGGGTCGTCATGCGGATTGGAAAAACTACAGTTCTGCACGGTAATTTTTCCTTTACAGCCAGACATCTGCAAAAAGTCTGCATACCCTGCCGTCGTTCTGCCGCTGCCTTCCGGCGTCTGCAAAATCACATGGTCCAGAGTAAGATTCTCAGAATGCTGTCCTACAATACCAAATCCATGTAAGAAATGCAGGTTAATATCTTTTAACGTCACGCCTGAACTTTTCCAGAAAAACATGCCTGCATGATCCCTGACAGTCGGACGCATTTGATAGCATTTTCCATCGACAATATCACTGGGTCTGGAAGAATAGGTAAATTTCAATTTATGCCCTTCCAGTTCTTCAATCGCCGTAACATTCTGGAACAAACTTGATCCTCCGCGATAAGTCAGTCCTGTCTTAATATCGCAGATTTGTTTATAAGCCATCCCGTTTTGTCCCGTCCAGTACAATTCCCCTGTATAGGGACTGACGTCGCTTTTCCATGTAATTGTAGTTCCGTTTACGGAATAATCATAACATTCCGGCACATACATAATTGCCGTATTGCCTTCCACGGATTGTACCGTTACGTCTACAACCGTAGGCGTCCGAAAATCAAATGAAAAGTCCTCAAATTTGATATTTTTACTGTTGATCGTAGCAAACGTAGTCATCTTCCCGTGAAACATAAACATGGAACCGTTGCCCCTTAAGGTTACGTTCTCCATATCCTCAAAAAGAAATCCGATTTTTTTCATCTTAAGAGACTGGTTGGTTCCCACCGTATTCGTAATATAAAGCTCTCTGGCTTCAATCTTATCAGGGTAGATTTGATATTCGCCTTTGGGAAAATCAATCACAACCGGTCCTTCTGCTTTCTTGGCGGCGTCAATTACTTTTTTAATCGCCATTGCGTTATCTTTTACGCCGCTGGGATCCGCACCATAGTCCATTGCGTTCAAAACAGTTGGATTCTCTGTTGTTTTAACATTCTTTGTTGAACCCCCCGTTTCTGTCTGTGCCCAAACATTTTGCGGCATCATTACAGAAAACACCATACATAATACCATTACTACTGAAAGTATTCTCTTCCTCTCCATACATTCTCCTTCCTTCTTTGTATTCCTCACCTATAAATCCCTTATATTTTGCATTATTTTTATGCATTCCTCCTCTCGTTTTTTATTTCATGCAACTAATATACCATCTATTTGCACAAAAGGCAACCACTATTTTTATGGTTTTTACACAAAATATTGTCAACCTAAATTTATATTTCTGAAAAGTATTTTAGAAGGAGAGCATTAGGAACAAAGCAGGCAAGCCCGCTTCTACAGCAAACATGTTTTTACATTTTAATGAAACAAAGCCTTTTCTATAGAAAAAAATAAACCTCACTGCAGGTACGGAATGCCCATACCTGCAGTGGGGTTTGTAAATATTACACCTTATTTGCAAAATAGCTCTGCGTTATTTGTAATTAACAATCTTACCAAAATCAGCCTTAAGAGATGCGCCGCCAACAAGTCCACCGTCAATATCCGGTTTGGAAAACAGCTCTGCTGCATTGCCTGCATTCACTGAGCCGCCGTACTGGATACGGATTGCCTCCGCAGTAGCCTCATCATATACTTCTTTAATACAGGCGCGGATTGCCGCGCACACTTCCTCCGCCTGGTCAGAAGTAGCCGTCTCACCCGTGCCGATTGCCCAGATCGGCTCATACGCAATTACTGCCGTCTTTGCCTGATCTGCAGTCACATTCTGAAACGCAATCTTGATCTGCATGCGGATCCAGTCAATGTAGATTCCCTGTTTTCTCTGAGTCAGGGATTCTCCGCAGCAGATAATAGGCGTAATGCCATGTTCAAACGCCTTCAATACCTTTTTATTCACGGTTTCGTCCGTCTCTGCAAAATATTCTCTTCGCTCGGAATGACCTAATACCACATATTTCACACCGGCGTCCGTGAGCATATCCGGAGCAATCTCTCCTGTGTATGCTCCGCTCTCCTCAAAATACATATTCTCCGCGCCAATGTTGATATTAGACCCTTTTGCAGCTTCCATTGCAGGAATAATATCAATAGCGGGAACACAGAACACTACGTCGACTTCATCATTCGCAACCAAAGGCTTTAATTCATTCACCAACGCAACAGCCTGGCTTGGTGTCTTGTTCATTTTCCAGTTTCCTGCAATAATTTTCTTTCTTGCCATAATCTTATCCTCTTTTTCTTATCTAATAAATTTTGATTTTATCTATTTATTTGTCGCTGCCGCTACTCCGGGAAGTTCTTTTCCTTCCAGGAACTCCAAAGAAGCGCCGCCGCCAGTGGAAATATGGCTCATCTTATCGCCAAAGCCCAACTGGTTGACCGCTGCTGCGGAATCTCCGCCTCCAATAATTGTAGTTGCGTCTGTCTCTGCCAATGCTTTTGCAACGGCAATCGTTCCTTCTGCGAGCGTCGGATTCTCAAATACACCCATAGGTCCGTTCCATACTACCGTCTTTGCAGATTTTACAGCTTCCGCGAACAATTCTGCTGTCTTCGGTCCAATATCGCAGCCTTCACGGTCTGCAGGCATCTTATCTGATTCATAAATTTCCACCTCAACCGCAGCGTCGATTGGGTTGGGGAAATCCGTAATGGTTGCAGAATCAACAGGCAGCAACAGTTTCTTGCCAAGCTTCTCTGCCTTTGCCAGCATTTCTTTACAGTAGTCCAGCTTACTGTCGTCCACCAGGGATTTTCCAATCTCATATCCCTGCGCCTTCAAAAAAGTATAAGCCATACCGCCGCCGATAATCAGGGTATCGCATTTCTCCAGCAAATTAGAAATAACGTTTAATTTATCGGCAACTTTAGCACCGCCTAAAATAGCGACAAACGGTCTGACCGGATTTTCCACGGCATTTCCAAGGAAATCAATTTCTTTTTGCATCAGATATCCAACGGCTGCCGTCTCCACTAACTCAGAAACACCTACATTTGAGCAATGCGCTCTGTGAGCCGTTCCGAACGCGTCATTTACAAAAATATCGCAAAGAGAAGCCAGATCCTTGGAGAATGCTTCTCCATTCTTCGTCTCTTCCGCTCTGTAACGGGTATTCTCAAGCAAGACAATATCGCCATCTTTCATAGCTTCCACTGCTGCTTTGGCATTGGTTCCCACTACCTCCGGATCTGCCGCAAATTTCACTTCCTGACCCAGCAATTCTGTAAGCCTTGCCGCTACTGGCGCCAGGGATAATTCCGGTTTTGGCTCTCCCTTAGGTTTGCCCAGATGAGAACAGAGGATTACTTTCCCTCCGTCCGCCACTAATTTCTTAATGGTAGGCAGAGCCGCTACCAGACGGTTCTCATCGGTAATCTTACCATCCTTTAAAGGTACGTTAAAATCACAACGGCAAAGCACGCGTTTTCCACTTACATTAATATCATCCACAGAAATTTTATTTAAAGACATTTTTTTACCTCCTGAATTTGTTCTAAAAACGCAGAAAAAATTTTCCTCTGCACGCTGGGCACATACTCACAACGGCTAATTTCTTATGTAGCCCGCGTATTCAAAAAAGGACCCGGCCCTTGATAGACCGGACCCTTTCGTGAGTCTTATCTGTACTCGACAGCTTATGCCAATTCGCTGAAATATTTGATCGTACGAACCATCTGGCTGGTATAGCTGTTCTCATTGTCGTACCAGGAAACAACCTGTACTTCATATAAATCATCAGCTACCTTGGAAACCATGGTCTGTGTGGAATCAAACAGAGAACCAAATCTCATTCCAACGATATCGGAGGAAACAATCTCGTCCTCATTGTAACCGAAGGATTCATTCGCTGCTGCCTTCATAGCTGCATTGATGCCGTCAACGGTTACATCTGCGCCTTTCACAACTGCTGTCAGAATGGTGGTAGAACCTGTCGGGGTGGGTACACGCTGAGCAGAACCGATAAGCTTGCCATTCAATTCAGGAATAACCAGACCAATTGCCTTAGCAGCGCCTGTGCTGTTGGGAACAATATTGACTGCCGCTGCACGGGATCTTCTCAGATCGCCTTTTCTCTGAGGTCCGTCCAGAGTCATCTGGTCGCCTGTGTATGCATGGATGGTGCACATAATACCAGACTGGATAGCCGCATATTTATTCAGAGCGTCAGCCATAGGCGCCAAACAGTTTGTTGTACAGGAAGCTGCAGAAATGATCGTGTCCTCAGCCTTGAGTGTTTCATGGTTTGTATTGAAAACGATAGTAGGAAGGTCATTTCCTGCCGGAGCAGAGATAACAACCTTGCGGGCGCCTGCATTGATATGAGCCTGTGCCTTGTCCTTGGAGGTATAGAATCCGGAACACTCCAGAACAACGTCTACCTTCAATTCTCCCCATGGGCAGTTATTTGCATCCGGGAAAGCGTAGATTTTGATTTCTTTTCCGTCAACGGTAATGGAATCTTCTCCTGCAGACACCTTGTCCGCTAATTCATACTTACCCTGAGATGAATCATACTTCAACAAATGCGCTAACATTTTAGGGCTTGTTAAATCGTTGATTGCTACAACTTCGTATCCTTCTGCACCAAACATCTGTCTGAATGCCAAACGTCCGATACGGCCGAAACCATTGATTGCTACTCTTACTGACATGATAATTCCTCCTAATTTTGAATGAATTTTTATTTCTTTGGATATATTACCCAACCTGTTTATATTTTAACTAATATCTGTAAAAAATTCAAGGGGCTTTTTCAACTTTGTTGCTTTTTCAGCCAGAAAATAGTTACGTTCACAGGTACTCTGTGAACGTAATTTCATATGTCTATTTAAAACTGCCTGCAGCAATTCGGGTATATGCTTTGCCCATTACGGAATTGGCCCTGCCAATCAGAACAGTGAGCGGCCGAGCAATGAACGGTGACAGAAAATAACGGGAACCGCCAGAGATTTAATCTTTGGATTCTGCCACAAGCAATATGCCCTCCTGAAAGGAAATTTCAGCCTCCGCATCCACAATCTCATTGCTGACGCCGAGGGAATGGAAACATTCCAGCGTATAATTGCTCAGAGGATACTTAAATCCTCTCAGTGTAAGTCCCTTTACCTGGGGCGTAAACGGAAACAGGGACACATAATTCCCATACTGCTCCTCCTGTTTTATCCTGATATCCTGACAGATCATACGGACCCGGTTTTTAGGATCCACCATCCGGCACTGTGCTCCCTGCCTCATTGCAGCGCCCAGCAGATGAATATTGCCAAGAAGATGATCGACACGTCCTCCGGTAGCGCCCAGCAGATGGATATTTTCAGCGCCCTGTTTGATAGCCGTGCGGATAGCAAGTTCCGTATCCGTCTCATCCTTCTCCGGCTGAAACTGCAAAATGAAAGGTCTCTTCTCTCCCTTCCTGTTCCGGAAGCTCTGCAAAATCTTTGCTTCCACAGAATCAAAATCCCCTACAATATAATCGGGCGTCATCTTCTGTCTATAAAAAAACTCCATGCCAGAATCCACAGCAACCGTAAGCTCACAGGGATTTCTGCGAATATAGGAAAGGGCAAATTCCTGTTCCAGGCTCCCGCCGCTGATAATTAATGCATCCATTTCATTTGTCCTCTTTCTGTTTTCATCTACCAGATATCTATTTCATGACTTTAAGAAATTCCTCCACATTGGCAACGATATCTCCCTGGAATACGGCGGACCCTGCCACAATAATATTGGCTCCGGCATTTAATACTTCACGGACATTGTATAAATTAATTCCTCCATCCACTTCAATGTCAATCTTTAAACCACACTCTTCTATCATCTGCCGCAAATCACGGATCTTCTGCGTCGCGTACGGAATGTATTTCTGTCCGCCATAGCCGGGATTTACTGTCATAAGCAGGACCATATCAAGTTTAGGAAGAATATATTTCAGGCACCTCAAATCCGTCGCCGGATTCAGGGCAACTGAGGCAAGCGCTCCATGTTCCCTGATCTTGTCAATGGTACGGTCCAGATGCACGCAGCTTTCCGCATGAACAGTAATAATATTTGCCCCGCATTCCACCATTTCTTCTACCAAACGCGCCGGTTCTTCCACCATAAGATGAACGTCGAATATGCGCTCCGTAAGCCCCCGGATAGATTTCATTAATGGCGCTCCAAAAGAAATTGTTGGTACAAAATGTCCATCCATAATATCAATGTGCAAGTATTGCGCCCCCGCTTTATCCACCAGTTTGATTTCTTCTCCCAGACGGGATATATCCGCTGCCAAAATAGACGGTGATAAACAGTTCATTTTCCCTCTCCTTCTAAACTTTTAATATTTTCTGATACTTTTTAATTCTTCGTACAGCATCATATAATTTTCATAGCGAATAGGACTGACCTGTCCGTCTTCCAGCGCCTGTTTAACGCCGCAGCCCGGCTCATGAATATGGCTGCAGCCCTGAAAACGGCAATACGGCTCATATGCCGCAAATTCCGGAAAATAACGTTTCAGATGTTCCTTCTCAATGCCGGTAAGATACAGAGAGCTGAATCCGGGAGTATCCACAATATAGGTATTGTCTTCGATATGCAAAAGCTGAGAATGACGCGTGGTATGCCTGCCTCTGTCTATTTTTTCACTGAGGACTCCCGTCTGCATATCCGCTTCCGGAGAGAGCAGATTGATCAGGGAGGATTTTCCCACTCCGGAAGGACCTGCCACCGTTGTCGTCTTGCCATCCAATATACGGCGGATTTCTTCCAGCCCTTCCTGCTCTTTGACGCTGACAAACAGAAGCCGGCAGCCGCATGTTTCATAAACCGACCGTAATTTGTCAATCTCCGTACACGGCACTAAATCCTGTTTATTAAAACAAATCACCGTTTTCACCTGCTGGTATTCCATCATGATCAGAAAACGGTCCAGAAGATTAAAATTGGGCCTGGGCTTATCTGCTGCAAAAATCACCAATGCCTGGTCTATATTTGCCACTGCCGGGCGTACCAGTACATTTTTCCTGGCAAGGAGTTTCGTGATATTCCCTTTCTTCTCCTGCGGATCCAACAGTTCTATTTCAACATTATCACCCACCAGAGGCTTTATTTTATCTTTTCTGAAAATTCCCTTTGCCTTACACTCAAAGATTCCGGCTTCTGCTATATGCACATAGTAGAAACCGGCAATCCCTTTTATAATTTTTCCCTGCATATACACCTGTTTCCTTAATCCTGGGTAAAATTAACGTTCTCTATCTGAGTGGTGTCCCTGTCCGTAATCTCCACACCGTCCTCACTCAGATAAATCCAGGTCCATTCAATGCGGATAGAACCCTGGGCGCAATCCTCAATATTGCTCTGATTAATACTATAGGGGAAAGAAGTTACCGTCCAGCTATTTATTTTCTCCCCGCCGCCGGCTTTGTATAACGTTATGACCGCTTCTATGCTGACCGCATCTTCCGGTATCTTTGACAGCCTTTCAATCGTATAATTATTTAATGAATAATAGACGTTTTTCCTTCCCATGCTGATCGTCAAAGTTACCGTGATGCCTTTCTCCACACTCTTGCCCGGCACCACGCTCTGGCTGATCACATTTCCTTCCGGAACCTCGTCATTATAATCGGAATTTGTAGTTACCGCAATTCCTATAGCTGCAAGTTCTTCCCTTGCCGCCGCTTCCGGCTTATTACGCACGTCCGGCATCACCACAGGCTTTGGGCCTCTGCTGACTATAACGGTCACCGTGTCCCCCTTTTTGGCTTTTGCTCCCGCCTGCGGACTCTGAGACAGTACCGTTCCGCTTGGCACCGAATCATGATATTCAAAATGAACGTCTGGATTCAAATCATACTCTCTTAATTTCGCTTCTGCCGACTCTTTATCAAGCTCCATGACGCTCGGTACTTCAAACTCTCCCGTACCGCTGCTGATGGTAACGTAGATCGTGGTATTTTTAGCTACCTTTGTCCCGGCCTCTTCACTCTGCTTTACAATCTGGCCTGGCTGATACTGGTCGGAAGATTCTTCCCCGTTTTTTTCAACGCCAAGCCCTATGCTGTTTAACTGATCTCTTGCTTCCTCAATGGTCTTGCCTCTGAGATCGATCATGTCTACCGTTTCTTCCTCCGTCTTATCTTCCTGCTCCGGCTCTTCCTGCTCCTCTTCCGTCTGCACTTGATCTGATTTTTTGTCGTCCTCTCCTTTTCCGCCGCCAAACCGGAACAGTCCCAGAAAGCTTCCGCCGATATAGACAATAATTACCACGATAATCACAGCCGCAACAATACCCATGATCGTTACCGCTTTTTCCATCTTTGGATTTAAAAAACCATCGTCTTCTTCGTCCTCTTCTTCCTCTTCTTCGTCCTCTTCCGCTTCCTGGGCAGCCTCTTCATAATAAATATTTCTGGTCTGCTCCTTAATGCTTTCCACTTCTTCCCGCTTCATAACCCTGGTTTTTTCCTGCTGCCCTACAGGAACCATCACCACAAAATCCTCATCCGGGCTGATTAATGCTTTTTTCAGATCCAGAAGAAGATCGCTAATTGTATCATACCTGCGGTCAGGGCTTTTCTGCGTGCATTTCAATATGATTTTCTCCAGACTGATGGGCAAATCCGGTGCGTAAGAGCTGGGATTCACCATTTCTTCCTGAAGATGCTGGATAGCGATTGCCACTGTAGATTCCCCGTCAAAGGGCACGCGTCCGGTAACCATTTCATACATTACGATACCCAGAGAATAGATATCGCTCTTTCCATCCACAAAACCATTGCGGGCCTGTTCCGGAGAAGCATAATGTACGGAACCCATTACTTCAGAATTAATGGTATTAGCGCTTGCCGCTCTGGCAATGCCAAAATCTGTCACCTTCACCTTGCCTTCCGTGGAAATAATAATATTCTGAGGCTTAATATCCCGGTGAATAATATGCTTATTATGCGCGGCTTCGATTCCGCGTCCTACCTGAATGGCAATACTCACTGCTTCTTTAAAAGAAAGCTGACCTTTTTTTTCAATATATGTTTTCAGGGTAATTCCTTCCACATACTCCATCACAATATAATGCATGGCATTTTCGCTTCCAACATCATAAATATTTACAATATTGGGATGCTCCAGCCCTGCTGCCGACTGTGCTTCCGTACGAAATTTTGTCACAAAGTTCATATCCTCTGAAAACTCTTGTTTCAGCACTTTTATGCCTACAAATCTTCCCAGCGTATGATCCTTGGCCTTATAAACATCGGCCATGCCGCCGGCCCCTGCTTTTCCCATTATCTCATATCGATCTGCAATATAAAACCCTGCTTTTAACATCTTTACCTCCAGTCCACATCTGCTGCAAATGGATCTGTCAATATCACTGTAATATTATCATTACCGCCATATTCATTTGCCATCATGATCAACTCATCTATGATATCCTGTGTCTCTGTTCTGTCCTCTATGATTTTAAAAATCTCTCTGTCCTCCAACATATCAGTCAGACCGTCGGAGCACATTAGGATTCTGTCTTTCGCCCTTAATTCTACCTCAAAAAAATCAACGTTTATTTCCGGTCCGCCGCCTACCGCGCGGGTAATAATATTCCTGTCTGGATGTGTTCTCGCCACTTCCGGGCGCAGTTCTCCCCTGCGCACCATTTCCTGCACATAGGAGTGATCCCTGGTAATCTGTCTGAAACCGTTTCCGGCAATATACAGCCGACTGTCCCCCACGTTCGCCACGCACAGCTCTTGTCCGCAAAAGGTCGCCGCCACCACGGTTGTCCCCATGCCTTCCAGATCAATGTCCGTCTCCGCCTTCTCTAATACCGCAAGATTCGCCCGTCTGATTGCCGTCCGCAAAATAGCGATAGGAGCAGTTTCCAGACTGTTCTGTACAGATTTAACAATTGTTTCCACCGTATACCGCGAGGCATAATCTCCCGCATTATGTCCTCCCATGCCGTCTGCCAGGATGTACAGGTTGGGCAGATTTCCAATCGGCGCTTCCGAAGTATACATATAGTCCTGATTCATTTCCCGTCTTCTCCCTGTATCCGTTTTGGAAAAAGCCTTCATGTCTCTCCCTGCCTTTCTACTATTCACATCTATATACATCTACGCATCTTCAAATATACACGTCTACAAATCCATAAACCGTTTCCGCAGCTGCCCGCAGGCGCCGTCAATATCCCTGCCCATTTCTCTTCTAATAGTAACATTTATTCCATATTTTTCAAGTTCATTTTTGAAATTAACTACTGCCTGTGGATTGGGCTGCACATAACCGCGTTCCCTGACCGGGTTTACCGGGATAAGATTAACATGGCAGTTTTGACCCTTAATAAGTCCTGCCAGCAGCTGCGCGTCCTCTTTACTGTCATTTACGCCGCCCACCAGACTGTATTCAAAGGTGATCCGCCTTCCCGTTTGTCTGAAATAATATTCACAGGCTTCTATCACCTGATGAATCTCATATTTCTTTGCCACCGGCATTAACGCCATCCGCTTTTCCTGCGTAGAAGCATGAAGAGACAGCGCCAGCGTAATCTGCAGCTTCTCCTGTGCAAGCTTAAGGATATTGGGAACAATTCCGCAGGTGGACACGGTAATATTTCTCTGGCTGATATGCAGCCCGTATTCATCGGACAACAGCTCGATGAATTTGAGAAAATTATCGTAATTATCCAGCGGTTCTCCTGTACCCATGACCACCACATGAGACACCCGTTCCCCAATATCTTTTTGAATGCGGTAAATCTGCTCCAGCATCTCCCCCGGCGTCAGATTCCGCACCAGGCCGCCCAGGGCAGATGCGCAAAAGCGGCAGCCCATACGACAGCCCGCCTGGGAAGAAATGCAGACGCTGTTGCCATGTTTATACCGCATCAGAACACTCTCAACCATATTGCCATCTGCCAGTGCAAAAAGATATTTCCTAGTTCCGTCCACTTTGGAGCATTGTACCTGAACCTGCTTAAGTACTGTCAGCACGCTGCTTGCCTTTAATTTCTCTTTTAATTTACTTGAAATATCTGTCATTTCCTCAAACGTTTCCACATGCTTTATATGCAACCACGGATATATCTGTTTTGCCCGAAACGGTTTTTCTCCCATTGCAAGTAAGCGTGTTTCCAGCTCCTTAAGATTCAATGACTTTATATCTTCTGTCATGTTTTAATTTCCTTTCGCAGCTTTGCCAGAAAGAATCCGTCATTTCTGCCTTTGTCCGGCAGAATTTGCTTCTGCGTTGCCAGTTGGAACTCGGGATACTCCTGCAAAAACCAGCGCACCTGCTCTTCATTTTCTGCCGGATTTATCGTACAGGTACTATACATTATTATTCCGCCCGGCTTCACATACTGTTGTACGGTATGTAAAATTTCTCTTTGCAGCCTGCACAGCTTTCCGATGTCTTCCTGGGTCAGACGGTATTTTATATCCGCTTTCCTTCCCAAAACTCCGAAACCGGAACAAGGCAGATCTGCAATCACAATATCTGCCTTGCCCGCCTGTCCCCTGTCAAAGACTCTGGCGTCCGCCTGTACTGCACGGATATTAGGAAGCCCGCAGCGCTCGATGTTTTCCTGAATCAACGATACCTTATACTCTGTAAGATCCCTCGCCTCCACCATCCCCTTAAAAACGCCTTTTTGCTGCTTTTCCGCTTCCAGCAGCAATTCCGCCATATGGATGCTTTTCCCGCCGGGTGCCGCGCATACGTCCAGTACATAATCACCGGGTCTGGGATCTGCTGCAATCGCCACTTGCATGGAACTTACATCCTGAATATAAAATTTTCCCTGGGAAAAAGCAGGAATCCGCCTCAGCGAATCGTAATTTTTCAAATAGAAGACGCCCGGCAGGCATTCATGCTCCCACACCTCTATCTGCTGTTCTTGCAGTTCTCTTTTCAGTTCTTCCCTGGTGGCCTTAAGTGGATTTACCCGTACAGAAAGGGGCGCCTCCGCCAAAAACGACTGCAGAAACCCTTCCATCTGTTCCCAGGAGTAAGTACGCTTCCAAAGCTGCAAAATCCATTCCGGCATAGAATATGCCACAGACAGATAGCTTAACATATCCCGACTCTTATCCGGCAGGACAATTTTATCAAGATTACGGCTGATATTGCGCAGCACACCATTGACAAACCCTTTCAGATTATGAAATCCTTTTTTCCCGGTTAGTTTCACCGCCTCATTGCAGGTGGCCGAAACCGGAACAGCGTCCATAAATTTCAATTCATAGACGCTGCTCCTCAAAATACAACGGATCTGAGGTTTCATTTTATTTACTTTTACATTTGAAAACTGGTTTAAAACATAGTCAATCCATATCATATGTTCCAGAGTTCCCTGGCATACCCGTTTGAAAAAACTTCGCTCCTGCTTATCCAGATATTGATATTTATCCAGGATATTACGGATCACAATATGGCTGTATTCCTTGTCTCTCGTCACCGCAAGCATCGCTTCTAACACCAGTTCCCGCAGATTCACTCCGCCGTCCTGCATAACTTCTCTCCTTACGCTTAATCGTTTCTTCTGCCGCTGGACAAAAATAATAGACGCAGCAACTGCAGAATCGAAGCGGCGGCTCCTGCCACATAAGTCAGCGCGGCCGCTTTTAAAACCTTACGCGTTTTCGCCAGCTCATCGGCGCCTAAAATTCCGGTATCACCAAGAATGCGGAGCGCACGTCCGGAAGCATTAAATTCTACTGGAAGCGTGACAAGCTGAAACAGCACTGCCAGAGAAAAACATAAAATTCCAATATTAATAAGCAGCGTCCCGGTATTGCTGGTGATAAATAAGCCAATGACAATCAACGGCCACGCCAGCGTAGAACCAATATTTGCCACGGGAACGATGGCGCTGCGAAGGGACAGCGGCGCATAGTTTTTCTGATGCTGGATAGCGTGGCCGCATTCATGCGCCGCTACACCCACTGCCGCCACAGAGGACGAGCCATACGTACTGTCTGATAAACGCAACACTTTATTTCTAGGATCGTAGTGGTCTGTCAATTCCCCGGAAATATGCTCAATGCTCACGTCCCGGATTCCCGCCGTCTGCAGAATACGCTCGGCTGCCTGGGCGCCCGTCATTCCCGACATACTCCGCACTTTGTCGTATTTGCGGAAGGTAGCCTTCACTCTCGCTGAAGCAATCAGGCAGATTACTGCTCCGATTACCACTAAAATGTAAGTTGGGTCAAAATAAAATCCATAATATGGCATATCATCACTCCTTTCCTAATATGGTCCCTGTCTCAACCGGATATCCCCGCAGAAACGCATCTGTTTTCATCCGTTTCCTGCCTTCTAACTGAACCTCCATAAGATTCAGTATTCCCTGTCCGGTCTGGACCATAATGCCATCTTTGCCTATTGCCGTAACTGTGCCAGCCTCAAATACTGACGGCCGCTCTGTCTGCTCTGCCACAGAAGCCTTCCAGATTTTTAAGGTCTTTCCCTTCCAATACGTATATGCGCTCGGCCAGGGATTCAGCCCCCGGATCAGACATTCCAGTTCTTGTGCCGGCTTGTTCCAGTCAATTTGTCCTAATTGCTTTTTAATTATAGCAGTATGGGTAGCCTCCTCCTGGTTCTGGGGGGTATAAACAGCCGTACCCTCCTCTATGGCCGCCAAAGTCCTGACACAAAGTTTTGCCCCGGTCTGCGCCAGCCGGTCAAAAAGGCTTCCTCCGGTTTCTTCCGGCGTCAGCTCTACCTCTTCTTTCAATATAATATCGCCTGTATCAAGCCCTTCATCCATGCGCATGGTGGTAACTCCGGTTACCTTCTCGCCGTTGATCACCGCCCACTGGATCGGTGCGGCCCCCCGGTACTTTGGCAGCAGGGAGGCATGTACATTGACACAGCCATATCTTGGCATATCAAGAATCTCCTTAGGCAGAATCTGCCCGAATGCCACTACCACAATGATATCTGCCCGAAACTTCTGCAAAAATTCGATACATTCCGGCTCCCTCACCCGGCGTGGCTGGTATACTTCTATACCATGGGCAAGAGCCGCCTCCTTTACTGGTGGAAACTGCATGTTTTTCCCTCTGCCTTTGGGCTTATCCGGCTGGGTAACCGCAAGGACTACTTCATGCCCCGCTTTTATCAGCGCCTCAAGGGTTCCCACAGAAAAATCCGGCGTGCCCATAAAAATTACCTTCATGCATCATTCCTCCTCATACTCCACATCATGCAGGCCGTCTTCTACTTTTTCCACATACATCTGACCCTCAAGATGGTCGATTTCATGGCAGATGGCACGGGCAAGAAGTTCATCTCCTTCTACCACCATATATTCCATTTCTTCGTTCCACGCCTCAATTTTTACATGCATGGGACGGGTAACGATACCGTATTTTCCCGGAACGCTTAAGCAGCCCTCCTCTCCGGTCTGTTCTCCGCTGGATTGAAGCAGCCTGGGATTGACCAGCACCAGAGGCCCTTCCCCGATGTCAATCACCACCACGCGCTTCAAAACGCCTACCTGGGGCGCTGCCAGGCCTACGCCGTTCGCCTCATACATAGTTTCCTTCATATCCTCAATCAGTTCCCTGATTCTTGGAGTGATTTCCTTGATTTCCCTGCACTTTTTTTTCAGCATCCCGTCTCCTAACTGACGGATATTTCTCACTGCCATACCATTTCCTCCTCTTATCAAAACCCATTCACAGGATCAAAATCAAACTGTACCATTACATTTTGAAACTCCCGGTGCCGGTTTACAAATTGTTCCAGCACGTCCTTAATTTGTATCAACACGGAATAATCCTGATGTTTAAAATATAATACTTTCCGGTAAATATCCTTTACCTTGGCAATTCCCGCGTCAGAAGGGCCAATCACAGAAAGACCGCAAAGCTTTCCCTGCTCCTGCGCCTGCCGGACTTTCTTTGCCAGCAGCTCTACGCTTAAAATCGCCTTCAATTCATCTTTGGAAGCCGTAAGCATCGTCAGCATATGCCCAATGGGCGGGTAACGCATCAATTCCCGATAACCAATCTCTGTCTCGTAAAATTTTTTATAATCCTGCTTTTGCGCCAATGCGATCGCGTAATGGTCCGGACTGTAAGTCTGTATCACAACTTCTCCCGGCAGCTTTCCTCTTCCGGCGCGTCCCGCCGCCTGGGTAATAAGCTGAAATGTCCGCTCCGCCCCGTGAAAATCGCTTACGTGCAAAGACAAATCTGCCGCGAGGATTCCCACCAGGGTCACGTTGGGAAAATCATGCCCCTTAACAATCATCTGCGTTCCAATTAAAATATCCGCCTCCTGATTGGCAAAAGAAGATAAAATTTTCTCATATCCCTCTTTCTTGCGGGTAGTATCAAAATCCATCCGCAGTACGCCTGCACCTGGAAAACGCTTTTTTACGATCTCTTCTATTTTCTGTGTCCCGGCTTTAAATGCGCCGATATACTTCGAACTGCATTCCGGGCACTCTCTGGGCAGACTACTGGTATAGCCGCAGTAATGGCACATCAGTTTTCCATTATTATGCTGGCTTAACGACACATCGCAATGAGGGCATTTCATCACATGGCCGCAGGCACGGCAGGATACAAATCCCGCCATACCTCTGCGGTTGATAAATAACATAATCTGCTGGCCTGCCTCAATACGCTGTTCCATCAGCTTCTGCAGTTTATCACTTAGAATGGAACGGTTCCCCTGTCTTAGTTCTTCCCGTAAATCTGCAATATAACACCTGGGTAACGGTTTTTCTTCGATTCTTTTTTCTAATTCCAAAAGAATATAATTTCCTTTTTGGGCATGATAAAAACTATCCACAGAAGGCGTCGCGGAACCTAATACCACACTGGCCCCCGCCATCCGGGCGCGCTCAATCGCCGCTTCCCTGGCATGGTAGCGCGGCAGCGTCTCGCTCTTATAACTGTTTTCATGCTCTTCATCTATGATAATAATACCTAAATTTGAAAAAGGTGTGAACAATGCGGAACGAGGCCCTATCATTACGTCCAGATCTCCATTTTTCGCCCGTTCGAACTGGTCATAACGTTCTCCCTTAGACATTTTGGAATTAAGGATAGAGACGCGTTCTCCAAACCGCTGATAAAAACGCACTACGGTCTGATAAGTCAGCGCGATTTCAGGAATCAAGACGATCGCCTGCCTGCCGCTTTCCACCACTTGTTCAATTAATTCTATGTATACAGCCGTTTTTCCGCTCCCGGTAACTCCCCGAAGCAGGTAAGTCTGATAATTTCCCCGTGAAAAATCTGTCCAGATACGTTCTACCGCCTGACTTTGCTCCCTATTGAGAACCAGCCGTTTCTTTTCCTGTTTCATCTCTCCCAGCGGATTCCGGTAAGCGCGTTTCTCCTCCACTGCCAGCATCCCCATCTCTTCCATGGCGCGGATCACGGTCGGCGTTATATTTAGCTTCTTTGTCACCACCTCATAGGGCAGAGGGTTTTGCCCGAGAAGCCCCGTCAAAAGCCTGGCCCTGGCCGTATGATGTTTTTTCTCAAAAAATGCGAGCTGTTCTTTGGCCCTGCCGGGGCTTACAACGAGCCGCACCAAACGCTGCTTCTTTTCTGTGGATTTCTGTTTCACTGGCAATACGGTTGCCAGCGCCTGGTTCATGGTACCGCCATAATTTTTACGCATCCATCCTGCAAGGGCAATAAGCTGGGATTCTATAGGGATACTGCCTGCCACGATCCCTTCGATCTCTTTCAATTTCGATATCTCGTACTCCGGCGTGTCTGTAAGCTCCACCACATAAGCAGTGCTCTTGCGGCCGCCATTCCCGAAGGGCGCTTCCACCTGCATTCCCACCGTCAATTCTCCCTGCAGGTTTTGCGGTATCTTATATTGAAACGTCTTATCCAGTTTTTCATGTGATATATCTATGATAACATTGGCGTATTTTGCCATAAAATCTACCACCCGCTTACTATATCATTCTGAAATCATGTTAAATTCCTCTAAAATTTCCCGTATCAGCACCCGCTCGTCCATAGGATATTTCCTGCCTTTGATTTCCTGGTAATCTTCATGGCCTTTTCCCGCCAGTACAATAATATCTCCCGGCTGCCCATTGGCAATGACATAGCGGATGGCTTCTTTGCGGTCCGGAATCTCCACATATGCTCCGTTTGTTTTCGCCATTCCTGTTTTAATATCGTCAATAATAGCCTGCGGCTCTTCATATCTTGGATTATCAGAAGTAATCACTGTTAAGTCCGCAAGCCTTCCCGACACCTCTCCCATCTCATAACGCCGCAGCCTGGAACGGTTGCCTCCGCAGCCAAACAGACAGACCAGCCGCGCCGGCTCGTATTCTTTTAACGTAGTCAAAAGGCTTTCAAGGCTCATGGCATTATGCGCATAGTCAATCATCAGGGTAAAGTTATCCGACACCCTGACCATTTCAATTCTACCCTTCACTTTCGCTTCTTTTAACGCCCGTTTTATGTCCTCCGTCTCCGCGTTAAAATGACGGCAGATCGCAATTGCCGTCAGAGAATTGTAAATGCTGAATTTCCCTGGCACATCGACCTCAATCTGAGCGTTTACCAATCCTTCCGCCGTATAGGAAACGCCCAGATACCCCGGTTTCTTGACAAGCTGAGGATTGACTGCCCGAAGATCTGCAGTTTCTGAAAATCCGAATGTCTCCAGGGTACAGGTATGTCCTTTGAGCACCTGCTGCCAGTGCTTATCGTCTGCATTGACAATCCCAGTCCTGCATTGGCGAAACAGCCGTCCTTTACAGGACATGTATTCTTCAAAAGAGGAATGCTCTCCCGGCCCGATATGATCTGGTTCCATATTGGTAAATATGCCGATTTCAAAGGTAAATCCTGCCGTACGGTGCATCATAAGCCCCTGCGAGGATACCTCCATCACCACGCATTCGCAGCCCGCTTCCACCATTTGGCGGAAATATTTCTGGACAATATAAGACTCCGGCGTGGTATTGTTTGCCGGAATCACCTGGTCCCCTATAATTGCCTCAATGGTACCGATTAGTCCTGTCTTATAGCCTGCATTTTCCAGAATGGCTTTCACCATATAGGTGGTGGTAGTCTTCCCCTTGGTTCCGGTGATGCCAATTACTTTCAGTTTTTCTGCCGGATGGTGGAACCAGGCGCAGGAAGTAAGGGCAAGCCCATACCGGGTATCTTCCACCTGAATTATCGTAAGCTGCGGCGGCGCTTCTACTCCTTCCTGCACCAGTACTGCCGCCGCACCTTTTTCTGCCGCCTCTTTTACAAAAGTATGCCCGTCTACTACAGTGCCCTTAATGCAGACAAACAGGCAACCCTGAACCACTTTCCTGGAATCATACACTAATTCTGTAATCTCTTTATCTATATTTCCCTGCACTACCTTATAGTCCAGGCGTTCCAATAATTTTTCCAAATGCTCCATTGCCATTCCTCTTTTCTCACACGCATATTCATTTTATTATATGATATATCTGAAGTTTTGGCAAGTTTTGCTTGCACCCACTTCAGGAATCGCAAAATACACACTTTGCCGCGCCAGGCATGTTTGCTTTAGCGGTCTAATAATGCGTATATTCTTTTTTCTGCAGAAAAGTTACTTTCCTATTAGTGATAACAGCATTTATCCGAATCTCATATGCAGTACAAAAAAGAGCTGCCATATCCGTAGCAACTCTTTTTTGCGTCTGACACAATCATGATTGCCATTTTAATAATTTTCATCAAAACGACCATGCCTCTCAGAATCAAAATATATTTTATCTGCATTTCAGAGACTTTATTTAAAGTATTCCAGTGTTTCCTCTTCTTTTATTCCAAATTCATTCATAATAACAGTTCTTATCTCTGCGTCGCTATGCCCCAGTCCCCGGAGCATTTCCACCGCTCCACATATCCCGGCCCGCATTCCTTCTTTCCTTCCTTCTTCTCTTCCTTCTTTTCTTCCTTCTTTTCTTCCTTCTTTTCTTCCACTCTCTTCTCTCTGCCGTAACTGCGGCTCCATGATCTCCATCAATGCTTCCAGCATCTTTTCATCTCCCTTCCAGTTTTCGAACAGTCTCTTATTCGCTTCCAGCATTACTTCCAGGACTGCCTCCGCCAGCTCACGCTCGCCTTTTTTATTTAACCCTTTTATCTTCTCAAGAAGCAGCCTTGCATCCTTTTTTTCCACGTTCCCAGACAGCGCCCTCAGCCACACGTGTTCTCTTTCATCCAGCTCTTTTGTAACGATTATCTGTGTTGGAAATAACACGTTCCCCTCCACATAATAAATCCCTCTATAAGGATTTAACAGTGTGTATCCGTGTTTCCGCAAATATTCAAACAACCCCTGCGGTTTCCCTTCCCTGACAATTGATACCGTTATATCTTCTGCTTTTCTTTCATCAACTATGCTTCCATATGATTTGTAAAGCCCTGCGTAAGCTCCGGCTTTATAAAATACGTCAATATCAAGGTGATCCCCCGGAGATTTATACTCCATGATATTGTGTCCTCGGAAAATTCTCCCAATCTCATTGACAATATCAGTCCCTGCATCCTTCTTTATGACCAGAAGATCAATCTCTAAAGGCTTTGTATTCAGGTTGTATTCCTTCTCAAACTCTAAGCATTCCCTGTATTTTATCAGCTCCAGATTCATCGCTGACACAAAACCAGGATGCCATTGTATCTTCGTATCTTTCATCTGAAATTCCCTTTCTTAATCACATTATAACATACTTTTACGTTCTTACCAACAACATGAAATTTCTGTCAAGACAAACGGCCCAAGCCTGTCTCTCTGTAAAGTACTATGAATACGTATATTCCCGCTCTTTTTGGAGAAACTAGTACAACGAAATTAAGTCTTTGATATATTCACGCAGGATAATTGTTTCAGATACAAGGAAGAAAAACGACGGCGCAGCGGTGGCTACGGCTAGGTTTTCTGACATAGTAGCTGGACAATTTGGCAAGTGAAGATGTCAATTACTTAATATTCGTTGTACTAGAACACCAGAACTAACGATATTGATCAGGGAGTGACAATTATAATGAAAGTAATGCTCAGTGAACTTTTAGAGAATAGAGGAATATCACAAAACAAACTTGCCAAAGACACTGGAATATCCACAACTACTCTCAGGAATCTGAATCACAACAGAACAACGCGAATCAGCTTTGATATTTTGGAAAAACTTTGTATTTACCTGGATTGCAGCGTAAACGATATTCTCTGCGTGGAAAATAAAGATTGTCCGGGAGTATAAATTGAGAGACAAGCATCTTATCCATCGACCAGCCTGATCTCATCATGCTGTAAAAGTCAAATAGCCCGTAGCAAGCTACGGGACATCAAGCTTGCGGCGCAGCAGAGCTGCTGGGTATTTGAACCTCGCGGTATTCGTCAAATATCCATGAGGCATGGCTATTTTCCTCATTACTCACGGGGAAAAATTGAATGGTGCACGCTGCAAAGGCGTCCCTGACTTTATTATTGAGTGATGCCCGGCAAGCCCGCAGAGAATTTCATCCGCAAACTCTACTGCTACAAAATTCCGTATTTTGTTGAGATTCTGTATAGCCTCTTCTAATGACAACATACGATGCGTATAAGCACATGAATCCATCTTCTGTATCTTCAGCCGCGCCTGCCGCGGCTTCTAACACTTTCCTGCTGCATATCTGCAAATGCCAGTTGATTTCAACTGTTCTTCTATCACCTTTGCCATATTGAGCGGCCACTTGATTCTTCAATTTTTATAATCTCCATCCCTTCCTGATATAGATACTGGTTTTCGTGCCTGCTTTTGGTTTCGAAACCAGCGTACCATCATGCCTGTCCCCTTATATTATTTTTGCATTATCAGCGTAACTCCATTATAACTTTCATAATAAAATATTCCAAAATACCTTTCGCTCAAAGCCCCCCATCACGACTTTACATAACGAACGTTTGAGCAAACCTCATTTTGTTGGACAGTTAAAAAATACGCTTGACATTTATCACATAATGTAATATAGTGTACTTATCGAACAAGTACACTATATTACACTCCGGAGGCATCTAGTGGAAATTATCATTAGCACAAACAATAATAAACCTATTTATGAACAGATTACCTCGCAAATAAAAGCGATGGTAATGAGCGGTGAGCTGTCCCAGGGGGAGGCTATTCCCTCCATGCGGGCGCTGGCAAAATCTCTGCATGTCAGTGTTATCACTGTCCAAAAAGCATATGAAGACTTACAGAGAGACGGTTTTATTGAAACCACGGTAGGCAGGGGAAGCTTCATTTCTGCCAACAGCATGGATTTTTACCAGGAAGAGCAACAACGGCAGACAGAACAATACTTACAGCAGGCTGCCGAAATTGGACGCAACTGCAATATCAGCCTGGAAAAGCTGATTGAATTACTGACTTTATTTTATCAGGAAGATGAATGACATGGATAATGCCCTACAGGTAGAACATTTACAGAAAAACTATTCTGATTTTACGTTGAACAATATTACATTTTCCCTGCCCAAAGGCTGCATTATGGGACTAATCGGAGAAAACGGCGCTGGAAAGAGCACCACCATCAAAGGAATTTTAAATCTGATAAGGACAGACGAAGGCAAGGTAGCTTTCTGGGGAAATCCTCTTTCCTCCCAGATTCAGAAAGAAGATATCGGCGTGGTATTTGACCAGATGAATTTTTATGGAACGCTTACCCCCGGACAGCTTGGAAAAATCGGTGCGGCCGCTTACCGCAACTGGGATCAGAAAACATATGAAAATTACCTGAAGCGTTTCTCTCTGCCGGACAAAAAAGCTCTGAAAAATTTTTCGCGGGGAATGCAGGTTAAACAGGCGCTTGCCATGGCACTGTCCCACCATGCAAAGCTTCTGATTCTGGATGAAGCCACCAGCGGCCTGGATCCCATTATGCGGGATGAAATCCTGGATATCTTCCTGGATTTTGTGCAAGATGAAGAACATTCAATCCTGATTTCCTCCCATATTACCAGCGACCTGGAAAAAATTGCCGACTATATCACCTTCATTCATCAGGGAAATATCATTTTCAGTGAAAATAAAGATACCCTGATTTACAATTATGGAATCTTAAGATGCGGCAATGACGCTTTCCTGGCGCTAGACAAAACGGATATCCTTGCCTGTCGGAAAATGGATTACCAGTGGGAGGTCCTGGTAGCAGACCGCAAAGCAGCCGCCTCCAAATACAGAAACGCCGCCGTCGACCCGGCAACCATAGACGAAATCATGCTGTTGTACGTGAAAGGAGAACGACAATGAAAAGTTTACTCTTAAAAGACATCTACAATATCCGGCAAAATATGAAACAAATGCTTCTGATACTTTTATTTATCTCTGCATGTATGTTTTTTAATTCTTCTCCTTCCGGCGTTATGGTATTTGTCAGCGTTCTGTTTACCATGATGACCGTTACCACTTTTGCCATAGACGAACAGTCCCATTGGGAAAAATACGCCCTGATCATGCCTATATCCCGGAAAACCTACGTAATGGAAAAATATATGATTTGCCTGATGTTCACCCTGGCGGGCATGGTCTTTGGATTTATTGAGACATTTATCTATCAGCTTGCCACTCACAGCCTGGATGCGGTTTTCCTTGGTTCTTGTGCATTTATCAGCATTATGTTGGGATTTGTGTGCGGAATCCTATATATTCCCATCTTATTCCGTTTTGGTTCTGAACAGGCACGATTGATTATTATCGGAGTTATTGCCTTCCTGGGGCTGGTTGGATATCTGATTTACTGGTTCTTCAAAGCCCTGTCCATCCCCGTTACCAGACAGTTATTAACTGCCGCCGGGTTCCTCAGCCCCATACTGCTGCTTTTATTCGCCGCTATCTCCTATTTATTAAGCGTGAGATTTTTTCAGGCAAAAGAATTTTAGCCTTCGGGTGTCAAAAGGTCATTGTACCTTACAATCCTCTTGACACCTGAAATTTTTAGAAGAGCCTTCTAATATAACGGAAATTAAATCTTTGATATATTCACGCAGAATCATTGTTTCAGATATAAGGAAAAAAACGACGATGGCATCGTCTAGTACAGCGAATATTCAACGACGCAATGGTCGGAACAAGTAGTTCACGAGTCTAATTTCTGACTGGACGCGTCATTAATTTCCAGTCAAACTTCACAACATATATTCCGACATTCTGCAGGCTCCCGCCGCTCCCCGCTTCTGTATCTGGAACATATTATTTTCATGAACGCCTCCAATCGCATATACGGGAATCGTGACACTGGCGCAAACCTGTTCTAAAAAGTCCAGCCCTCTTGGCACAACGCCCTTCTTACAGTCTGTACGAAAAATATGGCCTGCAATTACATAGGCAGCTCCCAGCTTCTGTGCCTCTGCGGCTTCCGCTGCAGAATGAACGGAGACTCCTGTCTGCAGACCGGAAAGTATGTTATGACAGCGGTATTTTCGAAACAATGGCAAAGTAAGATGCAGCCAGGCGCTTCCTGTCTGCCGGGCTGCCAACGGATAAGTATGGGGAATGAGCAGCGCCGTCTCCTCCTGTCTTTTCTGCTTATACTGCTCCACCTTTTCCCACAGACCGGCAAATAGTTCAACATACTGAATTTCTGACAGTTGTTTTTCCCGTATAATTAAAATATCCGGCTTCACATTTCTATGAAGGCATGTCTGATGCCCGCAGGCAAGGCCCGCCAGAAAATCCGTATAAGCCTCGCGCTCTTCCTTTTCTTTCCTTCTCGCCAAACGATACAACTCTTGGTTTGAGACAGCAATCTGGCAAAAGAAACCGGGATGGCAAAAGGCGGTATCTTGTTCAGACATACACATAATCGTTCATCACAGGCTGCAGACCCTGCTCCTTGATTGCCTGAAACACTTGTGAGACATTCCGTTCGTCGGCAATCTCAAACTGATTGTCTCCCTGTCTTTTTACTTCCTCTGAATGACTTCCAATTCCAGTACTGACCCCCGCAGAAATCTTTGTCGCTGCCACGCCAATTACATGATTGCGAAATTCTGCCCGCTCTCTGGTAGAAACGGTTATTCCCGCATAAGGCATAAACAATCGGTAAGCGCACATGATCTTCATAAGCTCCCGCTCGCTTACCTCTTTTCCTCCCATTAATTCTTCCTTACGCGCGCCTCTGAACGACTCTGTCATCGTCTTAACCGGACGCAGACGCGGACAGGAAAAAGATATTTCCGCATGGGGGTATTTCCGCTGAATATAATAAGCATGAAGCCCTGTGGCAAAAGCGTCCCGGGAAAAATCTGCAAGCCCGAGCAGCGCCGCAAACGCCACGCCGCGCATTCCTCCCCGGAGAGCGCGCTCCTGGGCATGAAAACGATAGGGAAAAATCCTTTTATGCCCGGACAAATGAAGCGTTTCATAACAGTCTGAATCATACGTTTCCTGAAATACTGTCACATAATCTGCGCCGCATGATTGCAGGTAAGCATACTCTTCCGTATTCATTGGATAAACCTCCAAACCCACCATGCGAAAATAGCTGCGGGCAATTTTACACGCTTCGCCAATATAGCTCACATCCGACTGCGCACGGCTTTCGCCAGTAAGAATCAGTATTTCTTCCAGACCTGTGCCGGCAATCGCCGCCATTTCCTTTTCTATCTCCGTTTTCTTTAATTTCATACGCCGAATCTGGTTTCGGCAATTAAATCCGCAATAAATACAATAATTTTCACAGTAATTAGAAATGTAAATAGGCGTAAACATGTACACGGAATTGCCAAAATGCCGTTCTGTCTCCTTTTTTGCCTTCCCGGCGATTTCCTCCAGGAACACATCTGCTGCCGGAGACAATAAGGCCGCAAAATCTTCTATGGTACGTTTATCATGCTCGATGGCCCGCCTGACATCCTGGGCCGTATAAGCTTCTGCCTGGTAATTATCTCTGGCATTTATCACCTTCTCCATAATATCGGAGTCTATCTGTTCCATTCCCTCCATATATTCCATATGATTGACTAATTTTTGCCTCTCATCTTTCATGATATATTCCTCCTAATCTCTCAAAAAGCCGGTCAGCGGCGAGGAAGCTTCGCCTCCTTTTTCCCGTACTCTGCCAAGTCCGGACAGATATGCCTTCCTGCCCGCCTCGATGGCCCTGCGAAATGCCGACGCCATTTGGGGAATATTGCCAGCCGTGGCAATCGCCGTGTTTGCCATCACAGCCGCCGCCCCCATTTCCATTACCTCACAAGCCTGCGAGGGACGTCCGATCCCCGCATCTACAATAATAGGCAGATCTATCTCGTCAATCAGTATTTGGATAAATTCTCTGGTGGCAAGTCCCTTATTCGAGCCAATGGGGGCAGCAAGAGGCATCACAGCCGCCGCCCCCGCGTTTACCAGGTCCCGGGCCGTATTTAAATCCGGATACATATAGGGAAGCACGATAAACCCCTCCTTTGCCAGCCATTCTGTTGCCCTCACTGTTTCCTGATTATCCGGCAGCAAATATTTGGAATCGCGCATTATCTCCACCTTGACAAAATCCCCGCAGCCCAATTCCCTGGATAATTTTGCAATTCTTACTGCCTCCTCTGCAGTCCTGGCCCCTGAAGTATTCGGCAGCAGCGTTACCCCTTCAGGAATGAAATTCAAAATATTTGCTTCCCCGCTGGAATTTGCCCGGCGCACGGCCAGAGTGATAATCTGCGCTTTGGCATTTTCCACAGCCGCCTGAATCAGATTCACATTGTATTTGCCAGACCCAAGTATAAACCTTGACTGGAATTGCTGGCCTCCTAACATAAAAATATCCTGCTTCATCTTGAACCTCCTCCCATAAAACTTACTACTTCCACGACATCCGAATCTTTTAACAGAGATGTATCATATGCATCCTTTGACACAATCTCTTCGTTTAGCTCCACTGCCACTTGTTCCCTCAAATAACCCTCTTGTTTTAGCAGTTCTGAGACTGAGATATTGTCTGCATATGTTTTTTGTACGCCATTAATTTTCATTGGAGACTCCTTTCTTATCATTTGACTATCTTGCAATTTATCTAAACTTGTACAAAGCGGGCGTTTCAACTGCCCTTCCCTCAACATTGCCGCTAAAAAATCCTAATCACTTCCATTAATATACAACATCTCGTTTGATACATTGAACTGAGTTCTGTATTTAGTAGTTTACATTTGCAAAAAGTGAATATCAGATGGATAGTTTCACGCATAGGCATGACGAGCTCTTTCCTGTGAAAAAATAAAGCGGGCAAGCCTGCATCACCTCCCTTGCCCCAATCTTGGAGAAATTGGCTTGTACACTTTGATACGCCGAGCACAATTGTGAAGCAATCATTGCCTCTTGTGCAAGCGCGCATAGTGTCTTTTTATCTTATCAAAAGACACTTCCACAATTTCGCGTGATAAGGGTCTTTCCTATAAAATAAAAAAGACCACCACAAAGGAATTACACCCGCGGTGGTGTACCCCTTCGTGTGGTCTTTCTCTCACACTCTGACGACCATTATATAATAGCCGATGATAACTGTCAAGTTTTGTTTAATGGTAATGCTTATTTGATCGTAAAGTTCTTCCTCTGTGCTTCGCCATAAAGACCGCCCTGCCGGTATTTAACAGGGGAAAGCGGCTTGATGAGTTCCTCTTCCCTCTGACGGTTACGGAAGCGCTTTTTTTCAATTGAGTTAAAATTTGTTCAGGCGTCAGATTATAATTGACACTTTTCATCAACGCCACAGTTGCCGCTACCTGCGGCGCCGAATAGGACGTTCCCCGCCCATAGCCATAACCCCCTCTGTTTCCCCTGACAGGTCTTATGGAAAATATTTTCTTTCCTCTCTGCCCTCCCGGAGCAACAATGTCGACCGCGGCAGACTGGTTCGAATAGGGCGCAATTTCATTATTTGAAAGTGTGGCTCCTACCCCAATGACCCCCTCAAAAGCGGCCGGATAACGAAGCCTTTCCGAGCCGTCATTTCCCGCTGAGGCAACCACACAGACGCCCGCAGATACCGCTCTTTTTATAGCGTTTTCCAGATTTCTAAATTCTGTAGGCTTAAATCGTTTCTTTTTTGTACTATAACTGATATTTATTACTTCCGCTCCATGGGAAACTGCAAAATTTATTGCATTTGCCAGATAACTCTTCGTTATATGTCTGTCATATCCTACCGTACTGTCACATTTAATCGCCATAATTTTGCAGACTTCTCTGCCGGAAGCTTCATCGTCTGCAATACTGGCGACTCCTGCGCCAAATACTCCGTTATTAGCCTTTGCGGCAATCACTCCCGCTATCATAGTCCCGTGATTCGCAGTGTATTGACCATATTTTGAACGTTTATCCGCACAGTCTGTCAGTCTCATATTACCCTGCGTAACATCTACAGAAAACGTTGTCAATAATTTTCCATTTAAATCCGGGTGGCTCATCTGTACGCCGCAGTCTATGACTGCAACCCATATTTCCATCAGGGACTGTTCATTCTTTAGACTCTGATATGCCCCAGAAACGTTTATATTTTTCAGATTCCACTGATCAATACCATTGAAATACGGGTCGTTTGTAGTAATCATCCCGTGTGGCGTTTCCACCGTACCATCCGCTTCTAAAAAAGTATTTTCAGATGCATCCACCACGCAGTCATAGCATTTGAACTTTTCTTTCGCACGTTTTACCGTATCTTCCAGATTAATTTTTGCCAATATTACAATATCGGTCTTTAAATCCCTTATTTTTTCAAGCCTCTTTTTCTTATATTCCGGCAAATCTTCTGCAATTGTTACCTCACCGGGATCCACTACCTCATAACCTGCCGCTGTCTCCTGCATAATTCTGTCAATCTCTTTTCGGCTTGTGCCGCTATAAAATGATACTACCGCCTCACCGACCTGATAATCAAGATTTTTACCGTTCTCTCTTTCCCTGGCCGCTTCTCTATAATGTTTTATAATAGCTGCCGCCGAATCATCCACAGATCTGGTAAAAGCCTTTAACTCGCCGCGCTCTTCTTTTTCCATGGAATAGTACTCGTTCAGCACCTTGCGTAAACCAACTTCAAAATCATACTGGCTCCTGATCTTATTCAGACACGCGGCCGCTTTCTCACCATCACTTTTGATAAATGCTAATGCCTGTTTTATCAACTTCCTGTTCTTGGGACCGGCTTTACGCTGCCGGCGCGTCTGTGCCGGCGTCGTATTTTCTATCACGTTTTGGGGTGTCTTTGCTTCCAGAACTAAGGGATTCCCGGCTAACATCAGAGAAACACTTAAGAACAAAACTGTCTTCCTTATCATCTTCTGCATAAATCATTCTCTTTTCTAACTACTGCTTAAAGGTGTTTACTGGTTTTAATTAAATCCTACTACTTTTTGGGAAATCTTGTATGCCGCCACTGAAATCTTTCTTCCGCTTTTGCCTGGCAGATTCATTGCCTGCCCCATAATCCCTTTCCGCAGATGCCAGAACAGACGCAGATCGTATTCTTTCAGATATTTCCAAAGATCTCTTTTCTTCTGCAGGTTCTCGCTGGTGCCGGAACGAATCAGCATAATTGTGGAAACCACAGTGATAATTTCCAGATAGTTAAACATATATTTACGCAGTTTCCGGTTGGGCAGCTTCCACAGATCAACTGCTTCAACCATAAGCTTATTCACTCTGATCTGCTGATCAATCCGCTGAATCATCACTTTTTCATTCACAGACTGGTCTTCTCTGCCAATAAAATAACGGTAAAAATCTACATTCAGATAATACATATTTTTTACATAGGGCATTGGCACATAAACAAAAAGATTGTCCACATAAAACGTGTGTCTGGGAAGCTCAAGCCCGCATTCTCTCAAAAGCTGTGTGCGGTAAATCACAGAGTGCATCAAAATATACTGTCCTTTGTAAAAATGTCTGGCTTCATTCCACCCAAACATACGGTTCTGCGGAAGCGTGCCTGTATATTTCATCACCCTTTTATGTTTCACGCCCTCCTTCTCATATACAAAATTGCTAATCAGCATATCAAGAACCTGGCTGCCGCCTGATAATTCTTTTAATACAGACAATATCTTGCTGTAAGCTTCTGCATCTACCCAGTCATCGCTGTCTACCACTTTAAAATACAGTCCTGTGGCATTACGGATACCGGCATTCACCGCTTCGCCGTGACCGCCATTCTCCTGGTGAATTGCTTTTACGATAGTGGGATATTTTTCTGCATAAGAATCAGCAATTTGCGCTGTCCGATCCTTAGAACCGTCATCCACTACAAGAATTTCCACCTCTTCACCGCCAACCAGCAGGGATTCTATACAATGTTCCATATAGTCCTGGGAATTGTAACAGGGAATTGCAATTGATAATAATTTCATTTGTTCCTCCACTTACTCTTCTGTGCAACATAACATTATAACGTCATTCTTCTTTTATTATACACATTTTTCCCCATTTCGCAAATTTTATTTGCCGCATCTGCAAGACCTGTCGTCTCTCTGTTCACAATTTATAGCAGATTAAATAAGCTCTGATATCGCTCCGCCGCCTTTTCGGCATCTATTTTTTGCATTTAAAATCAAAATTTGTTCATATTTTTTTTACACAATTCTCATATTATGAACACACCAAAGTCACATTTAATATATAAACTAATACCATAGTTAAATTATGTATCCTCACTTTTTTTATATAAATCTTTTTCATATGAAAACCGGCGCGTAATGCGTCGGTTTCTCCTTTTGTTTTTATTCTTCTTTTATAAATTTTTCATTTCCAAGGCGAATATTCATATATTTCGTATATGCGGCAAACGCCGCTGGAATCGGATATTTTTCTTCCGAATCCGCCGCTTCCACGAACAGCATACCGCTCTTGTTTTCTGTCAGCTCATCCACCCGCACCACATAACCGCTCATATGCCATTCCACATGAGAAAAAATATGCTTTGCCGGTTCCAGTTTCTGTATACGGATTGGCTTGAGTTTCTGCTCCTTCACCCACAACAACGCTTCTTCTCTGGAGAGATGTCCAGCGGTATTGGGAAATTCATACAAGCCTGCCAGTAAGCCTTTCGCCGGACGTTTGTGCAACACAACCTTTTCTCCGTCACGAATAATAAAAACTGTCTTTTCTTCAATCCTTCTTGGCTTCGCCTTGCTCTTAACTGGAAGAGACTGCCAGCAGTCCAGGCGTCTTGCCTCACAAAAATCCTTCCAGGGACATTTCTCACATCTGGGCGCGCCGTTCGGTACACATACAGTAGCTCCCAGTTCCATTAACGCCTGGTTAAATTCACTCGCCGCATGTTCCGGCATAATTTTTTGCAGAGTCTCCTCCACTCTGGTACGTACAGACTGCTTCATAATATCAGAGTCATCATTTGTCACTCTTGCAATTACCCGCAAAACATTGCCGTCCACGGCCGGAACCGGAATCTTATAGGCAATCGACGCAATGGCCCCAGCCGTATAATGTCCAATCCCTTTTAATTTTAAAAGCTCCTGATAATCGGCCGGAAGTTCTCCATGATATACTTCCATTACAGTCTGCGCCGCCGTCTGCATATTACGTACTCTATTATAATATCCCAACCCTTCCCAAAGTTTTAATAATTTCTCTTCTTCACACTCCGCCAAAGCTTTTACATCTGGCAATGCCTCTGTAAAACGCTGGAAATATGGTTTGACTGCCTCCACACGCGTCTGCTGCAGCATAATTTCTGAAACCCACACCCGGTAAGGCGCAGGATCTTCCCGCCAGGGCAAAACTCTGGCATTGCTGCGAAACCATTCTAACAGTGGCTGCACAATTTTCTGTAAATTAAAAGTTTCTGCCATTACTTTTTATCTGCTCCATACCTTTGAAAAGAAAATCAATCTCAATGCCTTTGAGATCTTCATCTACGAGATTATTATCTTTTATCATTCTCTGAATCGAATTCTGTGTACTCTTCATATTACTGAAACTTTTCTGTTTTAGTGAAAATTCCTGGTTCATCTGGTCAGCCTTTAAATCGCCTTCAATGATTTCTTCCTGCTCTTTTCTGTTTTCTTTCGTCTTGTCAATCTGTTCCTGCTGTTCTTCTTTCTTCTCCTGAATGTCTTCTGCCTTCTCTTTTTCTTCTTCCGTTTCCTGGTCGACTTTATCCTTACTTTCCTGAATCAGGAGATTTATAACCTCTTTCCCGGCTGCATCCATAATTTCATCGGCCGTCTCCTGTGCTTTCAGCATGTCCTGTGAAATCGCCTGCTTCAGCTTATCGTCTGATATTGTGCCTCTTATGATATCCGCTTCCCACTGGTATAATTCAATATTAGCCTTTTCCTTGCCGGAATCATCATTCAGTTTGAGAGCCTCGACCTGGTATTCTGTCATAGGCATGTTTTGAAGTTCTTTCAGACGGCTGCGCTCTTCCTCTGAAAACTGCAATCCGCTTACGCCATTGCGCCAGTCCTGATACTTTTCCAGTAAATCCAAGTCCTGCTGTTCCTGCGATTCCGGGTCAATTGCGTACTGTTCCTGCAGTCTTGCTTTGACCTCTTCCACATCACTGATGATGCCCTGCGATTTCTTAATCTGGGCCAGTTTATCATCCCATTGTTTCCACTTATCATCAATTTTCTGAAGTAACTTCTGATCTTTTCCCCATGCGTCGCTTACAAGCTTCATGGCCTGCTTTTGCGCGCTCTGACGCTTTTCTTCCACCATAAGATCCGTCTGGGAAGGAACCATGAGCGTTCCTGCAAATACGGATTTTCCTTTTTCGCCTCTCTGTTGGACGCCCACTGCGTCGGTAGCAATCCCTGCTCCATTCATGCCGCCTTGAGGTACTTTTATTGATAATGACATTCTATCTCCTCCTTGACCTGTGCGTGGCTGAAATCCATTTCAACCGTTTCTCTGTAACTAACTGTATGAAAAATGCTTATACTTATGTAGTTTATATCGGCAAGTAAGGGGGATTTGTTTAAGAGAGGATTTGCAGAGTTTTCTGATATTTTATTGTTGGATGTAATTCCAGATAAATTTGAAAAGTTTCTTTGGGTATAGTGTAGAAATTGGATAGTCAATGTAAAAGATAATAAGGAGTTATCCGTTGGATAGAGCTATGTTATG
>QXWW01000037.1 GCA_009911185.1 Lachnospiraceae bacterium
CATGAGGGGGGACCCGGCGAAGCAGGGGGGAGACCTGATGCCCAGTAAAAGAGCAGAAACGAACAAAGGCATGAGGGAAACCAGCAGGCTGGCAGGAGGCAAGACATTTTATGACAGATGAAGAATATTATAATTTTATTCAGCCGTATGAGGATGCCAAGGAGGTTTTACTTGCCAGGCTCCATGTGCTGAAGCATAATTTGTATGAAGATTCAGCGGGAATGCCCATACATAACATCCAGAGCAGGATCAAGAAGAAAAAAAGTATGGAAGACAAGCTGAGAAAAAAGGAAAAAGAACCGACGGTGATGAATGCAAAGGATTATCTGCAGGATATTGCGGGCGTGCGGGTAATATGCTATTTTGTAGATGATATTTATAACCTTGTGGACGCGCTGAAGCGGCAGGCAGATTTGATTATGGTCAGGGAGAGCGATTATGTTAGGAAGCCGAAACCTAACGGTTACCGCAGCTATCATGTAATTGTAGGCATACCGGTATACTGTCTGGACGGCATGGAATATTTTCCGGTAGAAATTCAGTTCCGCACCATGTCCATGGACTTCTGGGCGAGTATGGAGCATCGGATTTTATATAAAAAGGGACGGCGCAGCGGCAGAGAGGAACTGGCAGAAGAATTAAAAGAATATGCAGATATGCTGGTAGAGATTGAGGGCCGGTTTGAGCTGCACAGTGAAGGGAAACAGGTTCAGGATTTATGAGTATTTTGACATATTCTTTGCTGGCGTTATTTCTGGGGATTTGCCTGGATTTTTTTGTGGGAGATCCAAAGGGCTGGTATCATCCGGTCATGGCAATCGGCTGGCTTATCAGCCGTTTGGAACTTTTGCTGAGGTGCTTGTTTTTTAAATCGAAAACAGGTGAACGGCTGGCAGGGGTTGTATTGACAGCGCTGGTTGTGGGGATTTCCGCCTTTCTACCTGCAGGAGCGCTTTTTTGGTGTTATCATATTCATCCTGCCGCAGGGATTTTGCTGGAAGCGCTTATGTGCGGAACGCTTCTTGCCGCAAAATCCTTACAGGCAGAGAGCATGAAGGTGGCAGAAGCCCTGGAAATGGAGGGTCTGTCTGCCGCAAGAGAGGCTGTTTCCATGATTGTGGGAAGGGATACACGGCAATTGGATGAGGCGGGAGTAATACGGGCTGCGGTAGAGACGGTGGCGGAAAATACTTCAGACGGCGTCGTTGCGCCCTTATTGTTTATGGCATTTTTCGGAGGCGCGGGGGGATTTTTTTATAAGTCCGTCAATACGCTGGATTCCATGGTGGGGTATAAGAATGATACATATCAGTATTTTGGAACAGCAGCGGCTAAGCTGGATGATTTTGTGAACTTTATTCCAGCAAGAATCAGTGCGATGATGATGATTGCCGCCTGCGGCTTATGCCGCATGGACCAGAAAAACGCATGGCGGATATACTGGCGTGACAGAAAGAAACACGCCAGCCCCAATTCCGCACAGACAGAGGCGGCGGCGGCGGGAGCATTGCAGATACAGCTTGCCGGAGACGCCTGGTATTTTGGTAAAAAATATGAAAAGCCCTGGATAGGAGATAATATTCGTCCGCCGCAGCGGGAAGATATTGCCAGAAGCTGCCGGCTGATGTTTGCTACATCGTATCTTACGGCGGCAATTTTGCTGGCGGTGAAAGGCGCACTTATTTATCTTATAGGGAGGACCTTGTCACGCTAAAGTGTGAAGGCATCCTCCTATAAGATAAAAAACATTTATGCGCACTCGTGCAAAAGGAAATATGTCGCAAAGCGACTGCACTCGGCGCAGCAAACCGCCCTAGTCCCTCATGAATGAGGGATTTAGGGAGTTGAGCGGACTTGTCCGCTTTGTTCTTTTATTTTATAGAATTTGCCGGCAAAGGACGCGGCCGGGAAACAGAGGAGGATGAAAATGAATAATGTCCATGAGTTTTTTGTTTTGAATAATGAAGTAAAAATCCCTAAACTTGCATATGGAACCTATAAAGCTGCGGACGGGGAAACCTATATCAATATCCAGACGGCAATCGAGAGCGGCTATCGATGTTTCGATACGGCGTCGTTTTATGGTACGGAACGCAGTCTGGCAAAGGCAATCGGGCAAAGCAAGGTACAGCGGGAGGATATTTTTATCGCTTCCAAAGTTTGGAAAACAGAGATGGGATATGAAGAGACAAAAGCCGCCTTTACGCGTACCCTTGAGAATTTAGGTACAGATTATCTTGATCTTTATTTGATGCATTGGCCGTTGCCATCACCGGATTTTAAGGAATGGAAACAATTGGATCTGGATACATGGCGGGCGATGGAGGAGTTGTACCATGCCGGGAAAATCCGTGCTCTGGGCTTAAGTAATTTTCTGCCCCATCATATAGATAATATCCTGGAAAACTGCCAGGTCCCTCCAATGGTAAACCAGATAGAATTTCATCCTGGCCATACACAGGAATCAGTGCGGCGTTATTGTGAGGAACATAATATTCTTGTCCAGGCATGGAGTCCTCTTGGGAGAGGCAGAGTGCTTAAGGATTCCCTGATTGCAGGGCTTGCTGAAAAATATCGTGTTTCCGCAGCGCAGATTTGTCTTCGCTTTGCGCTGCAAAAAGGCGTCATGCCCCTGGTAAAGGCTTCTTCTATGGAGCGCATGAAAGAAAACCAGGATGTATTTTCTTTTGCACTTACAAAAGAGGAGCTGTATCAGATTGATACGATGCCGCCTTTGGGCTGGTCGGGAGAACATCCGGACCGGGAGAGGCAATATGTATAGACATGGCGGAGATATCTACAGGCATCCAGGTTTTTTAGATTTTTCAGCTAATATCAATCCTCTGGGGCCTCCCGCCTGTGTGCTGGAGGCAATAAAAACGTCCGCCGCTGAAGTTTGCCATTATCCTCAGATAGGATGCACAAGGCTGCGTCAGGCAATTGCAGAGTTAGAGCAGGTCAGAAAAGAGCAGATTATTTGTGGAAATGGTGCGGCAGAGGTGATTTTTTCTCTGGCTTTAGCGGAAAAACCTCAAAAGGCGCTGCTTTTTGGACCTTCGTTTCAGGAGTATGAGCAGGCGCTGCGCAGCGTGGACTGTGAGATTGTCTATGCGCATGTTTGTCAGGAAGAGGGCTTTGTATGGAAGGAAATTCCGGCAGAACTGGATGATACCATAGATATGGTATTCTTCTGCAATCCCAATAATCCAACGGGAGTGCTGACAGAGGGCGGCATGATGAAAAAACTGCTGGAAAGATGTGAGGAGACGGACACGATTCTGGTGGTGGATGAATGTTTTATGGATTTTGTGGATTTGCAAAAACAAAAAGATGCGTCCATGAAAGTTTTTCTTGATGATGCAAAGCATTTGGTCCTGGTAAAGGCGTTTACAAAAACTTTTGCCATACCGGGGCTGCGGTTGGGATATGGGTTATGTGGAGACGTTCGGCTGCGTAAGCGGATACAGGCAGTGACCCAGCCCTGGAATGTGTCTGTGCTGGCGCAGGAAGCGGGAATTGCAGCCGTCGGGGAAAAGAATTTTCTGAGCCGGAGCAGACAGATGGTAGAGAAGGAAAAAAAGTTTTTATGTGAACAGATCGCAAGATTTGCGTCCGGAGGAAAGCAGGGATTGTTTGCCGCAGTTTACGGGTATGCGGCAAATTTTATTTTTTTTCAGAGCGTCCCAGGTCTGGAACGGGAGCTTATGAAATATAAAATTCTGATTCGCGACTGCAGCAATTTTCCGGGACTTTGCGAGGGGTGGTACCGGATTGCCGTGCGCAGCAGGGAGGAAAACCAGAGTTTAGCACAGGCTTTGGAGCAGATAAAAACCAATTATGACAGCAGAAAAACAGGGGACATTTGAACGGTCATTTCTTTTATAAGAAACGAACATTGTCTTGAGAAAAGGAGCAGACATGAAAAAGCAGACGAGAGTAATTATGATACAGGGAACCATGTCCAATGCAGGAAAAAGCCTGATCGTGGCAGGTTTGTGCCGGATTTTGAAACAGGATGGTTTTTTGCCTGCTCCTTTTAAATCTCAGAATATGGCATTAAACTCCTATATTACAAAAGAAGGACTGGAAATGGGGCGTGCCCAGGCCGTACAGGCGGAGGCGGCTGGGATTGCGCCGTCTGTCCTAATGAATCCGATTCTCCTAAAACCTACAGACGATACAGGTTCCCAGGTAATTGTAAATGGCGAGGTTTTGGGTACGATGAGCGCCAGAGATTATTTTTCTTATAAAAAGAAACTGGTTCCTGAAATTTTAAAAGCATTTCAACAACTGCAAAAACAGTATGATATGATTGTCATTGAAGGGGCTGGTTCTCCAGCGGAAATCAATCTAAAACAAGACGACATCGTGAATATGGGGCTTGCCAGGCTAGTAGACGCGCCTGTGCTGCTGGTGGGGGATATTGACCGAGGCGGTGTTTTCGCCCAGCTTGCCGGAACGGTTATGTTGTTAGAGCAGGATGAGAGAGCCAGAATCCAGGGGATGATTATCAATAAATTCCGGGGCGACCAGAGTATATTAGATTCTGGTGTAGCGATGATAGAGAAAATTACCGGCATTCCGGTAGTGGGAGTGGTGCCTTATATGCAGGTGGATATCGAGGAAGAGGACAGCCTGACCAGGCGATTTTACAGAAAGCAAAACGAAGCAATTCTCGATATCGTTGTGATTCGTCTGCCCCGGATTTCTAATTTCACGGATTTTGCGGTATTGGAGGATTTCGGGCAGGTAAACCTTCGTTATGCAGCCAGCGTTCACCAGTTGGGAGAGCCGGATATGGTGATTCTTCCAGGCACGAAAAATACGATTGCGGACTTGAAATGGCTGCGGCAAAATGGACTGGAAACGGCGATTTACCGGGCAAAAGAGAAAGGCTGCGTAATTTTTGGCATTTGCGGCGGTTACCAAATGCTGGGAAGGGTTTTGTCTGACCCGGAACATGTGGAAGCAGGCGGGTCCATCAGGGGGATGGGGCTGCTTCCGGTAGAAACGGTTTTGACAAGCAATAAGACCAGAACCCAGGTGCAGGGGGAGTTTTTAAAGCTTCCCGGGGCGCTGAACAGACTGTCCGGCATGAAAATTGGAGGTTATGAGATTCATATGGGAAGGACAGAAATGCGGACCGGGGAGGAGGGCAAAGCTATGACGGAGATTACGGTACAGACATTGCCGGGGCAAAAGCCAGACTTAGAGGGCTGCTGCCGGGACAATGTGTATGGCACGTACGTCCATGGAATATTTGACGAAAGCGGGATTGCCAGGGCGCTGTTTACCGCTTTGGCAGAGCGAAAAGGAGCGGCGTTGGGCGTCCTGCGGGAAGAAAGCTGGAAGGAATATAAAGAAACGCAGTATGATTTGCTGGCAGATACGCTGCGCAGCCATTTAGATATGAAAGCGGTTTATCGAATGATGGAAAAGGAGAGGTAGCGTATATGAAGGTAGAGTTAGAACAGGTATCGCCCGAAGAAATCGAAGCGCGCAGTTTTGAAATTATATCTCAGGAGCTGGGAGACTTTAAGTTGGAGGAACCGTGTGCGTCTGTGGTGAAACGGGTGATACATACCACGGCGGATTTTGATTATGCAAAAAATCTGGCATTTTCCCCACATGTGGTGGAACATGCCCTGGAAGCATTGCGTAAAGGAGCCTGTATCGTCACGGATACCCGGATGGCAATGGCAGGAATTAACAAAAAAGCATTGAAAGAGCTGGGGACAGAGGTTTATAATTTTATGGGAGACGCAGATGTGGCAAAGCTGGCAAAGCAAAACCATACGACCCGTGCGGCGGCGTGCATGGAGAAAGCGGCGGCGCTGAAGAAGCCAGTGATTGTAGCGGTGGGGAATGCGCCCACCGCATTGATCCGCATTTATGAACTGGTACGGGAAGGAAAATTTTTGCCGGAATTAATAATCGGAACGCCAGTGGGGTTTGTGAATGTCCTTCAGTCCAAGGAGCTGGCACTTAGTCTTTCCGTTCCCCATATCATTGCAAGAGGGCGCAAAGGTGGCAGCAATGTGGCGGCGGCCATTGTAAATGCATTATTGTATATGCTGTATGACAGGAGACAGTAAATAGTGGTTTGAGTATCACGGGAGCAGAAATGTGATTTGAGTAACACAGCATAGCAGAAATTATGATTTGAGTAAGATAGAATAGAGGGAATCCATGAATTTAAAAATGACTGGAATTGATTTTACCACAGCCGGAATAGATATCAGGCAGCGTTTTTCTTTTACCAGCAAAGCTATGGCAGCAGCCATAGCGCAGATCAGGCAGAAACAGGAAATACGGGGCTGCGTGCTGCTCTCCACCTGTAATCGCATGGAGCTTTGGCTTAGTCTGGAAGAGGGGGCGGAGTTTGCCATAGCTGATTTTTTGTGCCGTTTAAAGGGGCTTTCTTGTGAAGAATATCAGGAATATTTTGTGGTGCGGGAAGGCGCGGAGGCGGTGAAACATCTGTTCTATCTGAGCGCGGGAATGAAATCCCAGATTGTAGGAGAAGATCAGATTTTGACGCAGGTGAAAGAAGCGCTTGCATTTGCCAGAGAACAGGAAGGGGCCGACCGCTTACTGGAGGTTTTGTTCCGCATGGCGGTAACGGCGGGAAAACAGGTGAAAGCAAATGTGGTAATGGATAAAGCAAATTTTTCAGCGGCGCACCGTGCCCTGGAATTTTTAAAAGAGCAGGGGAATGTTCTTACAGAGAAAATCTGTCTTGTGATTGGAAATGGAGAAATGGGAAAATTGACGGCGCAGGCGTTAATGGAGGAGGGGGCGGATGTGACGGTCACAGTTCGCCAGTACCGCAGCGGTATAGTAAAGATCCCTCAGGGAGCAAAAAGGATCGATTATGGGGAGCGTTACCGTTATATACCGAAATGCGATCTGGTTGTTTCGGCAACGGCAAGCCCGAATCTTACGATAACCAGGGAAGGGCTGGATGCTTGTCTCAGGCAGAGAGACGCTTATTTTCAGGAGCAGATTTTTCTTGATCTTGCAGTGCCCAGAGATATGGAAACTTCTATTGCAGAGCGGCAAGGCGTGGTATATTATGATATGGACAGTCTTCCTTTCGAAGCGCAGTCTGTGGAAATGCGGCGGCAGTACGAAAAGGCGCAGAACCTTCTTGACAGGGCAATCCAAAAGTTTCTGGAGTGGCAGGAATGCCGTGATCTGGTGCCAAGAATCCAGCAGATTGGAGCAGACGCCGGAAGGGAGCTGGCGTGGAGGATGGAGAAAACTTTGCAGCATTTGAATTTGTCCAAAACAGATTTGGCAAATTTGCAAAAACAGTTGGAACATACCACGGGAAAAGTGGTGGATAAGCTGCTGTTTGAACTGAGGAATCAGGCGGAACCGGAAACTTTGCAGAAGACGGTGGAAGTTTTTGAGCAGGTATACAGGGACAGTTACGGTGGTTAAGGGCAGATGTTTTTTATTCTATAGGAAAGATCTTGTCACGCTAAAGCGTGAAAATATTTTTTCTATAGAATAAAAATAGAATGCGCACGGATGCAGAAAGTATGTTATTGCTGCGCAATAAGCATCCGGCGCGTCAAAGAGTGTAGCTCTTTAGAATGAGGAGTAAGAGGAAACAGCCATGTTTACATGGAAATGGCAGATGAGAAAGGAAATCATAGTTATGGAAATGTGGGATATTTATGACAGCCGCAAACAGCGGACGGGGCGTACGATGAAACGGAATGATTTTTGCCTTAAGGAAGGAGAGTACCATCTTACCGTGTTGGGAGTGATTATGCGCCCGGATGGAAAATTTCTGATAACCAGGCGGGTCATGACAAAGGCATGGGCGCCCGGCTGGTGGGAGGTTTCCGGCGGTGCAGCCCTTGCAGGGGAGGAATCTGAAGACGCGGTAATCCGGGAAATCCGGGAAGAAACAGGATTGGATGTTTCGGGATGTGAGAATGGTTATCTATTCACTTATCATCGGGAAAATCCGGGAGAAGGCGATAATTATTTTGTGGATGTGTACCGTTTTGTGCTGGATTTTGAAGAGAGTGAAATCCAACTGCAAAAGAAAGAGGCGGCAGGTTATATGATGGCAGATAAAAAACAAATTGAAGCATTAGCGGCCCAGGGGATTTTTCTGCATTATGACAGTATAAAGCAGGCGTTTGAGGAGGCAAAATGACAAGGTATTTTCCCTTATTTATAAATATGAAGGACAAACAGATTCTGGTATTTGGGGGCGGCAGGATTGCCTCCCGCCGGGTAAAAGCGTTGTTGGAATTTGGCGCAAGAGTACATGTGGTTGCGCCGCAAATTACGGAGGAATTAAAGGAGCTGGCGGTGCAGCAGCAAGGGCTGAGGCTGAGCTGCCGCAAATACCGTCCCAGTGAGCTGGAAGAAGAGGATTTTGTTCTGGCGGCTACAGATGATGAAGAGGTAAATACCACGATTTTCCGCGAGTGCCGTCACAAAGGGATTCCTGTGAATGTGGCCTCGGATCAGGAAAAATGCGATTTTTATTTTCCAGGAATTGTGAAGCAGGGAGAAATTACTGTGGGAGTGACAACGGGAGGCAGCAACCACCGAAAAGCGGCAGAGGTAACGGAGAGCATCAGAAGGCAGCTTGCCAAAGGGGAAGGAGCTTAGTATTTTGCAGACAATAAGAATTGGAACCAGGCAGAGTCGTCTCGCGCTGATACAGGCGGAACTATTGGCGGACTATATCCGGCATTCCTGCCCAGGGCTTCGGGCAGAGCTTGTGGCGATGAAGACGACCGGGGATAAAATTTTAGACCGCAAACTGGACGAAATTGGCGGAAAGGGCTTATTTGTCAAGGAACTGGATTGCGCGCTTCGGGAAGGGCGCAGCGATGTATCAGTTCACAGTCTGAAAGATGTTCCCGCGGCGGTGCCCAGGGATCTGCCTTTGTTGGGATTTTCCTGCCGTGCGGACGCCAGGGACGTGTTGGTACTGCCAAAAGGAGCTGACGTATTGGATACCCTGCGGCCTTTGGGGTGTTCGAGCGCAAGACGTACCGTCCAATTGAGAAGGCTGTTTCCAAAGATGGAAATAAAAAGTATCCGGGGCAACGTGCTGACCCGTCTTGAGAAGCTTGATCAGGGGCAGTACGGTGGCCTGGTGCTTGCTGCCGCAGGATTGAAACGGCTGGGGCTTGAAGAACGCATCAGCCGTTATTTTTCTGTAGAGGAGCTCGTGCCGGCGGCAGGGCAGGGGATACTGGCAGTCCAGGGCAGGCAGGGAGAAGAGTATGGATATCTGGAAGGTTTTTTTGATACGGACAGTACATACTGCGCTTTAGCAGAACGCAGCTTTATCCGGACGCTGGAGGGCGGCTGCAGTTCTCCGCTTGCGGCGTATGCGGCGATGGAGGCACAGGGAAAGATGAAATTAACGGGGATGTATGCAAAGGAAGGAAGTTTGGAATTTTACATTGACAGCGTTACAGGATGGAAAGAAGAGGCGGAAAAGCTGGGCAGGGAACTTGCGGTAAAAATGCGCCGGTGATTTTGTGTATGTTTGTTATTTTTTGCGTTTGCCAGAATGTACTTGCGTAAGATGGTGAAAAGTGGTAGAGTGAGCAGAAACCAGCACATATGATTATATATGTTGGTTTTTACTTAAGGGGCGAATACAACGGCGTGGTCTGATTCTCGACGGCCGTTGTAATTTTAGGAGAAACGATTGGATAATGTCAACAAAAAACGAAAGAATATAGTATGGTCTTTACGCGAATTTATATTGAAAATTGCGGTAATGGCCGTTACCATCAGCATCGGTTTATGGTGCGGGTGGACCGATTCATATAATGGGTTTTACATTGCAGTGTTAGTGCAGTCTGTTAATAATTTATATGATGCCGGCGTTTTCCTTGAAGGATATACAAGATTTATTACTGTTTTCAGCTAATTGCCTTTTTGGGTGCTTTAGTTTCGGCAATTTTGGCGATTGTTCATTTTACTGGACAGGGAAACATTGTTGATTCGCCAGAGTTTGTGGTTGGTATAGCGATAGCGCTTAGTGTTCCGGTAATACATTTCGGTATAGAGGTTTATAGCATGATACGGCAGAATCGGTTTTAGCGAGGTATGGATTATGATAATAGGGATTTGGATTTTGATGGTTATTTTTCTGGTTATTGTTTTTGGGGAAATAAAATACTATTATTTTGATAAAAGTAAAAATTTAAAAGAGAATAAGATTGTTTGCAGGGATTGGGAAGATCATGTCGACACGGATATGGCTAAACTATCTATGGAGCAGACGGATGATGAATTTGTGTCTACACAGGCGCTGGTGATGAGAGGTTCATGGAGATTAGCACAGAATCAGGTAATGGGCAGGAAGAGCTTTCACATGCTTCGCTCACAGGAATATAATAAGATGCTATAAAAGATATTGGGAGAAGAGTGAAACAGACGGAAGTATTTGCTATGTTAAGTAAGCCGGATATATGCCATTATTTTGATGAAATGAGTCAGGTGCATATGTATACCAAGCATTATTTGCTTATTTCCGAGGAAATTTCAGAAGATGGAATAACTTTCTTGCAGCCTCTTAAGGAGCATAGGGACGCATATGATCATTTGATGAGAGTGTTTGCGCTTTCAATGAAGGACAGGGAAGGCGCTGAGGCAGAAAAGTACGCACTCGATAATGTCAAAAAAGCGTTTGGGCATGAATATAGAGCATTTTTTGATACAGCGGACTGGTTTACTTATATTTGCAGAAAATATATCAGAGAGGAATTATCATTTCGTGCGAAAAAGAAAAAGTATGAGCAAACATATGCAGACTTTGAAGAGGTAAAAACCTTCTTAAACGAAGTTCCTTTTTTATATCTAAGTATCGGGAAGAAAAAGATGTCAGTAATCATGAACCGATTTTAAGTGAGGTATTAGAATATATTAAAACAATGGACAGATTATTGGAAATCTATAAAAAAGTGAAAGCTTTATAATTTAGAAAGGGACCGAAGGACAATAAAACGGTCCTTTTTCTATGGTATTTTCTCTGCTCAGAACCTTTCTAATTATGTTTATGTATGAAAAGAAGCGGAGAATTTCACTTATCGACGAATGTCTCTTTCTGTGTTATGATAATAAGGGTATTATTATAAATGACAGAAAGGGGTATTTTCGATGGATAACACATCTGAAAATAAGCCGGTAAAATATATTAGCGTGGGTCTTTTAGCTCATGTCGATGCAGGAAAAACCACGCTTTCCGAGGCGCTTCTCTATGTCGGCGGAAGTATCCGCAAGTTTGGAAGAGTGGACAGCCGGGATGCTTTTTTAGATACCGATGAACGAGAGCGGGCAAGGGGAATCACGATTTTTTCCAAACAGGCGGTATTAAAACTTTCCAATACGATAGTTACGCTGCTGGATACGCCGGGGCATGTAGATTTCTCAGCGGAGATGGAGCGGACCTTACAGATATTGGACTATGCGGTTCTTGTCATCAGCGGTTCCGACGGCGTGCAGGGGCATACCCGCACGCTCTGGCAGCTTCTGAAGAAATATGAAATTCCGGTGTTTTTGTTTATCAATAAAATGGATCAGCCGCACACGGACAAAAAACATTTAATGGAAGAGCTGAAAGAAAAATTATCGCAAAACTGCCTGGATTTTTCCGATATGGAGACAGAAGAATTTCAGGAAAATGCAGCCGTTTGCAGAGAGGATGTGCTGGAATATTATCTGGAACATGGCGAGGTGACAAAAGAGCAGATCCGGGAACTGATTTTTGAGCGCAGTATCTTCCCCTGTTTTTTTGGCTCAGCTTTGAAATGCAGCGGAATAGAAGAATTTCTGGAAGCGCTGGAGAGATTTGCCATACAGCCAGATTATCCGCAGGAATTTGGCGCGAAGGTCTATAAGATTACCAGGGACGGTCAGGGAAACCGCCTGACGCATTTGAAGGTGACAGGCGGCAGCTTGAAGGTAAAGACTTCCCCCGCAGGCACTCAGGAAAAAATTAATCAGATTCGCATCTACTCTGGGGAAAAATTTGAAACGGCAGCGGAAGCACAGGCAGGTACGGTCTGTGCCGTAACAGGTCTGCAAGATACAAGTGCGGGACAGGGGCTGGGAACAGAGAAAGACGCGCCGATGCCGGTACTGCTGCCGGTACTGACCTGCCAGGTATTGCTGCCGGATGGATGTGATACTGGAAAAATGCTGGACAATCTGCGCAGGCTTCAGGAAGAAGAGCCAGAGCTTCATATTGTCTGGGATGAAGTTCTGCAGGAAATAAGAGTGCAGGTTATGGGCGAGATTCAGCTTGAAATTCTAAAAAGCCTGATTCTGGAACGTTTTGGAGCAGAAGTTTCTTTCGGGGCAGGAGATATTTTGTACAAAGAGACGATTGCCAGGCCGGTGGAGGGCGTAGGGCATTACGAACCGCTGCGGCATTATGCCGAAGTCCATTTGCTGCTGGAACCGGGAACGCCGGGAAGCGGCCTGCAGTTTGATACAACCTGCAGTGAAGATGTTCTGGACCGCAACTGGCAGCGTCTGGTGCTGACACATTTAGAAGAAAAAGAACATAAGGGCGTCCTCACAGGCGCGGCAATTACAGATATGAAGATTACGCTGATAACGGGGCGCGCCCACCTCAAACATACTGAGGGCGGTGATTTCAGGCAGGCGACGTACCGCGCGCTGCGCCAGGGACTGATGGAGGCTGAGTCTGTGCTTTTAGAACCCGTCTATGCGTTCCGCCTGGAGATTCCGGAGCAGATGATTGGACGTGCCATGACGGACGTAGAGCGGATGCACGGAGTGTTTGAACTGCCGCAAACGCAGGGAGGAATGGCAGTGCTGACGGGAACAGCCCCGGCTTCAAAGATGCAGGATTATCAGCAGGAAGTATTACAATATACCAAAGGGAGCGGAAAGTTATTCTGCAGTCTCAAAGGTTATGAGCCTTGCCATAATACGCAGGAAGTGATGGAACAGAAAAAATATGATCCGGAGGGAGATTTGGAAAATACGCCTGATTCTGTATTTTGTGCACATGGAGCGGGATTTGTGGTGAAATGGGGGCAGGTAAAAGACTATATGCAGGTAGAGACGCCTGTTCAGGTACGCAGAATTTTAGAAGGGAAGAATGAGTCAGGCCCCCAGGTTCGGGAAGACGTGCAGGCCAGCGGCGTAAAGCGGGAGCAGCCAGAATCAGGTTTGCAGGAAGAGCAATGGATTGGGGAGGATGAAGTGGAAGCCATTTTATCCAGAACCTTCGGCGCCAATAAGCATGATAAGGAGTCGGCGAGGAAGGGATATCACAGACGAAGGCCGGGATATCAGGAACATACGGTGTCCTTTACCCGTACGTTTCAAATTCCACAGAAAAAAGAGGAATATTTTCTGGTGGACGGGTATAATATGATATTTGCCTGGCAGGAATTGAAGGAGCTGGCGGAGCAAAATATTGACAGCGCCAGAGACAGGCTGCTGGATATTATGTGTAATTATCAGGGGATTCAGGGCTGCCATCTGATTGTGGTCTTTGACGCCTACCGGGTGCAGCAGCATCAGACGGAAATTCTTAATTATCATAATATACATGTAGTATATACCAAAGAGGCAGAGACGGCGGACCAGTATATTGAGAAATTTGCTCACGAACATGCCAGAGAGTACCGTGTCCGGGTCGCCACATCGGACGGATTGGAACAGATCATTATAAGAGGCCAGGGCTGCGGTCTGGTTTCTGCAAAAGAGCTGTGGAAGGAAATTAAGTATCTGGAAAGGGAGCTGAAGGAAGGACTGAAAGAGGGGCAGAGGAAGGGCAGATATTTTCTGGGGGACGCGATACCCCAAGAAGTGAAAGGGCAGATTCTAGAAGAATGAGGTAAGGAAATGAAGGGAAAAGTATGGCTGGTGGGCGCAGGCCCAGGTGATCCGGGACTGCTTACCGTCAAAGGCAGAGAAGTGTTGGAACAGGCGCAGGTGGTGGTTTATGACCGCTTAGTGGGAGAGGGGATTTTAAATCTGATTCCACAGCAGGCAGAAATCATAGATGTAGGAAAACGCGCCAGTAACCATACCATGCCTCAGGAGAAAATCAATCAGGTTTTGTTTGAGAAAGCGCTGGAGGGAAAGCGGGTGGTGCGCCTCAAAGGTGGAGATCCTTTTGTGTTTGGCAGAGGCGGTGAAGAGCTTGCGCTGCTGGCAGAACGAGGCGTTTCCTACGAAGTAGTGCCGGGAGTGACTTCAGCATTTGCAGTTCCGGCATATGCCGGGATCCCCGTGACACATCGTGATTTCGCGTCTTCTGTCCATGTGATTACCGGACATAAGAAAGCGGGGGAAAAGCTGCAGCTTGATTTCAAGTCGTTGGCACGATTGTCTGGAACACTGGTATTTCTCATGAGTGTTTCAGCAATTTCTCAGATTTGCCAGGGATTACTTGAGGCAGGCATGAAACCGGAAACGCCTGCGGCGGCGCTGCAGCAGGGAACAGGCGCCGCACAGAAAAAAATCATCACAGATTTGGAGCATCTGCCAGCCAAAGTGCAAGAACAGGGCGTGCATTCGCCGGCAATTTTTATGGTAGGCAGCGTGTGCGCACTTGGAAATGAATTTGGCTGGTATGAGAAGCTTCCTCTGTTTGGCAGGAAAATTCTGGTGACACGGCCAAGAGAACGGAGCGGAACTTTAAGCCGCAGGCTGCGTGAGCTGGGAGCGGAAGTATTAGAACTTCCGGCAATCCGTACAGAGCTGTTAGAAAACAGCCAAAGGCTGATAGAGGAATTGGAAAGGCTTGCAGAATATCAATATCTGGTATTTACCTCTCCGGCAGGTGTGAACCTGTTTTTCGATGAGCTGAAGCGTCAGGGGAAGGATATCCGTTCTCTTGGCTCAGCTCAAATTGCCGCGATTGGAAAAGGAACCAGAAAGGAATTGGAGGACCGGGGGCTGATCTGTGCCTTAATGCCGGAGATATATGATGGAAAGCATCTGGGTATCCTGCTGGGAGAAAGCTGCCAGACAGGAGATAAGATCTTAATCCCCAGGGCGGAACGGGGAAATGCGCAGTTGATTGAGGAAATAGAAAAACGGGTTTCTGTGAATATTACAGATCTGCCGGTTTATCGGACCGTTTATGAAAAACCGAATGAGCTGATTGACGAGAAAAAACAGATCGAAAACGGGCAGATTCGGATGGCAGTATTTACCAGCGTCTCCACGGTCCGGGGGTTTGCAGCAGTCGTAGAGGGGCTTGATTACAGTCTGGTACATGCCGTGTGCATCGGAGCACAGACGGAGGCGGCGGCAAAGAAGCTGGGGATGCAGACCGAGACAGCGAAAAAAGCAGATTTAGACAGTCTTGTGGAAGCCTGCGTATCAATGGCGCAACATTTAAATATTCAGGAGGCGGACGACATATGGAATTAAGAAACAGACCGCGGCGGCTTCGCCAAAATGCGGTGTTGCGGAAGATGGTAAGGGAAACCAGAATGGATAAATCTTCTCTGGTCTATCCGATGTTTGTGACAGAAGGCAGGAATCTCAAAGAGGAAATTATTTCCATGCCGGGACAGTACCGTTACAGCGTGGACCGGATGGAAGAGAAACTGACAGAGCTGTATGATTCCGGGGTAAGTTCTGTCATGCTCTTTGGAATCCCGGCACAGAAAGATGAGCTGGGAAGCGGCGCCTATGCCAGCGACGGGATTGTGCAGAAAGCATTCCGCAGGGCAAAAGAAGTATGTCCTGATATGTATTTAATTGGAGACGTCTGCATGTGTGAGTACACATCCCATGGACACTGCGGCGTACTGCGGGAAGAAACGGTAGACAATGACCAGACCTTAAAGCTGCTGGCGCAGACAGCGCTTTCCCAGGTACAGGCTGGCGCAGATATGGTGGCGCCTTCCGATATGATGGACGGCAGGGTGCTTGCCATCCGCAGGAAGCTGGATGAGCATGGATATATCAATACTCCGATTATGTCTTATGCTGTAAAATTTGCTTCCTCTTTTTACGGACCGTTTCGGGAAGCAGCGGATTCCGCGCCGTCGTTCGGAGACCGGAAATCTTATCAGATGGATTATCACAACCGCAGAGAAGCGTGGAAAGAAGCCATGCTGGATGTGGAGGAAGGCGCGGATATCATCATGGTCAAACCTGCCATGGCATATGGGGATTTAATCCGGGAGGTGAAGGAGCGTATACATATTCCGGTGGCGTCTTATTCTGTCAGCGGAGAATACGCAATGGTAAAAGCGGCGGCGCAGGCAGGATTTGTGGATGAAACCAGTATTCTGTGTGAGATGGCAGTCAGCGCTTACCGTGCTGGAACAGATATTTATATCAGCTATTTTGCCAAAGAGCTGGCAGAATGTATGGATCAGGGAATGATCGGCTGAACTAGTACAGCGAAAATTAAGACAAGTTTAACGTAAAGTTACTTAATATTCGCTGTACTAGGCAGGCATTGGAGAGGAAGGATAAGAATGACAAAATCAGAACAATTATTTCAGGAAGCAGTACAGGTGATTCCGGGCGGTGTCAATTCTCCGGTACGTGCATTCCAGTCGATAGGAGGAACGCCGAGATTTATCAAACGTGCCCAGGGAGCCTGCCTGTATGATGAAGATGATAACTGCTATATTGATTTTGTAGGTTCCTGGGGGCCTATGATTCTGGGACACAGCCGCAGGGAAGTGTTGGAACGTGTGCTAAAAGCATGTCAGAGTGGATTGAGCTTTGGCGCAGCGACAGCCGCAGAAGTAGAAATGGCAAAACTGGTCTGCAGTATGGTGCCGTCCATGGAAATGGTGCGCATGGTTAATTCCGGCACAGAGGCAGTGATGAGCGCTGTGCGGACAGCAAGAGGATTTACCAGAAGAGAGAAAATCATCAAATTTACAGGCTGTTACCATGGACATTCCGACGGGCTGCTGGTACAGGCTGGTTCCGGTGCGATGACGGCGGGAGTGCCAGACAGCCTGGGGGTGCCCCGGGGATGTACCAAAGACACATTGTCAGCAGAATATAATCATCTGGATCATGTGGAAAGTCATTTTCAGCGCTGCGGGGAAGAGATCGCGGCAGTGATTGTGGAGCCTGTGGCGGCAAATATGGGAGTAGTGCCTCCAGCACCAGGTTTTCTGGAAGGGCTGCGGAAGCTTTGTGATACGTATGGTGCGCTGCTGATCTTTGATGAAGTGATTACCGGGTTTCGGCTGGCGGCTGGCGGCGCTCAGGAATACTATGGAGTAATGCCTGACCTCACTACGCTGGGAAAGATTATCGGCGGGGGAATGCCTGTGGGGGCTTACGGAGGCAGGCGGGAGATTATGGAGATGGTCGCTCCTCTGGGAGGCGTCTATCAGGCAGGTACATTAAGCGGGAACCCTGTTGCCATGGCGGCAGGGCTGGCGCAGCTTACGTTATTAAAGGAACATCCAAACTATTATCAGGAACTCAATCAGAAGGCAGATTGGTTCTATGGAAAGATGAGAGGACTGGTGGAAAAGGAAGCTCTGCCCTGCCAGGTGAACCAGGCGGGTTCTTTGGGGTGCCTGTATTTTACGAAACAGAAGGTAGTGGATTACCAGAGCGCCAAAACTTCTGATACCCGGGCTTTTGCAGAGTATTGCAATTACATGCTGGGACAGGGAATTTATCTTGCGCCGTCGCAATTTGAAGCCATGTTCCTGTCTCTGGCGCATACGGAAGAAATGATGGAACGTGTTTTACAGGACATGCTTACTTTTTTCTTACAAAAAGTTTAAAGAAATTTAATTTCTTTTTTGTGAAAAAGGTGTATACTGAAATTGATAAAAGCGGAAATAGACCACAAAAGAACGGAGAGATTACAGTGACCAGGGAAGAGAGAAAACGCCGGGAAGCATTTATGACAAGAAAACAGCGCAGAAAGAGACAAAGAACGATTCAGATGATAAGAAGATGCGCCCTGTCCTTAGTGGGTGTTTTGCTGATTGTGTTTGTGATTACTAAGATATTTCAGAAGGATGAAAGTCCCCAGGCAGTACAGGCGGAAAAGAATAACGCAAAGCTGCAGAGCGTTCAGAGTCAGGAGGAAAAGAAGGAAGAAGGCTTTCAGCAAAAGGTGATTGAAAAGGCGCCAGATTATCAGGTGGATCTGCTGACGCCCAATCCCTATTCCAGGCCGCAGATGGCGCTGGAAGAGGTCAAAGGAATCGTGGTTCATTATACTGCAAATCCAGGGACGACAGCGGCTCAGAACCGCAGTTATTTTGAAGGGTTAAAGGACATGCAGAAGACGAAGGCCAGCAGCCATTTTGTGGTGGGAATAGAAGGGGAAATTGTGCAGTGTATTCCCAGTTCGGAGATATCTTATGCTTCCAATGACCGTAATGCAGACACGTTGTCCATTGAATGCTGCCACAAGGACGAGACAGGGCAGTTTACCCAGGAGACATATGATTCTCTGGTAGAATTGACAGCCTGGCTTTGTGGGAAGTTTAACCTTCCCGTAGAGAATGTGATTCGTCATTATGATGTCACGGGTAAAGAGTGTCCTATTTATTACGTGGAGAATGAGGATGCGTGGGAGCGGTTTAAAGAGGATGTGCAGAAGTATCTGGATACCAATGGAACAGAGAGAAAACCGGAAATGTCTTAAAAGAAAGATGACTTCCAATATTATTTCATAGAAATGTAAAAGAACTGGCAGAGTTGGTGCAAATTCTGGCCAGTTTTTTCTTCTATTGGGAAAGACATTTCCACATTAAAGCATGAAAGTATCTTCCCTATGAGGTTTAGGATGTCAGAAGGTATGAATTTTCCCTGCAGACCAATTTTTTCAGTCTTGGGTCACAATATCTGTCAGCGATGCGCTGCACCGTCTCAGGATCTTGCGGCACATATTTTGAAAAGATTTGCTTTGCCATAAAAATGAACTTTTTGACGCCCTAAGCCAAAAGATAAAAGCTCTCCGGGCAGGGTACAAACTTGCCGTTTTTTTATTTCGATATAAATACTACTACTCCATTCAGCCAGAAATGAAACGCGTGAACTACTTGTTTTGCACCATTGCATTGTTGAAATTTCCAGACGATGCCATGGCGTCGCCGTCGAAGTTTTGCCCGGAACTGGCACGAACCATGCAGCCCATAAGTCTAAGTTCTAACTGGATGAAACACTGCGGCTATTGTCAAATCGAAGATTATGAAGTAAAATGAAAGCGCTTGCAATTTCGACGGTTAATTTGGACACACGAATATAGAATAGGGGAAATCATGATAAAACAAATATACGAAGAATTAAAAATGAATCGGGAGCTGAGAAAAAATCTCATTGCTTTGAAACAGGAATTAAAGGACGAAAAGGCAAGAGAGGAACTGCTCTCTGTCCTTCGGGGAAATTACAGTGTTTTGACTGACTTATTGAAGGATTCTGAACCAAAGGTACGGAAAAATGCGGCGTTGGTTCTGGGCAGACTGAAACAGGCTGAGAATGCGGCTTTGTTATATGAAGCTTATGAGAGAGAGACGCAGCTTTTTGTAAAGAGTAATTATCTCAAAGCGCTTGCGGAGTTAAATGATCTCCCCTGTATGCCCAAACTAAGGCAGCGCCTCAGGGAATTGGAAACGTATCATCCCAGCGTGGAAGAAGAGAAGCACATACGGGAAGAACTGGCGGCTTTGAGGAAGCTGACCGGCAAAAGTGATTCTCATAAAAGGCATATATTTCAGGGGTATGATAATACCTGGGAGGTGATTCTTTCCACGGGAAGGAAGTACCAGCATATTACGGCAGAGCAGATCAGGGGCGGAGAAGTTAAGATTTTGAAAAACGGAGTACACCTGATTACCAGCCATATTAAGCCTGTTTTGATGATTCCTACTTATAGGGAGCTGCTATTTCCATTGAATATTCGTAAGATTTCCGAAGAACCCCAGGAAGCGGCTGAGATGCTTGCTGGTTCCAATTTGCCGGAACTTCTGCAGAAGGCACATAAGACAGAAGATGATTTCTATTTTCGCCTGGAGCTGCAAAGTTCGAAAACTCTGAAACAACGCAGTATTTTTACGAAAAAGTGTGCTTTTGCATTAGAACAGAAAACGAACGGAAAACTGAAAAATTCTGCTTCCGATTATGAATTAGAGATTCGTTTGCTGGAGAATAGGGAAGGAAAATTTCTCCCTTTGGTGAAGCTGTATACCTTTGAAGAACAGCGTTTTTCTTATCGGAAACATGTGGTGGCTTCCTCTATAAGACCGGAACAGGCGGCATTGATTGTAAGACTGGCGAAGCCTTATCTGAGTGAAGCGGCACAGATTCTGGACCCTTTCTGCGGAGTGGGGACTATGCTGATTGAACGGGACCGCGTATGCCCGGCAAGAAGGATGTATGGGGTTGACATATTTGGAGAAGCCGTTGTAAAGGCAAGAGAGAATACCAGGCTTGCAGACAGGGAAATTTATTACATTAACCGGGATTTTTTTGAGTTTTCCCATAAATCTCTTTTCGATGAGATTATTACCAATATGCCGGAGCGCGGGAAGAAATCCAAAGAAGAACTTGACAAGCTGTATAAACTGTTTTTTGAGAAAGCAGGCGAGATCTTAAAGAAAACGGGGAAAATAATTCTCTATTCCAATGAAATGAATTTTGTAAAAAAGCAGCTTCGTCTGCATAAAAGTTTCAGACTCTGCCAGGAATACAGCATGGATGAAAGAGATATTTATTATTTGTTTATAATTGAGAAAACCGTATAACATCCGAAACGGATACCCTGTCAGGCGATGAGGGAAGCTGATATCTGATTTATGAACCTGTAGTATGGTTGGCGTTGGAATATGAAAAAATTAAAAAAAATTATTGACAATTGTGTAGAAATTTGTTATTATATTAAAGTCGTTGAGACAGCTTGACAATTTTTATTTGTCTGCGGAAGTGCTGGAATTGGCAGACAGGCAAGACTAAGGATCTTGTGTCTGTATAGACGTGTGGGTTCAAGTCCCATCTTCCGCATTATCTGGCGTGAAATCGAACTGTGATGGTTTGGGTTTCGCGCCATTTTGTATAGCAGGTAAAAGTTTTCATTTATGAGAACGTGCAATATCCAAAACTTCTGTCCATAGGAAAGTTGATTAGTCATAATATTTTCGAGTTGCAGCAAAACCTTCATCTTCCGCAAACATTCTGAATTCTTCCTTTGTTAATACCCTTTTTCTTAGTTTGGTTCTTGTGTGAACATACAGGATACGGAATAAATATTGTTAATGGAAGAATTCTGTTTGTAGAATGAGTGCATAAACTCAGATAATTTAAACGTAAGCGGATTCATTTCTTTCTAAAATCATACTCAATATGCCCCAAAAGCGGCAACTTTGTTAGAATGCGTCCAAATCTGTTTTCTTGGCGGGAAAACGTGTGTGATTTCTTAAGAGAGATATGATATAATCAAATTGACAGGTAAAATTTGTTGTAAAAATGAGAGGTATCTATGAATTTCTTATGCTTTGGAAATAAAAATAATAAGTCAATTCTTTTTATTCATGGAATGGCTTCTACAGCAAAGCTTTGTTATGAACCAATTTTAAAACAATTAGCAGATTATTATGTGATATTGGCGGAAGTGGATGGTCACAGCGAACAAACAAAGGAACTTATCAGCCTTGAGGAGAATTGTGACGAAATAGAAGATTATATCATAAATAATCTGTCCGGTAATTTATACTGTTTATCAGGTTTTTCTATGGGAGCAACAATGGCAGTGGAAATTATAGGAAGAGGAAATGTCAATGTTACGAAAACGCATTTGGACGCGGCATTTTTGATAAAAATGGGATTGTTGACGAAACCATATACCTATATTTTCTGTAAAGCTATAAAGCGAATGCAAACAGGAAAAGCAATTCCTAAATTTATAATGGATGCAGTTATGGGAAAAGACAACAATAGTGTTAGAGAAATGCTTTATTTACCAATTACTTCCGGTACGATAAAAAACGCTTGTGAATTTGTATACAAATATAATATTCCTGAAAAGATAAGAAATTATAGAGGAACGGTTCTGTTCTGGAGAGGTTCCAATGAGCCGTATCCAGAGAAAAGCGTGGACTTATTAAAAAAATATCTGCCTGACTTAATTGATATTGAGATTGAAAATATGGGCCATGGTCAGTATTTGCACGAACATAGCGACGAGTATGCAGGAAAACTGATTGAATATTTGCAGAACTGATGTTCTTTAGCGTTTCTGGCAGATTATAAAATTAGTAACTGACACAATCAGAATAACGGTATATAATGATACTATTATCTGAAAGAGAGATTATCATTATGTCAAGAAAAGCTTCTGTACCAATACTTCATGAGGGGGATCATGAATATCTCCGTTCGTTAATCAAACAGCGGACTATGCAGGCGTAGAGTGTAATCCGTCCCCACATTCTGCTGGATAAGGCAGACGGCATTCCTGTCCGGGATATTGCCAGTTTCTATGGCCTCAGCACAGACACCGTCAGGCTCTGTTTCGATAAATATAAAAAAGGCGACATAGACCGCACTCCTTGATAAACCGCGTAAAGGACGCCCTGCTGAGATTACAGATGACGCTGTTTTAGTGTCCGGACCACCTGACGCTTGGATAAATTGCGAAGAATAAATTTTCAGTCTGCAAGGCAGATTTCTGACGGCGTGGCGGCGGCATCGTCTGGAAATTTCAACGATGCAATAGTGCAAAACAAGTAATTCACAAGTCTGATTTCTGGCCGGATGGAACGCTGGATTCCCGGTAAAATGAAAGGAGAGATATGACGATGAAATTTATTTCATGGAATGTAAATGGTTTACGCGCCTGCGTGCAGAAAGGATTTCTGGATTTTTTTCGGGAATCGGACGCGGATTTTTTCTGCGTGCAGGAGACGAAACTTCAGGAAGGGCAGATTACTCTCGAACTTCCTGAAGGGTATTATGATTATTGGAATTATGCAGAAAAAAAAGGATATTCCGGAACGGCAGTATTTACCAGGAATAAACCTCTGCAAACCGCTTATGGAATAGGCATAGAGGAGCATGACAGGGAGGGAAGAGTTATTACACTCGAATATGAAGGTTTCTATCTGGTGACCTGCTATACGCCCAATTCACAGAGCGGGCTGGCAAGACTTGCATACCGTATGAAATGGGAAGATGCGTTTTTAAGCTATTTGGATAGATTAAAGAAGAAAAAACCGGTGGTTTTCTGCGGGGATTTGAACGTGGCGCATCAGGAAATCGACTTGAAGAATCCGAAAGCGAACCGGAAGAATGCAGGATTTACCGATGAAGAGCGGGAAAAGTTTTCGGAAATACTAAAACACGGTTATATTGACACGTTCCGGTATCTTTATCCAGATACGGAGCAGGTTTACTCCTGGTGGTCATATCGGTTTAAGGCAAGAGAAAAGAATGCCGGATGGCGGATTGATTATTTTGTGGTATCGGAGGATTTGAAAGATAAGCTTCAGGATGCCAGAATTTACACAGATGTATATGGTTCCGATCATTGTCCGGTAGAACTTGAGATATCCCTTTAATGCAAGTGGGAAAGGAAAAGAGATGGAAAAAGGAGAAATCAGACTGTGTAAAATCATTGTGCATATTCTGGATTCTGCAGTAGGGATGGCGGCGCTTTCAGATACGCTGCTTGAATATGGTTCTGATTTTGACGAGTTTATGCGGGAACATATTTATAAAGTAATGTCCACAGATGACAAAAAAACCTGTGAATTTCATAAAGAGGATTCGAAAGTATACCAGCAGCTTGTCCCTCTGGCGGATGCAGAACAGCAGGATGAAATGTTTGTGGAGGTAAGTCAGCAGCTTGCCCTGTTCCTTTATGAGATTATGAATAAAAATATTGACATTCCTTCTGCGGATTTTGTAGTGGGTCTGTTTGAAGCGGGCGGTGAACGGTATCTTGCTTTGCTGAAAATGGATTATAAAACCTCTTATACCCACCATACGCAGTCGAATGGTTTGGGCAATACGAATGAGATTATCAAATTCCGGGCAGTTCTTCCCAGCGCGACTCAGAAATTATCGGAGGCAGCGGTGATTCGGCTGACGGATTTTACGATTTTCATGGTTGAGAAAAAATACGAAGTAAACGGAAGGAAGACCAATTATTTTTCAAAGCTCTTTTTAAATTGCAGCGGAGCCTTGTCGCCGAGAACACAGCTTTCGATTGTGACACGTGCGATTGAGGCGGTGCAGAAGAAATATTATAATGATTCAGAGCAGTTTGAGGTGCAGATGGAGACAAAACAGGTAATCCATCAGCAGTTAGAAGAGACAGGGACGGTGGATGTGCCTCTTGTACTGGAACGGGTGTTTAGAGAGAAGGAGGAGTTTAAGCAGGAAGTCAACGAGAGGTTGGAAAAGTATCATATGGACGCAGACATTTCGATTGAACCGCAGGCAGTCAGTACGGCGCAGAAGTTTGCCAAGCAGTATCTTGCCACAGATACCGGGGTGGAGATTAAGATTCCTATGGAACAGTATCAGGATGGGGAACATATTGAATTTATTACAAATCCAGACGGGAGTATATCCATACTGATTAAAAATGTAGGGCATATTACTTCGAAATGATATCATATTTGGATGAAGGTGTGCGGCGGAAACTGGCACAATGTGACGGATAACGGTCAGCCATGTTGGCATTATAATGAAAGTTTTTCGTCCTAAAATTATCCGGCTACGGGAGGAAGAGCTATGTTATATACAGAGGAACAGCGAACAGAACTGGAAGAAATTATAGAGACGTTTCAGACTTATCTAAAGGACAGTCAGTATTTGGATCTGGTATGGTCGGAAAAGGTGGGCTATGTGCTTTTAAAAATCAGCATGGAGTACCGCCATTTGGAAGGGGAATCTCTTATCATTGAAGAAGGGGCAGACTTATGCCGGGAACTATTTTCAGAGATTGTGACAGACGTGCTGCAAGAAAGCGGAAATGATCACAGCAGTCAGGCGGTGGATCCGCTGGAAGCGGCAGAAATAAAAAAGAGATTCCAGCCATATCTGCAGCGTCTTCCGCAGTACCAGGAAATAGCTGGGGCGTGTTATTGTGTAAAGAAACAGGAATAAAAATCATAACAATGGAAAAATGATTAAAAGCAATAGTTCGGATTACACTTTTGTAAACAAATTACAGACCGTATGCAATGCAGTTTATCCCTTGCTAAAGCAGCTTCTGTTTGAGATTACATGGACGTTTTCCCACAGTCGAAATGAAGCGTGAAAAATTTGTACGGGTATGATTTTCCCCGATTTATCCCAGTGTACGGACATGATTATATTATATTCTGACTTACTAAAATGCCTGCAAATCCGTTATATAAAAACTTTAACAACAATATGGTTTCGCTAAATATAATACGGTCAGTACATTGGCTGACTGGGATGTTACGTAAAAAAATGAAAAAAGATATTGACAAAATCAGTTATTATATATATAATAGCTATTGTGAGTTCTATGAGACAGGTTGAAGAGCATTTCATGGAGCTACATAGTTGCAGGAGTGGCGGAATTGGCAGACGCGCAGGCTTCAGGTGCCTGTGGTAGCAATATCGTGTGGGTTCAAGTCCCATCTCCTGCATGAATAAAAAGCTGTTGCTTGCGCAACAGCTTTTTTCTCATCCAAGAAACTTCTGGGATTTTCTGTATGAGAAAATAATTATCTTTGCCATTTATGATACAAATAACAAAGGAGGAATTTGATGCTATACAGGACAAACCCCAAAAATAAGAAAGAATTGTCTATTTTAGGATACGGATGCCTGCGATATACGAAAAAAGGCACTGGAATTGACCAGGAGAAGGCAGAAGAAGAAATGAGAATTGCCATTGAACATGGCGTGAATTATTTTGATACGGCATATACATATGGGGGCAGCGAAGTTTGCCTGGGAAAATTTCTGGCGAAGGGATACCGGGACAAGGTGAATATTGCCACGAAGCTCCCCCACTATTTTGTGAAGGAAACAGGCGATCTGGAACGGTACTTTATGGAACAATTAAGCCGGTTGCAGACGGATCATGTGGAATATTATTTAATGCATATGCTCAATGATACAGACGCCTGGGAACGACTCAAGAATCTGGGGCTTAGAGAATGGATTGCAGAAAAGAAGAAAAAAGGCCAGATTGAGAATATAGGTTTCTCGTTTCATGGAAGTACAGATAATTTTCTGAAAATTCTGGAGGTCTATGACTGGGACTTCTGCCAGATACAGTATAATTATTTAGATGAACATTCTCAGGCCGGAAGGCGTGGTTTAACGCGCGCTCATGAAAAAGGAATGCCGGTGATCATTATGGAACCTCTGCGGGGCGGTCGTCTGGTACAGGGCCTCCCTAAGACAGCCGTCAGACTGCTGGAAAAGGAAGAGCCAAAGCGCAGCCCTGCCGAATGGGGACTGCGCTGGCTGTGGGACCAGCCGGAGGTGACGGTTGTGCTTTCCGGCATGAATGCTTCAGAGCAGGTAGAGGAGAATGTCAGGATTGCCAGTGAGGCGGAAGTGGGATGTATGAATGCTCATGACAGAGAGGTAATTGAACAGTTAAAGACAGAAATTAATCGCTGCATGAAGGTTCCTTGTACTGGCTGCAGTTACTGTATGCCCTGTCCGGCAGGAGTAGATATTCCTGGATGTTTCGCTGCATATAATATCAGATATACAGATAACTGGTATCAGGGAATGAAAACTTATATTATGTGCACGACACTTAAGACGAATCCCACCAATGCATCCAAATGCCTGAAATGCGGCAAGTGCGAACGGCATTGTCCCCAGAATATTTCGATACGCAAAGAGCTGGAGCAGGTGAAAAAGCATATGGAAAATCCTGTATACCATATTGCAAAAGTAGTGTCAAAACGAATTGGAAAATGCTAAGATTATGTAAAAATATGCGGTTAATTAAAAAAAATAAAGGAAATCAGAAATTTATGCGGAATATATATAGCAGACGCAAATTAAGATAAAGCTGTATACAGACAGAGGTGAGATAACATGCTTATCAGAGAAAAGATGGAATTGCTGGAACGGAATTATTTAAGTTCATTTGCAACCTTAAGCCAGAATTCCAAAGGACGCGACAGGCAGGAGCCGCAGTGCGACATCCGGCCGGTATTTCAAAGAGACCGGGATAGGATATTGCACTGTAAGGCATTTCGGCGCTTAAAGCATAAAACGCAGGTTTTTCTGACGCCCAGAGGGGATCATTACCGTACCCGGCTGACCCATACCCTGGAGGTTTCCCAAAATGCCCGCACCATAGCCAAAGCCTTGCGGCTGAATGAGGATCTGGTGGAGGCAATTGCATTGGGACATGACCTGGGGCACACGCCTTTTGGACATGCAGGGGAACATATGCTTAATAAGATCTGTGAAGATGGATTTAAACATAATGAGCAGAGTGTACGAATTGTAGAGAAGCTGGAGAAGGATGGACAGGGACTGAATCTGACCTGGGAGGTGCGTGACGGCATATTGAACCACCAGACCAGCCTGATGCCAGCCACTTTGGAAGGAAAAATTGTGCGCCTCTCTGATAAGATTGCATATATTAATCATGATATAGACGACGCGATCCGGGCGCGGGTATTGTCTGAGGAGGATATTCCTGCAGAATATCGGGAAATACTGGGAACCACAACCAGAAAACGTCTGGATACCCTGATTCACAATATCGTCACCAACAGTATTGATAAAAATGATATCTGTATGTCTGAGGAGGTGGAGGATGCAATGCAGGGACTGCGGAAATTTATGTTTCAAAATGTATACAGAAATCCGCGGGCGAAAGGGGAGGAAGAGCGTGCCAAAGCTCTTTTAAGCCGTTTGTTTCAATATTACACAGATCATATGGATCAGCTTCCGCAGTGGTATCTTGATTTAATAGAACAGGGGGAGAAAAAGCAACGCGTTATCTGCGATTATATTGCGGGCATGACGGATCAGTATGCCATAGCGAAATTTGAAGAATATTTCATGCCCAAGGCATGGCAGGTGAATTGAAAGGAGGCATAGATGCCATATTATTCTGATGAGCTGATTGAGCAGATACGTTCTGCAAATGATATCGTAGATGTGATTTCCGGTTATGTGCGTTTGCAGAAAAAGGGCAATACCCATTTTGGCCTGTGTCCATTCCACAATGAGAAGACGCCTTCCTTTTCTGTATCTTCGAACAAACAGATGTATTATTGTTTCGGCTGCGGCGCCGGGGGGAATGTGATTACTTTTTTGATGCAGTATGAGAATGATACTTTTCAGGAGGCATTACAGACGCTGGCCCAGCGGGCGGGAATTGAACTTCCAAAGCAGGAAATGTCGGTCAGGGCAAGACAGGAAGCAGACAAGCGGACAAGGGTTCTTGAGGTGAATAAGGCGGCGGCGAAATATTTCTATGCCCAGCTTCGCATGGAGCAGGGGAAAATGGGCATGGATTATTTTGTAAATCGTGGTTTAAGCCAGGAGACACTGAAGAAATTTGGATTGGGATATGCGAATAAATTTAGTGATGATTTGTACCAATATCTTCGAAAACAAGGATATGAGGACAGCCTTTTGAATGAATCGGGCGTTGTCGCCATTGACGAGCGAAGAGGAGGATATGATAAGTTCTGGAACCGTGTGATGTTTCCGATTATGGATGCCAATAACAGGGTAATTGGTTTTGGAGGCAGAGTTATGGGAAAGGGGGAGCCGAAATACCTTAATTCACCGGAAACTGTGATATTTGACAAAGGCCGGAATTTGTATGGATTGAATCTGGCAAGGAGCACCAGGAAGCATTTTATACTGTTGTGCGAGGGTTATATGGATGTGATTGCACTGCATCAGGCAGGCTTTGACAACGCGGTGGCGTCTTTGGGAACGGCGTTTACACAGGGACATGCCAATTTATTGAAACGTTATACCAAGGAGGTTTATTGTACTTTCGACAGTGACAGTGCGGGAATGAAAGCGGCACTGCGCGCCATTCCTATTTTAAAGGAAGCGGGAATCACGGTAAAGATTGTGAAGATGGCTCCTTACAAAGATCCGGATGAATTTATCAAAGCAAACGGCGCGCAGGCATATGAAGAACGGATTACTCAGGCGCAGAACAGCTTTATGTTTGAGATTGAAGTGTTAGAGCAGCAGTATGATTTGAAAGATCCGGAGAGTAAGACAAAGTTTTACAATGCCATTGCCGGGAGGATTCTGGAATTTGAAGAAGAATTAGAGAGGGAGAACTATATAGAAGCTGTGGCGGAGAAATATCAGATGGGATTTGAAAATCTTCGTAAGCTGGTAAGACATCAGGGGACCAGAGTTGGGATCACAAGAGAAAACAGGCCGCTGAAATCCGGGGTCCAGGAAAAGAAAAAGAAGGAAAACGGTATGAAGCAGTCTCAGAAGTTGATGCTGACCTGGCTGATTGAAGAGCCATTATTGTTTGAGAAAATAAAGCCCTATTTGGAACCGGAGGATTTTACAGAAGCGTTGTACCGGCAGGCAGCAGAGATTTTATTTGTCCAGTATCAGGAAGGAAAACTGAATCCGGCAGGCATTGTCAGTATGTTTACGGATGAGGAACAGCAGCGGGAGATTGCAGCTTTGTTTAATGCCAGGCTAAAGGAGGTCATCACGCCGGAAGAAAAGCAGAAGGCAGTGAAAGAAACCCTGATACGGATAAAGGAGAACAGTATCAGTTACCGTTCAAAGCATTTGAATCCAACCGACCTAGAAGGACTGCAGAAGCTGGTTACCGATAAAAAAAATATGCAAAAGCTTTACCGGATGGAGTGAGGTTGCTGAAATCCGTATAAAGATACCAGTTTAGGATAAAATATAAACAACGAATGGAAGGAAGAAACGAAATGGAAGAAAAGAATGTGAAATTTATCGAAAAACTGCAGGAATTGTTATCCATGGCAAAAAAGAAAAAAAATGTTCTGGAATATCGGGAAATCAGTGATTTTTTTCATGACATGGAACTGAACGCGGAACAGTTTGAGAAGATTCTGGATTTTCTGGAATCTCACAATATTGATGTGCTGCGGATTTCCGATGATGATGACGACGATGATATTCTCATTGACGGTGACGAGGATGTGGAGGTTGAGAATATTGATCTTTCCGTTCCGGATGGAATTTCCATTGAGGATCCTGTTCGTATGTATTTAAAGGAAATCGGCAAGGTTCCTTTATTGACGGCCGAGGAGGAGATCGACCTGGCAAAACGCATGGAGCTGGGGGACCAGGAAGCCAAAAAACGCCTTGCGGAAGCAAATCTGCGTCTGGTGGTTTCCATAGCCAAGCGGTATGTAGGGCGCGGTATGTTGTTTTTAGATTTGATTCAGGAGGGGAATCTGGGACTGATTAAAGCGGTAGAAAAATTCGATTACCGTAAAGGATATAAATTTTCCACGTATGCTACCTGGTGGATTCGCCAGGCAATTACCAGGGCCATTGCGGACCAGGCAAGGACCATCCGTATCCCGGTTCATATGGTGGAGACAATTAATAAGCTGATTCGGGTGTCCAGACAGCTTTTGCAGGAGCTGGGGCGCGAGCCGTCGCCGGAGGAGATTGCAGAAGAAATGAAGATGCCGGTGGAACGTGTAAGGGAAATTTTGAAAATTTCTCAGGAACCGGTTTCTTTAGAGACGCCTATCGGCGAGGAAGAAGACAGTCATTTGGGTGATTTTATCCAGGATGATAATGTGCCGGTGCCGGCAGATGCGGCGGCGTTTACTCTGTTAAAGGAACAACTGGTAGAAGTACTGGGAACTTTGACTGAGCGGGAGCAGAAGGTACTGCGCCTGCGTTTTGGGCTGGACGACGGACGCGCCAGAACGCTGGAAGAGGTTGGAAGAGAGTTTAATGTCACCAGAGAGCGCATCCGCCAGATCGAGGCAAAGGCGCTGCGTAAACTGCGCCATCCAAGCAGAAGCCGCAAACTCAAGGATTATCTGGACTGATACAGGAGCGAATATGTTACAGTTATCAAAACGGCTGCAGGCAGTTGCCAGCTTAGTGGGGGAAGCCGAGGTACTTGCCGATGTAGGGACAGATCATGGATACATACCGGTCTATCTTTTGGCCAGCGGAAAAGTGAAAAGAGGAATAGCGATGGATATCAATCAGGGTCCGCTGATGCGTGCCAGAACCCATATCCGGCAGTATGGCGTGGAGGAAATGATGGAAACCAGGCTTTCGGACGGGCTTGCGGCGTTAGAGCCAGGGGAGGCGGACGTCATTGTGATTGCAGGAATGGGAGGCTCGCTGATGATGCGCATTTTGTCTCAGGGAGAAGCGTCTGCCCATGCGGCAAGGCGGCTGGTATTGCAGCCTCAGTCTGAAATTTATGCCTTCCGTACTTCTCTCCTGGAACAGGGGTATGAGATAGAGGCGGAGGAGATGGTGTATGAGGAGGGAAAATATTACAGCATGATGGCGGCAGAATATGTGGGGATGGAAGGGAAAGCAGCACAGAGTGAATCACTCTCGGAGACAGAGCTGAAATATGGTCCCCTGCTGATTGAAAAGCGCCATCCCGTTTTGAGACAATATCTGCAGTATCAGTGGGAACAGAAGGAGAAAATACGTATTCGACTGGTGGAAAATGCAAGACAGGACGTCTCCCGGAGGAAGGAAGAAATCGGTCGGGAACTTGCAGAAATCGAAAAATTATTAGCGTTATGGAAGGAGCAGGTAGTATGACATGCAGTGAGATCATATCATTATTACAGGAACAGTCTCCGGAAGAATTTGCCTGTGACTGGGACAACGTGGGTCTTCTGGTAGGTGATTTCCGGCAGGAGGTTAGATCAATATACATAGCGGTGGATGCCACGGAGGAAACCATCTCAGAGGCAGTTCAGGAGAAAGCGGATCTGCTGCTGACGCATCATCCTTTAATATTTAAAGGATTGAAAAAGGTTAATATGGAGGATTTTACAGGAAAACGCATAATCCAATTGATACAGAACCATATTTCCTGTTATGCGATGCATACAAATTTTGATGTGAAGGGCATGGCAGAGCTGGCGGCGGAACTTATGTCTCTTACAGATTGCCAGGTGTTGGAGGAAACCTGTAAGAGCGAAGAAGGGCCGGAGGGAATCGGAAGAATAGGTTTTTTGCCGGAAGAAGTATCTTTATCAGCCTGTATCAGCCGGGTAAAGCAGGCATTCACGGTAAATACAGTTAAGGTATTTGGAACGATGGACCAGAAGGTGCAAAAGGTTGCGCTTTGCCCCGGTTCCGGAAAAAGTGTAATCGGCCATGCGCTCAGAGCGGGAGCACAGGTACTGGTGACAGGGGATATCGACCATCATGAGGGTATTGACGCCGCCGCACAAGGGCTGGCGGTGATTGATGCCGGGCATTATGGCGTGGAAAAGCTTTTCATTCCCTATATGGCGCAGTACTTAGAGGAAAAAACGAAAGGAATAAAGATTGTAGGGCAGCCAGTAAAGCAGCCGTTTTTATTTGTATAATGAAGAGGAGAGTGAAAGAATTGGCTGTAATTAATTCTTTCACTTCTGCTTTTATACCCGAAAGCGCGCAGAATGGAGGAATCTATGAAAGAATCAGCATATCAGGTTTGGATTGATGGGGAGGAGAAGCAGTATCCTGCGGGTATTACGTTTATGGACATTGTCAGGGAATACCAGTCAGGATATGAAGATGATATTGTACTGGTGGTGTTTAATAACCACTTAAAAGAGCTTCATAAAAGGCTTAAGGCGGATGGAAATCTGTCCTTTGTGACAACACGGGAGAAAGCAGGCAAAAAAGCTTATCGCCGCAGCGCTACTCTTTTGATGCAGCGTGCCGTCAACAGTCTGGCAAAAGAAGATGGAAAACGGGTTACTGTGCGGGTGGAACATTCCATCAGCCAGGGGTATTATTGCGAACTGCAGGGAGAGACGGCGGACGAAGCCTATATTGGCAGGCTGCGGCAGGAAATGCTTCATCTGGTTGAGGAAGCGCGGCCAATTGAGAAAACCAGCCTTTCTACCGATGATGCAGTAGCTCTTTTCGGGGAGCTGGGGATGCATGATAAGGAGCGGTTGTTTGCATACCGGAGAAGTTCCAAAGTTAATATTTACAGTATTGGGAATTATAAAGATTATTATTATGGTTATATGGTGCCGAATACCAGTTATCTGAAGTATTTTGAACTAAAGCTGTATGAAGAAGGATTTGTGCTGCTGTTTCCTAATGAGAATACTAGACAGACGGCGGAATTTCTTCCCTCCGGCAAGTTGTTTCATGTCTTGAAAGAGTCGGCGGAATGGGGAGAGATGCTGGATATTGGAAGCATTGGGGCATTGAATGACGCTATTGCCCAGGGGCGCATTCGTGATGTGATACTGGTGTCGGAGGCGTTGATGGAGCGTAAGATCGGCAGACTTGCGGAAGAGATTGCAGAAAAACCCGATAAAAAATTTATTATGATTGCAGGTCCCTCGTCTTCTGGCAAGACCACTTTTTCCCATCGACTTTCCATACAGATGATGGCGCAGGGCCTCAAACCTCATCCGATTGCGCTGGACGATTACTATGTGAATCGGGAAGATAGCCCGAAGCATCCGGATGGAAGTTATAATTTTGAGTGTATGGAAGCTCTGGATATTGAGTTATTCAACCAGGATATGTCCGCTCTGTTAAGAGGAGAACGGGTCGAGCTTCCCACTTATAATTTCCGCACCGGGAAGCGGGAGTATAAAGGGATTTTCAAGCAGTTGGGTAAGAATGACATTTTGGTTTTAGAGGGTATCCATGGACTGAATGACAAGCTGTCTTATTCTCTGCCATCTTCCAGCAAATTGAAAATTTATATCAGCGCTCTGACACAGTTAAATATTGATGAGCATAATAATCTTCCCACCACGGACGGGAGAATGATTCGCAGAATCGTGCGGGATGCCCGGACCAGGAATCATCCGGCAAAGGCGACGATCGGTATGTGGGATTCTGTACGTAAGGGAGAGGAGAAGTATATTTTTCCGTTCCAGGAGGACGCAGATATTATGTTTAATTCCGCGCTTATTTATGAGCTTGCAGTGCTTAAACAGTATGCGGAACCGCTGCTGTTTGAGATTGATAAAAACTGTCCGGAGTATGTGGAGGCAAAGAGGCTGTTAAAGTTTTTGGATTATTTTCTTCCAGTACCCAGTGAAGATATTGCAAAAAACTCTATTTTGCGTGAATTTATCGGGGGAAGCTGTTTTAATGTCTGATTTGAAAAGCATAGTTTTTAGGAACAAAACGGAGAGGCAAAATTTGATATGATTTGAACAAGTTATTTTAAAAAACTTCAACAAAGATATTAAATTTGCAGAGAAAATAATTGTAAGCAAAAATTGATTGAGCATCAAACGAATATATTGTATACTGAGGTTGAGGGAGCGTAGAGTTTAGCGGTTTTAATGTAACTTGAAGACTTTTTAGCGGTGAATTTATGAAACGAGGAGGTAAAGTTATGACAAAAAAGAAGTTTCAAAGTGTTTTAAGCATCACGACCGCAGTGATTATGTGTATCTCATTATTGTTTCCGTCAGTTCCAGTGTGGGCGGCGTCAGAAGGTATGGGATGGAATACGTCTGTTTCTCAGACAAAGACAGTAGAACAGTATGATTCGATTGACGGGCTTTCCGGTGAGATTTTGTATGATACCAGCGGCAAACGGGTTATGGCCTGTGGCGGTGAAGTCCGTCAGTGTACGGAGAATGGAGTAACAAAGTGGTATTGGTTTGGCGTGGATGACCTGGAAAAAGCCGAGGGCGAAGAGAAAGAAGAAGGGATCCATTTGTATAGCTCTACGGATTTATACAACTGGGATTACGAAGGTATTATGTGGGATATCCAAGGCGCGGCGCATCCCAAGATACTCTATAACGCAGAGCAGAAGCAGTACGTGATGTGGGTGTCCACCTTCGAGGGAGTGAGCGTTGGCGTCAGCAACAGTATTAAGGGTCCATTTACTTCTGTCAGTGATACCGGGGCAGATCATGTTATGGGTTTTATCAATTTATATGAGGAGAGGCCAGGTACAGCTTATGCGTTATATTCGAATTTCTCTGCTATGCCGGGTTCAAACAACAGCTTTTTCCTGGCGCAGTTGTCCAGTGACTATAAGAAGATTGAAGGTACGCCGCAGCAGATCCAGTTTGCGGGAGGTACCCTTGAAAATATGGAAGGGGGTATCTTAAAAAAGGACGGAAAATATTACATAGTCAATGCAGGTATGTCGCAATATGCAGTTGCTGCTTCTCTGGATAGTGAATGGGAGGTCAATACCCTTAAGATGTGGGACGGCACGGCTTACAAGGATATCGTTAGCAAAAATCAAACCAGCAGTGTTTTCCATGTAAAAACGGATAATTCAGACGAATACGTTTGTATAGGCGACAGTGTGGGCGGAGAAACGGAAGAAGTCAGGTATATCTGGCTGCCGATTGAATTTTTTGAGGATGGTTCGGCTGCACTGAGAGAATTGAGTAACTGGAAACTGGATGGATCCATTTCAGGTGGTCCGGAAAATCCTGTATTATACGATTCCATCCATGGCTTGGCAGATGAAATGTTATATGATACAGAAGGGCAAAAGATTCAGGCCTGTGGCGGCGAGGTTCACCAGGTGGAAGAAAATGGCGAGACGAAATGGTATTGGTTTGGAGAAGATGTGCCAGGCTCTTCTGATGATGCCTCCAATGCCGTACATGGGATTCATTTGTACAGCTCCTCAGATTTGTATAACTGGACCCGTGAGGAAGATATCTTTAAGGGAATGAGTTCTAAGGAGCAGTTTGAGACAGATGAGTATTTCAGGACTTTGTATGGTGATTTGAGCGACAGTGAGAAAAACATGGTATTTGAATGTTTGCAGAATTGTCCAACTGCGCATCCAAAGGTACTCTATAATGAGAAGAAACGTCAGTATGTCATGTGGGTGCCTGATTTTCAGGGGGCAGAATGCATTGCTGTCAGCGATAGTATCAAGGGACCTTTCCGGTTTGTCAAATATTGTGAGAGTGTAACTGGATTTGTGACTATGTATCAGGAGAAAAACGGTGCGGCCTACGTCGTTTATCAGGGAGCAGACGGTCTTGCGATAGCAAAGCTGACGGATGATTACATGGATGTTACGGATAATGCGCAAACGCTCACTTTTAATGGTGAAACCAAACTAAGCAGTGCAGAAGGCGCTATGTTTAAGCAAAACGGTAAATATTATATCATTAATGCAGGGATGAAGCAATATGCAGTGTCGGATACTCTGGCTGGCACATGGTCCGTACACCCGCTTCAGATGGTAAGTGATAAGGGACAAATTTCCGGGGAAGAGGATGAAGATTACCAATTAAACCCAACAAGCTGTATTCTGCCAGTAAATACAGAGGATGGCGTTATTTACATCAATATTTCAGACAAATGGGATAGCGCTGCGGCAGATCAGACGAGATATGTTTGGCTGCCTGTAAAGTTTTCCGAAGACGGTACGATTGCATTAAGGGAATTAAGTCACTGGAAGCTTGAAGATATTCAGCCGGAGGAACCCGATGTATCTCCGATCCCAGGAATGAATGATTCGATTGACGGGCTTTCCGGTGAAATTTTATATGATACAGCAGGTGAACGGGTTTACGCCTGCGGTGGTGAGGTTCATCAGGTTGAAGAGGACGGACAGACAAAATGGTATTGGTTTGGTGTGAATGACTTAGAGATGGATGGACAGATAAAACAGCCGGGGATCCATCTGTACAGTTCTACAGATTTATATAACTGGGTGCATGAAGGCACAATGGGGGAGATTGGCAAAGACTGTTTAATTGCGCATCCCAAAATGCTTTATAATGAGCAGAAGCAGCAGTTTGTGATGTGGGTGGAACTGGAAACAGGCGGAATGAAAGTGGCAGTCAGTAAGAGTATCAAAGGGCCGTTTACCCTTGTTGACGGTGCTGGAAACAGTGATATAACAGGATTCATTAATTTGTTTAAAGACAGGGATGGTACTGCTTATATCTTATATGGTTCCAGAGATATATATGTTCCAGGAAGTCCAGAGACATCAAAGCTTGGCAAAGTGTTTATGGCAAAATTATCAGAGGATTATACGCAAGTTGAAGGTGCGTCCTGGGAATTACAATATACAGATGGCGGTACGCTCTTTAATTCTGAGGGCGGTATCTTTGAGCGGAATGGAAAATATTATATCATCAATGCCGGAAATCCGGACAGCGATGGTCCTCAATATGCGGTGGCTGATTCTTTGAAGGGTCCATGGACAGTTCATGGCATACAGATGTGGAATAATGAAGAACAGAAGTTTGAAGATATTGTCAGCAAGAATCAGACCAGCAATGTCTTCCAGGTAAAGACAAAAAATGAGGATACTTACATCTGCGTTGGCGACAGTGTGGGAGGCGAAATTCCTGAACAGGTCAGATATATCTGGCTTCCTGTAAAATTTTTTGAAGACGGTACAGTTGCTTTGGAGAAATTAAGCAATTGGAGACTGGAGTTGGACAGACCGGATGTTGAGGTGACAGAGGTCAGACTAAGTGAAGAGAGCAAGACGCTGCAGGAGGGAGAAAAATACCAGATCAATGCGACAGTCTTACCGTCAAATGCGAGCAATAA
>QXWW01000038.1 GCA_009911185.1 Lachnospiraceae bacterium
CACTTCACCTTCTGAATAGCTTCTATGCTGTACGCTTCCTCTGGCACTTTACTATAACCATGCGAGAATCCCATACAGCCCATTCCTATTTCTGATACCTCAATGGTGTTCAGCTTTCTTGTTTTCATAGCGAAACCCTCCTGTCTTCATCATTTTTATTGTAATTCTCCCAGCCAGTTTAACAAACCTTCCTTTGCCGAGGCTGTGTCATCCTCATATACATCAAAAACATTTTCCGAAACTTTTACCGATTCCGGCAATACTTCGCTAATATCCTGTACGCTCCGGGCCAGTCCGCCTGTGCCGTGGGAACAGAACAAATAAACCTGTTTATCCGAAAGATCGTTTTCTTCAATAAACGATAAAACTGCCATAGGGCAGCTATACCACCAGTTTGGAGCCAAAAACTTGTGTTATGTAAGACAATCCTTTATTTATCAGTGTTTTTACAGTATACACGTTCTCTTACTATTTGAGATATAAAAAGCATGATACACTGCCAAAGGTCTCATGCTTTTCTTATAATTTCTTCCGATCATCTTGAAGTTTCCTTCTGCAGCTTGTTCAATGCTCTGGTTAATTTTAGATTTTCCTTCTTCAGTTCTTCCTTTTCATTCAGCAGCCTCTTTATTTCCCTTTGATACAATTCTACCTGTTTTTCCAGACTTTTATCTCTTACTTCCCTCTTGATCTGAGCAAGTACCCCCTGATCCTGTTTTTCTTTTTCTTCGTTTAATACATTTCTCACCTGCTCATTTTTATAGAAGAATCCTTTTGACAATCCCGTATTTCTGGAAAGATCAGATACAGATATTGCATTCCCCTCAGATGCGGCTTTGCGGATCTCTGCAATGGCAAATTCTATTTTCCTCTTACTTTCCTGCTTGTTTGCCTCGTTCATCCTATCATATTTTGCCATCAGAAACTTCCCTCCCAGATTATGTTCTTCCAGCTGAAAAAATTCGGCTGACTTTCTGGCTACTTCCTCATCAACCCAACCAATATATTTCTTTACTGTTTCATCTGTAGAATAGCCCATATACTCTCGGATTACCTGGATCGATGTACCATTTCGATAAAAAGCCTTACACAACTCTTTTTGATATCCGTTTCCTTTGAATACATATTCCCCATTCAATATACCAGCCTTTGTACATTGTCTTGTAATCGCCTCTTCAAAACTTCTTGCTGTATACTTCTTATCTCTGTTCAGAAAAAGCAGATTTTCTATGTCAATATGATTCTTCTCTGCATACTTCAAAATAAACAAATGCAAGATGTCTGGTATGGGAACACTTCTATTTGCTCCCGGCACTTTCATCCAACTGTCTTCATTCTCGTAGTAAAAATCCGCATTTCTCAACAAAAACATCTTTCCTTTATCAATCCCTGTATATAACAGGATTAAACACATAATACGCAGTTGTTCAGAAAATTCCGAAAGGTGGAGAGTAAGCAGATCCAGCTTCTGATCCAGATCTCTGATTTCATGTTCTTTTGTATAGCTTTTCTTTTTATAAAAGGAAACAGGTATTATGAAATGGTCTATATGATCCGTCACCTGCAGATATTGGAGAAATGTTACAATTTCCCGTATCTTATTATTGTAGCTTTGAGGGCTGATCCTCTGTATGCTCAGTTTTTCAAAATAATCTTTTACTGAATTATCATCTATTGTTGTTATTGTTTTTCCCTGTTCCTCTAAATATTTAAGAAACTCTTTTGTGTAAGTCTGTTTTATCCGTATTGTGCTCAAATTCAGATTCGTAACTGTAAAAAGATATCTCATATACTCCTGCAACATCTTTCGATTATCTTCCAGGAATACATCTAAAAAAGAAAAGCTTTCTATGGTGCTGCTAAGACTATATCTTTCTGGAACAATATTTAGTCTTTCTACATACCAGACATTAGCCTCCCAATTGATCTCTTCTGCTTCCAGAAATAAAGTTTTCCTACAGAATGAAATAAATTGGGAGGCATTTACATCAGATTTTTCTATCTGCCTTTTTAACAGTGAGGAAAACTTCTCTTCTTGATCCGCCTCCATTTTTAGAATATCCTGAAGTTCTGAATTCTTCGCATAACAAAGCAGGTACTTTAACGGAAGCAAGTACCTTGTTTGTCTTTCTTCTCTGTTTTTCACTGATCTTACAATGTAGTTCATAAGCAATTCTATCTGTAATTTTACAGTTTGAGCTACATCCCTTCCAAAATCCCAATATGAGATTCCTGACTCTGTATCTTTATCGTCCATCTCGCTTACCCATTTTCTGTTCGTTAATGTACTCTAGCACATCTTTATCAACCGCTGCTTTCATAAAGCGATAAACTTTTCTTGTCCGTATAGATACCTCTTATTTTTAAATTTGATTTGCAACACCATCCTTATTTATCAAAAAGGCTTTATTAAGCTATCCTCCACGTTTCTGTTTATTCCATTTCTCAGCATAGCGAGAGAATTAGCCTTTCATTTAGGAGAAAGAAATCTTTTTCTTAGAGCCACAAGATTAATTAGCAATGCCAACTCTTATAACCTTTAAATTTTTCGTCTTTCCTTTATCTAAAACTTCGGTTATGCTGGATATGGTAAAAATCTATATCATTTATATCTGTTTTATAAATGATTATGTTTATCTGCTTGTCAGCATAAGTATTATGAAATCCACTTATCTTCAAAGACCATAACATAATTTCCAGCAACTCTTGTTTTGAAAGTTTGCTATTTCTAAATCTTGTAATTCCAGCCCCCATTAGTGGAATATTTATTGTTCGCCCTGCATATATTTCATCAATGTTGTTCCAAAAACGCATCCAAAATTCTATGTATTCTTCCGAGGTTAAAAATGCTTTATTATTTTCATCAAATTTTGTAAATGCAGCAAGCACATAAGCTTCAAATTCAACTAGACTTCCAATGGAATACCGTCTCTTTCTTCCTCTGGTTCTTTCTGTAGCTTCGACATAGTTACCTTCCTTGTTTATCATTTCATCCGTTTCTATTGCTTGTTCCAGTTGTTCTAATTTTCCAGCATCAGCAATCCGTTCTATATATTGTCCATGTAATGTTTTTTTTGCTATAATTCGGTCATCTACAATCGTATCATAATAATCATTTACTCCAATAATACTGATTTCTCCTCTTCGGTCTTTTGGCTTCTTTTCTAATAGCTCAAAAATATTACCTTCCCGAATCCTTATCTCAGTATTATTTATTCTCAGTCTCACATATTTCTGTTGATTTGCACTCCACCACATATATATGAAAATCAGTGCCAATATCGCAATAAATATGGTTGCGATATATATAACACTAATTTCCATATTTTGTGCTGTCCCAAAAAAGGAAATCAATGTTACAATGGAACTCACAATACCTATTACAGATAAATAATTTCTCCAAAGAACACCATCCAAAATATTTACTTTAGAAAAATTTATTTTGAACCATTCTTTTAATTTCTCCATAAGTGACCTCACTTCTTTAAATTATGGAATATCACGCAGAATATTTTCAACCTCAGTTACAATCGTCTGAATCCTATTTTCATTTAATGCCAAGCCAAATTCAGTTTCAGGTACTTCTGGAGCTCTGGCTGGAATCAAATAAACATATCTTGCCTTACTCTCCTTACAATGGTTGAAAATTGCTTCTCGTTCTTTTTCACAATTTTTATTCTGAACCGTTAAAGTGTTCCAAAGAATAAGGAAAACCTTGCAAGTACGATAGCCATCTAAAGATTTTTCTCTTGCCTGATTTTCATCAAACAAAATACTAGCCTTATAGTATTGATCAAATAGAATCTGATGCTCTCCATATATCGACTTCAATTGATCCACCACCTGCTTCAATAAAATATTATCCGAACGGAATATTGCTCTCTCTTTCTCTTCAAAAGAATCTTCATGTGCATAGGAAACGCCAATAGTAAATTGCCCTGGTTTCCATGTATCACAATAATCAAGAATCGCTTTTGCTGCTGAATTCGTATCATGAAGCACAATTTGGGTTATTGCACAGAAATCTTGATTCCAATGGCACTCTCCCAACGCCTGTGTTTGAATGCTACCAGGTTCATTCCACTTTCGCTGCGCATCCTCTGATACCAGTATTAAGAGGTTATTCCGAAAGCGGTTCTGATTCAATCGATTCAAAAAAGAATGTAGGCTACGGCTGCGAGTGATCATTTCCCTTTCGAGCATCAAAACAACTGGAACTTCAAAAATATATTCATCCATTTGTTCCAATGCACTTCCCCAAGGCAAGACATCATATTGAACTTCCTTTCCAATTTGCGTCTGTAGCTCAGAGAAATTAATAAATCGGGTTGCATAAGCAAGGCGATTTCTGTTGCAAATGAGATACATGTCTGATTTGCAAGCCGAAGAAACGCTACTAATATAATTTTCTAGCGAGAAAAATTTATACTCATCAACAGTAAAAATACCTCTTGCATCCTTTAAAAAAGCTGTCAATGGATCTTCCTCAACAATCGCTTTCAGGATTGCATTAGCTAAAATCATAGCAAAAAATTCATTATCAAATACGGTCTCACATCCAAGCTTTTTTGCGGCTTCAGACTGTATTGACTGGCAATCTTCATTTTCTCCACACTTTGGCATCAAAAGAAGACACGGATTTCCTTTATCCCGTGCTTTACTAAAATATCCGTTAAGACGATCAATCTGTTCTTGATCCTCATAATCTGTTAAGATTCCAATCCGGATATCCCCACTTACTTTACTTTGCCATAAAAGCTGTTCAGGATACCCATCTGAAACAACCTTGATTCCTGGAAGCAAATCATTATCATTCACAGTATCGCGAATATCATTATACAAAGAAATAGCAGTCTGGTTTTCGAAACTGTATATTCGTTCTATACCTTTCTTCTGTTGATCTGTTAGTTTAGATCCGGCATCTTTATATACCAGCTCAAGTAAACTATTAAATTCATTTGTCTCCCCTCTCCGCTCTAACGCTTCCATCAAGCTGTTTCGCTGTGTAGGCGTAATGTATTGTTCAAGTACCATTGCAGACTCACAATATAAATAGTCTACTGGTTTCATTCCTTTTTCATTCGCAGCTTTTTCCAACTGGAGAAGTTTATTTCTGTCAAGTCCATGAATATGTTTATTTGCCAGCCGAACAAGGTTCCATGTCATGCCATATTTTACTCTACACTGCAGAACATAGAAACTGTCAACTATGCTATCATTCTTAATATCAGCGGAAGAAAGACACTTATTAATTGCATCAAGATGAAAACTTGCAACTTCTGCCATTCGCTCAATATCGCCGCCAATAACTTTTGTAAAAGAAGAAAATCCCGTAATTTTCCGAATTTCTCGAATTTCTTTCCCCTTCGTCCAATAAAAAAGTACAACTGCACGCATAGCGGCTTCTATAATGTGATCTTCATTTCCAAGATTAATCATTGTTATAAGCTTATAGAGATCGTTGTTTTCACTCTCCTCCCAAAGTTCATATAGCCTTTCTCCTTCTGAATCCTTCTGTTCCAGAATACACTTAATCTGAGAAATCACGCGTGTCTTTGCTTTTCGCGAACGACCCGGATTATGATCGTCTTTGGGATACGATAATACGGAAGAATTTTCAATCTCATAATGCCGACATACATGATATAAGATATCAAAAAGATAACGATCATTCTCAACATCTTTGCTGGTAATCTCCCAAGGAAGACCATGATTTTCTCTTCCTGCATAAAATTTTTCGTATATGTCAATACATGTTTCCACCGAAAATGCATAGGGTGCCATATGCGTACCGAACTTTTCAATTTCACATAATCTAACAGATTCTCTCCCCCGACCTTTTCCACCACCTGTGCGCTCATTTGCCAAATATGCATTGTATAGAGCATAATACAATTTATCTGCATCAAACTCTCTGTTTTCCCTACACACGTGAGTAAGGCTGTCTTGAAACAGTGCATATATCTGCTTTTGGGTAAATGTTTTACTATTGCTGTCTAGCAAAAGACTCATGTAGTAAGGTGCAAGAAACTCCTCTTTCGCAGAAGCAAGCGCAGACTCAATTTCCTCTTTGTTATTATAACTCTTCCAATAATAAGACATATCTGTCTGCTCTTCCAAAAATAAGTATGTAATTCCAGTATGGTTGCTTTGTCCAAGCCGACCAGCCCGACCAATATAATTTCGGTACTCTTGCTGCGTCAAACGGACTGGTTTACCTTCTCCTCTCGGAACGCGATTGCTTAACATAATCATTGCATCGAAAGGCATATTTACGCCTATGGTAAGAGTCTCTGTTGCAACTATTACTTTAAGAATGGAATTCTCCTTCTGAAATTCTTCTTCAATCAGCTCACGCAAATTCGTAGAAAGGCCTGCATGATGATATGCGATTCCATGCGGAATCAGATTCCGGATCAAATTAATCTGTTCTTCATCTTCCTCACAGTTTTTCAGTTTCTGAAAGAAGTTATTGTAGTCTGCCGATCCGTCATTTCCTGAAATTAGCGGAAATAAACTACTCATAGAATCTTTCAGAAAGGAAGCAACGGATGCCGATTCAGCCTGGGATCCAACAAAAATTAAAATACGTGGAATCGTATCCATCTGAAACAACTGATCAAGAACGACCTGTAGAAGTCGTTTTTTCTTTTCTCCAATTTTCCATTCTCTCTGGAATCCTGGTATCGTCAGTTGCTCTTCCTTCATCTCCTGATTATTTGCAGTCATCAGTTCCTCACAGTCTGCTGGAATAGTACGATAGCGCCCCTTACCATTCAACAATAAAATATGTTCTTCCAACGCAACAGGTCTCGCAGCAGAAAAAATCCGATGATTCTCATCAATATTCAACCATCTGCAAATTTTGTCTGAACTGCAGTCATTGGTTGCTAAACACATAATCCTTGTATCTGCATGATTTCTTCGGACAATTTCCAGCGCTAACTCCAACTTTGGTCCTCGTTGTTCCTTACTGAGCATCGCCAACTCATCGACTACAATTAAACCACAATTTTTCATAATCTGTCGATTTCCCTGACTAAGCATTGCAAAGAACTTTTCGTAAACAATTATCGCTACGTCATAGTCTCCCTTTATCAGACGCTCATCATATTCCATGTAATCGCTGCTTGCAGCATATACTCTAAAATATGGAGTCATATCACAGTCAAACTGTTTTCTTCTCTCATTTACCATAGACTTTAACGGTACTAAAACGATAGCACTCCTACGATCATGTGCAAGAGTATCCATAATGGCCAATTCAGCCAAAAGTGTTTTTCCAGCGGAAGTAGCTCCCTGAATCATCAGATTCTGTGATTTCTCATTTTTCCAGTCTCTCCAAAATTCTGGAGTATTGATTGCTAACTGTTGTAATTTGGTTAATTTAAACTCTCCATCAGGTACACGCTTTCGTATACGTAATAGCATTTTTTCCAAAATATCAATAATTTCCTGATTGCTTTCCCAACCTCTCTTTTCTCTGCATTCCGCTAGTGTCATAAACTATCTCCTCCTAGTCAATTTTATCCGTAAATACGCTTCCAAATTTCGATACAAAAAAACGAAATATAAGTGGGTTAATATTTTTCACTTCTAAATATCGCTGCCTGCGAAGGCTCATATAATCATTCCGTTCTACTTGGCTTTCCCACTTTTGCGGCATATCTCTTTCAAAAAACATGTACGCCAATATAACTTTTCGAAATTCCCTTGCAGTCACTGGACTTAACGAGTTGAGTGCATAACGTGCCACGAGTTCTGATGATTCTTCTCCAATCTGTTCCAAATAATCTATAATCTCTTTATGAATCATAGTATTAATTCCAAAATAAAGGGAAACAGCAAGCTTTTCTGCACCAATGATTTTCTCATCACATTGTTTTATAAAACTTTCGTCATCCATCCATCTCATCATAGAAAGTTGATTTTTCCCAGCCATTGATACCCATTTTTTCATAAACTCTTGACGTTTTAAATCCATACTTATAGGAATCAATTCTTTTGCAATTTCTACTAGATATGAAATCTGTTGAGAAAATTTACTGATCAATGCATACTGCACACCATACCTATTATAAATGGATTTTATAGACTCTCCATCACACCATGCCAGAACCGCAGCCAAAACAAAGATATTCTTTTCATTACTCTTTGTTAACCATATTGGCGGCCAATCTACAGCAGATTCTGTTTCTCGCGATAAAATAAAATCGCATAATGTTTCAAATGAAACTTTCAAATTTGAATTCTCAAAAACACCTTTTAAGGCGGAAGATGCATGTTTTGTACATAATAATTGATATATAAATGTAATTTTATCTGGTTCCAGATATACACTATTTACATAATCATTAACAGAATTTTCCAATTTTTCATAATCACTTTTCCCCAGAATATACCCTCTCAAACGACTTCCCAGCTTAGTTAAAAAATATACGGCATCTCCTGTCTTTTTTCCACGACCTCGGGGAACTGGTTTTGATATCTTTTCCAGAAGTCCATGACTGGTAAGAAAACTGACCGCATTCTTTACATATCCTTTCAGTTCTTCATCTGCATTTGCTCTGTCTCTTGGCATCGTCATTGCAATCTCGAAAAACTGACAAAAACGAATTCCATCTTTAGTATTATCCGGAATCAAATTTAACAAAAAAAATGGCATCTTCTCATCAGCATCGTTGTAAAATGGGCTGTTTAGGCATGGTAATGGTCCTGACCGTATTTTATCCCAATCTTCTTTTTGTGAATCCCGTACTAGCGTATAGACTATTCCCTTCAGTTGACTAATATCTACCCCAACACAAAGCCTACCCGCTCGTCCTATATAGTTACAATATTCATTCATTGTGAGCATCCGGACAAAACCATCTTCCTGTTTTGTCAAGCTCGCAATGACAACAACATCCACGGAACTGTTAATGCCAAAAGCCAAAGTTTCTGTACTGCATACAATTTTCATTTCCCGGCTAGCAAGCAATTTCATTTCAATATATGTTCGCAATTCATTCGGAAGTGCTGCGCTATGGAATGCAATTCCACTGATAAAAGCCTGGTAACACTCTTTTCTTATTTCACTTCCATCTTCATATTCTAATATGCCATAAACATCATCTGAATTTAGGCCACATTCTTCCAAAACAGCCTTGCAGCACGCCTCTACTGGTGGTGGGGGCGGGAAAATCTCCGCAAGTTCTGGCAACTGCCTCAATGACTGATACAGAAACATGCTTAAATTAATAACTTCTTCACGATTGTTGACAAAAATCAGAACCTGCTGCCCTTGCAATAGATGATGACGGCATATTTGCTGTAAAATATAACGATGAACATTTATACCTTCTGGTAAAATCATTACTGGCGAAGTACAAGGTCCCTTAATTTTCCCACAAAATAATGAAGGATCACTGCGACAAGGTACCCTTACTGGGCAAGGGAAATCAAAGTCAGAACATTTTTTTAATGCTTGATCATAAACATTTTCTATCTTTTTAAGCTTAGATGCCGTCCACATAGTAGTCCTATGCACTATATCACAATCACCCTCTACCTGCGAAATGCCATTTTTATTGTAAAAAATCGTATTATTTTCCAATGGAACTGTTCTCGCAGCACTCTTAAATATAGGATAAAAATTATAATACTTAATGTAAATATCCCAATTGTAAAAGGGCGTCCCAAGTGCAATCATGCGCAATTTTTTAGTCTCTCGATGTGTATTAACCCCCCATACAAATAAAAAATCGAAATATATTCCTCTCTCAGCATTATCAATCAGACCAACCTCATCTAACACAAGCAAGTCATACTTACTCAAAAATCCTCCTTCCCGAGCTTGAAAATTAAATACCTTCTCAGTAATCATCACTGCAATATCCACATGGCCAAATTGAATATCCAGATCATGTTCCCGGAATTCCCCTGTAGACTGGACAATGTTTAAATCATAATTCTCAAAGAACTGATCCAGTTCCAATTTTTTTTGGGCTGCCAATGCACGATAAGGAACAACAAAGAGCATTTTGGGACAAGGAATTTCCAATCTTTGTGCTTCTAGCACAGCTCTCTCATAAAGCAGTAAAGGAATCAGCGTCTTTCCCGAAGATGTTTCCCCGATTACAAAAAGATTTTTTCTTGAATCTGAAATATATTCCGAATGAAATGCCTCCTCCTGCAAGGCAGTAAATTCTAGTATGTTATGTTGCCTTGCAAGAGCAAGATAACTTGTATATCGTGACATCATGCCCCTCCTTTTCTGTATGTTACTTGAACCACTATTTTCGCATTGTATAGACAAAGCTAAACATATCTTAATATCTTCAACCTTATGTTTTTCTCCAACTTGTATATCTCACTTCTTATTATAAAAAGCATAACATCTTAAAAGAGTAATAACCAATTTAATGCCAACAATGCTGCTGTTCTTTCAGTTCTATTATTTCGAAGATAAATGCTGTAATATTATCAATATCAATGACTTGTTCTACATCACCAAGACAACGATAATTATAAAGCTTTAGTCTTGAAAGTTTCAAAATGAATACCCCCGTTTTCATAATACTCCATGCAGACAATTTCGATTAATTGTAGCATTAACTCAAAATTATTCCGATATATTTACCAGTTCCTGCAACTTTTCTTGCAATATTTTCTTATCTGGCAACTGCAGTTTATATTCAAACACAAGCATTGGAGACATACTCCTGCTCATTGCGTATTCAACAACTTCATCATTTTTCATTGCACACAAGATTAAGCCCACACTCGGATTCTCATACTCCTTTTTCACTTGTCTGTCCAATGCTTCCAGATAAAAATCCATTTTTGAAACATATTCTGGCTTGAATTTCCCCATCTTCAACTCAAATGCAACTAAACACTGTAACCCTCGGTGAAAAAACAATAGATCTATCGCATAATCTTCTCCACCAACCTGTACTTTATATTCTTCATCAATAAATGTGAAATCTCTTCCCAATTCTAGGATAAAATCTCTCATTTTTAGGATCAGTGCTTTTCTGAAGTCATTTTCTTTATATGGGTTCGGCAGATCCAGAAACTCAATGACATAAGAGTCAAAGAATGGATTCTTATTTATTTTCTTTATCCCTTCAGGTAATGCTTTTCCCTGAGATAGCATATAACGTTCATAGTAAGCGCTATCCAGTTGTCTTTCTAACTCACGTTTACTGTAATTCTCCTTTATGCATAATCTCAAATAAAACTCTTTCTCTTCAATACTTTTCGTTCCTGACAAAATCAGTAAATTGTTTGTCCAATTGATTTGTGTCACCAGTGGTGACACTTTTTCGTAGCCTGCATAAGTTTCATAAAATTGTTTCATCCGATAAAGGCCACGGCGATTAAATCCTTTGATCCCTGGAAATGTGTCTTGTATATATTTGGAAAGTTCATCAATAAACGAATCTCCATAGGATGTTGCCTTTGCCTCTTCGCTGATAAATTCCCCTACACACCAATACATATTGATCAGTTCTTCATTTACCTTCCGATATGCATTCTTCTTTGCACTTTCTATAATCGCAATCACTTTCGTAAAGGTTTTCTTAATTTCATCCATGTTATACCCTCTCAGATTGGTTTTATCTGGCACACTGCTACATTCATATTATATCAAAAGTGCTCTTCCTCTACAATCATATTTCATAAAAATCACATAAAAGCTGACCTTCAGGACTCTACATCCTTCAAGTCAGCTATTACAACGTCATGCATTTTCCTTTCGTACATAGCACCTCTTTTTTCTCTACTACTAAATATTATACCGTAATTTTCACTTATAAGCCTAGACCTTCTACCCATCCCCAAACTTCTTCATCCGAAACATTAGACGGGAACCGCATACCCTCTTTCCACGCCCCGCTTCCTGCCAGTTCCGCCAACAGCTCTCCACTCTCTCCTAAGCCTGATGACACAGATGTACAAAATGGGATCACTGTTTTTTCTGTAAAGTCATTTGCCTCAACAAAGCTGTTCACCGGCCATGCCGCGATCCCCCACCATACAGGATAACCCACATATACCACAGATGCATCTTCCCATCCCTTTATCTCTGTAGAGACCAGTTCGATCTTCCTCTGCTCCGGATCATCATGCTCCTTTCCTACGCGGCTGTTCTCATCTGTCCAGTCCAGATCAGCATCTGTATAAGACTCTACTGGTTCCAGTGCAGACAGTTCACCGCCAGCGGCCTCTGCTATCATACCTGCAACCCGCTCCGTATTTCCTGTTGCTGAAAAATATACTACGATAGTTTTTCCACCCGCCTCATTGCTTTCATTCTCTTCCATATCTGCATTTCCTGTATCAGCCTCTTCTGATGTATCGGTTTCCTCTTCTGGTTCCGTTTCACCTATAGCCTGCCCAGACTGAATCACAGGAGCGCTTTCCTGCTCCCCTGAATTTGAACTGCATCCCGCTAACAGACCTGTTGCCAAAGCTCCTGCCAGAAACAGTGAAAATATTCTTTTTCTCATGCTATACATGCCCCCTTCTACTTGTCCATTGATCTCAACACCATACACAATTCAACTTCTGTTTGTGCATACAGTGCTTATTTTCCTCTATTTTTAACGCTATACACATGATACACACTTAAAACCTTGCTCCATATTAGGATAACCTAAAAATACCGTATCATATTCTTCCATATCCGAAACTGTCTGTGTCAGTTCAGGGTATATGCCATCTGCTTTTTCCTGGTTCGCACGGTCAAGGCATCCATCCCAATCAGCGGGATAGGCTTGTGCGGCCTGAATAGAAAAAAGCTCCCCCTGTGTTTCTTCTGCAATCCATGATGCTAACATGGCAACATTTCCCGGGTTTTTCACGCTTGCAGAGGTCATGGCATCCATATTATTTTGTTCTGCATTGTCCGCCCATGTAAAATATGCCACAAGGACTTTTCCATGCCCTGTTGCGGTCGATATTTGTTCTTCTGATGATGATTCCAAAATATCCGGTTCCGTATTTTCTGCTAATTCTGTAGTCTCCAGGCGGGCATTAGCATTTTCTTCTTTTTGTTCTGTATCCGCTTTTCCGCAGGCTGTAAGATAAACCATTAAAAATAAAGCGGACAAGATATAAATTGTCTTTTTCAAAGCCACCTCACCTTTCATAGTTTTTCCTGAAACCATTCCCTATCATATACCATTTTCAGAAAGCCATTTCCTTATCCTTCTTTTATTATAATCGTCATACTCCGTATCTAGCCCCGCCCCCATATTGCTTTTTGGCGCAAGCTTTGCAATGGCGCTCGTTGTCTGCCCGAACCGTCCTCCGCCCATAGAACAGTACGGGATGATTGTCTTGCCGCTTAAATCGTATTGTTTCAGAAAACTGCGTACTGGGGCCGGAATGGATGCCCACCAGTTGCAATAACCCAAAAGGATTGTGTCATAATCATTGATATGATATCCCGCATCCTCAAGGGATTCTTTCAACGCCGGGACGGCGGAGTCCCTAAGCTCCTTCAAAGCCTCCGCATAAAGCCCTTGTGAGTTATAGTCTGCCGAATAATCTTTTTTGCGCCTGAGACAAAACACATCAGCCCCCGTCATGTCAGCAATGATGTCCGTCAGCCCTTTTGTATTCCCCGTCTGTGAAAAATAGACAATCAACACTTTTTTGTCCGTTTTTTGTTTTACTTCTGAGAATGCGCTTGTGGCCTTCCCTTTGCCAACAGCGCCCCGCACAAGCCTGATCCCGATTCCATATGTCGCAACCTCCGGCGCATTTGCGCTGCGGTAGGCAGACCGGATATGCTTTGGGAAATCATTCCATGCTCCGCCCCTTGCCACCTTGTATCTGCCCTTCTTCGGGCCGGTTGGGTTGCTTGCCGCCTTTTTGCCATAACTGCCGTACCAGTCCCATACCCATTCGGCAGCATTACCGTGCATTTGATATAAACCGTTTAAATTCTTTGCATAGCTTTTCACCTTGACCGTCTTCCCAAGGTAACCGTTCACCCAGTCGCCGGAAGCGTTATTGTTATATCCATACGCATTATAACAGTTCGCATCCTTATCATGGACATAGCTCCCAAAGGAGAAAGGCGTTTTGCTTTTTCCCCTTGCGGCATACTCCCATTCCGCTTCCGTAGGCAAGCGGTAGCCATTTGCGGCTTTGATCCATGTAACCTTTTTCCCTTTTATGGAATAAGCCGCCTGAAGCCCCTCTGACTTGCTTAATTTGTTACAGTATCTGATGGCATCATACCAGGAGACATTTGTAACCGGCAGATTGTTTCCTTTTTGCTCGCTGGGATTTTTCCCCATCACAGCCTTATACTCTTTTTGCGTCACCTCCGTGGGGGACATATAAAAAGTTTTTACCTTTACGCTATGCTGCACCTCGTCGTTTTCCCGCTCGGCTTCTTTTTTCGGGCTTCCCATTGTAAATTTACCGCCCTCTATTTTTACAAATCCGTCTGATACTTTTGCCGCAGATTTTGCAAGGACATCCTCTGCGCCAAATGGCATCCCGCAAAATAAGGCGGAAAAAAACATAACGCCCGCAAGCAGCGCCACACACATCCTTTTCATAATTTGCACGCTCCCTTCTTAAATTTTTCCGGTTATTTTTATATACCGCAATCCTTCCGGCCAGTTTCACAAAACTCCTATTGCCGGGTCTGTGCCACCCTCATATGCCTAAAAGATAATTTCTCCCATACTTATGTGGAAATCACCTGGAACGCTTTCCATTTCCCTGTTTTTTCCCGCCATGCAAAAACAACCGCCCGCAGGATCCAGTCACATACCATTGCCACCGCAATCCCTATCACTCCCAGATTCCATATAATCCCCAAAAGGTATGACAGGAGCAGGCGGACAGCAACCGTGGACAAAATGGAAACATACATGGTAAACTTTACATCCCCTGCAGCCCTAAGCCCATTGGAGAGGGCGCCGGAGAACGGAAACGCAATGGCGTTAAACACATTATGGATCAGGACCAGCCAGATCACGAGCTGTTTTGTTTCCGGGGACAATGAGTAAATTTTAAGGAAAATCGGCGTCAGCAGGAAAATCAAAACATTCCATACAGAGGAAATCAGCACCGTCATTTTCGTGAGTTTCCGAAAATAATATTCCGCCGCCTCTGTGTTTCTGCTTCCCATGCACTGCCCGATCACCGTGATAAATGCCGGTCCCATCGCAACCCCGGCCAGCGCAGCCAAAGACCATATGCTCTGCGCCACTCCGTTTGCCGCAATCTGATACGTTCCAAAAAGGGCAACGATGCTTGAAAGAGCTACCTTGACTAACTGAAAAATCCCGTTTTCCGCGCCATTTGGAACCGCGATATTTAAAATGCTTTTCATCAGGCCGCCATTCCACCTAAAAATCCAGCGGAAACGGTAGGAAACTTCGCTTTTCTTCTGAAAGCACAGTACCGTAATGGCCACTGCTGAGAATGTCCGGGCAAGGAAAGACGGCCATGCCACCCCGGCCACTCCGGCATTCAGCACAAATACACCGATCACATTGCCAGCCACATTGACGATATTAGAAAAAACCGACAGATACATGGTCACGTCTGTTTTTCCAAGGCTCCGGTAAACGGCGGCGCCGGAATTATAAACAGCCAATGCCGGATAGGAATAAGCCGATATTTTCAGATAAGTGATACATGCTTCCATAACGGAACCGCTGACCCTTCCAAACAGCAGGGAAAGCAGAGCCCTGTTGCCAATCAGCACCGCTGCTCCAATGATTACTGAGAATATCGTGGAAAAAGCCAGAAGCTGGCTTGCGGCTTCCCCGGCATGTTCCATTTCCTTCCGGCCAATATACTGGCTGATCACAACTGCACCGCCGGAGGCCAGGGCGGTAAACAGGTAGATGAATATGGTATTAAACTGATTTACCAGTGATACGCCGGATACCGCATCCTCCCCGGCATAGCTGATGATAAGCGTATCGCAAAGCCCTACAAGCATAACCAAAAGCTGTTCCAAAAACAGCGGGATAACCATTTTCTTTAATTTCCGGTTGGAAAAAAGTTCCGTTTGTTTATCCATTTTCATTCACCTCATTTTCCGCGAGCAATGCACCCACAGGGCACATAGGAAAATAGACTTGCTCGCAAGGATATTTAACGAATGCCGCGAGAGTCAGATATCCTCTGATATCTGACCATTATGGGACTATCTGATTCGTTTTCAGCCATTTTGCTATATCATCCTGCAGGTCGTCCCCGCCAGAGTAATGTATGGACATCGCCTCTCCCATCTTTGCATCGGGAACCAGTTTCGCAATCGCCGTCAGGCTCTGGCCAAACCGTCCTCCGCCATGAGAGCAGAAAGGTATGATCATTTTCCCGGAAAAATCATATTCTTCCAAAAAGGATGCGATTGGCATGGGAATAGATGCCCACCAATTTGGATAACCAAGAAGGACCGTACTGTATTCCTCCATATTTTCCACATGGGCAGCAAGCTCTGGCCTCGCCTGCTCATTCTGATCCTGCTGTGCTTCATCCAATACCGTATTGTAATCGTCAGAATACGGGTTCACTAACTCAATTTCAAATAAATCTGCTCCCGTCTGCAACTGGATTTCTTCAGCAATCCCTTTCGTGTTGCCTCCCCAGGAAAAATAAGCAATCAAAACTTTACCATCTGTGCCGCCTGCACTTTCTGCCCCTGTGCTGGTTACGCTTCCCATTTTGCCCGCTGCATTTCGTACAAGTCGGATGCCTATATTAAAACTGCCTTTATCCTCTGCCAATGCCGCACGGTAGGCGCTTCGCATATTTTTGGCGAAATCATTCCAACCTCCTCCCCGGTAAATGCGTAAGCTTCCTGTCTTGGCTCCAGACGGGTCTGTCTGTTCCTCCTCGCCATAAGCGCCATAATAGTCCCATACCCATTCACTTACATTGCCATGCATATTATATAATCCCCACTGGTTTGGAGAAAAACTTTTGACATCCACGGTAGTCTGTCGGTATTCCCCAGGCTGTGTTTCAAGATTATCCTGTGAAAAATAGTTATCCTCTATTTCATAAGGATAATGCCCGTAATAGTTTGCTTCTTCTGCACTTATGGATGTTTCTGTGTTAAAGGGCGTTACTGTCCCTGCACGGCAGGCATACTCCCATTCCGCCTCTGTCGGCAGGCGGTAGCCGTCCGCACTCCGATCCCATGTGACGGTCTGCCCTTCCAGCGTATAAACAGGCGTAAGGCCTTCCAGCTCACTCCGGCTATTACAATAATGGATTGCGTCAAGCCATGAAACGTTTTCTACCGGGAGATCACTGCCTGAAAAATTACTTGGATTGCTCCCTGCAGCTTCCTCATATTCAGCCTGTGTCACCTCATATGCTCCTATGTAAAAATCACTGACCGTTACCGTATGTTGTATTTCATCATCTGACCGCCAGGCCTCGTTGTCCGGGCTTCCCATTTCAAATGTTCCGCCTTTGATCAGCATAAAATCTTGTGGCATTTCCGAAACCGTATTATCAAAGCCTGCAATCTGCCCTGTTGTTTCCTTTCCAGTATCTGCATTTTCAGTCTGCACACTTTTATCACTTTGGGATTTCGGGCCTTGTGAACCTGTGGCACAAGCGCCCAAAACAAACGCCATACCCATCGCTAGCAGAAAAGCGCCGAATCTTTTCATAGTTTTTCTTCCTTTCCGAGCCAACTACACATACACATTCGCAAAATAATAGATAGGGACAGCTGGCTTTTTTGCCTGGGGAAAATGTCTTACTTTAACCCCAGACTGTCCACCAATTTGTTTACTGTGCCCTGGGATGCGCTGCCTTCAAACCGCCTGCCCTTCTTCCATGTCGGATTCCCGTTGCACAATTTCTTCAAGTCGGAAGACGCCGTACTGATTCCGCTGCTGCCGGAAGTGCAGAATGGGATGATCGTCTTGCCGCTGAAATCATAACTTTCTACAAATGTATCTATGATACGGGGAGCTGTCTCCCACCAGATTGGGAATCCAATATAAATGACATCGTAGCTTGCCATGTTCTTCACGCTGCCTTTGATTGCCGGCCTTGCATTTTCATTTTCCATTTCTTTGTTTGCACGGCAGTTGTCATTGTTGTAATTCAAATCTGCGCTTGTATATGCCTTTTGTGGCACGATCTCATACAGCTTTCCTCCGGAGGCATTTGCCACTTTCTTTGCCACTCCCTCTGTTGTTCCTGTTGCCGAGAAATACGCTACCAATACCTTTCCTTTGGAAGCCTTGTTCACTTTGATCTTACACTTAGAGGCAGCTTTCCCTTTTGCGGCTTTGGCCGTAATGGTGACAGTTCCGGCTTTTTTTGCGGTTACAATGCCTTTGGAACTGACAGTCGCCACATTTTTGTTCGAAGATTTCCATGTGACTTTTTTTGATGCTGCATTCGGTTTCACAGACTTTACTTTTAATGTAACCTTGCTGCCTATCGTCATCGTAACATTCTTTTTGTTTAATGTGATACTACTCGGCGTGCTTGCCGCCATAACTGTCCCATCAAAACTCGTTGTGAAGGACACGGCTAATGCAAGAGATACCGCAAATACCATGAATCTTTTTAATATTTTTCCCATAATTGTTCTCCTTTCAGGTATCGGCACGCGCCGCATTGCGTCACCTGCCATATCGTCGGAAGGCATTCCTAAAGAAATGCTTCGCATCTGCCTTCCTCCTACTTTTTATAGTCGAATACAATTTCCACGCTGTCATCCAGCTTATCAAAAACTGACAGGTCCGAAGTTACCCTTCCAATGCAGTTTACCCGCATTGATAAATCCGGTTGGTCGGACTGGTTATAGAAAATGGCCATCGTGTCGTTTTCAAAGCAATAAGTAATGTCCCCATTCACAAATCCCAGCTTGCCTTTGCTCTTTTTGGTGGGCCTGTCTTTTTTTGCCACGTCCCCATAATATTCCCTGCCCCCAAATTCATCCATTGTCACTTTCAATGGGAACTTTTTCATGATCTGCTTCCCAAGTGCAGTATTGTAACATACACCGTTCAGCTTGCGGTTCCCTATGGTGATTGTGATCGGGACAGCTTTTGCCGAACGGCTTTTCACATCCACCCTGTTAAGCCACGATTTCAGCTTTTCCTGTGTGGATTTTGTTTTGACTTTTTCCGCGTTTACGGAAAATCCGTCAAGTGTGTCTGCACCGGAACACAGCTTTCGTATCTGTTTGTACGTCCCGCTTGATCCGGAGCCTTCATGGGTACAAAACGGTATGACCGTCTTTCCTTCCAAGTTATACGCCTTCAGGAAGCTTTTCACCGCCTGCGGCGCATCTGTTGCCCAAATCGGGTATCCAATAAAGATGATGTCGTACTGCTTCATTTTCTTCACTTTTGTTTTTAATGCCGGGAGATAATTCTGGTCAAGTTCCTCATGGTTCTTACCCACCAGCTTGTCAAAATCTGCCGGGTACTTTTTCTTTGTCTGGATACGGAAAAGGTCGCCCCCTGTCTGCTTTTGTATCTGCCTTGCCAGATATTCTGTGGTTCCCTGCTTTTTCCCGCTGTTCAATACGATGCTTGCCGAAGAAGTCGCATCCACATTCTTCCCAAAATTGGTGTTACCAAATCTTCCAAAATAGGCAATCAGTATTTTAGATTTGCCCGTGCTCCCTGCCGCTTTTGCCTGTATTGCCGCCATATCTGATGGAAACGCAACCAGAACTGCCAGTAGAAACACAACACAGGCCCTTACAAACCGTTTTCTTTTTTCCATATTTCTATCTCCATTCATTTCCGCGAGCAATGAGCCAAGCAGACGCGCTCGCGCGGATATTTTGCGAATGCCGCGAGGGTCAAATACCCAGCAGCTTGCTGCGCTTCAAATTTAATGTTCCATTAACTTACTGCTGAGTATCTGACTTTTCTTTTGGCTTGTTCCGCCATGTTCCAACCAGTTTTGCAATATAATAAGCAATAAATATCCAGAATCCCATCATGGCCAAATATTCTGAAAAGACGAGAAAACCGTTTTTTTCAAAATCAAAAAAAGCAAATTCAGCATCCAGAAACATATATGATGTGATATCAGACCATATAAAGCATAACAGTCCGTATCCGGCAATCGTAAATGCAAGTAAGCGAAATCCCCATACAAATGCCTGATTATTTTTCTTTTCGGGAATTTCCTTAATTTTACCAAACATCGAAACTGCCATGCCCCAATGAAGCCCTAAATGTATGCTCATCAGTACAAAACCCCAATAAGAACCCGCAAGATGCATAACCCTGGCAAGCGCCATTCCACTATTTATCGGAAGAAAGGCAAACACATGGCGTGACATAAGAATACCGCTAAAGCCAAGGCTGAGCATTACGGCAAAGGCAGCAAGATCCACAACTGTCCGTAGGATGCGTAAGGGATTGTATTTGCCTTTCCCCAAATTTGCATACCATCGGATATTCAAAAGGTTATGAGCGGTAAACAGCAGGAGCATCCCAGTTCCAACCCATTCATGAAGCAGTTCCCCTGTAACCTGGACGGCCATCAGCATGAGCAGGAATGCCGTCATCAAAATGTCGATGAATATCTTTATCTTCATGTTTACTTTCATGCCGTTTTCCTCCGAAATGCGCAGGTTTTACTTTGCAGTGACATCCAATCCCAAGCCGTTTACCCAATCTACGATTTCTTCACGGGAACTGCCGCCATCCAGCCGGTCTCCAGAAAGCCAGTTTGCCCCGTCTGTCAATTTTTCCAAATTGGAAGCGGAAGAACCCATGCCGCTGCCGCCGGAAGTACAAAACGGCACTACCGTTTTCCCGGTAAACTCATAGCTTTCCACAAAAGTGCTGACAATCCTTGGCGCATCTCCCCACCAGATCGGATAACCAATAAACACAATGTCATACTGATCCATGTTATCCACAGAACCAGAAATTGCCGGACGAGCAGCCGGATCGTTCATTTCAACCGTGCTGCGGCTGTTGTCATCGTTATAATCTAAATCATCATCCGTATAAGGTTCCTGTGGCACAATCTCATAAAGCTCGGCGCCCAGGCCGTCAGATATATGCTCAGCTACGCCTTTCGTTGTATTCGTCGCGGAAAAGTAAGCTACTAAAACATTCGTCCCACCCGCATCCTTATTTCCTCCAGCATCATCGGGATTTTCCGCTCCCCCTGTAACGTCGGTGGTTTCTGTGCCAGAAGCCGGTTCCTCTGTTTTGGAATCCTCTGATTCCTGTTCAGAAATCTTTGTTTTCTCCTCCGTTTTTGTTGAAGAAGCATCATTCTTTTCCTGCCCGCTGTTTCCGCAGGCCGCAAGGGATGCGGTCATTAAAATTGTTAATAAAATAGCTGCAATTCTTTTCATAGTGTCCTCCAATCTACTCTGCCAGTGAAAAAGTGATTTCTTCCTGGCCGTCAAAAGTATCAAAAGCAGATAAATCCGAAGTTACTTTCCCTATGGGAATCACTTCCATTGTCAAATTGGGATGGTCAGTCTGCGCATAGAAGATGGCCATTGTGTTATTTGTACTGCAATAGGTAATGTCTCCATTGTCAAAATGAAGCTGTCCGCCGTCTGTGTTTTCAGGAGTAAAATTAATTCCACCGTAATATTCCCTTCCGCCATAGCCACTCATGGAAACAGTGATCGGGAACTTTTCTTTTATCTCCTGTGCAAGAGCCGTATCATAAATGACACCGTCCAGCATTGTATCGCCTACGCTTACCTTTATGGCAGTTTCACTGTTTTCCTTTGAGCTGCCTTTTTCGGTAAAGCCGATTGTTCCCAGCCATTCCGAAACAACATCATGGGATGCGAGGACATCTTCCGCAAGGATAACAAGGCCGTCCAACAGTTCTTCCGCATTACTGGCACCCTCAATCGTTTCATAGCTTGCACCTGCGCCATATCCGTCGTGTGTACAGAACGGAATCACAGTTTTCCCAGACAAGTCGTTTTCTTCCAAGAATGACAGGATTGCCTACGGGACATCCGTTGCCCATACGGGATAGCCTATAAATACCGTATCATACCCGGAAACATCCAGGCCACTCTCCACAAGCGGCGGCAGATAACCCCTGTCCATTTCATCATGGTTCTGATCTCTCAGTTCATCGAAATCAGCCGGATACATTTCCTGTGTTTGGATCAGATGGATGTCTCCGCCCGTTATTTCCCGAATCATACGGGCCACATATTCTGTTGTTCCGTAGGTATCTCCATCCATCACAAGACTGGCAGAAGTAGATGCATCCATCCCCTCCGGATACTGCGTGTTGCCCCATCGTGAAAAATAAGCAATCAGAACCTTGTTTTGTGTATTCTGGCTATTGTCTGTGCTATTTTTTTGCGCAGGTTGTGATATAGTGGAATTTTCTTCATCCTCTTTTGTTTCGCTATCCGTATGGGCGCTTTGGACTTCCATATTTTTCACCTCCCGGCCACTCCCACATCCAGAAAAGGAAAAAACAAGCCCAAAGGATAACACTGTAAAAAATAACTTTCTTGCTTTCAACTTGAATCCCGCTCCTTATCATTGTCTATATTTTTCTTATATCACTAAGGTAGCGGCACGCGCCGCTTCGCATCACCTGCCATGTCGTCAGAAGGAATTTAAAAAATGCTTCGCATTTGCCTTCTTTCTCATTGTACAGTCAGCCTTGTGATATATCAAATACTTGTTTTTTATAGGTTACTTATGCTTGAAAAGCATAAGTAATTTCATCTTATAGGATCTAAGCCCTCTCCACCACTTTACCGTTACAAGCCACGACCGGATTTTCCAGGATAACTTCTCCCACATTATCTGCCATGATGGTGCCGCTCCTGGGATTCTTCACGGAAATAATATGTCCCTTTACATCTGCCTCCACATCCGAATATTCAAAGGATAAATCCGTACCCTCCATCGTACAGTCCACCAATTTTAGATGAGTACAATAACACAACGGCTGCGTACCGATGATTTTACAATTTATTAATGTCAGCCCGTCAGAGAACCAGGCCAGATACTCCCCTTTTATAACGCTGTCCCTTACCGTCACATTCCTGCTATGCCAGAATGCATCTTTTGTGTCAAGAACAGAATCTGCAATTTCAAGATTTTCAATATATTGGAAAGAATATTTTCCTTTCATGGAAACATGGTCTAATTTCACATCCCTGCTGTCCATGAAAATGTATTCTGATGTGATGTCCACATCCTTTAATGTGATGCTGCTGCTTTTCCATCCAAACTCAGGCGAAATAATCCTGCTGTTTTCAACCAGGATATGGTTGCACTCACGGATGGCCTTAATCCCTTCTAAAGTACAGTCCCTAATTACGCCATGATCCGCATACCAGATTGCAGCCCTTGTTTTTTCATCCATCCGGACACGCTCCATGCGGAATCCTTTTACATGCCATAAAGGATAGCGGAGGGAAAAGCAGCAATCCCATAAAGCAACGTCCCTGGATTCCTTTAATGCGGACTCCCCATCTGCGGGGCCTGCGAAAATACAGTTTCTTATGTCACATTCCTGCAAATGGTACAGTGCCCTTTCTTCGTCAAATTGTCTGTTTTCCATTAACTGTCTCATATAATTACCTCTAATCTGCCGCTTCCCCATGTTTCGTCCAGCTCAATTTGCGGTCTGATTCCCTCTGTCAGATAAATGTCTTTCTGCTCTGTTATCAAAATCATGTCAAAATCCCGATACCTCTTCCAGTAATCTATTGCTTTGTCCAAACCCATTACAAAAAGCGATGTGGAAAGCGCATCACATAGCTTCCCCTGTTTTGCAACAATAGTAACAGAAAGAAGACCATTTTCCACTGGATAGCCGGTTGCCGGGTCTAAGATATGTCCATATTCCTTCCCATCCTCGCCGATAAAATTACGTTCATAGCTACCTGACGTGACAACTGCCCTGTCAGACACAGATAACACGCCAATGTGCCCATCCCCTGTTGGATTCCTGATTCCTATTTTCCAATCGCTTCCATCCGGTTTAGAACCTACGGCCTGGATGTTGCCGCCTAAATCTATCAGCGCAGAACTGATCCCCCCATCCGTCAGCGTGTCAGCCAAAATATCCCCTGCATATCCTTTTCCGACTGCCCCAAAATCAATTTTTGTTCCGCCAGGAATGGTAACTTCATTCCCGTTTTGCTTTACTTTGCTATATCCAACATTTTCTAAAAGCCGATTCAATTCATGGACATCCGGTATGCGGTTTTCCTGCCCGGTAAATCCCCATGCATCCACAACCGGGTATATGGTGGGATCTAGCGCTCCGTTTGTCTGCGATGCCATCTGCAGGGTAAAAGCAAGCAGATCCGCAGTTTCATCACTGACCTCTACGGTATCTCCATTACCGCGGTTCATTGCTGTTACCTCGCTTTTTTCGTCTGTAACAGACCACAGATGTTCCAATTCTATCATCCTGTCTTCTGCCATATCCAAGGCAGCGTCAGCATTTTTTCCGTAAGCATTCAATGTAATATAGGTATCCATAGCAAAAAATGTCCACTCAGCTCCTTCATTTTCCTTTGCGCCGGAACAGGCAGACAAGATAAATGCCATACCAGCAAGCAGCAATACCGCTTTCATTTTTTGTCTGTTAATTTTAAACATATGATTCGCTGCCCTCCCGTAGTTGATATGTTTGCGTTAGAAACGAACAGCGCAGTTCTCCCCAAACACGCTTTCGAGAAACTGCGCTATTGTTTTCACAAAGCTTCTTCCTATTTAATAGCATCCAGGCCCAGGCTTTCTGCCCACTGTACCATATCACTCTGGGATGCACTGCTGCTAAAACGCCGTCCGGAAAGCCAATTTGCCCCGCTTGCCAGGCTGTGTAGGTTTGTAGCAGAAGAACCGATGCCGCTGCTTCCCGATGTACAGAATGGGATGATCGTTTTTCCAGAGAAATCATAGCTTTCTAAGAACGTACTGATAATCCTTGGAGCCTGCCCCCACCAGATTGGATAACCGAGGAAGACGGTATCATACTGTCCCATGTCCGCTACTGATCCGGAAATTTCAGGACGCGCATTTACGTCATTCATTTCCATACTGGTACGGCTGCCTGAATCTCCATAATTTAAATCAGCAGACGTATAAGGAACTGCAGGTACAATCTCGTACAGCTCTGCTCCCAGGCCGTCCGAAAGATACCCCGCCAGTTTTTCCGTCGTGTTCGTGGCTGAAAAATAAGCGACTAATACCTTGTTTTTATCGGCATCATCCTTTTCGCCAGAATCATCGCCTGTCCCGGCATCCGCTAGCGAAAACGTGATATCCTCCCGGCTGCCAAGGCTGCTAAAAATAGATAAGTCAGAAGTCACCCTTCCAATCGGCACAACCTCCATCGTTAAATTGGGGCGCTCCGTCTGTGCATAAAAAATTGCCATTGTATTATTTGTCCTGCAATATGTGATATCTCCATTTTCAAAATTTAGCTGCCCGCTTTGGGAAGTCCCTGGCGTGAAACTTAGCCCTCCATAATATTCCCTTCCGCCATAGCCGCTCATGGAAACGGTCAGCGGAAAATGTTCCTTGATCTCCTCCGCCAGGGCTGTGTCATAGATCACGCCGTCCAAAGCCGTACTTCCAACCGTGATTTTAATTGGCGTCCCCTCCGGCTCCGGGTCAGGAACCGGCTCAGGATCTGGATCTTGTCCTGTAAGCCCAATGTCTGCAAGCCAGCCATCCACCGTGCTTTCGGCTGCAGGCACATCCTTTGCCGCGATCGCAATCCCAGAAAGCACCTCTGCCTGCGGGCAGGCATTGCTTATTGTCCGGTAGCTGCTGCCAGCCCCATAACCGTCATGTGTACAGAATGGTATCACCTTTTTTTCCGACATATCGTATTGCTTCAAAAAGGACAGGACTGCCTGCGGAGCGTTTGTTGCCCATACCGGATAACCGATAAAAACGGTATCATACCTGGAAATATCCAAATTACTTTGCACAAGTTCCGGCAATACGCCGTCCTGCATTTCCTGATGGTTCTGGTCTACCACCGCATCAAAATCGTCTGGATAGCTCTGTCTTGTCTGGATGGAGTGCAGATCCCCACCAACTTTTTTCTGGATCATTTGGGCAATATATTCCGTCGTTCCATATTTCCCCATATCGTCTACGACAACGCTGGCAGAAGTAGTCGCGTCAACATTCGTAGAATTCTTTGTGTTCTCCGCAAGTGAAAAATATGCGATTAAAATATTTGATGTTCCTGGTTCTGGATCTGGCGTCGGCTCCGGTGTTGGCTCTGGTTCCGGCTCTGGCGTTTCTACCAACCCAAGACTGTTTACCCATTCTGTAACGCTGTCATGGGATGCGCTGCCACTAAAGCGTTGTCCCTGCATCCATTCTGCCCCGCTTGCCAAACTATGCAGATTCGTAGCAGATGAACCGATGCCGCTGCTTCCAGATGTGCAGAACGGTATGATTTTCTTGCCTGAAAAATTATAACTTTCCAAAAATGTACTGATGATCCTTGGCGCCTGCCCCCACCAGATCGGATAACCAAGGAACACGGTATCATACTGCTCCAAATTTTCAATGATGGTGGATATGGCCGGACGCTCATTCGGGTCGTTCATTTCAATGCTGCTCCTGCTGCTTGAGTTGCTATAATTCAAATCCGCGGAAGTGTATGGGACTGCCGGATCAATTTCATATAAATCCGCCGGAAGTCCATCCGCTATGTACCCGGCAATTTTTTCCGTTGTATTCGTCGCGGAGAAATAAGCGACCAGGATTTTGCTGTTTCCTGGTGTCACGGGTGTTGGTTCCGGTGTTGGTTCTGGGGCTGGAGTTGGATCTTGGCTGCGTTCTGTCACCCTGATGTCAACCCATACAGATTTTTTCTTGTTATCTTTATTCACAGCCGTAACCGTTATCCGTGTTGTTCCTGTATTTCTTGCAATCACCGTTCCCTTCTGATCTACGTTAGCCACCCTCGTATCGCTTGATTCATACCGGATGCTCTTTACGGCTTTTGCCGGAGCTGCATTTACCTTGAGGTCTTTCCATCCTCCTCTTTCCAGAGAATAAGTTGTGCCTGTAACATTCTTATTATCTATGCGGACAGATACCGACTTTATCATCGGATTGGCCACTTTTACTTTTACCCAGGTGGATTTCTTTTTCTTATCTTTTCCGGTAACCGTGATCTGGATTTTTGCAGTCCCTTTTTTCTTTGCCGTTATTTTTCCTTTTTTACTTACCGACACAATTTTGTGGTTGCTTGATTTATAACGAATGGATTTCATTGCCTTTTTGGGTGAAACAGTAACTTTTAAATTTTTGCTTTTGCCTACATCAAGTGTGTATGTCTTTTTTGTGGCTTTCTTATTGTCTATACGGACTGCAACTGATCTTACTGTATTTTTGCTTGCAGCCTCTACTGGCTGTCCTGTTGCAAAAACAGACAATACCAGCACAAAAAGCAATGCCCATAAAAATGTAAACTTTTTTCTCATATTCATTCCTCCGTTTTTAATTCATAAATACAATAATCAATCCGGTCTAAAATCTGCTGTTTCCGATGGATCTCTTCAAGGAGATTCCCCCTGCATCTTCTTAAGATAAGATTTTTTTTTGAACGGTCTGCAGCATTGTCTTCTGGTAGACTTAGATATGACTTTAAATCTTCCGGCTTCATCCCTCCCTCCATAAGCATATGGATCTGCCCGATCCTTATAAAATCTTCCTCTTTATAATCGGAACCGTCATACTTTGCCGTTGTCCTGGTCAAAAATCCTTTGTTTACATAAAACTTTAGTTTTTCCATTGTGATTCCGTATCTGCGGCTTGCATCTTCCAGCGTCATAGGCATCCTCCCTACACCAGAGCGTACACGCACAAACTTCTGGTACCATAAAAAATATGAGTGCTAAGTCCAGGCAATTATTGCCTTTCCTTTTACACTCATATTGTAACGATTTCACTATCCTATATCAAATACTTGTTTTTTATAAGAAACTTATGCCTTAAAAGCATATGTTGCTTTCGTGTGTTCTATGAATTTTGTCACAGCCAGACTGAACGGCTGCTGCTTTTCCCATGCGATTACACTATTGGCAGATAGCTCCGGGTACAGCGGGCGGTAAATAATTTCATTTCTATCCCAAAACGGCACGGCTCCTTCAATGACAAAGGAGTATCCTAATCCCTTCCGCACCATAATTGCGCTGTTTGTGCTTAAATTGCTCGTAAACAATATCCGAAGATGCTCAAAAGAATCCCCAAACCAATTTGCCAGTTCATTCTGTACATTTATACGGCGTGGCAGAATGATCGGTCGGTCTTCAAAATCACTTGCCACAACCGCTTCCTTTTCTGCTAATGGGTCATTAGGTGTCATCAGGACTACCCACCGTTCTTTTTTATTTAACCGAATAAAATCAAATTTTCCAATGTCGATTGGTTCTAACAGAATGCCAATATCGATCAGTCCTTTTTCCATCTGCTCTTTTACCAGGTCGGCATTTGCCGTATAAATATCATAAGTGACAAGCGGATATTTTTTACTGAATGTCTCAAATAAATCGGGGAGCATCTGCACAGCGGCCAACTCGCCACAGCCAATCACGATCTTCCCATCCACAAAATCTTCCTGCTCGATCAGTTCTTTTTCTGTCTTATCAACCAACGATAGAATTTCCTCCGCACGACGGCGGAGCAATATCCCCTCATTGGTAAGCGTAATTTTCCTTGCCCCTCTATGAAATAGTTTCACGCCGACTTCTTCTTCCAACTGGGACAACTGACGGCTTAAAGTTGGCTGCGTAATATGCAGAATCTCTGCGGCACGGTTAATTCCCCCTTCCCGCACCACAGTAAGAAAATACCGGAGCACTCTAATCTCCATTACACCACCTCCATATTTTTTTATTTTACCATCCGTATTTACCCCAGACAAGATATTATTTCCCATTTTCACTAATGAAAGGGCTTTATCCTCTTCAAAGCAAGATTCGCCTGAGTAACTCAAAATCCACTTCGTGGATTTTGCTTACCCGGCAATCTTCACCAAGCGTGCAGCAAACGTGCCAGTGGCACGTTTGTCGTAGACGGGGATTCCGGTCGACGCTCCGCTCCAGTCCGCGCTAAGCAGATATCCACTGGACATCCAGCGCCCCCATGCCCTTGGTTCTGGCATATTTTTCTAAATATGCAGATTGGCTCCTACTAAAAATAGCCGTAGCGTAATTGTGCCCATCACGAAAAAACAAATATTTCTATAAATAATCCATTTTCATTTCCCATCGGAACTCTCGAATCGGCTTATATTATAGGAACTTTATAAGTAGGGATGTTATCTTGATGAATCCCATTTAAGCGAAAGGAATTATAGAATGGCAAGACCAAAGAAAGAAAAAGCATTACAGCACAAACATCAGATTATGCTCCGTCTCACCGACACGGAATATGAAATCGTTTCCGAAAGTGCAAAAGCCGCACACCTCCCACTGGCAGAATATTGTAGTGGTCAAACTTTTTTGTAACACTTATGGCTAAAAATATCAATTTTCTTTTATGATGTTATACGTGCCTGATAAGGCGTCCGATATGCATTAAAACTATGGGGACGCACTTGGTTATCGTTGACATAGGCAAATTCTTCCACCGTCCGGTAAAGCGCTTCCTCTGTCTGGAATTCATACAGATTGGTACATTCGTTTTTTAGTGTATTGAAATACCTCTCCATCGGTGCATTGTCATATGGGCATCCAGCTTTGCTCATGCTTTCTGTTACACGGACAGATTCGCAGAATTCAACGAACACTTTTGATGTATACTGGGAACCCTGGTCGCTATGAAGGATCAGTTCCCCTTTGACTGCTGGCTGCGAATCCAGTGCTTTCTGCAAGGTACGGATTGCCAGGTCGCTTGTAATATGCCGGTCCGTAATGCTGGCAACTACACTCCGGTCATGAAGATCAATAATGGTGCATGGCAAAATGTAAAGGTGATGGAAGGCATCGCTATACATAAATAGGTACTCCACGCTGACGCGCAAACACATCCTTCCCCTAAACACTCTGTTTTTACACATCCTGATTTAAAATCATAAATCCTGTCCACATTTACCCTTGTGTCCCTGTCAATCCCAAGACAATATACCAATGCCATATGGTATACATCCTGGTATCTACATTTCTGCAGATTTGACTTAAAAAACTTTTTATATTCCTCATTCTTGAAAGTAATTGTGCGAGCCTCTCTCTTTCCTGCACCTGTCGCTGTATTTGCTACCATAGCTTGTCCTCCATCACTCATCTAATCCGTTATTTTATCTTTTTCCAGATACTACTTGGGAGCTACACTCCCAAACCCTTGTGGATTCGTGCTGCCAGTTACCCAAAAAACGGCTAACTGACAACCCGAATTTGCTTTCAATGCCGACATTTATGTGCTATAATTTCCGTAACGTTACTTGTCTTATTTTCAGGTTTAGAAAACCTGCTGAAATGAAAATGGACTAAGCAGAATCCCCTGTTTTTCAAGGTTTTTCTAACTTAGTCCTATTATATCAGCATCATAGAGATAAGGATCATTCCCCTCCACAATCCCCCATTGCATCAATAGCGCTGCGCTACCCGTAACAAAGGGCGTCGCCATAGAGGTTCCACTGCGCACAGCATAACCGCCGCCAGGCGCGGCGGAACGGATGGCCACCCCCGGAGCGGCAAGATCCGGCTTCACCTGATTGGTCTGTCTGGTGTAACCCCGGCCTGAAAATTCCGCAAGCTGATTATATCTTGCATCATAAGCTCCCACAGAAACGACCTTTTCTGCCGTGGAAGGAATTGTCAGCGTCGTTTCTTCCACCGGATAGAGAAATCCTGTCCCTTGATTCAAAACCGCCTGCCCCGGCAGCCAGAGATCATAATTTCCCCGGACAATCCGTTCCGGAACCAGCACAATCTTCCAAACCCCGGCATCTATATAGGACTGCGCCGGAAGAAAATCAATATACATTTCCTGATAAAGATTATAGGGACTCGGCTCTCCATAATAAAGAAGAATTTCCGTACGTCCCATTAAAAAACGCTGGGGTCCCTGGATCTGCCGAATAGGGCCAATCCTGTTTCCAGAGGGATGTTCCAACAAAATATCATATTGATCCACATAAGATTTCCAAATCTGCAGGTTCAATGTCGTCTCATAATTTCCCACGCCCAGTTCAATTTCCTGCTCGCGCCCTTCCGTCAAAATTCCAGAAGTATGCCCCCTGGACGCTCCTTCATTTCCCGTTCCCACTGAAATAAGAGTTTTCCAATAATTAGCCATGTCATTGATATAGCTTTCCAACAATGCCGTTCCACTGTGAGAGCCATAATTATTGCCAAAGCTGATATTGACCGCCATTGGCATCCGAAGCTCCAGCGCTTTCCTTACTGCATAATCCAGTCCCCGCATAAGCTGTGTTGTCCGGGGAAACCCATTTGGCTCTGCAGTTCCCAGCTTTACCACTAACAAAGAACTCTCATAGGCCACTCCCCGGTTTATCCCGCTGGAAGCCCTGCCATTTCCTGCCGCAATACCCGCTACATGCGTGCCATGCCCCGAGGTGTCTCTGCTCGGCACAACCTTAAACCTTTCCTGTTCATTCTCAGCCTTTAACGCCTGATTAATTTCTTCCGCTGTAAATTCGCGGTCCAGCGTTTCGTCAAACAATGCCAGAATCCGGGTACTCCCATCTGCATTGCGAAAATCTGGGTGGCTGTAGTCAATTCCAGAATCCAAAATTGCAACAATCACACCTTTTCCTGTTAAATTATAACGTGCGTCCTGCAAAGGCAGAATGCAGGACGACCGCTTCCCCTCCTGTACTGCAAAATACATTCGCTTTGGCTTTTCCACATATTCTACTTCCACAGCGTTTGACACCTGTTCCATTGCCGACTCCGGCACACTCAAAATCGCGTATTCATTGCTTAGCTCCTCCACGTGAATTTGAGGATTCTCCTGGGAGAGCCTCATAATATTTCCTGAATATTTTACAATCAACTCCCATCGGTTCTCTTCCGCTTCATAACCTACGCCCAGGTTCAAAGATTTTTCCCGTTCCCGCTGTGTAGCATTCAAAGCAAGATTTAACAAATTTTCAAATTTTTCACTTTCCATATCCGTTGATTTGTTCCGTTTTCTTACATTATATGCACGGATATCAAATGTTTGTCACCCCGCATACTACCTGCTGACCTGGGCAAATTCATGCCGGATATTTTTCATCTGCAAAGCAGATTTTCCACGGCGCAACGGCGGCCGCTTCAAAAATGCGTTCCATAAGTGAATTTTTCAAATACCGATAAGATGGTACAGCCAAAAACCTGTCAATAAATGTAATATCCCGCAGGTTTTATTTGGCCTTTACCACACCATCCGCATCAATTTCCACGCCTACAGAAATACTTTCCATATAACGATACAATTCCTCCGCTTCGCTGCCGCTCATTTCCTGCGTCTTTGCCCCGGAAGCGCTGGCTGGCAATAGCTGTAGAACGGGCTGCTGCTCCGGAGTCACCCGCACTTTCAACAACACCGTAGATGCAATTTCCTGATTAAATATATAATTTCCCAAACTATATACAATCGGTTTTCCCTGGTAATATTCTATCCCCTGCAGTACATGGGGATGCGCGCCAATTACCAGATCCGCTCCTGCGTCAATATATTCCCGTGCAAGCTGCCGCTGATACTCCTCGGGAACATCGGATTTTTCAATGCCCCAGTGCACATACACCGTAAGAAACTCACACATTTCCTTCGCCTTTTTAATAGCCTCCCGCAAACGTTTGCTGTCATACGTACACAGCATGCCCGGCTGCTGGTTCTCTACATTCCAGTCTGTCACAGGAATTACCCTGGACGCCGCCAAAAATCCGTAATTTTGCCGCCCCGCCTGTATAATACCAGGCTGCATGGCCCGCTCTATATCCGCCCCGGCTCCCACATAAGCAATTTGCGCATGCTCCAAAGCTTCAAAAGTATCGGTTAACGCCTCCGCTCCATAATCCAGCGCATGATTATTGGCAAGCGTTACGATATCCACTCCCATATCCGTCAAAATCTGCGTATAAAGAGGATCTACACGAAAATTAAACTGTTTATCCGGAGCCTTAGCTCCTCCAAGAGAAAAGGGAAATTCCTCATTTGCCATAACAATATCTGCATTTGCCATTTCTGAAAGAAGCCGCTCTGAAATCACACCGCCCACTCCTGAGACGTCGTAATTTTCCTGTACATACGGGCTAAGATAAATATCGCCCGCAAACACCAGCACGGCCTCCTGGGGCTGCCAAACCGCACCCTCATTTTCCAAAGCTCCGCTTTCATTGTTCATCGCCCCTGTACCGTCCCCCTCCTGCGGTTTTGCCTCTCCCTGACCGTCCTTCAAATTAACGGATGCTGCTTTCTCCGCCTTTTTAGCCGCCTCTTCCTCCACAAGCTGTTCCCATGTTTTTATCTCATCTTTTTCGTCAGAACTCCCATACTTGGGATAATAAACCCAAAAAAACAAACTTAAACCTATCAAAAGCAATACTGACAGGGAAATCAATTTTCCTAAAGCATGTCTCTTCATCCGACTTCCTCCCTTCTTTGGCCTCTTGGCGGCCTCTGGACTGCACGGCACCCCCTGCTCATGCCCAATTATATCATTGATTTTTTCCGGGGGCAATGGTATAATGTGGGCAGTTGTTGTGCACATAAGATGTGCAACTTATAAGAAAAAGGAGGTTTTTTTGTGGCAACTTGGCAGATAGTATTATTCGTAATTTTCGTTGTTCTTGCGTCAGCGGCTATTACGCTCTACATACTTGGTAAAAAGGCACAAAAGAAAAAAGAAGAGCAGGATGCACAGATCGCCGCTTCGGCACAGACCATTTCCATGCTGATTATTGATAAAAAGCGTATGAAACTGGCAGACGCAGGACTTCCTGCCGTCATTCTGGAACAGACGCCAAAGCTGATGCGCCGTTCTAAAATGCCTGTCGTAAAGGCAAAAGTCGGACCAAAGATTATGACATTTATCTGTGAGGCAGAGATTTTTGACAGCATTCCTACCAAAAAGGAAGTAAAAGCCGTGGTCAGCGGCCTTTATATTACCAGTGTCAAAGGACTGCGGGGCGGAAATGAACAGCTTCCCCAGAAAAAATCCGGATTCTGGTCCAGATTACAACAAATGAAAAAGCAACAAAAATCCAATTAATACAAGGGGAAATCGGCTAATGCCCATTTTTCCGATTTAAAAGAGAAATAGGGAAACCCTGCGGAAATACGCGCCTTTTGGCACCGTCATATTCCGCAGGGTATTCCTATTTCTAAGACGAGTAATTATTTTCAAGTACACAAAATAAAGGGTATCTATCAGGTAAGTCACGCTTTCCATTATGCTGCGTTTTCTTCCTTTTTACCTTCA
>QXWW01000039.1 GCA_009911185.1 Lachnospiraceae bacterium
ATGCCTTATGACCCCTGCCGCCCCGTCATATGCATGGATGAAAAACCTTACCAGCTTCTTGGAGAAACAAGAGAACCGCTTCCTATAAGGCCGGGCGATATGCAGAAGACGGATTCTTAATACATCTGAAAGGGACATGCAGCATCTTTATGTTTACGGAGCCATTGGCAGGATGGCGGCACGTAACTGCCCGGAAGCAGCGGACAGCAAACGACTGGGCGGAGGAAATACGCTGCCTGCCGGATGAATGTTACCCAAGGCATGAAAAAGTAAGCCTTGTCATGGATAATTTGAATATCCATGCGGAAGCATCTTTGTATAAACAGTATAGGCCTAAGGAGGCAAAACGCCTGGAAATCCACCATACGCCGGTGCACGGGAGGCTGGCTGAACATTGCTGAACTTGCTTTTTACAGGCTATTCAAGCTCAAAAAGCATAAGCAATTTCATTTTCTGGATTAAGTTGATTAAGGATTCCTCTTCACCACTTTCCCATTACAATCCACGACTGGATTTTCCCAGATAATTTTTCCCACACTGTCAAGGGTGATTGTTCCGCTCTTTGGATTTTTAATAGAAACCACATGTCCATGCACATCTGCTTCCACATCGGAATATTCAAAGGATAAATCTGTATCCTCCATGGTACAGTTCACCAATTTCAGGTGTGTACAATAGCACAAGGGCTGCGTACCGATAATCCTGCAGTTTATCAGTGTCAGTCCATCAGAGAACCAGGCCAGGTACTCTCCCTTTACCACACTGTCCCTTACCGTCACATTCCTGCTGTGCCAAAATGCATCTTTCGTGTCAAGGATAGAATCCTCGATTTCAAGGTTCTCCATATACTGAAAAGAATAGTTTCCTTTCATGGCGACATGGTCTAATTTCACATCTCTGCTGTCCATAAAAATATATTCTGATGTAATGTCTACATCCTTTAATGTGATGCCGTTGCTCTTCCATCCAAACTCATGGGAAGCCACCCTGCTGTTTTCAACCAGAATATTACTGCATTCACGAATAACCTTGATACCTTCTAACGTACAGTCTCTAATCACACCATGATCCGCATACCAGATTGCCGCTCTTGTTTTTTCATCCATCTGCACGCGCTCTAAGCAAAAGCCATTTACATGCCACAAGGGGTAGCGGAGGGAAAAGCTGCAATCCAATAAAGCAATGTCTCTAGATTCCTTTAATGCGGATTCCCCATCTGCCGGACCTGCAAAAATACATTTTCTTATATCACATTCCTGTAAATGATACAGCGCTCTTTCTTCGTCAAACCGTCTGTTTTCCATTAACTGTCTCATATATTTACCTCTTTAATTCATAGATACAATAATCAATGCGATCTAAAATCTGCTGCTTTTGATGGATTTCCTCAAGGAGATTCCCCCTGCACTTTTTCAGAATAAGGGTTTTCTCTGAACGGTTCGCGGCACTGTCTTCCGACAGGCTTAGATATGATTTTAAATCTTCCAGCTCCATCCCTCCCTCTACAAACATATGGATTTGCCCGATTTTGATAACATCTTCCTCCTTAAAATCGAAACTTCCATCATCTGCCGTTGTCCCGGACAAAAGTCCTTTGCCCACATAAAACTTCAGCTTTTCCGTTGTAATTCCATATCTGCGGCTTGCGTCTTCCAACGTCATAAACGTCCCTCCTGCAATAGAAAGCCGGCTGTGAACTTTCTATTGTCATAATAAAAATATGAGCGCTAAGTCCAGGCAGCTATCGCCTTTTCTCTTACACTCATATTGTAACGATTTTACTATTCTATATCAAATACTTGTTTTTTATCAGAAAGTTATGCCTTAAAAGCATAAGTTAATTTTATGTGCTCTATAAATTTCGTCACAGCCAAACTAAACGGCTGCTGTTTTTCCCATGCAATCACGCTATTGGCAGACAGTTCCGGGGACAAGGGGCGGGAAATGATTTCATTTTTATCCCAAAAGGGCACGGCGCCTTCAATGACAAAGGAATACCCTAATCCTTTGCGCACCATGATTGCGCTGTTTGTGCTTAGATTGCTTGTAAATAAAACGTGAAGACGCCCAAAAGAATCCCCGAACCAATTTGCCAGTTCGTTTTGCACATTCATTCGGCGCGGCAGAATAATCGGCCTGCCTTCAAAATCGCTTGCTACAACCGCTTCTTTTTCTGCCAAAGGGTCATTTGGCGGCATCAGTACTACCCATCGTTCTTTTTTATTTAAACGGAGAAAATCAAACTTCCCAATGTCGATTGGCTCTAAGAGGATACCAGTATCGACCAGCCCTTTTTCCATCTGCTCTTTTACCAGATCGGCGTTTGCCGTATAATTATCATAAGTGACAAGTGGATATTTCCTGCTGAACGTCTCGAATAAATCGGGCAGCATCTGCACAGCAGCCAGTTCGCCGCAGCCAATTACAATCTTCCCCTCCACAAAATCTTCCTGTTCGATCAATTCTCTTTCCGTCTTATCCACCAGCGATAAAATTTCTTCTGCGCGGCGGCGGAGCAATATCCCCTCATTGGTCAGGGCAATCCTCCTTGCCCCTCTATGAAATAATTTCACGCCGACTTTTTCTTCCAACTGTGACAACTAGCGACTCAAAGTTGGCGCGTAATATGCAGGATCTCTGCTGCCCGATTGATACCCCCTTCCCGCACCACTGTAAGAAAATACCGAAGCACTCTGATCTCCATTGCTACACCTCCATATTGTTAAATTTTATCATCTGCATTCATTCCGGGCAAGACATATTTCGTATACAATACTCTGCGGGTGTCATCTTAAGTACGTTCCGGAAAGCTGTTGCAAACATGCTCTGATTTCATACCCAGCCTGATTTACAATTCCATGAAACGACTGAGAATGCCGGTTATACAAGACTTTCCACAATTACCAAGACAATCATTAAAACATTCTTGACACTGTCAAAATTATGCCCTTTCAAATTCAATATTACTGCGAGAAGCGTACAGAACAGAATTGTTCCCGTGTACTGCTGTTTGCAATATTGCTGGCTGAACAAATCAAATTGCCACAGAAGAAGCAAACGGCTTTGGCTATGGCAGCTTGTTTCCATAATCCCGCAGGAAAGATGATTGGATGGATGTAGGACACGGACAAAGAGAGGCAAACTATTACCGGAAATATTCTGTGAATAGTCACCTGTATTATGACGAACGCACTTATTACATCATGGTATAAAAAACTCCCCTCTGCAGATGAATGCAATGGGGAGCTTTACTGGATTTTTAAACAATATTTCAGGCAGCTTCATAGAAGCGGATATCCGGCTCAGCAGCCCAGGTCGGTCTGAGACCGGCAACAACATCATCTTTGAACATCTCTGTATCGAGGTATGCCTTTGCGTGTTCCATGCTGTCAAAACCATGGATGACCTGAACATCTTCGTCACGGATAAGAAGCGCCTTTGTTAATGCACCTTTGACAGTATCAAGAAACGGTTGGCGGAAATCCGTGTATACCTTTGCTGCGGCAGGACGGTTTTCCGGATTAATTTTCATTGTAATTTCAAGATAAGCTTTTACATTCATTATAGGTCCTCCTTCAATTTTATTTTAGCATCTCTTTGATGCGTCCTCATAATATCATTAAGGCTAAAACAATGGAATATATAAAGAAATTTATTAGCCACTATTTAATTTAATAGTGACTATATATTCTTGAGTGGAAGTAGTATAATACATATAACGAAAAGGAGACATGGAATATGTATCAGAAAAAGTTGGAAGCCGATATCCGATGCCCTTTGGAATATGGCTTGGAAATATTCGGCGGCAAATGGAAGTCCCGTGTGATATGCGTCTTGAATGAAAAAAGGATTTTGCGTTACAGCGGAATAAGAAAAGAAATGATGAATATTACAGATGCCGTCCTTGCAGCCACCTTAAAAGAACTCATTAATGACGGTCTGGTGTCAAGAAAACAATATAACGAGATTCCGCCAAAGGTGGAATATTCGCTTACGGAAAAAGGAAAATCTGTGGTTCCAATTTTACAAAGCATCTGTAAATGGTCTGGAATGTTCCATAAGGAAAACAGCGGAAATGTTATGGCTCAGTGCCAGCAGTGCGATTATAATAGTTAAAAATAGGGATATCCAGAGTAAAAGCATCATTTCAGCGGTGCTTTTATTATATTCAGGGGGCGGCAGTCTGCATACATTAAAAGGCAAACAGATCCTGGCGTGGACATCGACCTGGAAAGAAGGGATGATTATTCCACGGGACGAAGGCCACAACATTTACAATGCCGTGAAATCCTATGATTCCACGAAACTGATGAATACCTCCTGCTGGGGATGGATAGTGTGGGCTTCCCGGTCGGCGGAGAGAACTCTCGCGGTTTCGACGATCTCAATAATTACTGCGATACGATCACCATCATGAACTATGGCATGGCTGGAGGGCATCTAGGATTATGCCGCGCGGTTCTGGATGACGGGCAGCTGCAATTTCACGGACGATAAGCTGCCGCAAACATCCCATCGTGAACTACTGGGATGACTACAACAAGGTGTCGTGGGCGCTTCCCCATGCCATTATAGATTTTGTGATGGTCTACAGCAAGGAAGATGTGTGGTTCACTTTCATGTACGAGATAGAGATTCCGGCAAAACCGGATAGGGAATACAGATTGCATTTCACGGGAATATAAAGTATTTTCTTATTTTAGGGGCAATTTTTATATTTGCCGCCCTTGGAAGGCAAAATAAAAAAGTGCAGGGAACATAAAATTTTATCAAAATGGGCTATTAGCATTGGATAGAGGATAGTCACGCAGGAGGAATTTAACACTGTACAGCAGCTTATCACAAACCGCAGACGGTCTGAAAACAAGAGTGACTTTGTGAATATTTTTGCAGGCGTTATCAAGTGTGCGGACTGCGGCTATGCAATGCGGGCAGGAAGTGCAAACAGGAGGAAGCGCCCCAACATCATCGACGGCATTCAAAATGTCTGCTACCGGTGATGAACGATTCAAGGAGAAGATGGGTTTAGATATACAAGTATCCAGGCAACGGGTGTTAAAACAAGATTATCTTCGCGAGCATTACGGCCTTAAGGACAGAATATTGCAACACTCCCCGTAGGAAATCAAAGGATATGAAGAACGGATTTCCGGGTATAAAAGAGACACGGCACTTGCTAAAAAGTATCAGCCGCAAGGAGGAGAAGAGTTCGCCCCTATGACCTTAAAGAAGTAACTCACACCGAAAAAGCAGACGCAGGAAAGATTCTGCTTGCCAGGAAAACGTATCGCTGCAGGCTGTCCTGCCTGGCGGTTACCGGGGATTTGGATTAGAAATTTTTATGTTGCAGTAAATGCTCATTATTATGTGAATCTGTGCGAAGCAGGAAATACAAGATAGATTTAGAGTCTGATACACTTGGTAATTTGAACAGAATAGAAAATGAGACTGCAAAACTGCCATTAAAATTGGTAGCTGCAAAGACAAGAAAAGCAGAAACGCTTACAAATCCTGAAACTGTATAAGCAGCGTTCTGTTATCGCAAAAATATCCAGAGAAAACGAGAAATACTGCGTTATTATCCAGAATAGAAGAATTGTATGAGGAATATCCCAACGTCTTAGACGTGTTTAATATGGAAAATCAGCAGAACTAAGTGAACAGGAATATACAGCACTCCATAAAAGTAATAGGGCTGAAGAACAAACATACGGATATAGAGATGCCGTCAGTGTATTTCCGGGGATGCTATGACAGCGCAGAAAATATGAAAAAAGCAGGGATTTTATAAGACACTGACCGAGAAAAACGGTGTTGGCACAGATGCTAACGCCGTTTATAGGAAACACAAGAAATAGAAATATCTATAGAAGTATGCTATAATGGGTAAGATGGAACTTGATATGTGGATAGAAAAGATAAAGAATTATTTGTAGAAAAGGCAGATAATATGAGAAAATCTAAAATAGTATTGCTCTGTCTGTTATGTCTGACGATGACAGCCTGCAGCAATGAATTTGCAAAACGAGAATATGATTCTGCTGAAAAAATTGCTGAGAGTACAGACCATTATACAAAAGCAGGATCTGTTGCCAATTACATAAATGGAGAATATACACTTACAATTTCCAAATTTAACGGACGCGAGACAGTGTGGGAAGAAACGGTAAAAGACAATCGGGATATAGAAGTAGATATTGATTTTAGCCTTTCAAAAGGGCAGGCAAAAATAGTGTATATAGATAGCGAAGATAATATTATAACTTTGATTGAATGCCTGCCTGAGACTTCAACAGATGGATTTGAGACAAAGACGCTGTTGTTAAAAAGTGGGAAAAATAGATTGAAAATCGTTGGATATGATTGTGAAGATATTGCGTTGAAGATGTTGTTTACTGAACCACATAAGTTGTAAACAGAAAATTTTTAGGAGGTGTTGGTATTGTTATCAATTTGCGGCGTTGACTGTTGTAGTAATTGTAATAGAAAAGACGAATGTGGAGGGTGTGTCAAAACAAACGGACATCCGTTTGGCGGAGAGTGTATTGCCGCGGAGTGTATTAAAAAAGATGGCGCCGATGAATTTTTAAAAATGAAAAGCACTCTGATCGATGAGTTTCATTCACTTGGAGTTAAGAACCTGCAAGTAAACGACCTTAATTTGTTGAATGGATCCTATGTAAATTTAGAATATCAGCTTACAAATGGGCAGTCGGTAAAATTTTTGGAAGATAACAAGATATACCTGGGTAATCAAATAGAAATACCGGGTAGTGACAGGTGTTATGGTCTTGCTGCGGATGAGAAATATCTTCTTGTATGCGAGTACGGACATAATGGAGATAATCCACAAATAATAATATATAAAAAGAGATAACGTATATTCTGTACAATCGAAAGCTACAAAGGAAGTGAAACGATAAATATGTATGGAATGTTATATTCACGAAAATAGGATAACTCCATTATTAAATCTAATAAGATGTTTAGAAAATCATACAAAATATATCTGTACAACTCGTGGACGGTGTATCTGTATGGAACGTGATTCTAAGCGCGGATTAAGGCGATGGAATTTCCCTTTTAAGTCATTAGAAATTGCAAAATGTATTTGCGTACTGCTGATTATAGCATAAAAGCCATGCGCTATTTATGAAATAGGAAATGAAAATGGCAGGCATTCATATAAAATCCTTGCTGATAATGAGGACTTACAATTATATCTAAAAAAAGAAAAAACCTGTAAAGAAATGAACCCTATTTTATTGTTGAAGAATATAAACAATATGCAAATACACAAATAACGAAATGAACTTCTGATGAAATACAAAAATATATGTCAGAGAGATAATTTATACTCAAAGGGCAGGTGGACTTCGTCCGGTAAGATACAGTTTGGCAGGAGACGGAACATAATTGATAAAAGAAAGGTAAAAAAATTATGTTTTCGTTGAGAGCAGATTTGTGCGTAATAACAAGCATCGATAGATTTACTGATACGCCAAAAGATTACCATCCGGTAGACATTTTGCCATCTTGTAAGTCAGTAATTTGTTTCAGATGCAGATTTACGGTTGGGATTTTAAATTGTAAATCTGATATTCCATATACGAGGGCGCCAAATTCTATTACACCTAAAATAGATCAATTGCGCTTAATTTCTGTATTGAAATGAGAAAATATCAGATAGTATGTGGTCCTACCGACAAATGAAAAACAGTGAGATAAAAATACAGACAGCGTTCTGTTGTGTCTCAGAAATATACGGCACAAGCGGCGGGGTTCGGAAAAATTGGCAAAAACTCTTTATTGATAACTTCAGAATTTGAAAACCATAAAATTATGAGCGATGATTGTTCACCATAGGTTATCAATAAAATCCTCCAAACGCCTTGAACATAAGGGATTTATTGCAATACGTGCCCCCATCCCTTTATACAGTTTTACACATTCTTACCCTTATTGTCGTTACTGATAAGGTAAAAATCAAGGGCAGGAATATCTCATAACAAGATATAACAGGATGTGGCGATCAAACAACTGTGACGTATGTGCAAATATATAATAACGGAGGATTTTTGAGTGGACAAGTTCATTTACGATGATAGAAATGGTTTGTGATCTGAACTGCAAGGGGATTACTTAACTTAAGGATAACCTATACATGCATCCTGCTGATACATTGCTTGCAGATACCCCCGCAGACACCAAATGATACGGAAAAGGAGTATTTGCATCTGAAATCAATATTTAAAACAGTCAGGCGGAACATATCACGAAGAAAATGAGTATCTTGTTCCATATTTGAAATTGCCAGAGGAAGAAGAAAAGGAAATAGGCATATGGGGACAGCGGTATATGGACTATCTGAAGCAGTACAGCAAAGTTACATACGGCCAATCTTCTAACAAATGGCAAACTAAATGCCTACCTTGCAGACATTGACAGGCAGGCACAGGAACGCTCCCACAGTCTCGTAGAGAATATGAAGCATAAACAGGCAAACAGAACAGCTAAAGGAAGAAAACGCCTTAGAATGGATAGGGCAGCTAGTACACTAGGTAACATAAGGACTTGCGCGAGGGAAATTGTGAATGAGGAAATCATCTTTATATAGGAATACAAAGGCGGCAGGGAGTAATCTCTGCTGCGTTCTCTTCTGGTAAGTTCCTATGAAACAGAAGATTTTAAAGTATTTGAAATCAATTGTTCAATGAATGATGCAACTTCTTCTGGCGGCTCTGCCATACCGTCATTAATCCAATAATTTAATATGCCGCTGCTTCCCTGCGCCGTATATACATAAATCCAAGCCCGCTGCGTCGGCGATAAGTGGGGAAACTGCCCATTGATATAGGTGGAAAACTCTGTATAACACATCTGAAAAATTTTCAGCGGAAACTTCGTATCTCCATTTTCTGAAAATAATGTTATATATAGTGAACCGTTCTCTTTCATTTTTTTAAGCAGCTTTACAAGAGTTTTTCCAATGCCATCCAAAATAGAATTTTTCATTGTTTCATGCAATTCTTTCAGAACTTCTTCCTCTATTTTTTCCATAAGGCCATAAATATCCATGTAATATTTGTAAAAGGTAGCACGGTTAATGTCTGCCATTTCACAAAGTTCTTTTACTGTAATTTTGTTCAAAGGTTTTTGTTTCAGCAGGGAAACGAAATTAACTTGAATAATCATTTTCGAATATTTCACACGGGCGTCCTGTCTCATATTATAGCACCTCCAAAACCAACGGATAGATTATTTGTGTCACGCTAACCAACACAATTCCGACAAGTGTTTATAAACTGACATATTGCCTAATATTGCTGGTTGTTTTTATTCCTGCAAATATTATAATAAAAACAGAAAAGAAAATCAACACATGTTTGTTAAAATACTTTCTGTAAAAATAAAAGGAAGTAAGAATATGCCTGGAACGTCTTGGGAAGTTATGAAAGCGTCCACCATAGGAACAGTTAAAATGAATTTAAGCATTTGGGGATTTTGAAAGGAGTGATGAATATGCAACACAGTAGATTTTCTATTCCGCCACTAATTTGTACGCTGCTTCTTGCAGGGTGTACTTCAAAGACAAACAGCACGGAAAAATCTGCATGCAAAAATGAGGAGAATAAGAGCCGAATGGAAATGGTTGAGGAAATCATGCGTGCGTCCGCAGACGGAACAAGAAAGATTTTCTCGGAGATGTTCAACAAAAAGGAGGATTAGAATTATGCCAACATTATTACAGATTTTATTAGTTCCCGTGATTATGGCATGCGCTCTCGGCGGCACAGTCGGAATTTTGAAACTTATCCGTAAATTTTTCCCAAATGCAGGAAAGAGCGTTGAAAAGACAGAGGTATGGATCGAAAAACACAAATAAGAGAAAAGCTTTATAACACCACGATTTTACGAGGGGAGGCGTGTTCATGAACGAATACAAGTCCCCTTTGGATATTATCGCAGCGGTGACCGCAAAAATTGTCACGAAAATAAGTAAAATCTATCACGAGTAATATCCAAACAAAAAAAGGAACAACCAGGACAGAAAACACAGGCATATCCATTAGGAACATCTTTTGAGGATTCTTTCTGTTCTTGGATACAGGACATCCTCCATGGCCGCCACAAACTCCACTTCTGCTTTGGGGATGCACCATTTCTTTACAAACCACGGCTTAAGTTCACTTTTTTCATCACCTCGCAGACAGCGCTGCCTGAAATGTAGTCTACAACTTCCAGGCGGACCAGTTCATCTGCAATTTTCTGCATTTTCCAACACAAATATCCTCCTGAAGCATCAGAACAGGCAATTATACAGATTTTTGCTTCCATATCCCCGGTTACTTTCCAGTATCTCCACATCTTCCATGGTCTTCGTCAGAAAGTCAGTGACTCGACTCCCTCTTGTCCCTTTGCAGAGCTAACGTAACGATGCTACAGGATTCACTTAATATCACGGACCGCTATTTTGCACCTGTTTCTCACAGACATACCCCGCCTCAACACAATCGGTTACCCAAAAGCATTGGGGGCTTGCTACAAGACTCACTGGCGATTACCTTGACCAGACTTTCACTGGTAAGCTGATAACAGCTTACAGAACACACGACTTCCACCGATTAGAGCACGCCCATGGCACACAAACAAAAAGCCCTGACAGAGATTTAATTGCTCCATCAGGGCTGTGCCAAATGATTATGATTCTCTTCTTGTTAAAATTGTTCCGATTATTGTCCCAATCAATGCAAACGGTGCTATTCTTACAAACACCCACTCGAATGTGTGAAAGAATGTTCCAATAACGGCTGTTTCAGGGTCATTGAAATTCCAACCCAGGTATGGACTGTTGAGAAAAAATAAAACAGCAAACCCTAACACAATAAGAACACTAACCGCAAGAAAAGCAATACGAACTGCCTTTCGTCCTGCCTCATTTCGCTTGGCAAGCTGCAAATTGATCACTTCAAGTTTTTCAGATATAGCTTTTAAATCATCTGCTGTCGCTTCCGCAACAGTTTCCCCAAGCAAAACACCCACCGGAGTTTCGAGTATCTCCGATATGGAAATAAGCATTTCAGAGTCGGGGACGGACAAACCCTGTTCCCACTTTGATATAGTTTGCCGTACAACATTCAGTTTAACAGCAAGTTCTTCCTGCGATAGTCCTTTTGCTTTTCTTTTAATTTTTATATTTTCGTTTAGCATTTTGGTAAACCTCCTTTCCATCAGTTGTCACCATCATTATATTCAGGACATACCGTTGCTGCAAGCAACGCATAATAACATTGGGATATTGTACGGTGATTTCTGCAAAACCCTGCATATTGGATAATAGAAATGGCGATGTCCGACTAACAGACATCGCCCTCCTAATCTCGCTATATTGCAGAAATTATGCGATTTTTCGTCTCTGCACAAATCTACGCACCATTTGATGTAGAGATGTAAGTTTTGGCAATTTTTACGAAATGAAATACATCTTAGTACAGCTTTGCACCCGCAGGAATAGACTCATCTACCATCAAAAGATGGAGTCTTTCTTCTCCTTCTTCAGAATGAACAGCGGAGATAAGCATACCGCAGGAATCAATTCCCATCATCGGTCTCGGCGGAAGATTTGTAATTGCAATACAAGTCTTTCCTACAAGCTCTTCCGGCTCATAATACTCGTGAATCCCGCTTAAAATCACTCTCTCCTCGTCTGTCCCGTCATCTAAAACGAATTTCAGGAGCTTCTTTGACTTCGGAACTGCTTCACAAGAAAGAACCTTTACCGCACGAAAATCCGACTTGGAAAATGTTTCAAAATCTACAAAATCCTGAAACAAAGGCTCAATCTCTACTTTGGAAAAATCAATCTTTTCCGGCTCAGCTTTTTCATCATCACAGTCAGCTTTAGAAGCCATAGAACTTACACCATTTTCTGCTTTTACACCACCGAGTGACTTCATTGTCGGGAACAACAACACATCCCGAATCGCCGGTGAATTGGTCATCATCATCACCATACGGTCAATTCCATACCCAATTCCCCCTGTAGGCGGCATTCCTATATTCAATGCATTCAGGAAATCTTCGTCTGTATGGTTCGCTTCATCATCTCCGGCAGCAAGCAATGCCTCCTGTTCCTCAAAACGTTCTCTCTGGTCAATGGGATCATTAAGTTCTGAGTAAGCATTCGCCATCTCCCAGCCATTCATAAAAAATTCAAAACGTTCCACATATTCTGGGTTCTCTGGTTTCTTCTTGGTCAGCGGAGAAATCTCAATTGGGTGATCCATCACAAATGTTGGCTGAATCAGATGTTCCTCCACATATTCTTCGAAAAACAGATTTAAGATATCTCCTTTCTTATGTCTGGCTTCATATTCAATATGATGTTCATCCGCAAGCTTCTTAGCCTCCTCTGTATCCTTAACCTGATGAAAATCCACACCTGCATATTTCTTTACCGCATCCACCATCGTGATACGCTCAAACGGCTTGGACAAATCCATCTCATGTTCGCCATAAGTGAGGATCTCAGAGCCAGTCACTTCTTTTGCCACATAGCGGTACAAACTTTCAGTCAGATCCATCATGCCATAATAATCCGTATACGCCTGATACAGCTCCATCAGCGTAAATTCGGGATTATGTCTGGTGTCAAGCCCTTCATTACGGAACACTCTGCCTATCTCATAGACACGCTCCATACCCCCAACAATCAGTCTCTTTAAATAAAGCTCCAGCGAAATACGAAGCTTTAAATCCTCGTTCAATGCATTGAAATGCGTCTCAAACGGTCTTGCCGCCGCCCCTCCGGCATTGCTCACCAGCATCGGAGTCTCCACCTCCATAAATCCCTGCCCATCCAGGAACCGGCGGATGCTGCTGAGGACTTTCGAACGTTTGATAAACGTATCTTTCACTTCCGCATTCATAATTAAATCCACATAGCGCTGACGGTATCTGGCGTCTGTATCCGTCAGTCCATGATATTTCTCAGGCAGAATCTGCAGACTCTTGGAAAGAAGCGTTACTTCCTGGGCATGAATAGAAATTTCACCCGTTTTCGTCGTAAACACTTCGCCTTTGATTCCCAGAATATCTCCTACATCATATTTCTTAAAATCTTTATAACTGTCCTCACCGATATTGTCCCTTGCCACGTACGCCTGAATACTTCCCTGTAAATCCTGAACGTTACAGAATGAGGCTTTTCCCATTACACGTTTGAACATCATTCTTCCGGCAATACTGACAGTTTGTCCTTCCAAATTGTCATAGTTATCCCTGATTTCCTGACTGTGGTTGGTAACCTCATATTTTGTAATCTGAAAAGGATCCTTCCCATTATCCTGCAAATCCTTTAATTTGTCATGGCGAACCTTCAACAACTGGTTCAAATCCTGTTCTGGCGACTGATTATTCTGTCCCATCTTCTTTTCCTCCATTCTGTACGCTCTTTTGGCATCTCATGCCCTTTAATCCGGCGGGCAGTCTGTAAAACTATAAATAAAGCTTAATTCGAACGCTGAATTTCCAATACCTTATATTCCAACACGCCTGCCTGTGTCTCAATCTTTACATTATCCCCCACTTTTGCTCCAATCAATGCTTTTCCTACCGGTGATTCGTTAGAAATCTTTCCCTGCAGGCTGTTTGCCTCTGTGGATCCTACGATCTTATATTCCAGTTCTTCGTCAAATTCACAGTCTAAGATCTTCACCTTACATCCTACATTGATCTTATCAAGATCCACCTCATCCTCAACGACAACTTCTGCATTTTTCAATATTTTTTCAATCTCTTCAATTCTCGCCTCAATATCGCGCTGCTCATCCTTAGCAGCATCATATTCTGCATTTTCCGAAAGATCCCCCTGTTCTCTTGCTTCCTTGATTTTCTGGGCAACTTCCTTTCTCTTTACCACCTTAAGATCATGCAGCTCTGTTTCTAACTTCTGCAGACCTTCATACGTTAATAAGTTTTTCTTTTCCATAATACTACACCTTCCTAAATAACAATATAAAGGAATTCCAGCACTTCCTTTTGCAGCCAAAAAGAAATTCAGGAAATCCCCTTAACAATCACAGTATTATAACCGATAGGTATGGAAATGTCAAGATTCTGCCAGGTTCCCGTATGATTCCATTTCCGCTTAAATACCGGGATGTACAAAATATGTTCCCGCATATAATCGCGGGGACAGTCTCCTTTTTCTTCCAGATCCAAAATTACATTAATATCCTCAGATAATTCCTGATTTTTAGGCAGCATCTGAACTACCAGACCGCTTTCCTCATACATTTTGTGAATATACTCTGAAAAATATGCAGGACGGTCTGTAGAAATCCGCAGAAAATTCAAATCTTCTGAAAGCTGCTCCAATACAATTGCTGCCGGATCTTCATCCAGCAAAGATTCCGGAGGCGTATCTGTATCAATCAGCAAAGGACGAAAATCCCGATAAGAGAGCTGATACATCGGCAGAAGCAGCTCCATGATACTGCGCAGTTTCAGCAGATAAGGATTTCCTTTTTCATCCTCTGTCTCTTCTGTATATGCCCCCTCTCCCATATCCTTTCTGTGTATTATTGTGTCCAAATACGCTCTTATTCGATCAAACCACCGCTCCCGCTGGCTTTCTCTCCCCTTCTCTTTTCTCATGATATCCTCCCGTTTTGCCAGGTATGTCCTTCACCACCAATATATGAAGGACATTCATTCTGCATGACAGATATGAGATAAAACAGGGAGAAATTTTAGAATACCGTTTTATACAACGCTTCGCAGAATAGTTCTTCTAACTGCTGGTAAGTCTCCACCTCATTTATCCTGCCTCGCAACCTTGCAGAATTTTTATAACCGCTTGTATACCAGGCAGCATGTTTGCGCATTTCCCGAATCCCCGTTATCTCGCCTTTAAAGGCAATCTGGCTCCTGGCATGACGTAAAAGCATTTGTATTACCTCTTGTATATCGGGTTTGGAAAGCTCTTCTCCTGTTTGCAGATAATGCAGAACCTGACGGAAAATCCAGGGATTCCCCTGAGCTGCCCTGCCAATCATAAATCCGTCGCAGCCCGTCTGCTCTTCCATCGCCTGTACATCCCTGCCCGACAACAAGTCACCGTTTCCAATGACCGGAATGGAGACGGCCTCTTTCACCTGACGGATAATATCCCAATCAGCTCTGCCAGAATAAAATTGTTCCCTGGTTCTTCCATGAATCGCTATAGCCGCGGCCCCTGCCTCTTCTGCAATTTTGGCAATCTCCACAGCATTGATATGTTCCTCATCAAATCCCTTACGGATTTTTACTGTCACGGGTTTATGAATGGCTTTCACTATCTTGGACACAATTTCATATATCAGCTGGGGCTGTTTCATGAGAGCGGAGCCCTCTCCATTGTTTACCACCTTAGGCACCGGACAGCCCATATTGATATCCAGAATATCAAAAGGACGCTCCTCTATACATTTTGCCATCTCGCTCATAATCTCCGGATCGGCTCCAAATAACTGCAGGGACACCGGACGTTCCTGCTGTGTTGTCGCGAGCAGCATTTCCGTATTTTTATTGTGGTAATAAATACCTTTGGCACTCACCATTTCCATACACAGAAGCCCTGCCCCCTGTTCCTTACAGAGTACACGAAATGGCAGGTCACAAACCCCTGCCATTGGCGCCAAAACTAAATTATTTTCTAAAACTACATTCCCTATTTTTAATTTCCTCATAATCCGGTATGATTCCTTTGGTTTTATCGGTTCTGCTTGTTGTAAATAAGCCTGAGGCCCTGAAGCGTCAGCGTAGGATCATAAATATCAATCGTATCCGTCTCACTGGCAATAATTGTACCCAGCCCCCCGGTCGCCACTACTTTCAGATTCTCATAACCAGTCTCTTTTTTTGTCTGTCTGATAATATATTCTGTCTGTCCGATCTGTCCGTACACCAGCCCCGCCTGCATACTGCTAATCGTCTCTTTTGCAAGAATACTGCCGGGTTTACGGATTTCAATTTCCGGAAGTTTGGCGGCGTCTTCCCACAATGCTTTTGCTGACGTGCGGATTCCTGGTGCAGTCACCCCGGATACAAAAGCTCCAGTCTCATCCACCAAATCATAGGTCGTTCCCGTTCCAAAATCAATGACAAATACCGGACCGCCATATAATTCATATGCCGCGGCCGCATCCACAATACGGTCTGCACCAATTTGTTTCGGATTTTCTGTGGCAATGCGTATTCCCGTCTTAATTCCTGACTCTACTACGACTGGATGAATATTAAAATACTTAATAAACGCACTGAGCAGAGAATGCATTACATTGGGAACGACAGACGCTATAATCACATCCTGCACATTTTCATAAGAAATACCGTTTTGTACCAGCAGTTCCCGAATACAAATCCCGTATTCGTCAGATGTCCGCTGCAGCTTTGTCGTGATACGAAAAGTTGCTTCCAGCTTATCCTGATCAAAAACTCCAAAGGTAAAATTCGTATTTCCCACATCAACCACTAATAACATATTCTAATCCTCCAAATCATCTTCGCTTAACGCTTCTCCAAGAAAAAACACCCGGTAATACATTTCCAAAGATTCCAGCAATTCCTGCTTCGTCTGCTGAAGCTGTTTGATTTTCAACACGCTTCCTATATCATCATACAGAAGATCCCCTTCATCTGCAGCCGTCTGAAACTGCAGACTGCCCTCTTCGTCAAAAATCAACGTCAATGTTCCTCCAACATCTTCGGTATACAGCACGCACATAATCTTTAATTCATTCTTAATTCCTTCCGGCAAAGAGGCAAACTCTTCATTAAGATAATACTTTTGCGTATATGCGCAGGAACCGCACAACACTTTTTCTTCCTGATCCATCTTTCCTTCCTTATACATAACCATAAATTCCCCGCACAGACACCTCGCCCGAGGAAATCTGAACCTGTTCGCCACCTTTATCCACCAAAAGCTGTCCTCTCTGGTCAATGCCAAGTGCAACGCCTTCATACTCTCCCAAAGGATCCAGTACCCGAACTTTACGGTTTCTGTTTACCAGCATATCATTGTATTCTTCCACCAAGACCGACAAATCCTGGGTCTGCAGATAAATTTCATAATACCTTTCAAACTGCTCTAACACTGACCCTAAAAGCTGCGCCCTGGAAATTTCAGCATCCTTCCCAAGCTGCATCATTTCCAAATCCAGAGACGTCGCTGTCTTGGCTATTTCCTGCGGAAATTCTTTATGATGCACATTAATTCCGGTCCCCACTACAATATGATTTATATAATCAACCTGTGCGCTCATTTCTGTCAAAATCCCCACAATTTTTTTCCCATGCAGCACAACATCATTGGGCCATTTGATCTGCGGTTTAAGCCCTGTGGTCTGACGTATTCCCTGGACTACCGCCATAGCTTTCACCAAAGTCAGCATAGGTGCGTTTGCCAGATCAATCTCAGGCTTCAGCAAAATAGTAAAAAATAAACCTGCTCCATGAGGAGAACTCCAGCTGCGTCCCCTACGACCCCGGCCTGCAGTCTGCATGTCCGCTACCACTACGGTTCCATGCCAGGAAGTTTCCCCGGCCTCTTCTGCAATACGTTTCGCTTCCGTATTCGTAGAATCCAGTTCGTCAAAATAACGAACCGTTTTTCCCAGCCATTTTGTATGAAACCGGCTGACAATTTCACTTTCCGACAATATATCCGGCGCTGCTAATAAATGATAACCCTTATTCTGAACCGCCTCAATTACATATCCAGCCTCTTTCAATTGTTTGATTGCCTTCCACACAGCAGTTCTGGAAACTCCAAACTGTTCGCACAATTCCTGTCCTGACACATAACTGTCCTGATTCCGCCGCAGTTCCTGTAAAATCTTTGTTTTCATTCTTCCCCGCTATTCTGTGCACTTATAGACGCGCATCATTTTTGGTTTTTATTTCAATGTTGCATACATAATCGCCTTAATACTGTGCATCCGGTTCTCAGCTTCTTCGAATACCACCGACTGGCTGCTCTCAAATACTTCATTCGTGACTTCTATTTCATTCAGTCCGAATTTCTCATGCACCTGTTTCCCAATGGTAGTTTCAAGATCATGGAACGCCGGAAGGCAGTGCATAAAAACAGCCGTTTTCCTGGCATTCTCCATGACTTTTTTATTTACCTGATAGGGCATCAGCTCCCGGATACGCTCTGCCCATACCTCATCCGGCTCTCCCATAGATACCCATACATCCGTATAGATGACATCTGCGTCCCTGGTACCCTCCTCTACGTTTTCTGTAAGTGTAATCGACGCGCCTGTCCCGCTGGCAATTTCCCGGCAGTTTTCTACCAGCTTCTGATCTGGAAAATATGGTTTACTGGTACATGCCACAAAATTCATACCCAGTTTTGCGCAGGTCACCATCAAGGAATTGCCCATATTGTAACGGGCGTCACCCATATAGACAAACTTGATACCTTCTAAATGTCCCAGCTTCTCCTTGATCGTCAGCATATCTGCAATCATCTGGGTAGGATGAAATTCATTGGTCAACCCATTCCAGACCGGAATACCTGCATATTGGGCAAATTCCTCCACAATCTCCTGTCCATATCCGCGATATTCAATCCCATCAAACATACGACCCAGCACTCTTGCGGTATCTTTAATGCTTTCTTTTTTGCCAATTTGGGAACCAGACGGGTCCAGATAAGTCACATGCATCCCCAGGTCATGCGCTGCAACTTCAAAGGAACAGCGTGTTCTGGTACTCGTCTTCTCAAATATCAGGGCAATATTTTTTCCCTTTAATTCATCATGCAAAATCCCCTGCTTTTTCTTCTGTTTTAACTCTGCTGATAAATCAATGAGATATGTAATTTCCTCCGGTGTAAAATCCAATAATTTTAAAAAATTACGTCCTTTTAAGTCCATCTTATCCTCCATACTGAACAAAGCTGGCAAGTCCATATTCCCCCCCTTACCCTCATTGAGGGTACTGAAAAAGTCCAAATCATATAAGATTGAGGACAATATATAGAAACATACTTTTGTAAAATATCTATATATTGTATAGTCTCCGGTCGGAGATTGACTTTTTCAGTGGCCCCCCATTTTGGAGGGAATTGGTTTGCACACTTTGACCGCACCGCTCATAATTGCGAAGCAATCTTTATCTCCTGTGCGTGTGCGCATATTGTTTTTTATTCTACAGAAAGACACTTTCAAGCTTTTGCATGACAAGGTCTTTCCTAATAGAAGAACAAAGTGGGCAAGCTCACTTCATCCCCCTTAGCCCCAATTTTGGGGGAAGGGGTTTGCGCACTTTGACGCGCCGGATGCTTATTACGGAAAATGAAATTCCTTTGCATCCGTGCGCATAAATGTTTTTTATCTTATAGGAAAATACTTTTACACATTAACATAACAAGGTATTTCCTATAAGAGAACAAAGCGGACAAGTCCGCTTCAACTCCCGAAATCCCTCATTTATAAGGGGCTTAGGCAATTTGCCACGGCGCACATAATTCCTCTCATGTGCGTGTGCTTATTCTTTTCCTTCTCCAGGAAAGATACGTTCACACTTTCATGTGATAAGCTCTTTTCTATATACAAAGAATCCTGGGTTAAGCCGCTGGATCTTACTTCGACGACTTAAGGCGGATATCTAACCGCCAGAAATAAAACTTAATTTTCCTTAGCAATCTCTGTAATGGCTTTGGAAAGACCAGCAAGCCCCTGTATTTCAGAAGGAATAATAATCTTTGTAGCTTTACCGTCCGCAGCCTTCATAAATGCTTCCAAACTCTTAAGCTGCAATACTGCGCTGTCTGGCGCTGCCTCTCTCAAGAAACGCAGTCCATCCGCATTTGCCTGCTGTATCCGCAGGATTGCCTCTGCCTGGCCCTCTGCTTCCCGCATGGTCGCCTCCTTCTTTGCCTCTGCGCGAAGAATTGCCGCCTGCTTCTCTGCCTCTGCGTCCAGAATTGCCGACTCTTTCTTTCCCTGTGCCACCAGCACAGTTGCCGTTTTTTCTCCTTCCGCCTGCGTAACCGCCGCACGGCGTTCCCTTTCCGCCTTTGCCTGCTTTTCCATAGAATCCTGAATTTGCTGAGGAGGAATAATATTTTTTAACTCCACGCGGTTCACCTTAATTCCCCAGGGGTCTGTAGCCACATCCAGCGAAGAACGCATTTTCGTATTAATCAGCTCCCTGGAAGTCAGTGTCTCATCCAGCTCCAAATCACCGATAATATTACGCAATGTGGTAGCAGTCAGATTTTCAATCGCCATAATTGGATTTTCCACACCATAAGCAAAGAGCTTTGGATCTGTTATCTGAAAATATACCACCGTATCAATCCGCATGGTTACATTATCTTTGGTGATTACCGGCTGCGGTGCAAAATCCACCACCTGTTCTTTCAAAAGCACACGTTTTGCCACCCGGTCAATAAACGGCACTTTAAAATGCAGCCCTACGCCCCAGGTTCCCTGATAACCACCCAGACGCTCAATAACAAGGGCGTGAGCCTGAGGTACAATCTTCACACAAGATGACACAATTATCAGTGCAAACAAAATTAATAAAGCGATTACTAAAAAACTAATTCCATTCTCCATGTTCTATTCCTCCATATTTTTGTAATCTATTCACCTTACTTATTTCTGAATCTTTTCTCTTACCATCAATTTCACACCGTTAATTTCCACAACTTCCACATGCGCGTTCTTATAGATTACCGTCTCATTTATGGAACGCGCCGTCCATTCCTGCCCTTCCACGCTGACTTGTCCCTGTGCCTTTAGATTGTCAATATCCTGAATGACAACTGCCGTCTTGCCAAGCAAACTTTCGGCATTGGTACGGGTTCTGTCCTTATTGAGAAATTCAACTGCAAAAGGTCTTGTAAGGGCAAGCAACAATACAGATACCACCACAAACAAAATGACCTGAACTAAGAGGTTCGCTCCCATCAGGCTGGCAATAAATGCCGCCAGCGCTCCTCCGGCAAACCAGATCGTGGTAAGACCAAGAGTAATAATCTCTGTCACAGCCATAATGATAATTACAATTAACCAGAAAATACCATCCAAAAAGTTTTCCTCCTTTCAGAGTGCTTCTTTATTTCTTTAGTTATATTACTATATTTTCCCTAAGAATACAATCTTTAATCAGAGATTGCCACTGATTTACAACAGAATAAAAAAGCTCTAATTACCTAAATCAATATATCATATATTGATTCGTTAACCGAACTAATATTGTGGCTGCTTGACACTCGGATGAACTGTACAGAATGAGTTTTCATATGCTTCGTTTTATTTCTTAGCCGTAGCGGTGGCTACGGCTAGGTTTTCTGACGTAGTAGCTGGACAATTAGGCAAGTGAAAATGCCAATTACTTAAATATTCGTTGTACTAGCTATTTGGAAACGTTATATTAGGAGATCAAACAAAGCAAAAGGAAATTTAAGCAAGCAATTGGACGAGTTGTCAGGTGAACAGAACACTGGTGCCCAGGCACCTCTCACTTTCTTCTTTATAGAATACCTTCAAACTTTAACGTAACGGATTCCTTTCTATAGGGATTCGGATGCCAAAGCTATTTTCGCTCTTACACTCATACTATATATTACTGTTACAAGCATTCTTACATACCAATATCAATATATGGTATAGAGTGGATATACTACATCCTTTTGACACCCAATTCCTATAGAAATCAGAACCACCGGCTTAGCCGGTGGTTTGCTCAAGCCCTATAAGGGCTTATTACCAGCGTTGGAGCCTAAAGGCTCATCGAATAAGTTCACCAACCGCAAAACATTTACCTGCAGAACCCCCTGGGTTCTCTTTACCTGCTTTGTTTTACCTGCTCACCCGTAAACGGGTCTATGTACTCTTTCAATGTCATCTGGTCGTACTCTAAATCTTCCTGTAACTGGTTTCTTATATACTCTTCGATTTTCTTTGCATTCTTTCCCACTGTATCTACATAATATCCCCTTCACCAGAAATGCCTGCTCCCATACTTATATTTCAAATTTGCATGTCTTTCGAATATCATAAGAGTACTTTTTCCCTTTAAATATCCTATGAAACTTGATATACTGATGCTCGGCGGTATCTCCACCAGCATATGCACATGGTCTGGGCACATCTCTGCCTCCACTATTTTTACCCCTTTTCTTTTGCAGAGCGTACTGAGTATGTTTGCTATATCTCTTTTCAGCTTTCCATATATAATCTTTCTTCTGAACTTTGGCGCAAATACAATATGGTACTTACAATTCCACTTTGTATGTGCTAAACTATTTACATCCATTTTGGATACCTCCTTTGATTTCGTGCGGTTGGCGAACCAGCACTATTATATCATTGGAGGTTTTTTTACTGTAAGCTGAAGCTATGCTGACACACCTGCATAGCAGGTGGTTTATTCGTTTCCAAAAGTTCCGTTTCTCTGTTGAGAAACTCCACAATGTGAAACAGGCTAAAGCCTGACAAAAAAGGACAGGTAAAATTACCTGCCCTGCCAATTTATATCTATTCTATTATTAGAAGAATACATGATTTCCAATCACAAGTCCCTGTGCAGAACCAGCACGCCGGAAACTTGTTGCGCCGCCTACATTATCCGCGCCGTTAATCGCTTCCTGTGCCGCGCTCATACAACTGCCGCTGACTCCGCTTGCCAGTACACTTGCCAACGCACCGCTGGAAGCCGGAGTGAACTGCCCGCTCTGATAGATTACACCGGAAATACTTCCCGCATACCCTGCACGAAGACGGTTCATCACCACTGCGCCAACTGCAAGCTGTCCTTCATAAGGTTCGCTTCCTGCCTCGCACTGAATCAATGCCCCTAAAAGAGTCACCTCATCATAAGAAGCTGATGCAGCTCCTCTCTGCTGAGTATCTCCGCTTTGCTGTGCGGCCGCTTTCTCTGCCTCTTCCGCCGCGATCATTGCCTGTTCTTCCTCAATGGAAATTGCTTTTCCAAGTTCTAATTCCACATTGACAAATTCAGCGCTGACATAACCTGTCTGATCATCCACCTTTACAGGTACCCAGCCTTCAATCTGTTCTGCTTCTTTATTTACTTTAATCTTGCCTTCTTCTTCTAAAACATCCAATATTTTTACATTTTCTTCTGCAGAAGGAGTCTCTCTTACTCTTACGCCGCCAGTTACCGCTGTTGCATAAGTGGTTCCCAGCTCGTTTGCAAGCGTCTCTGCTTCAAGACCTGTAACACAAAACTCATTCTTTACATAACCTTCCACACTTCCGGAACTGATTCTGGTCCATTCCTCTCCCCTTTCCAGAATGTCTGCGACCGCACCTTTATGAAGTTTGCCTGCAAGTTCTGCTTCACTGGAAGCCTCCGTGCGAATATTCAAATATTCCTCTACATTCGGCATTAACTTTTCTGCCCATGGAGAAACCTCCTGCGTTGCTGTCTCAGCAATCTGCTCCTCTGGATTTGCACATACTTCTGTCTCTTCCGGCTTCACAGTTTCTTCCGGCTGTTGCGCCGCTTCCGGTTTTACGGCTGCTTCCTGCTCTGTCTCTCCTGGCTGTTCTGCTTCTGGCTGTTCTATTTTCTCTGTTTTCGTAATATCTGGCTGCTCTGCCTCTTCCAGTTTTGCAGTTTCTTCTATTTGAACGTCTCCTTGAATATCTTCTTCCTTAGCTGCCTCCTGCGATTGATTTATTTTTACTGATTTTGCAGTTTGCTCCGCCTTAACCTTCTTGTTACCTTTTTGAGATTTTTCAGGCAATTTCGCTACTGTGGCTGCTACCACATGAATCTGCCTTTTTTGTTTCATTACATTTTCAATACTTTCTTCTTTGGGCTCCGCGATCAATTCTACTATCTGGCTATCTAAATCAGCACTGGCTGGTACATATACGGGCACTGCTGTAAATGCCAGGGCCAGTGAAAATGCTGCAACCACTCCGCTTTCCATAACCTTCTTATCGAATTTCATGTTAACCTCCTGAGATATAAAACAACTTTGTTACAGGTTTGTAATTCTAATCAAACAATTCTCGTTCAAAATTATTACATATGTTACAAACTTATTACACTATAGCAAAATTTTCGTAAATTGTCAAGTTTCGTTTAGTCACGAAAATGTAACTATCTTTTTAGACTTTAGATGATACAAATTATACAAAATGCTAAAAAAAATAATTATCAGGGGTATATAGTATCCTTGTCTGCCATTCTATCCATACACAATCTTTACATTATTTTACCCAACACAGCACAAAATATAAATTTTTTTAACATAAGTAAAGGCATCGCTCCACTACCTGTTATGGTAATTTCACGATACCTTCTTTGATAAAATACGGATGTTAACGAATTGCTTTTACCGGACAAGCTTTCTTACATGCCCCACAGCGGATGCACTCCGGATGGTTTGCATTCTTTACCGGATCTACCTGCATTTTACAAGCTTTGGCGCATAAGCCGCAATCTATGCAGGCATTTTTATCTACCCGGTAATGGAATATAGAAATAGGATTAAATATGGAGTAAACTGCACCCAACGGGCATATGTATTTGCAGAAGGGCCGGTAAATTAAAACAGACAGAAAAATAGTGACGAGCAACAGTACATTTTTCCACGCGTACAGCCATCCCAAAGCGCTCCGCATAGACTCATTCAGCAGTACCAGGGGGATTCCTCCCTCAAGAGTGCCTGCCGGACAAATCAACTTACAGAAATAAGGCGCTCCCTGCCCCAGAATATCCACCAAAAACATTGGTAAAAGAATGACAAAAACAAAAAATATCACATATTTTAGTTTCCTTAACAGATTATCTCCTTTAAAAGTATTAATTTTCCCGGGAAATGGAATTTTATGCAGTAAATCCTGAATTAAGCCGAAGGGGCACAGCCAGCCGCAGACAAACCGCCCCATCAAGGCTCCCACAAACATCAAAAATCCAGCCACATAAAATGCGAATTTAAAATTCCAGTTTCCAATCACGGCCTGCAGCGCCCCAATGGGACAGGCGCCGACTGCCCCAGGGCAAGAATAGCAGTTTAAGCCGGGAACACAAAGATTCTTCAGCTTGCCCCTATAAATTTTGCCCTGGGCAAACCCCATGAGATAACTGTTGGTGAGCAGCGCCCAAAGTCCCTGTACTGCATGGCGTTTCCATTCATTTTCACTTTTTCTTTTATCCAATTCCAATACACTCCATACAAATATTAATTGCTTTTTCCAGAACTACAGGCATTTCTCCCCGGAAAATACCATATCCCATCATGGCAAGACCAAGTATCGCCGCGCAGATTCCGCAAGGAGAAGAACGCCTGAATAACCTCATTTTTCCACTCCTTTCAATTCTTCCTCCACGATACTCTTCCATTGTTCCAGAGAATGACTTCCAGAATAAGTCTCACCTACAATATTTCCCTCTTTATCTACGAAAAATGTCTCAGGAACTGCTGTGATTCCCAGCAGCCTTCCATTCATATAACCCTGATCTGGTACCAGAAATGGATACGATGCGCCGGTACTATCTGCCAGAATCTTTGCCTTCTCTACAACTTCTTCACTTGCATTGCCTGAAGCATCAACACTATCCAATACAATGCCTGTCACATTAACTCCCTGATCCTGCATTTCCTCCCACAATTTCTGTAAGTCCGGAATTTCATTAACACATGGCGTACACCAGGTGGTAAACACATTCACCATCGTCAAATCATAATCTGCAAACATGTCCTGTGTAAAAGTTTCTCCATTAATATCCTGCATAGAAAATTCCCCTACACTGCTGATGTTCGCTCCTGGCGTACCCTCTTCGTCAGACTGCGCTTCCTCCGTCTGATTCTCTTCTATCACCTCAGTACTATCTTTTTCATCAGAAGAAGATTTCTCCTTGGAGCCGCATCCCCCTAAAAGCGTTAAGCAGCATAGACCTGACAGGAACATAAACCATAATTTATTCTTTTTCCTCTTCAAACTCATTTCCTCCTTGATATTTGATGATTCCATCATAACACAATTCTGTACAAAAAAGTTGAAATATTTATAAACTCTCTTTTCATTATAATTACCTGCAAATCTACCTGTTCTCATATTTTCACCAAATCTTCTGCCATTCTGGAATAATTCAGAAATAATTGCCCAAAAAACCTTTGATTTCTCTTAAAATTACTTTTACACACGCCTTTTCTCCTTTATCAAGGCTTATTCCAATACCGCGCGTAAAAATACCTCCTTTTATCCCTTTACCACGCCCACTGTCTTCAATTTTCTTAATGGTGTAACCATATCTGCCTGCTGCATCATTACCTGTTCAATATCCTTATATGCAAAACGGCATTCCTCCGCCACATCATTTTTCTTGCGTTTTCCCAGAATTACACCTTGTGATTTCAAATCCACCATAACTTTCTCTGTTGTAAATGCCTGCATAGCGCCTTTCCTGGAATAGCTTCTTCCCGCCCCATGAGAGGAGGTACAAAAGGATTCCCTGCATCCCTTTCCCTCTACCACATAGCTGTAAGAGCCCATGGCGCCCGGGATTACCGCCAATTCTCCCTCGCGAACCCTGGTGGCTCCTTTTCTGTGCACCCAAACATTAACGTCATAATGATTTTCCAATGATGCGTAATTGTGGTGGCAATTAATTTCTTCTCCAAATTCCACTTTATGTCCAGTATGTTTCTCAGTCAGTTCTTTAACAATAGCGCAGGTCTTATCCAGCATCCGGGCGCGGTTCTCAAAAGCATAATCCATTGCAAGGTTCATCCAGTGAATATACTGCTGCCCTTCCGGTGAAGCTACAGGAAGAAAAGATAAACGGTATTCATCCTTTACCTCACTGTACCAAAGTCTGTTCAGCTCTCTCGCCCGGTTATGAAAATAATCACAGACAGCCTTTCCCATATGCCGGCTTCCAGAATGAATCATGATACAGAGAAAGCCCTCCTCATCCTCTTGCAATTCAATAAAATGATTCCCTCCGCCCAGGCTTCCCACCTGAAAATATCCATCCTCTATCAACGGCAGCAATTCTCGTTCCTTTTCATATTTCTCCAATTCCTGTTTCGCCAAATCAAGTACCGCAGACTCCTGCGGCATTTTGTATCTTTCCATATTCAAAGGAATCGTTCTCATAATATTTCCCACAATTGCCTGTATCAAAGTACCGTTTCCCGTCTGAATCTGACGAACATCTCCCATATGAATATTTGTGGGAATAAAATCCATGCCGCAGCCAATGTCCACTCCTACCGCATTCGGAATAATTACATCCTTTGCAGCAATCACTCCGCCAATCGGCATCCCTTTTCCTGTATGGGTATCCGGCATCAAACAAACCCATTTATGTAGAAATGGGAGCTGTGACAAGTGATACGCCTGTTCCAAACAGCTCTCTTCCAACTGCTTTTCATTTTCCAGCCATATTTTTATTGGAAATCTGGTATTCTCGTTAAAAATTACAAACATATCATCTTCACCCTTTCATTTTTTTTTAACTAATAAGGCAATTATATACATAATCTTCCAAAATATCATTTTAAAAAAGGTGCGAACTTACTCTGCGCCTGAGTATAGTAAATATCGGATGATATCATACTTTCCACATGAGTATAATTACCTTTACCAATTGCGCTGCAGCTATGGTATCATATGCCCTAAAAAAAGATATTTAATACAGAAATGGATATAAGAATTATTTACAGGGAATTTATACTATCATATGTCTAAAAGATTTGGTAAAATATTATAGACAATAATCATTTGCCCTGTGTACTGTCTCAATCATATTTAGTCTAATCATGTTGCTGTTAAAACTTTTATTTTAGCAATGTGCAGGTATTTTAGTTAGGCTTAATAAAAACAAGACAATACATTTATTGTACAAAACGCAGTTTTCTCATGAATTTCATAGCTTCAGAACAATATAGACAGTAACTATAATAAGAGGAGTATTAGACTATGTCCAATTTTCAGGAACTTGTCAAAAATTTCTCTAAAACCAGAGAATATGTACGTGATTTTTTTGTCTATGGATTTAAAACCAGAAATGAATTTAAAATGAAGAGCCCCAGAACCTACGATAATGAACGCAGACGCTTAGAAAGCTGGCTTGCACCTTTTATTCGCAAAGATTACATTTCCAGAGGTTCCAATATCTCTTTGGCCATAGACAGCAGTCTTCTTGATACCAATCCCCTGTTCCAGGTATGGAAAACAAAAAGTTTTACAGACAATGATATTGTACTGCATTTTTTGATTTTGGACCTGCTTTGGGATGGCCATAGCCTGACGGCAGAAGAAATTACAGATCGTCTGCTTAGCCGCCGCGAAATACTGTTCGACATTCAAACCGTACGCCGAAAATGCAACGCTTACGCCAAAGAAGGAATTATAGACAAGAAAAAAGTGGGAAAAAGAGTGATTTTTTCTCTTGACAACCGCCTCGCCCTTTGGCTAACATCCCATGAAAATGCATTAGATGCACTTGCCTTTTATCAGATGGCAGGTTGTTTTGGAATTGTGGGACACCTGCTCACAGAGCAGCTTAACTACCGCAATCAAACCTTTCGTGTCAAACATAATTTTTTTGTACATACACTGGAAGAAGAAATACTTCTTGATCTATTAGAAGCCATGAATCATAAAAGATTTGTAAACCTTACCATCAAAAGTTCCAAAAGAGATCTGACAAATACGATAACCTGTATCCCATTGCAGATTTTTACCAGTACCAGAAGCGGACGCCGTTTTCTCTGCGCTTATACTGAAAGAAACAGCCGTTTTACTTGCTTTCGCCTGGATACTATTAAAAGCGTCGTTTCGCTGGAAATATCGCAAATGTATGAAGATTTACTGGAAAAACTAAATCGAAACCGTAAATATCTTTGGGGCGTTTCTTTTGAAGGTACGGAAAGGCATCATCTGGACCGCTTAACCATGACGCTAAAGATTGACGCTTCTACAGAACATTATATTTTGGAACGCCTTAAGCATGAGGGCAGAGGCGGAGCTGTCACAAAAATTGCAGAAAATACATACCAATATGAAATTAAAGTATTTGACTGTAACGAGATGCTGCCCTGGGTGCGCACATTTACCGGAAGAATTTTGTCTTTAAAATGTACGGCAAAATCTGTAGAACGGCGTTTCTACCAGGATTTGCAGAAAATGTACCAGATATACCAGATTGACGAAAACAGTCTGTATGATTTATAGGAGAATCTTTGCTTATGGAAATATTTTCAGAAATTTATAGCTGCTACTATCAGGTATTACATCATCTTTTGTGCCGCAAAACGCCTCTTACTATAGAAGATATCCGCCAGGAAATCTGCCGCGAGGGATTTGAGGAAAGCCTGATTGCTATTATCCCCAAACTTGAAAATGGCACTTGGAATTTATTCGAAAAAGACGGCAATATTTATCGTTCCAAGCTTGGTTCCTCCTTTTCCATGCCGCTGTCTAATCTTGAAAAATCCTATTTGAAAGCATTATTATCTGACCCGCGCATCGGATTATTTCTTGATCAGTTACAATTAGACAGCCTGAACGAAATGCTTGATTCTGCCATTCCTCTCTGGAAGCAGGAACAATTCTATTACTATGACAAATTTACAGACAGTGATCCTTATACCGACGAAACTTATCGTAACAACTTCCGCACCCTGCTTTCGGCGCAAAAACAGAAACGCTATGTTGACATTGATTACACTGCCCCCAGAGGAAACCGTGTACATCACCACTATGTACCCGCACGCCTGGAGTATTCTGTAAAAAATGATAAGTTTCGTCTTCTGGCATGGAAGCAGACCAAACATGGCAAAATGAAACTTGAGACTTTGAATCTTTCCCGTATGCAACATGTAAATTCCATAAATAAAATTCTTACTTCGCCTCCGGACTTAAATGCCATGATTAAAAATTCATACTATGCTGATCCTCTGAGACTGCATATTATCAATAAACGCAATGCCTTAGAACGCGCCATGCTACATTTTGCCAATTATGAAAAAAATACAACTAAAGTTGATGAAAACATTTATGAGTGCCTTATTTATTATAATAAAAATATGGAAACAGAGCTCCTGATTGAGGTCATGTCTTTTGGACCTATGCTTAAAATCATGGGAAACGACAGATTTCTTCAAAATTTCAAAAAGAGGCTGAAGCAACAGAAAGATATCATTTACAATCAGCAAAAGTAATTTTCAAGCTATTTACATCACTCCACAATGCACTGTTATTACGTCAAAAAGCTTGCAAACACTGATGTTTACAAGCTTTCTTTCAAGCTCCCCGAGTAGGGCTCGAACCTACAACACCCCGGTTACAGCCGAGCTCCTATCATTGAGCTATCGAGGACTATTCTATTTTTCTTCGGTGTGCGACCATAACATTGCACTACCATTGATACGGTCGCACACCGAAAATCATTTATCATCTCTTCTTGTGATACTTAACTGGTTTTCACGAGATAATCACGAGATAATCACTACGATTTTAATATCTTAAAATCCTATATTTTTGATAAATTTTATGATAATTTATATGTTTCCACGAGATAATCACGAGATAATATTACGTCACCTGCCGTTTTAATGTCTCCATCGCCATCTGCAACTGTGTTAAAAGTTCTATACTTTCTATTTCCACTATATACTTCGTAGATGGTCCATTTCCCACTTTCCTGATTAAATTTCTTTTTTCAAGTAATTCTATTGCCTTCCGTACCCTATACTCCGTCATTTCTAATGCACTTTTAATCATATTCACAGATTGTGCCGAAGCACTTTTCACAATATACCGTAAAATATTTTTTTCATCAATAGCCAAATCCGAATATGAATCTGCTAAGTCAATATTCCACACTTTCAATTCGGTATGTTCAATATCTGTTATAATTTCTGGTCCCCTAAATTCATTTTTTATTGCTGTTTTATAAATAAGAGGGCCTCCAAATCCTTGGCGTTCAGAAGCGCCTAATAATCGAAACAATTTCATAATAATCTCATTGCGCGGCCGTGAATCACCTCCCATAAAAAACTGTTGTGGTGAAACAAGCATTTTCCCTGGATTATTAAAACAAAACCATCCATCATATACATCTATTTTAGTAGAGGGATAACCTTGAACATAATCTGCATGTGCCAAACAATTTACAAGTCCCTCTCTAATAGTTTCATCAAATTCTGATAATGGTATTCTTAATTGTTCAGAGTCCAATACAAATGACTCTTGAAACAATATCTTAATTTTTTCATATACAACATTATAAAAATTGTAAAGATTCATTTCGTAATCACAGGGTTCATCATCTGAAACTCTATCTGACCATCTGGGATTATTACCTCTATGATTAAAATAGTCTAAATGATAATGTGGAAATAATTCTTTAATAGAATTACATTTACCCAAAAAAAGTAAAGTTCCTCTTCTGATTTTTATCTGGCCAGTATTTCGATCTTTATAACAGGCTCCAATCTCTGTTAAAAATTCCAAATGTTCCATCTCAATATATTTCTTCTTAGGAAACCTTTTGCTAACACGTTCTTTATATGTGATAACAGAGTCTAAATCAAGATCATGTATTGTAAAATTATCGGCTGGCAAATTATCCTGACCTGGTTGTGCGTTCCTGATAAATGCAGACAATTCATCTCTATTTGCTTTCCTGTCACCATCCCCGGTTCTAATCCATGAATTCTCTAACTTTCCATTTATATAAACTGGTTTCATACTTTCAGCAGCTTCCTTTACATATACTATAATGACAGTTTTTCCATCAATAATATATGTATTCACATCCTGATTATCAATATTCCTGTAACTTACTTTATTTGTATTAGAAAGCTGATCCCACAAACAGGTTAATGTTTTCTGTGGATTTGAAACACCTAATATTTCATTTTTCGAAAGTCCTTCGACAACACCTAAAATAATTAATCCTCCTGATGTATTACAAAATGATGAATAACTTTCCCAAAATGCATTCGGTAATTCAGAAGCCTTCTTAAGTTCAATATAATATTTTTCATGTACATTGATTAACCATTCCTTTAAATCTTCAATAGTCAAATTTTCTAATTCTATAATATTTTTCAAGATTTTTCTCCTATGAATTACTTTCGTATTCTGTTCATTTCATAATAATTCCATATATTTCATACCTGGTTTTATATTATAATCTATTTTCCGTTTATCTTCAATCAATTAATACAAAAATGAAACCCTGTATAAATCCAATACAAGATTTCATTAAATGGAAATCCACAGCTTTACTTTTTGTTTCGCACATCCCGTAACAAATCTTCCTTTTTTCTTAGATAAATTATTATTTCTACTCTACTAAACTTCTTCCATCCTGCCCAAATATTATTGTCTGATGATTTTTTCCGACAAGTACACCCTTTCATTGGATCATTGAGGAGCATTTTTCTCAGTTAACAGTACGTTGCCTCCCAATATTCTTCTCTCCCAGCTTCGGTATACCAAAAAGCCTGCAAACACTAATATTTACAGGCTTTTCTTTAACTCCCCGAGTAGGGCTCGAACCTACAACAACTCGGTTAACAGCCGAGTGCTCTACCATTGAGCTATCGAGGATTA
>QXWW01000040.1 GCA_009911185.1 Lachnospiraceae bacterium
CAGTCTGCACCATTGCCGGCCTGGATCCATTCCTTTTTCGGGGCAGTTCCTCAAGGGCCAGCTTCCGGATCTTTGCGATCCAGTAATAATAGCTTTTTAAAGAGATATCATGCTGCTCGCACCATGCCTGATTCGTTAGACCGGAGGCTCTGCATTGACGGATCACATCCAGCCAGTACTGAAGTTTTACCTGCTTATCCGGAGTTAAAGTGGAAATGTCCATGGGTATTCTCCTTTATCTGGATTTAGAGTTTTTGGAGTGAACTCTAAAAACTCTAACTCGGATTTTACAGGAGAACGCCATATATTTCACTACACGTTCTTATTTGACGCTTACGAAACATGAAGCGAGGAGCCGAAAAAGCCAATATTCCTTTCATACGCATTCACGATATGCGGCACTCCCATGTATCATTACTAATCAATATGGGATTCTCCCCACACCTGATAGCAGAACGCATTGGCGATACTGTACAGACGGTAGATAATACCTACGGGCACTTATACCCCAGTAAGCACAATGAAGTCGCAGAAAAACTAAACCAGATAATAGTACCAAATTAGTTCCATAAGGAAAAATTTAAGGGCGAACCCATACTGGGAACGCCCTGTTTTACTGCATTTTTTAATTATTCAATAATAGTAGCCACACGTCCAGAACCTACTGTACGTCCACCCTCACGGTTCGTAGGGAATGAAATCATAGCACCTTTTCATGTATTTTATGGCATTTTGTGTTTATATTATTCTATTTTAGCCATGTTATTTGAGGTTTTCAAATTTTTTAGAACCAAAATAGAACCACAATACAATCATTCCAATGTCTACCCCAAATGCATCTCTACTTCATACTCCCTATGTCCTCAATTTTAATATAATTCAAAATTGCTGGTGCAGAATTAAAACTTCCTCTATAATGCATTTCTTGATCATACATACACTTAGCCATTATGCTCTTAAGTTCTTCAATATCTGTTACCCCAAACAATACACACATCTTTTCACAAAACTTTTGTGATTTCATCCTATCCCATCCAAGCATTTCCCCTTCCGCATAAACATAACATGTTGGAAACCAATAATTATCCATATGCGCTGTACTCTCACTTACTAAATCAAACCCATTAAACACTTGATAAAGAAATAAATCTGCCTGTGCCATTGTTCCCTTTGTATATATTGGATACTTTTCCCTTTCACAGCATAATGCATTCCCCATCAAAGTAAGTAAATCCTTCTTCTCAGATTCTGGTTTATAATACTCTTCTATTGGTCTGCTATAATGTCTAAAGCGCGCATAATTTGTTGGTTTTTTAGAACCACCAAAGCCTGAATCAATCAAGAAATATGTATTGCTCAATATTGTATTTAACGACTTATAATCTTCATAGTGTCTTAAAAATGTCACTGCACAAATAAAAAGCTCCCATATATGCGTTTTAAAAACATCGCATTCCTTATCTCCATAGGAATTTGCTTTGTCATTAAAAGTTTTAACACAAGTCAATATATTATACAATTCTTCAAAAACTTCACATAATAATGAACCTATATCACATTCTGTTTCTAAAAGAGCATCCAAAAAATCTAAAAAATAATCCCGAACATTCTTTGTTGTCATCCATGTTTCATATACTTGTTGTCCATCATTTATATCTTTATTATAATATGATTTTAGCACTTCAATGTACTGATCTATAAATCGTCTAATTATTACATTCTGTTTTCTAACACTGTCACTTCCTTTTAACTGCCGAACCAAATCCTGCAAAGGGAACAGATTTACACAATCTTCCTCTATCCACTCTGGTTTTAATCCCAATTTAGGCTTTTTAAATAATGGTTTTTCATATATATTCCGCAACAGCTTTTCATACTCTTCTTCATACTTAGTAACATCCGACAAATTCACATAAATTCTCGTTTTTATATAAGTCGGTACATATGGATTACCCTCCTCATCGCACTCTGCAATAATAGGAATAAATTTTTCCTGATTTACTTTTCCATATATTTCAGTCGAAATAATCGCTGTTTCATCACCTACTCCACCTTCCCTATTATTAGCTTTATCCGCATATTTTTTGTCACAAACTATAAGAACCTTGTCAATTTCTGGATTATTGACACACTGCTCCATAAAAACATATTTATCTTGACCTTCCTTTAAATCCCATTTATCCAAAACAACATCTACTCCATGTGACACTAAGCGTTCTGCTAATGGCATAGTTATACCATCACTACTCCAAGAATAGGATATAAAAACTTTTGGTATCTTATCTTCTTTCACTTTCTTCTCCTCTTACAAATAATCTAAAATATTCTACTAACACTGTGGAAAAATCTCTTAAAAAATACATTCTTAAAAATTTTCTGTTACTGTCTCAACACAATTATCAAACTATATATTTTATAAAAATCAATGATACTTTGTATACTATTTACAAGCATGAGAATCCCATGATAACAATCACTAGAGCTACTAATTTAATTCAATTACTAATTATTTTCCCTTTGTCTTAGATTTCTCTATCTCTTATAACTCACCGCACTCAGAATATTATAATAATATATATCCCTCATTCTCTGTTGGAACATTTTTTATAATTAAAATTTTCTCGCTCACTTAAATACTATCTTTTTCAGCAAATTCTTATATAATCTTTACCTTGGTCCCAAAAACTTATTCCCATTTAAATGTATCATATGCTCTGGCATCTCTGCAATCCAGACTTCCGTTTCCCATGCCAGTGTTTCTGAAAATCTCTTATAAGTCTTAAAATCAAGAAATGCTGTCACAAAGATTTTTCCTGCTGTCACATTTCTTGTCATCTCTGTCAGTTCCAAAATTCTTTTGGAATCCATTGGTCCAACAGAAGTTACTGATTCAACAAAATAAATCCAATCTTTATCTTCTCTATATAACACCACATCCGGCATCTTATCATGTAAAGTTATTTCAAACCCCAACTCTGTCAGTTTATCTACATTTTTAACTAAGTCCTTCTCTATTGTATCACCAACATACAGACACTCTGAATTTGGCGCAAATCTTGGAGCAAATTCTTCAATAATTTCCTTTTGCAATTCATTATGCTTACCTGTAGAAAATTGAAGGTCCGCTCCATTAATACGCACAGGCATCATTGTCATTTTCTTTTTCGATGTATAAGTATCCACCAACCTTTCATGATATGTTAAAAACCGACTTATGGATTTCTGCCACTCTGAGGTTTGAAACACCCTTACCACTTGCAATGTTTCTTCTGTTAATCTGTATCTGTAATTAGGACTGTTCGTTGCTTTCCCATTATCCTCTATAAGCGCAGCATTGCGGAAATGATGCAATGCCTGCTTACGAAATGTTTCTCTGCTGTTTTCCGCATAAGCTACGCCATAATATGTATTCGCAAACTGAATCATGTCATGGATACGAATCCATTCATTTCCAGCGTCTGCCCATGCTGTATCTTGCTTTATTCCTGTCATTGCCAACAGTACATAACAACAAATATCTGCCTGTTGCGCTTTTGGCATTCCAAGTGTTTTTAGTAACTCCCTCGCCTCATCAATCTTACTCACAGTACCCCCTCCAATATCCTGTTACAATTTTTTTCTGACATATCCTTGCTTTTCATAAGTTTTCTTCCCATTTCTTGTATACTTTCCAAATCAGGCACAGGCATAGTATTAATCTCTGTCGAATTTACCTGTGTCGAGCCATTCAAAATCCTATAATATTCATCGTAAAGAGTTGAATTAAAAATCACATACAATCCATATACAAGACATTCTGACATTTCTACTATCAATCCATCCACAAAATTTATCTTATTCTGTGTGCTAATTTTCTTATACTGTGGATATCTTTTTGATAAATATACACCACTCTGCAACCTGCGGCGTTCCTCCTTTGCAGTAAACCGTTTCACAAACAAATAGTTTCGGTTGTCCTGCAATAATCCTTTTTGGTCAGTTACAACATACTCGTGTTCTTTCTGAATAGGAAACTGCACTTCTCCTTGCTTGATATGCTGTGAATAAAAGAGTGGGATTGCACCTTCTTCTGCTTTATCACGAAGAATCTCTCGGTTACGAAAGTCAACTGTCAATCCTGTTTTCATCTTTAATCCTATATCGGGTAAAGTTTTATCAAACTTTTGTAACCGTTCCAACACAGAAACTTCTTTTTTATCCGTCACCAAATATACATAATAATCATTTCCCGAAACTACAAGGCTATATGGAACAGACAAAGAAGTAAGATTATCAAAATCATTATTTGACTGCGAAGACGTAATTATTACTTTTTCTGGTATTCTATTTGTTTTTTTTACTTTTATGATAATCGTTTCCTGTAGGACATCTTCTTTGTCAAACACCTTATTCCTACTTACAAATAAATGAATATATTCTAATTTGCCTTCTGTCAGAAAATACTTCCTAAAACGCTTAAAATAGGCACCAGAAGTCCATGAGCGGGGAATAATATACACCATTTCTCCATCAGAATCAAGATTAAACAATCCCATTGCAGCAAAAATAAAATACAGATTAGGTGCGCCATAACAAACTTCCGGCATTGCAGTTGCCTCCGGCGCATCTTTGGATATTTTCATGTATGGCGGATTACCAATTACAAAATCATATTTCTGCGGATTAGGATTGCCGCCCAACATATAATTAAAATCTAAATACTGACTAGTAATATAATTATCTGTAATAATCTGTACCTGAATATCCTTTTTAGAATATGACTGGCAAGTTTGAAGGTTTTCCTTTAGTAATTCTAAAATATTTTTGTCATTCTCATAACAAGTCAATTCTATTGTCTGTACAGAGTCAATCTGTTCTAACCGTTCCAAAAAAGCACAGGACAATATTCCTGAACCTGCTCCAGCATCCAAAACGCGAACAATAGACGTATTTTTAGAAATTATATATAATCCTGCCATAAACTGTGCTGTTTCTTTGCTTGTAAAAAACTGACCATACTTTTTGCGTTCCTTTTTAGGCATACTTTCAATGTATTTATTTGTACGCTCAATCACAAAGTCTAACATTTTCTTCTCCTTGTCTCCATTTTCAGCAAATTACTTCTCCGTTCAGATTCGTTTCACTTATACCTTACATTGTGCTTTTATTTCTGCTCCTATATTACCACATAAACCCCCCTTTTTTCTATAAAAATGTTAGAGGCAGTTTTTTATGATTTGTTACTTTCTAATATCCTCATTTCATAAAATATAACTTTTTTATAAATTGAAAAAGGACGTGACAACTGCCACGCCCTTTTCCAATTTATCTTATTCAATCTTTTCCTTCTCCATGCATTCATGGAACAAAGACCAAGCATATTTAAACCCAAGACGGAATAAAATTTCATCATTTCTTGAACAATAATACAAAATATAATCCTCTAACTTCCGATAATCCTCAATATTCAATTCCCCTTCCAGCCAGTCTATATCAAAATCATTGTGCATTAGGGCATCGTTATACTCCCAGCTATTTGTATACCTTTCATAAATTTCATGGATTTTACTGTTTGTTTCATCCAATTCTATCAAATGCGCCTCCTGTTCAACGTCACGTTTCCCAATTTTAAGCAAGAATTCTCTTTTGTCAGACATTTCTATCCCAAACAAGCACTTGTTCTCATGTAACCGTTCCACACCTGCAATAGGCAGACCTGCCTTTCCAATGCTATCCAAAAGCATGGCGGCAAAGCTTTCCATATCCATCATATTACTTCCCCTATTTCTATAAGTCAAAACTAATGTTTGTATTGTTCTTACACGAACAATGTTGTTTTACCTATTTTAATGCAATAATGAAAATAAATCAATAGAAAGGACTGAAAAAATGATAGTGTATGACAGGCTGTGGGAAACCATGAGAAACAAAGGCGTCACACAATACTCCCTTATTCATGATTACAATATAAACGAGGCTCAGCTAGACCGTTTCAGGAAGAACACCGTCATAAAGACATCCACTATTGACCGTATATGCGAAATTCTGGACTGCAATGTAGAAGATATTTGCCAATATGTAAGAAACACATCCGAAAAATAAAGGTATCTGTTTTCCCAAAAACAATTGCCTTTATTTTTTTATCTGTATATTGTTCTCACACGTACAATATTGTATTTCTAAATTTCATGGAATAATAGTCATATAACAAAAAGAAAGGACAGATTATGATTGTATATGAACGTTTGTGGGAAACTATGAAGAAAAAAGGCATTTCGCAATATTCTCTCATAAAAGATTACCATATTAACCAGGCTCAGCTACACCGTCTACGAAAAAATATGGTGATAAAAACCATTACCCTTGACCGTCTATGTGAAATACTGGATTGCGATGTAGAGGATATTTGTCAGCACATCAGGGACAACACTGATAAAGAATAAGGGCATTTCCACTTATTGAAAATGCCCTATCCCCATAACTACTACAAATTACACTTCATCGCAAAATACATTAATAGAACGCCACTAAGCGATTAGATTACTTCTAACAACTACACACATATCAACTCTCTCAGAACAATTTCCTCGGCTGCGTTTCTCACATTATTCACCAAACCAATCCACTTCATGAAGTCAGTCGATTTCAATTCTTCCGTAATTCCTGCCCCAACTTTCATCTGTTCCACCAAAAGTTCCATCCTTTCATGGCATTCCTCGTCAACCTCATGCAGATGTTGATTGAGTTCCCCTGCCAGTAGTAATTTAAAATATTCCCTTCTATGGCAGGTTATCAGATATTCCCACCGTATAAGACCATATTTGCCAATATTATAATGTGTTCCTTCCGGCAGTTTCAGGTCAGGGTAATAGAAACCGTCTTCCCCAAGCGTATAGCCTATGCCATTTTCCCCAACAATATATTTTTCCATTTTATTCCTCTTTTTCATTTTACAATTCATCTCCTTATCTGTAATACCTTCCGTCGTAGTTTTCCTGTATACGTTTCTGCTCCCTGTCCAGCCTTTCAGCCTCTTTTATGGAATCAATCATTTCCTGTACCCTGCCTGCACCTGCATACCGCCTTACACATTCCAAATCGTCTGCTTTTTCTCTAAGCTGCACCACAGTGTCTGCCTGCTCCATCAATTTTTCTTTGTACCATCCAATTTCCGCCGCCTGCTGTTTCACCCTCCCTGTCAGACTTCTGACTTGTTCTGCCAGATTGGCGCACCGAACTGTCAGGCTTTTTACCAATTCCTTTAATTTTTCAACCAAAGGCTTTGCAGTGTTTTCATGATAGGATTTCGCACTGGTGAAAGCCCCCGGCTCTGGGAGCCGCCACTGTCCGTCTTCATCATAACAGCATATCTGCCGCTCAACTCCTGCCTGAAATCTCTCCATAGAGTTAAGTTCAGCTTGAATCCTTTCCCTCTGTTTCTTCAATTCACTGTTACCAGACTGTAGTATCTCATTTTCACCCTTCAAACTTTCATTTTCCGATTGCAATATCCTGTTTTTCTTGGACAGCACTGAATGGCTCTGCTCCGCCTCTGTATAAGCATTTTCCAGTTCAGAATTGTCCATACGCAGCCTTTCATTGCTTTTCCGTAAATTTTCGTTAATCTGTATCAAATTCTCCGCACGTTCCAGTCGGCTGTCCACCACCTCTTTCACACTGCTGAGCGCAGTTTCAGACTTCTCTATCTGCTTATCCAACTCCGCCACTTCCTTTGCCCTCTCCTGCTTTTGAAACTCCAGCACGGACAAATGTTTCTTATGTGTCCCCAATTTCTTCCACTGTATGCCATACCGCCCCATAACTTTTGAAAGTTCCTGTTTTTCCGCCTCTATCCATTGGCTCCATTCCGTAGCGCCTCTTGTGCCGCCCTGAAATCCCTGTTCCGCCAGTGCCCCTTTTAACGACACCCTTGTGTCAAGCCCGCGCCTGCTGTTACGGATAAAAGGAATAAAGTCTATATGCAGGTGCGGCGTTTCCTCATCCATGTGCAGATGTGCAGAAAATACATGGAGGTTTGGATTCCTTTCCTGAAAATCTGCCATAAAGTCTATTAAAATGTCTTTTGCAATCTGCCCCTCCACGTTTCTGGCATTCATGTCATCCTTATTGCCAATCTGGAAGATAACCTCATGGAACAGTTTCTCCTGCTTTCCCTGGCGTATCTTCTCATAATAATTTTCTATCTTTCGGTCATTCCGTTTCTGCCTTGCATTGTACCGCTCCAATGCCCCATCAAAAAGCTGATGGTATGCCTCTTTTATATCTGAGTGGCAAAACTCCACGTTATCCCGGCTGCGTTCTTTGTCTACATTTTTAGCAGTAAAGGCTCTCGTATTGTGGTTAACCGAACCCTTCCCCACCATTCCGCTGATTGTCCTTTCCAATAAATTGATTTCCCCTTTCTTATCTGTCATCTTTTTGTGCCGACAGGCACATATAGGTTCTGTTACTCTTGCCAAGAGTAACGCAAAAGCACTTTTGTCAGCTACGCCAACAAAAATGCAACCTGCAGGCAGGTTTTGCGCCCCTCGCCGGGGAGGCATCTTAGTTCTAAGAGCAAGATAATCCCTGCCGGGGCATTGCTACGCTTACGCAGGCAAATATGCTTTGCCTTTTCATTTAGCCATTCCCTCATGCGAAAACACACTTCATGCAAGTCCGCAACAATGCAATGTCTATAAGTTTTGCAACCTTGCGATATTCATCCCCGCAAAATCCATATAGTCTGCATTGTTGCGTTCTTCCCTTTTATTCCGGCTTAACCTTATCCAATTCCCAATACCAAGAATTGTTTATCTTCTTCGCCCGAATACCAAGTTCTCTTTTGGCATTTTCCAGTGTCCTTTTTGAAATTCCCTGCTCGCACGCTATATCAAATATTTCATTGCTCTGAACCATGTTAGAAGTAAGTGCCAGTTCTCGGAGCAATTGTTTCGCCTGTTCCATTTTGTTTGCTTTGGGAACAATACCGCCCAACACTTCATCAGCAGTAATCTCATAATCCCCAATCCAAGAAAAACCATTCTCTGATAACCGAAATGCTTTGGAGTGTCCAAATGCCGCCAAATTGTTTTTTATCTGAATAACCGCCCTGATATTTGGCTCACCCTCTATCCTGCCGACCAGCAATACACTTCTTGCAACAGCAAAGAAATCTATCGAACCCATTCCCCGGTATGCAGCTTTATTTCCTGCCGCTTTGTTCATATGCCCGATAAGAACAATTGCACACTGATATTTCTCTGCCAACACTCCTAATTTCTTTGTCATATCTCGTGTCTCATTTGCCCTGTTCATATCCATACCACCGCCAAGATATGCCTGTATCGGATCTAAAATCAACATCCTTGCCCCAGTCTGTACAATTGCTTTTTCCAAGCGTTCATCAGCCATAGAGAGCGATTTATCGTTTTCATCAATAACTAATATTCTTTCACAATCTGCTCCTGCAACTCCAATCTCGGCTTTACCGTATCTGCCAAACCGTCCTCTGCACTCTGATAAATTACATTCATTGGTTCAGGCAATTTCATTTCACTATCTAATCCTTCTCCTTTTGATAGTTTTGCCGCTATATTCAATATCAGGGTTGTCTTGCCATCCCCCGGGTCTCCCTGAACAATTGTCAGTTTTCCATATGGAATAAATGGATACCACAGCCATTCTACTTCCTTCGACTGTATTTCTGACATTTTAATCATCTGCAATTCTGTTTTTATTTCTTCCATAGATGTCCTCCCATTTTGAAAAATCATTGTCACTGGAAGAAACCTCTGCTATACTTGTATTGTGATTACCAATAACAGAGGTTTTCCAGTTATCATAAGTCCTGACAGTTGCCGCTGTTGGGGCTTATTGCTTTCTGCTGATTTAACATATCTGCTACCTGTCTCTGTTGGTTCGGATATAAATGCCCATAAGTGTTCAATGCGATTTTTATATCCTTATGCCCTAACCGTTCTTTGATAATCAGTGGCTGTACCTCTTGATTTATAAGGTACGCTACACTGCTGTGACGAATATCATGGACTCGTATCTTTTTCACTCCTGCCTTTTTTGCCTGCCGCTTTAACTTATGCTGAACCGCCTCCGCAACGATAGGAAATATTCGCTCATCATCCGGCAGCTCATACAATTTATCTACATATTCTTTGATTTCCTGTGTCAGAAACTCAGGCAATTCAATTATTCGCACTGATTGTTCCGTTTTCGGCGCAGTAATGACATCCCGCCTTTCTGTCCGGTAATACGTCTTTGTAATGCTCATGCGACTATTTTGAAAGTCTATATCAGATTTTGTTAGGGCAAGTAATTCACCTTCCCTACATCCCGTCCAAAACAGAATTTCAAAGATTACATAATAGCGGCTCCCAATCTCAATCGTGTTTATAAATTTGTCGTATTCCTCTTTTGTCCAAAAGTCCAGCTTGTCCGCATCGGGCTTTCCCATTTTCTTAACTCTCTTGCATGGATTGTTTGACAAATTATAAATACTGCTTGCATGAGTAAACAATGCAGTAATTTGATTTTGAATCATGCGAAGATAAGTCGGTGCATAACCCTTTTCCCTTATCATATTCTGCCACTGGATAATATCCGACGGAGTAATTTCATTCATTCTCTTATTTTGGAAATACGGTAAAATGTGCGTTGCAATCATATATCTTTTATTCTTGATAGAACGCTCTTTTAACTCGCCCTCTTTATCACGAAAATAAATTTCCACAAATGCGCCCAATGTCATATCCATATTGGCATTGGCAGAGAGCTTAAAATTATTTTCCCACTCCAACGCCTCTTTCTTTGTCTTAAATCCACGTTTTTGCTTTTTCTTCTTGTTCCCCTGCCAATCCTCATAATAGAACAGGCTAAGCCAAGTATTCCTCTTTTCATCCTTATATGCTGGCATTTGCTTTCTCCTTCCCTTTATGCTGTCTGTACTGTTTGATAACCGTAAAACTTCTTCTCCCAAAATGCTCTGGGAATTTTCCCTGCCACTACAATATAGCCGGATTTTTCTAATTCATTGTTGAGCTGTCGAATCACCTTATAAGCGTGACCTTTAGAAATTCCTAATTCAGCGGCTACATCTTCTACTCCCATCATATAATTTGTTTTCAAATACCTTTCCTCCTTACAATCAAATTTTAAATATAAATATTTAATATCTTGTATTTTTATAATAATATTCATTTCCAGACATGTCAAGTAAAAATATTAAAGTTTGAATATTTCTATTTATATTTATTGAAATTGTGGTATAATAATTAAAAATCTAATTTGAGGTGAGAATATGCGAATATCACATTATTTACATATAGACAAACGTTTGAAGTCATTTCGTATAGGAGCTGATATGTCCCAAAAAGAAATGGCTGCTAAGTTGGAATTATCTGTTCCGACTTATTCCAATTATGAAAACGGATATAGCGAGCCGCCTATGGAAGTAATACAAAAATTCTGTTCTATTATTGGTATCAAAGAAGATTTGTTTTTCGGATATACGATTAAACCAAACGAAGAATTAAGTATTAACACATACTCAGATATTTTAAAGGTAATTATGGAATTGATAAGGGCAGGGATTCCAGTGGAATGTTCTACTTCTGTCAACACAGCTACAAGACGTTTAGTGGCATCCATTAACATAGAAAGTCCGCAGATTGCATCCCTTGTATCTCGTTGGAATGAATTGAACAAAGAACTGGAAAGTGAAAAGATTGATACGGATGAATATAATATATGGATAGACAGTCTGATGAACTCATTTAATATTTCTATTGAAAATCAATAGTGAATATTTTTGATATATTTTCCTGATGAACAAATTTTTTAGAACCATATTAGAACCATAGAGCATTTTTAAACTATTCCACCACATAAAAAGGCTTTCGGAGAAATCCCCGAAAGCCTTGAATTTACTAAATAAATTGTAATTACTCGATGATAGTAGCAACCCTTCCAGAACCAACAGTCCTGCCACCCTCACGAATAGCAAATGTAAGACCCTGCTCCATAGCGATTGGATGAATCAGTTCAATACTCATCTCTACGTTATCACCAGGCATACACATTTCTGTTCCTTCCGGTAAATTGCAGACACCTGTTACGTCAGTTGTTCTGAAGTAGAACTGAGGTCTGTAATTGTTAAAGAAAGGAGTATGACGCCCACCTTCATCTTTGGTCAGAACGTACACCTGAGCAGTAAATTTGGTATGGCAGGTAACAGTACCCGGCTTAGCCAAAACCTGTCCTCTTTCAATTTCAGTTCTCTGAATACCACGAAGCAGAGCACCAATGTTATCACCAGCCTGAGCCTCGTCTAACAGCTTACGGAACATCTCGATACCGGTTACAACCGTTTTCTTAGTTTCTTCTTTGATACCAACGATTTCAACTTCTTCGTTTACATGCAGAACACCACGCTCTACTCTACCAGTAGCAACTGTTCCACGTCCGGTAATTGTAAAAATATCCTCGATAGGCATCAGGAACGGCTGATCAGTTGCACGCTGAGGATCTGGAATATGCTCGTCTACTGCGGCCATCAGTTCCATAACTTTGTCGCCCCATTCTCCGCTCGGATCTTCCAGAGCTTTCAATGCAGATCCCTTGATAATCGGGCAGTCTGTAAATTCATACTCTTCCAGAATTTCCGTAATTTCCATCTCTACTAATTCAAGCAGCTCCTCATCGTCAACCATGTCGCATTTGTTCATGAAAACAACGATATACGGTACGCCTACCTGACGGGACAACAGGATGTGCTCTTTGGTCTGAGCCATAACACCGTCAGTTGCAGCTACTACAAGGATAGCTCCATCCATCTGAGCCGCTCCAGTGATCATGTTCTTTACATAGTCGGCATGGCCCGGACAGTCAACGTGCGCATAATGTCTCTTATCCGTCTCATACTCAACGTGAGCAGTAGAGATTGTAATACCTCTTTCTCTCTCTTCCGGAGCCTTATCAATATTTTCAAAATCAGTAGCCTCATTTCCGGCAACTCTCTCAGACAAAACCTTTGTGATAGCTGCTGTTAAAGTAGTTTTACCATGGTCTACATGACCAATGGTTCCGATATTACAATGCGGTTTAGTTCTCTCAAATTTAGCTTTAGCCATTTTATAACGTCCTCCTTAATTTTCTGCCCATTCGGGCTGTCTCATAATAAATCAGCTATTTATGATTATATTCGATAATCGTTGGATTTTCAAGTGTTTTCTTCACTTTCCCTATCCTTTTGCAGAAATAACTTTTTCCTGAACAGACTTGGGAACCTGCTCATATTTTTCAAAGAACATAGAGTAATTTCCACGTCCCTGTGTCTTAGAACGAAGATCTGTAGAATAGCCAAACATCTCTGCAAGCGGTACAAATGCACGCACAATCTTGCCGCCGCCAAGGTCGTCCATACCTTCAATACGTCCGCGGCGGGAATTGATGTCACCGATAACGTCTCCCATATACTCCTCTGGCATAGTTACTTCCACCTTCATAATCGGCTCTAACAATACCGGAGTTGCCTTCTTCATTGCTTCCTTAAACGCCATGGAACCGGCAATATGGAATGCCATTTCAGAAGAGTCTACTTCATGGTAAGAACCATCGTATACGGTAGCGTGTACACCCACAACCGGGAATCCTGCAAGGATACCCGCCTTAGTAGCTTCCTCGATACCTTCGCCTACGGCCGGAATATATTCTTTTGGAATCGCTCCGCCTACGACTTCAGAGTCAAACTTAAATAATTCTTCTCCATTGGCATCCATAGGCTCAAAACGAACTTTACAATGTCCGTACTGTCCACGTCCACCGGACTGTTTTGCATATTTGTATTCCTGATCAATCGGCTTGGTAAATGTCTCTTTGTATGCAACCTGCGGGGCGCCGACATTTGCTTCCACCTTAAATTCACGAAGCAGACGGTCAACGATAATCTCCAGATGCAGCTCGCCCATACCGGCAATGATAGTCTGTCCTGTCTCGGCATTGGTATGCGCACGGAAGGTCGGATCTTCCTCTGCAAGTTTTGCAAGAGCTTCTCCCATCTTGCCCTGTCCTGCTTTGGTCTTGGGCTCGATGGCAAGTTCGATAACCGGTTCCGGAAATTCCATGGACTCCAAGATAACCGGATGCTGCTCGTCACAGATGGTATCGCCTGTACTGGTAAACTTAAATCCAACTGCCGCTGCAATATCACCTGAATACACCTTGTCAAGCTCAGCTCTCTTATTTGCATGCATCTGTAAAATACGTCCTACACGCTCTTTCTTGCCTTTGGTGGCGTTCAATACATAAGAACCGGAATTCATGGTACCGGAATATACGCGGAAAAATGCCAGTTTACCAACAAAGGGGTCTGTCATAATCTTGAACGCCAATGCAGAAAACGGCTCATCGTCAGAAGAATGCCTCTCCGTCTCATTTCCATCAAGATCCACGCCTTTAATGGCAGGGATATCCGTAGGAGCCGGCATATAATCCAAAATTGCGTCTAATAACTTCTGAACGCCCTTATTGCGGTAAGCAGAACCGCAGCATACCGGAACCGCCGTACATTCACAGGTTCCCTTTCTCAAAGCAGCCTTCAGCGCTTCCACGGAAGGCTCTTTGTCCTCCAGAAATTCCATCATCAAATCATCATCTAATTCGCATATTTTTTCTACTAATTCAGAACGATACAATTCTGCATCATCCTTCATATCGTCCGGAATATCGGTAATGGAAATATCATCTCCTTTATCATCGTTATAGATATAGGCTTTCATCTCCAACAAATCAATAATTCCTTTAAAATCATCTTCTTTGCCGATCGGCAACTGAAGAATAATCGCATTTTTACCCAGACGAGTCTTAATCTGGTCTACGGCTCCGTAGAAATTTGCTCCCAGAATATCCATCTTATTGATGAATGCCATTCTGGGTACATTGTAGGTATCAGCCTGACGCCATACATTTTCAGACTGAGGTTCCACCCCGCCCTTCGCACAGAAGACGCCCACAGCGCCATCCAGTACACGAAGTGAACGCTCAACCTCAACAGTAAAGTCAACGTGTCCCGGAGTATCAATAATATTGATACGATGCTCCAAGGCACCAGCCTTAGGCTTGCAGTTCTCCTGCTCTGTCCAGTGACAGGTTGTAGCGGCTGAAGTAATCGTGATACCTCTTTCCTGTTCCTGCTCCATCCAGTCCATGGTAGCAGTACCTTCATGAGTATCACCAATTTTATAATTAACACCGGTATAGTAAAGAATACGCTCGGTCAATGTCGTTTTACCAGCATCGATATGAGCCATAATACCAATGTTTCTGGTTCTCTCTAATGGATATTCTCTTCCAGCCAAGGTTTTTTCCTCCTAAATTCAGATAGCAAAAACAAAATTCTCCTTCTTCAGGCGCATAACACGCCGCTTTGGAGCGCAGTCTTAATTTCAATTTTTTATGAAATGTCAGACTAAACGGCATTGTACGGTATAGAATCTTAGAATCTATAATGCGCGAAAGCCTTGTTTGCTTCTGCCATTTTGTGCATATCTTCCTTCTTCTTTACAGATGCACCTGTATTATTTGCTGCATCCATGATCTCGTTTGCCAGTCTTTCCTCCATGGTTTTCTCGCCTCTCTTACGGGAGTACAGAGTCAGCCAGCGGAGTGCCAATGCCTGACGTCTGTCCGGCCTTACCTCGATTGGCACCTGATATGTTGCACCACCGATACGTCTTGCCTTTACCTCTAATACCGGCATCACGTTATTCATAGCCTCCTCGAACACTTCGATTGCCGGCTTGTCGGTCTTTTCTGCAACTCTGTTAAATGCTCCGTATACAATCTTCTGGGCGATACCCTTCTTACCATCTAACATAATGTTATTGATAAGCTTGGTAACCACTTTATTATTGTACAACGGATCTGCTAATACGTCTCTTTTTTGAGTATGTCCTTTACGTGGCACGTCGCTTCCCTCCTTAATCATTCCTTTTTGATTTTCGATTAATTCAACGGTACTCACATGTGTCAGTTACAATTTGCGGTAACCGGGATCGCAGCCTTTCGGCTGTGTCTCCAACTAACTATCTGTGTATTCGTGCGGAAATTTATCTAAAAAGAATGTACGCCTGCGCGCTTTCCAACACTAAACCTATAGTAGCCAATATTCATTAAGCCCCTGCTAAATAAACTTTACACTTACTGTGATACTATTGGTCCGCTAAACTTTATTTCTTAGCGTCTTTTGGTCTCTTGGCACCATACTTGGAACGGGCCTGGCGTCTGTTAGCAACACCTGCTGTGTCTAAGGTTCCACGGATGATATGGTATCTGGTACCTGGTAAGTCCTTTACTCTTCCACCACGAATCAGAACAACGCTATGTTCCTGTAAGTTGTGGCCTTCACCCGGAATATAACTTGTCACTTCAATTCCGTTGGAAAGACGTACTCTGGCGATCTTACGAAGAGCAGAGTTAGGTTTCTTAGGAGTTGCAGTCTTAACTGCAGTACAAACACCTCTTTTCTGAGGAGCAGAGAGATCTGTGGGACGCTTCTTCAAGGAATTATATCCTTTCTGCAAAGCCGGCGCTGTAGACTTCTTCTCTGACGTCTGTCTTCCTTTTCTTACTAACTGGTTAAATGTTGGCATTCTTTTCACCTCCTGTATTTTTATATGTGTGCTTTTATACACGCTAAATTATTATATAAGTATAAAATAGGTCTGTCAAGAACTTTTGCCGATTTTTATTTTTTTCTGTACTAAACCTAAATTTCCCAAACGAATGCCCGATTTCCGTATCTTTTGCATTTACTTCGGGAATTTTTATGGTTATATTTACTCTGATACATTTGTATAATTCTCCCGTCTATGCCTGTGAAGGATGGCGGCTTGACCTCTGGAGTTATTCCTGCAGCCCCAAAGCATATCCTAAAAATATTTGAATTTGACTGTATACTCCCTTTGCACAAAAATATTCCCTGTATATATTTTAAAATATTATGTCTATTCTTACATACAACAACGATTTAACATTCTCTTAACCATTTATTTGTAAAGTTGGATCACTTTATACAAAAAACGACCTGAAACTTCCACTTCCACTCAATCGGGACTGCAGAATAACTCATTTTCGGCAAATGCAAATTACTATTTACTATTCAAGAATAGTTTCCCATTCCTCTTTTCCATAAAAGCATGCTTTCCGGTTAATCAGATAATCTACACCTCCTTGTATGTTTTGCGCATAGCTGCGTCTATGCGATCAAACTGGTTTCCAAACATCAATTCAAGGCTCTGCTGTACCTGCAGTTTTAAAGCCTCCAGCCTGCTGATATGATACCTGGCAGAATGTTGAAGTGCTATAATAAAGTTGTAACGGGGGGCTAATAAGATATACTGAGAATAATAAAGAAAGAAGTACATATTATGCCACAGAATTACACACCAGAATTTAAAAAGAAGTACAAAAGCATCATTCCAGAATACGGCGTATCGAAGGCCAGTATCTCCAAATGGTGCAGAAAATTAACCAAAAAATGTTAGTTAAAAGCCCAATCAGCTCCAAGTACACCAAATGAAATGGAACTTATGAAGGAGAGCCTCCGCCTCAGAAAAGAACTTAAAGAAGCAAAAAAGGAACGTCTCTTTAAAAAGAGCGGCGGCATTCTCTGCAAAGGAAATTGATTAGAGGCTTATCGATTCCTAGATGAGTTTAAAGAAAAATTCGGCATACGCTGGCTGCTAAGGCGGCTTGAACTCTGTCTCAATGCCTGTTATAACTACCGGAAACGCCGGAAGGCGGATTATTATACCCAAAAATCTGAGATCCGGGAACAGATAAAAGACATTTATCACAGCCATCATGAAGTTGACGGATATCGGAGCATGACTGTTTATCTGGCACGCGGGGTATCGTTACAGCTCTGCGACGATACACAAATATATGAACACAGAACCTGGGCTGCATTCCATCACCCGTAAGAAGAAGCCAGATCCTAAACACGCAAAGCCGCACAGGATATTTGAGAACAAGCTGAAACAGGACTTTATGGCAGATAAAGTGAACCAGAAATAGTGTACTGATTTTTCCTGTCTGTTCCTTGCAGATCACGAAGTGAGATATAACTGCACCATTATTGACCTGCATGACCGTAGTGTTGCTGCCAGTATCACAGACCGCCACATCACCAGTGGCCTTGCAATCCGTACCTTACAGAAAGCACTGGATTCATAGCCTGCAATAAAAGGGGAGTTGATCCTGCACAGCGGCCGGGGTTTCCAATACACATCCAAAGCATTTGTGGAATTCTGCGAATCCGTCCATATGACGCAAAGCATGAGCAGGGCTGGATACCCATATGACAACGCACCGATAGAAAGATATTTTAACACGCTGAAAAAGAATGTACCAACCTATATGAGTTAAAGCCAGAGGCGGCTCTGTATCGGATAGTGGAGGAATTTGCCTATGTCAGCTATAACCATGTGCGTCCCCATAGTTTTAATGGATACCGAACGCCTTATCAGGCACGTATAGCATCATAAAAGAAATTGATATTTTTAGCCACAAGTGTTACAAAGACGCTTGACCACAACAGTATACGCCCATCTGGATGAAGAAAAAGAAGCTGTAAGAGAAAAACTAGACAGGGCTGTCGCCCTATAAATCTGCTATAATTTTGCTATAAAATATTTTTCTGCTATATTTTAGCTATAAACATTTCAATATATTTTCGTTCATTTTGATACACAATAAAAACAGCGGAAACCATTGATTTTACTCGGTTTCCGCTGTTTTTCATTCATGAGACATCGGGGATTCGAACCCCGGACAACTTGATTAAAAGTCAAGTGCTCTACCAACTGAGCTAATATCCCATATATAACTGGGCTAGCTGGATTTGAACCAGCGAATGCAGGAGTCAAAGTCCTGTGCCTTACCGCTTGGCGATAGCCCAATAATAATATGCGGCGATGCTTAGACATACCTCCCGCCTGCGATGTAATACCTTACATCGTATAAAGGTGGATACAGGGATTCGAACCCTGGGCCTCCAGAGCCACAATCTGGCGCGCTAACCAACTGCGCTATACCCACCATAAAATCAGGAGTACCCTGTAAACCTTCTCCTGTCTGGAGAAAATGTGCTCGAAGGGATTCGAACCCCCGACCCACGGCTTAGAAGGCCGTTGCTCTATCCAACTGAGCTACGAACACACGTTTTGTATATTTGTACGGTTTAAACAAGTGCCGTTCAAATATTATAATGGCTTTCACATCAGACTTAAATACAGCTCATTTAATGTCTATGCAAGCGGGTGATGGGAATCGAACCCACGTATCCAGCTTGGAAGGCTGGTGTTCTACCATTGAACTACACCCGCATAACTCCATCGGGGTGACAGGATTCGAACCTGCGACCTCCTGGTCCCAAACCAGGCGCTCTAGCCAAGCTGAGCCACACCCCGAAAAACAATTCACGTATCTATTTATGACGCAAGACATATTATATGCGATACCTGCTCAAATGTCAATAACTTTTTTTACTTTTCTTCAATAATTGGGTCTTGCCATTGGAATCACCGCCGTTTTTTTAAGTATACATCAAAACGGCTGTTTCTACCAGTATAATTTAGCTATATATCATCATGTCAATACACTGGATTGTCCTGTTTTTTGAAAGTGATAACAAATATCCATGGTCACCCTCAGTAAGTTCTATACAAATAAGAATGATTTGCCATATTATTATCCCTCCATTTGACTTTTCATCGGGATATTAACATACTTTCCAAATTATGAATTACTTAATATTCGCCGTACTGGTTTATCACATGGAAGAAAAAAATAAAAGCAAATGCTTATTGAAACTATTATTTTCCAAGAAAGAAGAACAAGCACGTGAGAATTGACAGAGTATGCTCACAGGCAGGAAGTAACGGAACAGCTAGGTGCAGAAAATCAAATTGAATGAGCCAGGAGAATGAATAATATTCGGATATGTGTGAGAGAAATTGTGGAGAGCGAGATAATCTATTTATAGGCAGTAAGTGGCAGCTCTACAGTAATTGGGAGTGTATTCCAAAACTTAAGCAAACAAGTTAGAACATTTGAAAATCTTAATACTTTTGTGTATAATATAATGAAAAATCAACCTATATAACAGTTTCTTGGAGGAAAAGTATGAAGTATGTAACAGCAACTTCTGATATGGTAAATACAATTTGCAATGTTTTGCATACGACTATAAAAACAATCTATCCGAAGTATTACCCGAAAGAAGTTGTAGATTTCTTTTGCCGACATCACAGTAAAGAACACATTTTAGAGGGTATAGCGTCTGGAAATATGGGCGTATTAAAGGATGGCAATGTGATCGTCGGAACAGGTTGCTTCGATAGTAACCATATTACAGGTGTATATGTGCTGCCCTCTTATCAAAAGCAAGGCTGCGGTACGCGGATTATAAATTGCTTGGAAACCGAAATCTCAAAAAAACATGATGTAGCTATTTTAGATGCTTCACTTTCTGCAGTTCGTTTATATGAACAGAGAGGTTATAAAACTGTGGGACATGGAATTTGCGAATTAGAGAATGATGTGAAGCTGGTTTATGAAATCATGGAGAAAAACTTAAGAGAGGATTAAACTTGATGCTATCGGAGGTATGAAGGAATGATATGCAAGATAAGAAAATGGGAGAGAGCTGACGCAGGAAATTTGGCATCAGCTCTTTCAAACAAAAAAATACAGGATAATCTTCGTGATGGATTACCTAAGCCTTACACAGAGCAGGATGGGATGGATTATATTTCTGATATGCTTTCCGCAGATGAAAATGAAACATTTGCTTTTGCAATTACCGTAGATGGCAAAGTGGCTGGCAGTATCGGTGCGTTTCGTCAGAGAAATATACATAGGCAGACCGCCGAGTTAGGATATTATATTGCTGAAGAGTATTGGGACAAAGGCATTATGACTGAAGCTGTAAAACAAATTTGCGAATATGTTTTTAGCAAAAGCGATATTATTCGTATCTATGCCGAGCCATTTGCTTATAATATAGCGTCTTGCAGAGTGCTTGAAAAAGCAGGGTTTCAATATGAGGGTATATTGAGAAGTAATGCTGTGAAGAATGGAAAAGTGATTGATATGAAGATGTATTCAATAATAAAGGAGTTGTCTTGAAATTAAAAAATTACAAGTTAGGTTTTGATATTTGGGGACTGCTATTATTCTTAATTATTATGATACCTAATTTTATTTGGTTTGTTGTTCCTGCGCCAAACGATGTGCTAAGAACCGATTCGGTTACAGAACAGATTGATAGTATTGCTTCGATATGCCAGGTGTTAATGGTTATTGCACTTTGTATTTTTGTGAACAGAAAGAAATGTAAACTTTATATTACGCCTTTAATTATCGCTGTCATAATTTGTTGTTTATTATATTTTGTAAGTTGGATAGGTTATTATGGCGGTATAGTGAATATGTTTACCATATTGGGATTAACATTTTTTCCATGTTTGGCGTTTATGTTTTTTACTATAGACAGAAAGAATATGATAGCAATTGTCCCGATTTCCATTTTTACAATCTGTCATTTGATATATGGAATAGTTAATTTTATCGTCTGATTTTTGGGGAATGTGCGTATATGAATTATCAAATTAGAAAAATTAGAGAAAGTGAATATCCAATACTATCCGATTTTCTTTATGAAGCGATTTTTATCCCAAAGGGGATAGAGAGACCACCGAAGTCTATTATTGAACAGCCAGAGCTACAAGTTTATATTGCAGATTTTGGGAAAGCAGATGATTGGTGTCTTGTAGCTGAAACAAAAGAAAAAATCGTGGGCGCAGTGTGGGTGCGCATTATAAATGATTATGGGCACATTGATGACGAAACGCCGTCATTCGCGATATCCCTTTATGAGGAATATCGGGATTTAGGTATTGGTTCAGCACTCATGAAAGCCATGTTGCAACTTTTAAAAGAGAAAGGATATAAACAGACATCGCTGTCCGTACAGAAAACAAACTATGCAGTTAATATGTACCGAAAAGAGGGGTTTGAGGTAGTTGATGAAAATGAAGAAGAATACATAATGGTTTGTCGGTTGTAGTATATAAAAGGAATTATAGAAGTTTAATGGCACAAGAAATATAAAATCTTGCGACTATAGAAAGAAGATGAAATTATGAGGAATAATACATAATTTTTAATAGGTTTTGTGCTATTTGTGGGGCTATAGCGATAGCCTTTGTGGTTAATGTATTATTAGAATAACGAGAGAGGGTATTTTCAGTGCTGAGTGATCAGCACGAGGTGCACTAAATTATGTTGGATCAATGGAAGGGTCAATAGCACTGTTACACGAAGTTTGGTTACATATTGGCAGAATAAATAATTAAAAGAGATGGAGAATTACAATTATATTGCTACCAATAGTTGTATGGTGTTGATTGATGAAGTACAGATTATACCTAAAGTTTTATGTCAGTTAATTATGAGTTGCATACAGAGCAAATTTTGCAGGAGATTAATAATAAAAATGTATGTCCATCGGGATTGAGCATAGAAATAAACCATAAGAAAATTGGGGAATCCATGTGGGCAACGCCTTTTTTGATTTATGTATCAGATTATGCTCTCTTTGTTGGTAATAACCAAAAAAATACACTGGAAAATACATTATAGCAGAAAAATATTCGGGCAGGTGATACAAAGGCAGCAATATTAGAATCAGGGATTGCATTTAAATGTATGCTGCGTTTTTTAAAAAGAAATCAAGAAAAGTTTGTAAGTGATACAAAGGCAGAAAAGAATAGATTAACTATAGAAGTTCCATTTAATATCATTACAGATAAAAATGTGATGGCGATTTGGAAAAACAGCGGCACAATGGAGAAATGAAAAGGGGATAAGTGGGAAAATACCTAATATCAGAGATTTTGCATCCGCAATAGCATTACTTAATATACGCTGTACTAGAAGAGACGAATGCAGACTTGATAAGACAGGAAATACCTAAAATTAAGTGATTATAGATTTTAAGAGAACGGGTATACCGACAACTTGAAATTCTGAAAAAGAACAAAGAAACACTTGATGCATTCAAGAAAAATATTATTGAACAGACGGACACAAATGGTTGATTTTTGAACGGGAACTTCAGAACGAGAGCCGACAGCATAACAGACAGCAGGGGAAGACGGCACGGAGTGCGAAAGAAATTTGATAGAACTATGAAAGTAATTGTGGTATTGTAAGAAATACCAATCGGTATTTTTTATGTAAATCGGAGGTGACTATGGATATATATAATGCAGGCAATAGGGTGATGAATACTTATATTTATCATACTTTGGAAGGCTACATTATGATTGATACGGGATATGAGCATAGTCTAAAAAAGGTTGAGAAAAGAGCAAATAAGCAAGGCATTACATTATCCGAGGTTAAATATGTTTTTCTAACTCATGCCCATGATGACCATGCAGGATTTTTAAATGAATTACTCTCGAAGTATTCTGATATAAAAGTTATCATACATAGTCGAGCTATGCCTGTCCTTTTAAGGGGGCAAAATTCATTTGTCGGTGGTTGTAGCAGTTTGATTGCATTCGTCTTTTGTAAGTTTATGGGGCTGATTGGTAAAGGAAAACATCTTTTTCCTGCGATAGATAAGCAGAATATTGACAGATTTATTGAAATATTACCCTCAAGTCTAGCAAATGAAGAAACTATATTACAGGGGAAAATTCTGTTTACACCAGGACATACCTCGGACTCTATATCTCTCAAAATAGGTAATAAAATCTTTTGTGGAGATGCTGCAATGAATGGTCTGCCAAGTTTTAAAAGAGTTACTATATGGATAGAAAATAAAAATGCGTTTCGAAATTCATGGAATATGTTGCTTGATGAAAAAGCGGATTTGATTTTTCCTGCACATGGGAAACCTTTTAGGCAAGAGGAGTTAAAAAAGTATATAAATCATATTCCCAAGATAAAGCTTTATCGTTTAAAATGACGTATATAACTTCCTCTTTGTCAGACAATTGATACCGAAATTACCACAGAATAGCAGCACATCCCCAGATCGTATAGAAACTTAATCTATACGCTTTTTTCGCACCAGAAAGAAATAGTATGAGAGACAAATTCAGACTATTAACACAGAGCGGATCATGCCTCTATTTAAGAGAAAATTGGTAAAACAACGTATTTAGTCGGAATACATTTTGGCAAGACAAGCCCCCAAATGTAGAGGATAAGTTAAAGCGTGTCATTTTCCATGGCTTAAAGCATGGAAAGCAGGGCGGATTGCGAAAAGATTATGAAAAATGATGAATACATCCCCGACAAGTTGCATAGGTTCAGCCGATTTATTTGCAAGACTGAATGCTGCAAATTTGTAACAGGGAAATCATGGTGCTGTATTTATATCTGTTAAAGAAGTGAAACGTGATACAGGGTGGTATTTCATGTGCCTGGTACAGCGAAAATTTACATCCCAGGTACCATTCAAATCGGGGAAGTTTCTGGTAATCTTATGAGGCAAATACTTTATGTACGGGAGAACATTTACGGAACCAACTAAAGAGCAGATGATAGATTTTTTGAACAGCAGGGGCGGGAAATCAGTTACGAGGGAAAAAGTAATAGGGTATTCATATTATTAACTGAGGAATTTATTGAAAGTGAACCGCATATATATGACAGCCCTGTTATCTATCTGAATACTTTTGCGGGAGAGGGAAAACAAGTATATCATCATTAAGTAATGTGAATTGTCAGGATTTTACATTCGTTGCCATAAGCGGACTTACATGGGATCACAATAGGGCTCCCTGGGATATTCCGCCGATATCGAAAAATGATACTCCCTGTACGGGCGATGCAGACAGGTATGTACAGCTTTTAACAGACGAGATTGTACCAAAGACGGAAAGTTTTGTGCAAGGACATGTTCTATGGAGGGGACTTGCCAGATATTCTCTTGCGGGGTTATTTGCGCTGTATTCGCTTTATCTACGGGAATTTTTCAAGGATCGCGAGTATGTCCGGCTCTCTCTGGTTTCCGGATTTTAAGGAGTATATTTTTCGCACAATATGGTACAAAAACCTGAATATTTATATCTGTCTTTAGACGATAGTGAATGTAACACTCAAAATCCATATTTGAAAACAGTACAGAAAAATACGGAAGACATCCATGCCTTTTATGTACAAAAAGGTATCGGCACAGAATTTCAATTAAATACAGGCAGCCATTATCAAAACACAGTTGAAAGATCGGCATTGGGTATGGAATGGATATTGAAGAAATAAATCATGTATTTTTCCTTTGATACGGCAAGATGTAACTTACTGTTTTATGACTGGCATACACAAGAGAAGAACGAAAAAATGACGAAAAACTTTTATCAGTCACATTGCATGCTGATAAGTGATAACGGAGGTAAAAATGATTATTAACACGGGAGGACGGACAGATACTGTCCAATATTACACGGAATGGCTCTTAAACCGTTTTTCAGAGGGGTATGTGTTGTCACGCAATCCTTTATTCCAGAACAAAGTGACACGCTATGAACTGACCCCGGACATGGTAGACTGCGTTGTGTTCTGCTCTAAGAATTACAAGCCCATACTGCCGCGCCTGCATGAAATCACGGACCGTTTCAATACCTACTTCCATTATACAATTACTGCTTATGGAAAAGATATTGAACCGGGTGTTCCGGGTATAGAGGAAAGCATGGAAACTTTGATAAAACTGTCTGAACTGGTTGGAAAACAGCGGATTGCATGGCGGTATGACCCTGTTCTGCTGACGAAAGCATATACCGTTGAGCGGCATTTGGAAACTTTTAAACGCATGGCAAAAATGCTTTCCCCTTATATAGACCGCTGTATTTTCAGTTTTGTGGAAATATATAAAAAACTGGAAAGCAATATGCCGGAACTTATCCCCCTGTCTGAACAAGATATGCAGATACTGGCGCGGGGGCTGGGTACGATTGCAGAAAAAAACAGCATTCTCATTCAGACCTGTGGGACTGACGGCGATTTTTCCCGTTATCATATCCAGACTTCCGGTTGTATGACGCTTGATATTTTGGGAAATGCCAACGGTATCATATTCAAGAACTTAAAACATAAAGGTACAAGGCAGAGCTGCCATTGTGTTGAAAGCCGGGACATAGGGGCCTATGACACCTGCATGAACGGTTGTAAATACTGCTATGCCAACAAGAACCCGCAGAAAGCATTTGAAAATTATAAATACCATGACAAGACTTCCCCCCTGCTTCTGGGAATCGTAAAGCCGGATGATACTGTCATACAGGGGGCGCAGAAATCATTCTTAAAGGATAAACAACAATGATGAAACCGATTATCAAGGAAATTGATGTAAAAAATGTTCTCTCAAAATCCAATTTACCCGTTTGTGAATACTCTGTAAACCCGTATGTGGGGTGTACCCACGCATGCAGATATTGTTATGCATCCTTCATGAAACGTTTTACAGGACATTCGGAAAACTGGGGAACCTTCTTAGATGTAAAGTATTGGCAAGAAATCAAAAATCCCGGAAAGTATAAGGGAAAGGAGCTGTTTATCGGTTCTGTCACCGACCCTTACCTTCCGCAGGAGGAAATTTACGGGCGCACAAGGGCTTTGCTTGAACAGCTAAAAGGAAGTGGCGCAAAGTTAAGCATCGCTACCAAATCCGATCTGATACTGCGTGACTTAGACTTAATAAAGACTTTTCCAGATGCCCGTGTCTCATGGTCGATTAACACATTGGATGAAAATTTCCGGAAAGATATGGACCATGCTGTTTCCATAGAAAGACGGCTTGCCGCCATGAAAGAATTTTATCTTGCAGGTGTACGGACTACCTGCTTTATCTCTCCGATATTTCCCGGCATTACGGACATAAAGGCAATTATCCGGCGGGCAATGTCGCAATGCAATCTAATCTGGCTGGAGAACCTCAACCTGCGGGGCGGTTACAAAACCGTCATTATGAACTATATACAGAAAAAATATCCGCGGCTTTATCCTTTGTACCATGAAATATACGATTGCAGAAACCGCAGTTATTGGATTATGATTGACAAAGAATTAAAAGATTTTGCCGCCGAAACCGGGCTTGATTATATAACCAATAATGACAGTATAAATCGGGACTTTAACGCCCCGCCCCTGATTGTCAACTATTTTTACCATGAACAGATAAAAAAATCTGCAAGAAAGTACAAGAATTTAGAAGCATAGAAAACGGGGGATTTTATGAATACAGTTTATTCATTTTTCAAAAAGCAGTTGCAGAAAGCAGCATTAAAACGGCGTTTATAGAAAATGACAGGACAATGACTCAGGGAGAGCTTCTAACTTGGCAGACCTGATAGCAGGGAGTTTTCCAACAGGAATGTCTTTTACCGATAAATTAAGCGGATTTGATGTGTGGCTGACAGATTGTGAAATCTGCGGGCTGGATATGCCCGCTTCAGAAAAACGGACACGGGAAAGACCGAACTTCTCGCCTATGTGCTTTACACTTCCGGCACAACAGGAAGGCCAAAGGGAATATGCGTCACAAACTGTAATGTCTGCCATTATGTCAAGGCGTTTGCTAATGAATTTAAGCCGGACACAATGATATCATGCTGCAATATTCTGTGTGTACCTTTGATATATTTGTGGAAGAAGTTTTTGCAAACCTGCTGAATGGAGCTGCACTTGCCATTCCGTCCGCAGAAGATAAAGAAGATGTGAAATCCTTAATGAAATTTGTAAAGCGGCATTAAGTGACAATGATCAGTGGTTTTTCTTATCTTTCTGCCGAAATGAACCCCCAGCCCCAAGCCTCCCTTTTAGTTGCAAAGCCCCTCTTCTGCGTCTGTTTCCTCTCTCCCCTGTAATTCATACATCGGTAGATAACGCGCCATTTGTCGCCATCTTTGTATACAGCCATACCCTCACGCTCCTTTCCTCAGGGCTGGCTACAGAAACAAAATATCCCATCAGCCCCCAGTAATCATTTTAAGATTTCTACATTGCCCGCTGTAATATAACTTCTTACGGGAAAACTGCCCACTGAGCATAGTTCCTTGCGGAAAACTACTCGCTGTAACATAACTTCTTGCGGAGGAAATTCTTGTTCACCCTGCCTGTCACTGTCCGGCAGCCAAGCTCCCACATTTCCGCATTCGGCTCCCGGATAACCTTGTAGGCATAGGATTGGAAACGTTCAGCTCCTGCGCCACTTCTTCAACCGTCATGAAATTTTGCCTCCCATTATCACATTTCTCCTTCTCTCTTTTATTCCTGATTCCACTGCCTGCCCCATAAATCTGCCTTTGCCGGAATTCTTCCAGTTCTTCCCCTGTTGACACGGTCAGCTCCATGCTCCGGAAATGACAGCAGCAGGCAGAAAAACTTGAAAACGGTGAAATAAGCAGGGAAAAATATGACGGATGGCGTTACCGATATCCGGAACTGGACGTCAGCCAGCATTGGGCAAAGACGCCTTCCAAAGAAATGAGCGTTTACCTCATTGGGAAATCTGAGAGAATCTTCCATCGTGCTATATTGAAATGTGTAAACCATTCTCCGAATAAGAAAAAGTGTTGCCAAATGTTGCCAGTAACTAAGCTATTTCGTTTGCATCCAGCATAGTATCTTTATCACTTTCTCCCTTCAGCCATGTATGTGCAGGAATAGAAATTAAGTCCCATCCAGATGTTGCAAATTTTTCACATCAACGAACTTTCCTGTCTGCACTTAAGACAATACAGCGGAAAATGCTTTGATTCTGTATCCTCTCTAATTCTGTTTCGTGTTTTATTGCCACAGATAGGACAAGGTATCCATTCTGTTTCCATCACTCCAAGTCCCCAATGTTAAAACTTTCTGTTTGCAAATCACAATAATGCCTGCCTTTTATTGCTGTAAATTTTAGTACACAATAGTCTGGGGCAGTTACCCCCTGCTTATAATACATCGTGTCGCCAGTACGCCATATTTCCTGCTTTATACCATCATCTTGCAAGACTTCCATTGTCCCTGTCAGCATAATGCCCTCATACTTAAAACGCCCTCTATGATAAACATAGATGCTTGCTTTTGGATTCTTCATAAACTGTTTTGCCCGCATGGAAGATGTATTCGTGGAAAAATAAAAACAATTCCCCTCTATCTTTCTTGGCGTAAACATAGCCTTCATATTTGGAAAACCATCTTCATCTACAGAACCCACAAAAGCTGTTTTTTGCTTTTGAATGAATTTAATGATACTTTCTCTTGTTTTCATTTATTATTCTCCTCGTTTTTAAATTATTTGTTTTTATACAGATTTTCTATCAAAGTTTCCAGTATTCGGGCAAGATACTATTCAAATTGTTTTTGCTCCTCTTCTGAAAAGCCTTGATAAAACAACATGTTCATTTGCTGAGATACCGCTTCATATTTTGCCTGTAATGATTTTGCATAATCTGTAAGTGACACAATCGTCTGGCGGCGATTCTTAGGATTGATGTTCCTTTCCACAATGCCCTTATTCACCATGCCATTTATTACAACGGATACTGTATTTTAGCAAGGGAAGTTTTTTCACTTATTTCGCTAATCATAAGATTATCTGTTTTCCACAAAATAAATAAGATTCTTCCCTGTCCGCCGCTTATTTCAATGCCATTTTCGAGTAATAGCCTTTCAAAAATCCTATCCTGAAGCTGTTTTATCTGTGTAATATAAAATCCACCGTTTGTTTCCAATCTATCTCCTCTAGTCCTATTAGAACATTTCTATATAGAACAATTATAAGCTTACCATGATTTTGTTCAAAAAGCAACTTGAAATATCACGGGGCTGTCGCACTAAAAAATTAGTACGCAGCTCCTTTTCCATGTAAAAAATAACTGCCAGACCTCAAAAGAATCCGGCAGTTGGCGTAAAGTATTCGTATGTTACTACTTAATAAATCACAAAAAAATTATAGCGAAAATCAAAGCGGATATCAACTAAAACTTCCGTTAAATATTGAAAAAATCATTCCAGATAATGATTCTGTGCGGTTACTAAGTCAGTTTGTGGAGGCAATGGTTTTGACTGACCTGTATTCTACTTATGAAAGAAGAAATTCTGTACCGCCAAGAACTCTCCTAAAGATTGTACTCTACTCTTACATGTATGGTGATTATTCCTCCCGCTCCATGGAACTGAACTGTAAAAGGAAAATCAACTTCATGTTTCTTCTGGAAGGCGCCCCGGTTCCAGATCATGCAGCATTTGCACGGTTCAGAAGCATCCATTTTGCACCCTGTTCCAAGCGTATCTTTGCTGAAATGTCCAATACTCTTTTTGACCTTGGTGAAATTTCAGAGGAAACCATTTTATTGATGGTACAAAAATGGAAGCCAGTGCAAATAAATACACTTTCGTCTGGAAGAAAGCGGTAACAAAGAATCAGGCAAAACTTTTACAAAAGCTTGCTGATTTTGTGGCTGAGTGCGAACAGCTCTATGATATAAAAATTGTTCATGGAAGTACGATAAAAATAAAGCATGTGAAAAAACTCCGTAAAAAACTGTATGTATTAAAGACGTCTGAAAATGTAGTGTTTGTGCATGGAATTGGGAAAAGGAAAACATCGCTTCAAAAAAGCATTGAAACTATCGAGGATTATCTGGAACAATTAAAAAAGTACAATCAACAGGTACATATATGTGGAGAGCGCAACAGTTATTCTAAGACTGACAATGATGCCACATTTATGCGGATGAAGGAAGATGCCATGGGAAACGGACAGTTAAAGCCTGCTTACAATCTCCAGCATGGTGTAGATTCTGAATACATCACATGGCTTGCCATTGGCCCCCAGCCTACAGATGCTTCTTCCAGTGTGACCGCTGTTTCCACCCGGTAGCCCCGGCGTTGTAAGTATCTTTGCAGACACCATATAAAAGTGTCGCTATCGTCTATCAGCAGTATTTTCTTCATAGGCTCACCCCCAATATTGATTTACCTTTCCTTATAAATTCACCGACAGGGTGAAGTGATATAATAAAGTTGTAACGGGAGTGGCTAATAAGATATACTGAAAATAATCAAGAAAGAGGTACTTAT
>QXWW01000041.1 GCA_009911185.1 Lachnospiraceae bacterium
TCTGTTCCATTAGACTACTTGTGTCCATGCGTTCTTTCCTTTCCGTCCCGCTTGATTTGACCATCCTTTTCCCGATTAGTTACGGCAGATGTTGTCATCTCTGCAACACGGGACATACTCAAACTTGGGACTTCATCTTCTTTTGCAGACTTATCCATATTTCAGAGCCTTATATGTGATTTCTGTCTGTCGGACCAAAGGTTTGCCTACAGCTTCCTTCAGATTCCACCTCACGATGGACACCCTTGCTGTTCAGCTATACACTTCTTCGTTGCCTGGGCGTGTTCGGGACTTCCACCCGTTAGAGCGCGCCCATGGCGTGCAAAACAAAATGACGGCGTAGCCTATACTACGCCGCCATCAGATAATTGATGCGCACTCCTTATATGGAGCTTTCTCTTTTTATTTTCTTTACTTTATCTCTTCTGCCTCCTTCAGTTCTCCCGCTTCCTTTGATTCTTCCAGATCTTCCGGTAGCTTTTCTTCTTCCTCCTCGCTTCCTTTCTGGGCTTCCGGTTCCTCCACCGGCTTCCATGCCTGTCCGAATTTTACATCACGGAAAAGCTCTGTCAGACCAGTAATCTGCTTTAAGCGCAAAATCTCATCCCGGCTCATTCCCATATGCTTGGCAATCCAGGCGTCCGACCTGCCGATTGTATGAAGCTCTTTTACAATATTGCTCATCAAATCCACATCATGACTCCCCCTCGCCCGGTTATGGCGTATCGTACTTGCCATCCGGTTCGAAAGCGGTTTATCAATAACAGTCACTGGAAGCCTTCCATTCTCACGCTGATAAATATCCTTGTGATCCAGCATGATCCGATAACGATGAAATCCATCTACAATCACATAGACATCCTGCGCTCTTGAATAATAACAGACAATTGGCATGGTATACCCGTCTTCCTTAATACTGTCATATAACAGCCGCATTTCCGGCGGCGCCACCGCATTGGGATTATATGTATTCGGCACTACTTTCTCTATCGGTACCGACAGTACCTGATAGGCAGGGCTTTTGTATACACTGTCATTCATTTGCAAATCCTCCGTATTTCTTCCGTATAATATTAATCTGTTCCTGTTCCTTTCTTGACATTCCGAATCCCATAAAACGGCAAATATGGTCATTTTTCAAGATACAGTAACACATCCTTTTCCAACTGGGAATGTCTTTGGTTGATTTAATATCATCCGTATGATCTGGGATTTTTCCTACAAAAATGACTCTGGAATTTTTATTCACAGTATAATTGGAAATTCCATTTCTCTGAATCTTATAGCCATGATCAGTCAATTCCTGGATCGTCTCCTCTGGAAGCCCTCCCCCTGTTTCATGCCAGAACTTAATGGAAGTCCTGAATTTCTTCACATAATTATTGCGGATACGCACCGGAAGCGTATCCAGTAAAAATTTTGTATACGATTCCCAGGTATGTCCCTCCGGCAGTGAAATATTGCGGTACCCCATTGCTTTTGTACGGGCGTATACAGAAGTAAAATTCGCTCCGCGCACTCTGCCTACCAGCTTCGTCCACATTACAGGGTCAATCACACGGTACAGGTTCAGGCTGTCTTTGGCATACTCATTAAAAGGAGACGCCACCCGCATCTGGCTTGGCGTTAAGCCGGCCTTATAATACAGGTCATATAATTTATTATATTCATACCCAAACTTGTAATATGCCGCCCACACATCGTTATTGGTCCAATCGTACAGGGGCGACGCGCACCAGACATCCTTAAACTGCTTTGTAATCCAGCATTCTCCTTCATAACCGTATTTCTTGTGCAGAAAACCACTGTAACGCTGCATAGACTCCTCTGCCCGCATTCCCAGCAGACATACCGTCTTCCCCCTTCTATGCTGTTCTTTATAAAATCTGCTGAACTGCTTCGATAAATCCTCCTGCGGCATCCTGTAACGGTAATGATGAAATGGATTATTCAAATTAATAACATATGGGCGCTTAGGCATCGGCCTTACCCAGAGTTCCTTCTTCGTATCATCCCATGGATACCAGTACATCTCATAACTGCTGAGCGCTGTCTTTGCCGCCATAGGCAGGCATACCCAGTACAAATCCATATCCATGTTTTTTTCCAGACGCTCAAACGTCTTTTCCACAAATTCTGTAGTCATACTGTACTGTGCCTCAAAATCCTGATGGAACACCCCCAGCACACGCTCTGGATAGTACTGCCGCTTAAAATCCAACAGTATATTCAGCAGTAAACCGCTGTCTTTTCCCCCGCTGAAGGAAACATAGATATTTTCAAATTCCTGAAACAGATAATGAAAACGCTCCTGAAGCGCTTCGTATACATTCTCTTTCTGGTATTGTCGTACCATTGCGTTGCCTCTCCTTCTTATCTTTTGTAGTAAGCTTATGTTTTGCCGTTATCAGTTATTATACTACTTCCCCAACCCTACCTCAATCATTTTTTTCCAAAATTTTCCAATTCCTTTCCATGTCATTTCCAACAGAGCAGACAAAAAATGTAAAACAAAGCGGCAATGTTGATGAAAAAAGCTATATCTGGTCGGGTACGTCTGCTAATGCTATTCGTGCTTGGTTTCCAGGTTTTACCCTGCCGATGTCAAGCTGTCACACAACCTGGAGCACTGTAATGGCTGTCCCCTTGCTGTCCTGCTCAGTCTAAAGCCCGATGGAAGACGGAGCAATGAGACAAGGACAAAAAGCAGGAACATTAGCGACTTGTTCTTTCGCTAATGTTCCTGCCTATACTTCCTTCTGGTGTACTGACATACTCCAGAAAAAGGATGCCTTCATTTAAAAAATACCGGAAAATCGTGTACATTTGCCACCCTTCCCCGGTATTGATACTAAACTAATATTTTCTGGTTATGCCGTCTGTGAAAAAACAGTATGCTGTTTCCTGTAGATATCATTATCCTTCTGGCATAATTCCTGTTCCACCTGCCCCAGTTTCTTCTGAAGCTTCTGGACTTTCTTTTCTTCTCCGGAAGCTGACTGGATCTGCTGCTCAAGCTCTTGCTTTTTCTCCTTTAGTTTTCTGATTTCCCTGTCAACCGCGTTCGTATTGCCGACACACACCTCTGGCTTTCCCTGACTGGCTGCGCCTGCCTTCGTCCCTTTGCCGTCTGAGCCTTCCACAGAACGATTCTCTTCTTTCGGCTCTTCCTTTTCGTCCGTACGGACATCTTTCGCACTATCAAAAAAGATTTTCCGCCTGCCTTTTTCGTCCTGCTCTACCCGATACAGACCTGTAGGTTTTTTTCCCGATTTTTCACTGCTGATGTATTCATCCTGCAGTCCAGACAGTTTCCCAAAACTGTTTGTTTCTCTCCCTTTTCTTATTTCCCTTGTTTTTTCTGCCCGCTCTGCAGCCAGTTTTTCTTCTCCCCTCTCTGCGTAGCTGGCTCTGGAATGATCATAGTTGCCATTAATCTGCATTGCCATAAGTATGTTCCTCCTTCTTTTTTGTATTGCCGGACAGCTCCTTTTCAGACAGCTTCCTTTTTCTTTTTTCGGCTGGAGGCAACAGCGGATTCATCCATTTGCTGTGTTCTGCTTTCTGGACGCTGTGGGATGATCAGCAGCACATGGAGGACAAATACATCCCCTCGCGTCTCTATACTCATGGCGCCACCATACTTTTCGGCTACCGTTTTTATGTTCGACAGCCCTGTCCCTTTTTTGAACGTGCCTTTTCCATGGAAACTGTTCGCAACTTCCATCATAAGAAAATTTCCCTGTATACAGGAGCCATCCAAAAGGCATCCACAAAAACCCTAAATATTTTTCATATACTGCAAAACAACACTGGAAAACTCTTTGCTCCTAAGCCGCGATACGGGAATCTCCCTGCCGTTATCCATATATGCAGCACCGTTTTTATAACCTTTTAAATGCTTCAGATTGACGAGATAGATCCTATGGCACCGGAAAAAATAACCCTCCAATTTTGCTTCCAGATTTTCAATCCGTTCATAATAATCAATCACCTCATCAGAAGCCAGGTTCAGATATATTTTCCGGTCTATAATCTCACAGAAAACAATCTCATTCTTGCGGATAATACGGCTTTCATAACCCTTTTGCACAAACAGGCTGTCTTCGCTGGCATTCTGCATGGAAACATGCAACATGGATCCATGCGCCGCCTCCTCGTCATCATTAAACTAAGTTTTTATTTAATCCGCCTGTTATAGTAAAAACAATTGCGTTGCCGTGAAATACTTTCCAGGCGATGTGGAATGTCCCGCAATCAGATTTACGTACAATGCTCTTCATAACGACTGCTTTTGTAATAAATACTTATAACAATAGTACCTTTGGTTTCATTGCCTATTTTGCACTCATATGTCCTGAACAGAAAGCAGATGATACACCTCTCCGCACTTTGATGTATTATATATCATTCTTTCATAAGTACACAATTCCAAACCAGAAAAACTTATAGAAAATATAAGAAATAGTACCATAGAAGCTGCCATTCTCATTACTTCGTATCTTCAACAGGCAAGAGCGCGCGTCCTGCAAATTCCTATTTACCATCCGTAAATGCTTTCCGTCCCTTGATTATGTTTATCCCTTTTCATTTTCAAAATCCGCTGATTATGTTAATAAACGTGCAAAACAATGTCTGCGCATAAATTTGTTTTCAGAGTTCTGCAATACACTTTTCTGCCTGCCCGACAGCTTTCTTTTCCCTGTAAAAAATTACACATAGGCCTCCAGTATGTGTATAAGCGCACTTGCGCTGCTGCTGTGCGAACGCTCCAAAGCCACATTACCGCGTTCTGATTCTGCAACCGCGCAGCGCACCATTTTATGGGAAGCAGTCGCCGTAAACAAAATCATCAGATCCGGCGTACCAATCTGACGGCTTAAATCTGTCCGCATTTTTGTAAACACTTTTGATTTATGGTTATATTTTTTACAGATTTCTTTATATCGGTTTTCCATGCGCTCATGCCCGCCTATGATCACAACACTCATCCTAATGCTCCTTTCTTTGGTTAGTTTTAACTAACTAATGATTTAAAGAAAAATGCCTCTCGGCATTTCACTTTCATTCCTGCCTATAAAAATGTTGTTTATAGACTCTTTTAGTTAGTTATTACTAACCAAATAATAACATAAATGCATAGAACTTGTCAAGAGCCTCTCCGTAAAAACAGACTATATCCTCTAACCGTGCATTTCAGAACTTTGCAAGCCCTTTTTCATTTTATCAGGAAATACTTTGTTGCATTAATTGTAAAAGTATCTTCCTTATTCCTGTAAGTATCGCAGCCTGTTCCAGACATTCTGCGGAACGCACCATATCTAAATTTGCAATTCCCCTTAATAACGGAAGCACCATCAAATAAGCGGCTGCTAAAAATAAGTTATTTCTTACTGCCAAAACAAAGTTTATCTTGCATATGCCCCAGGCATTTTTTATAGATATTCGCTGCATTCATTTTCCCTTTCCTCCTGTAACTTAAAACCCCGATTGACAGACTGACAAATAGAAGACCGGTTCCTGTCATAAGCAGCCTGTTCATACAAATCATTTGAAATTCTTCCTGGATGATATCATAGCCGCGCAGTGTATTGTGCCTGATCATTAAAGTTCCAAATCCGGTATCCCCCGACAGTCCGCTTACTCCTTTATCCGCCATCCACCACAAGAATTGAAAGACAATCGCAACCGGGGTGTCTGTAAGCAGTGTAAAAAATATTCCTGCTGCTCACACTGCCATAACCTCTGGCAGAAGCCACCATAAAATGTATTTGATGTACGCAAAGTAATCTACGAAGATACCATTCTCTGCCCCGAAAGCTATCAGCGGTACCAGCGATTCAAAACTTAATAGAAAAACAAGTATGAAAACCATCGTAATACCTGCCAAATATCTCGAAATTACCAGCTTTGCCGAAGATATCTTCCTGCTGTAAATCAACGCCGCTGTATTGCTCACACGGTCTTTCATCCATTAGCCACTACCAAAAATATAGGGTACAAACCCAGTTCCAATCCCATATAGTCACAGAATAACCGTGCAAATCCATTCGTCACCTTATCCTGATTGATTGTCTGCTTATATTCTTCACACGCTTCCTCATAAGTCATTTCAGACATGCCAAAATAAGTAAGCATCATTTCAGGAGAATACAGCGAACCTTTTTCCCCAATGATGGTTTCTATTTCCTGCATTAGCTCTTTAAAATCTTCATAAGTAACTTGTGATGAAAAATGCTTACATTTATCCTTTTCACGTATTGTACCTGTGGAGTCTCCCATCACCGTATTCAGATTTCCCTTCTCATCAACGCTCATTGCGTCAAAGGAAATAATAGTTCCTGTGACTGCCGGGAAGTAATCTTCTGGCAGATCCTTTAATTGTCCTTCTGACAGTCCAGTTATTTCACATAGTATTTCAAGCACACGATTTTGCTCATCATCGTTCAATGTAATTGCTTTATAATAGCCAAGTGGATATGTGGCATAACTATTTTTTTCATATTCCGACAGCAGCGCCCTCGTAACACCCGTCATGATTGCCGCTGGGTCGTCCTCTGAAACCTTACTGCCAAAATAATCTTCTCCTTTGGACGGCTTCAAAAGTAAGGGACGTTCAAAACCTATATCAGCGAGCGCGGCACCTTTTGCCCGATTGATTTCTGTCTTCGTCACTCCCCGAAAATTCCAAAACCAGCTAAACACCAAAATAACGATAAAAAGATAATAAATAATACTCGCCACCAATTGTTTACACTCGCTTAAATACAACTTCATTATTTCCTCCATTCTGCGCGACTTTAGCACAAACAGGTAATTGTGAAAAGTGAACAAATTCTTTCACGCCACTGTCCCTCTCTCCGTTTTGCTCAATAGGTACATATACCCATCTTCCAAAGTAGGACTTTGAAGTATATGCTTTTCTTCAGGCACAGTATCTGATAGTACTCTGTACTGTGTGCCTGAATGTGAAGTGGCAATATTTAAAATAGTATACGTTTCCTTTATATGCTTATCTTGCCTTTTTGCTGTCGTAACAAGATAAACTTTACCGTCAGCCTCTGCTGCCAATTCCTGCGCGCCGCCATTCCATATCATTTTCCCCTTGTTCAAAACTCCTATATTTTCACAACATGATTCAATGTCCGCAGAAAGATGCGTAGAAAGAATAACGATCCTGTCTTCTGCAAATTCACTTAACAAATTACGGAAACGAATACGCTCCTCCGGGTCAAGGCCTGATGTGGGTTCGTCAACAATAAGTATTTGTGGGTTGTCCTACAATTTCCCGGATTTTACCTGTTTTCTGAATTGGAATGCCATTCATGGTGATTTCACCGCCTGATGGCGGCAAGAGTGTTGCTAAAATTTTCATCAGGCTTGTTTTCCCTGAACCATTGCAGCCAAGAAGTCCATACATTCCAGAATAAATCGTAACAGATACTTGTTCAAGAGCTGCCTTTTTTCCATAATTTTTGGAAAGATTTTTTATAACAATTTCCATAATACAAAAACCTCCTTACCTGTGTTGTAAGGAGATTTTATAATAGAAATGTCAATTTTCCGAAAAGGGCGCTAACCTATTTTCAACCTGGCATTTACACAGGCCCCTTTCTCTTTATTATTTGTAATATATAACGAACCGCCATGCTTTTCACAAAGTATCTTACAGATGCTCAGGCCGATCCCGAAATGCTGCTCTTCCCTGTCATGACTGTAATATACGGCGGCTGCCTTTTTCAAATCTGTTTCTGTAAAACCGCTTCCATCATCCGTTACTGTAAGAATAAGAAAATCTCTCTTCTATGAAATGTTAATGTTCATTTGTTTCTCTGCAAATCGCAATGCGTTCTGCAAGAAGTTTTCTAAAATCCGAAAAAGCACGTCTTTATCTATTTGCAGAGCATCCGTCGTAATATTATTAGAAATAAATAATGATTTCTTTTTCTTTCTCCAGCTGTTTCACATTACTTCTTATTTCGTTTAATAATAGTTTCACATTTTCAGGCCGTTTCTCAATTGCAACACGTTCAATGTTCTCAATATCCCGAACACACTCCACATAGTTCTCCAACCGATTTACCGCTCCCTGCGCATTTTCTCCATAGAACAGCATAACTGTCCCAACTCATCATTCCCGTTATATTGAATGTGAAAGTCGAGATTATCTTCCTGTATCCTTTCTACTCCATGCTGTAACTGTGTAATAGGTGTCCGCAGCTTCTCACGGTAATAGAGCGCCGCAGCTATTATAATACCGACGACAATATAAAAAGCAGGCAGACCAATCATGGCCGCATAAGAACCGTAATAGACGATAGCGTCTTTTGTACGAAAAGGCTGCCATGTAACATTACTGTTATCGATATTCAAAATATAACTGCCTGTATTCTCATCTACAAAAAAATCAGGCGAATCAATCGTCAAACATCGTTTTTATAATAATTCCTGCTGTAACTGGTTTGCTGCAAAAATCGTGATAGCCGATAACACGGTAATCACACATATGGTCATCAAAAAAGTAACGGCCATCGATGTTTTGAGCGACTTTATTTTCATTTTACCCATTTATATCCAACTCCCCATACGGTTTCAATATAATTTCTATCCGTAAAAACTGACAGCTTATTGCGTATCTTTCGAATATGTTCTTTCACCACAATGCTATCCCCTTCTCCATCATATCCCCAAAGTCTTTCATAGATCGTTTCCCTGTCAAAAAAATAATGGGACAGGCTATATGCTCCCGGATAATCTGGCACAATTCCAGTCCGTCCATTTCTGGCATATTGATATCCAACAGTATTATGTCTGGCACGATGTTTAATAATTCTAATGCTTTTTTGCACTATCTGCCGTATACACGGAAAACGTTTCTTTTAAACACTTCGCCATCATTGATAAGATCATCTTTTCGTCATCAATCAGCAGTATCTTATATTTCATAAGCAATACTCCTTATCATTTCCTTCTTTTATTATATCCTATAAAAGACAGATTTTCGACAATTTTACGCCTATTGCCTCTAAGTATAATCATTAATCTGCACCGCTGCCAAAAACGTCATACGGGTGGCAGAAATCTCCCTGCCGCCCGTCTCCTCGAAACCGCCTTTACCATTGTCTGTTGTCTCCACATTCTTTCTAGTAAATGTCCGCAAAATCCGTCGTACATATACATTTTGCAATATATTATTCAGTGTAACAAAGCGGACAAGTCCGCTTCAACTCCCTCATTTGAGGCCGCTAAAAAACTCATTTTCTGTAGGTATAAATTACCATATATAGCATCCAATTTAATAACTAACCGACTGATCGTATATTGACTTAAGTGATTAGCGCTTTTTCAGTGGCCTCCTCCCATTTATAAAGAACCTGGACGATTTGCCGCGCCGCGTGCAGATTTGTTCTAAAGGGTACCAGGCTTGCCTGAGGGATGCCTAGCTTTTGCGACATATTTCCTTTTGCATGTGCGCGCATTTACGTTTCTTCTATAGAAAGGCACAGAGGATGCCGAATCACTGTCTTTAAGTTCTCCGGCCTGCATCTGCGCGCATCACTCAAATAAATCTCATGATGGCGGCGGGAGCCTTCCATATCCACCAGATACCCCTGTTCCTTGGCAAAATTATCCATAGCTTTTATGGTTGCAGGTTCCTTATCATAAGGACCGATATGCATACATTGCACACACAATCCTTCCTCATACGTCAGAAATTCCACTTTTGAATAATCCGTTTTCTTCTTTGCTGTGGCTTCCGCTACCGCCCAGTCAAATTCTTCCTTCGTCACAAACTCCGGCAGTCGTATCATAGAAATCCACTCAAATTCCTCTTTCCGGGAATAATCGATTCCTTGCACCCCCTCCTGCCACCATAATCCCTCCAGAGGCGGCACTACATAATCAAAATACCCTTTGATCTGATGCTCTCCCTTTTTACTCATTTTGATTGTAAAAGCAATACCATATAGCAGCTCAATGGACTGCTTGTATGCGCCTCCCTCTTCGTTGGGATTGCCCTTGCCGCGAACGGCAATAAAATTCATCGACGGCACCGTAACCAGTTCCGGCTTATTCTTCGGCAGATAAAACTCTTTATATTCCTTTTTATAATCAAACGCCATTGCTACTCCTTTTTCCTCTTTTTGGGCTTTGGCTCCGGCAGCTCCGCACAAGTCGCCGCTACCAGTTCTGTCAACATTTTTCGGTTCTCCACATCTTCTACCAGGAAATAATTTTTCGCCCCTTTGTACGGCGGCTGCTGCGGCAAATCGGGGCAAATATTTTTTCCAGCTTCAGTTATTTTGAGATAAAACTGATCGTCGCAGACCACGGCAAATATTTTTCCGTTACAATAAATCCCGTATTCTCCAAACATTTTCTTATAAGTAATGGTTCCCGCCTCGCAAAGCTGCTCCGCAATATACTCTACAAATTCTATCTTAGACGCCATAAATCATTGATCCCTCCATGCTTTACACTGCTCTATCCGTTTTCCGTTATCTCCCTGCTTTTCATCATAAGCGAATTGATGCAGAAGGTCACAGGGAAAATCTTGGCATTGTCCGCAATGTTCCTGCCCTTTTTCTTCACTGCATGCCTTCACCGGACAAACCTCTCCCCAAAAAGGCTTTTGTATATGTACGCATCCCTTGCACCCCATTTGCTCACGATAGGCACATTCACTGCATAAGATTCCGCATCTGGACTCGATCCGTGCTTTCCCTTCTGGAATCAGCCCCACATAAATATGAATTTCTGCGTGATCCATGGAATCATTCTGGTATTCTTCAAAATCACATTGAAATGCTCTGGGCAAGTCCATCTGCCAGATTTCCTGCCACGCTTCTGCAACCGCCTGAACCATATCTCCGTGAACGATAAATTTCGCATAACGGCCAGCAGGAATCCGGCAGACAGCATATGGCTCTCCCTCAGGCTCTTCCGTAGTTTCACAGGCAGCCATGGCTGTATAATCTGCCTGTTCATCTTTGGCATAATTGGTATAAATGCCCAGAGCTTTTTCATTTTTCTTGTGCGGAATGGAGGCATATACTCCCTGATTAAAGAATTGATTCCACAAGCCGCCGATTACGGCACCTGCGTCAGGGGATACATTATTTGTCCGGGCTGACACGCCCACAGCAATTTTTTCCTGTAAAGTAACAATTTCATATTTCATTTCATAAGACCATCCTTTCATTTGATAGTCTTATTCTAGCAAAACAACCATGACATCTGTATGTCATGATTGCAGATATTTTTGTCGAATTTCCTCCGCAAATGATAAAATATCCTGGCGAAGTTCCGCCGGTTCCAAAAGTTCAGCGCCTCCGCCAAAAGAGACAATCCACCCGATAATGCTTGTTTTATCTGTAAATCCAAATGTAAACAACAAGGTTCCATCTGGCTGGACGGTAAAACTTTCCGGACCGTATTCTTCCATCAGCCGCCACTTGTACTGGGGCTTGATCTTTGCTGTTACCTGGTACAAATGCGGAAACATATGAGCTGTAGATAAATCAGGAAGCGGAGCGGTACGTTTTTCAAATAGATCTCCTGCCTGCAGGTTTGTCATCCGTCTCAGCTTAAACAGCCGGAAATCTTCCCGTTTCTCACACCAGCACCACAGATACCAGTTTGACCACTGGAAAATAAGGTCATACGGCTCAACCGTCCGTTCCGTTTCTCCTCCGGGTGCAAAATAAGCAAAGGAAATCTTGCGCCCAGACAGAATCGCATCATGCAGCAGCTCTATTTTAGGAGACAAAGAATCCTTATACCAGGAAGAAAGATCAATTAAGATATGCGCGTCGCCTGCAAGCAAATTGGAAGCGCCCGCCGACAGCTTTTCCATTAGACTGGCATAACGGTTGGTACCGCTTACACTGTCCAAACTCCGAAGCCCTGCCAAAATAGCCTGCATATCTGAAGTACTCAGTAATGTTCTGTCAATTTTATAGCCCTCCATGATAGAGACGCCGCCGTTTTGTCCCGGCTCCGTAACAAGAGGAATACCCGCAGCGCAGAGCGCATCAATATCCCGATGGATGGTACGGCGGGAAACCTCAAATTTCTCTGCAAGATAGGGCGCCGTCACCTTGTCCCGCTGTAAAAGAATTGACAAAATTCCAATCATCCGCTCAATTTTCATTGGCTCACCTCACTGAATCATATCACGAGCATAGCATCTCCGAAACTGAAAAAGCGATACTCTTCCTCAACTGCCGTCTCATAGGCTCTGAGAATCCGCTCTCTCCCGGCGAGCGCCGCCACCAGCATTACCAGGGTAGATTCCGGCAAATGAAAATTCGTGATCAATGCATCCAATATCTGAAATTGATACCCTGGATAGATAAAAATGTCCGTCCAGCCGCTGCAGGGCCTGACCCAAGTTTGACTGCCTTCCCCGGAGATGTTTTCTTCTCTCAGCTTTGCTGCCGCAGATTCTACGGTACGGCAGCTTGTGGTTCCCACACATACCACTCTGCCGCCCCTTCTTTTCGTCTCATTGATAATTTCCGCCGCTTTTTCATCCAACTGGTAATACTCTGAATGCATATGATGTTCCTGCACCTGCTCCACTTTCACCGGGCGAAACGTTCCCAGTCCGACATGGAGTGTTATTTCTGCAATCTGAATTCCTCTGGCACGAATTTGCCGCAGAAGCTCTTGCGTGAAATGAAGCCCGGCTGTGGGCGCTGCCGCAGAACCGTCATATTTGGCATACACGGTCTGATAACGGTTCTTATCTTTCAGCTGATGTGTAATATAAGGAGGCAGGGGCATCTGCCCGAGGCGATCTAAAATCTCTTCAAAAATCCCCTCATAGTCAAAGCGGATCAGACGGTTTCCATCCTCCACCACATCCATAATCTCTCCCGTCAAAAGACCTCCGCCAAACAGAATCCGGGTTCCCGGCTTCGCCTTTTTGCCGGGTTTTACCAGGCACTCCCACAAATCCTTTTCTTTTCTCTTTAGCAGCAGAATTTCTATTTTTGCCTGTGTACTCTCCCGCTCTCCGAAAAGCCTGGCAGGAATCACCTTCGTATTATTGATGACCAGACAGTCTTCTGGCTTCAAATAGTCGAGTATATCGGCAAAATGCCGATGCTCCAGATCTCCGCTTTCCTGGTGCAGCACCAGCAGCCTTGAACTGGAACGGTCCGCAAGAGGATCCTGTGCAATCAGTTCTTTGGGCAGATCATAATAAAAATCTTTTACATTCATACCTTTCCTTACTTTCTCAGCTCAATTCCCAATTCTTCCAGATTTTTTACGATTTTATCCAAGGCAGGGGCATAATCTGCCTCTTCCAGCGTTTTGTCTTTCGCCCGGAAGGTCAGAGAATATGCCAGCGATTTATAACCGGCCTGAATCTGGCTTCCCTCATAAATATCAAACAGCTCATAGCTTTCCAGATACTGGCCGCCTCTGGTGTCGAACACTTTTTCCACCTCGCCTGCCAAAATGTTCTTCGGCATCACCATGCTGATGTCACGGGTCACTGCCGGGAATTTGGCGATTCCCTGGTATTTACGGCCAAAACTTGCCAGCTCTGTAATCTTTGGCATATCAATCACCGCTATATAGACACGCTCCTTGATCGCATAATTATCTGCCACCTGCGGATGGATTTCTCCCAGATATCCCACCACTTCTTGACCATACAGAATATTGGCCTGCCTGCCTGGATGCAGAAAAGGTTTTCCGGCGTTAGGATCATAGCCCGCTCTCTCATGAAGCCCTGCTTTGTCAAAAAATTCTTCCACCACGCCTTTCATTACATAAAAATCACCTTCTCCATACATGCCCAGGGTAAACTGCATACGCTCCTCTGGAAGTTCTGTCACAGGAATCTGCTTCGGCAGATAAATATTTCCCAGCTCATAGAGACGGGCATTCTTATTTCTGCGGTTAAAGTTCGTGGAAAGTGAAGTCAGCATTCCATGCAGGGAAATCGTGCGCATAATACTGAAATCTTCTCCCAGCGGATTGGAAATTACAACCGTTTTGCGAAGCTGGCTGTCCGCAGGAATCAGCAATTTATCAAACACTTTAGGGCTTTCAAAGGAATAGGTCATTCCCTGGCTGAAACCGCAGAATTCTGCGGTTTCTCTCGCCACTTCTTCCACCCGCATTTTAAAGGACAATTTTCCTGTGGTGGCCTCTCCTTTGGGCAGGGAAGTCGGAATATTGTCATATCCATAGAATCTTGCCACTTCCTCCGCCATATCGGCCAGACATTCCAGATCCTGTCTCCAGGAAGGCACGAGTACTTCCTCTTTATCGAAATCATAATCCAGATCAATCTTTTTAAAATAGCCGATCATGGTTTCTTTCTCAATCTCTGTTCCCAATAACTGATTTACTTTCTGCGCGTCAAAGGGTATCCTTCTTCCTTCTTTCACTTTTCCATAAACATCCACAACGCCTCCCACAACTTCTCCGGCTCCCAGTTCTTCGATAAGCTGGCAGGCGCGGTTAATGGCGTCTAAAGCGTTATTGGGGTCCAATCCTTTTTCAAATTTGCCAGAAGCGTCTGTCCTCAGGCCAATCTTCTTGCTGGAAAGGCGAATATTGGTCCCGTCAAAACATGCTGCTTCAAAAAGCATGGTCTGCACATCGTCTGTAATCATGGAATTTTCTCCTCCCATAATTCCTGCGATGCCTACGGCCTTTTCCCCGTCACAGATCATCAGTACCGAATCATCCATGGTACGCTCCTGACCATCCAGAGTCACAAATTTCTCATTTTTAGCCGCGCGGCGCACCACAATCTCCTTACCGGCAATGGTATCAAGGTCATATGCATGCATGGGCTGTCCGTATTCTTCCATCACATAATTCGTAATATCGACGATGTTATTGATTGGGCGGATTCCCTGGGATGCTAAACGGCGCTGCATCCACTTTGGCGAAGGCGCAATCTTGATATTTTTCACTACTCTCGCACAATACCGGGGACAAAGTTCGGTATCCTTGACCGTGACTTTCACATAATCATTGACATCTTCCTCATTGCCGGTCTTTGTCACTACCGGAGGTTTGAATTCTTTGTGAAACGTCGCTGCCGCTTCTCTTGCCAGTCCAATCACTCCGAAACAGTCGACACGATTTGAAGTAATCTCATATTCGAATACCACGTCATCCAGTCCCAGCGCTGTTACTGCATTCTCTCCCACAACTGCGTCTTCTCCAAAAATATAAATCCCTTCCTCTGGCGCTTCCGGATACATCTCTCTGTCAGATCCCAGCTCTTCAATCGAGCACATCATACCGTTTGAGGGCACTCCGCGAAGCTTTCCTTTTTTGATTTTAATTCCGCCAGGCGTTTTTTTGCCGTCATGGCCGCCAGCTACACGCCCGCCGTCCAAAACCACGGGAACTTTATTTCCCTCTCTCACATTAGAGGCGCCTGTCACAATCTGGATATCTTCCCCAGTCCCCACATTTACCTGGCATACCACCAATTTATCTGCATCTGGATGTTTTTCAATTTTTGTAATCTGTCCAACCACAATCTGATCCAAATCTGCATCCAGTTTCTCATATCCCTCCACCTTGGAACCGGAAAGAGTCATTGCGTCTGTATATTCCTGTGCCGTCACATCCAAATCCGGCACATAGGCTTTGATCCATGATAATGATGTATTCATAATTCATCAATCCTTTCTTCTTTTTGCTCTGTCGTAATTAAAACTGTTTCAAGAAACGATAGTCGTTTTCATACAAAAGGCGCATATCGTCAATCTCATATTTGAGCAGTGCAATGCGCTCCAAGCCTACGCCAAAAGCAAATCCTGAATATTCCTCCGGATCAATGCCGCTCATTTTCAGTACTCTGGGATGCACCATGCCGCAGCCTAAAATTTCAATCCAGCCAGAACCTTTACAAAACCGGCATCCCTTGCCGCCGCATTTAAAGCAGGTCACATCCACCTCAGCGCTTGGCTCTGTAAATGGGAAATGATGCGGACGGAATTTCACTTTCGTATCTTCTCCAAATAATTCTCTGGCAAACTCTGCAAGCGTGCCTTTTAAATCGGCAAATGTAATGTTTTTATCCACCACCAGCCCCTCTATCTGATGAAAAGAAGGGGAATGGGTGGCGTCCACCTCATCCGAACGGAACACTCTGCCTGGTGCGATCATGCGGATCGGCAGTTTCCCCTTTTCCATCTCACGCACCTGAACTGGTGACGTCTGTGTACGCAGCACAATCTTATCATTGATATAAAATGTATCCTGTTCATCCTTTGCCGGATGGTTTGCAGGGATATTCAAAGCCTCAAAATTGTAATAATCATATTCCACTTCCGGGCCTTCCACTACCTCATACCCCATTCCCACAAAAATACGCTCTACCTCTTCCAAGGCAATGGTATTGGGATGGCGGTGCCCTACCCGGTTCTTTCTTGCGGGAAGCGTAACATCAATTACTTCCTGCTTTAATTTTACCTCACGTTCTGCCGCCTCCAATTTTGCCTTGGTATCCTCAATGAGCCGCTCAATACTCTGCCTTGTCTCATTCACCAACTGCCCGACTACGGGACGTTCTTCCGGCAGCACGTCTTTCATACTTTTAAGCACTGCCGTCAGCTCACCCTTTTTGCCGAGAAATGCGACTCTTACATCATTTAATTTCGCAAGCCCGTCAGAATTTTGAATTTCACGGATCGCTTCTTTTTTAATTTGTTCCAGTTTTTCTTTCATAGTTTCCTCCATTCTGTGATAGAACAAAGTGGGCAATCCCACTTTGCCGCGCCGAGTATGGTTGCTTTAGCGATATCATACCTTAATGCGAGTATTCTCGCTTCGCCGGGGCAGACTATGCGCATCTGACTTTTATTCTACAGGAAAGGACATTATCACTCTTAAGCGTGACAAGGTCTTTCCAGCAGAATAAAAAGTCCCTATGCAAATGCATAGGGACGAAAACTCCGCGGTACCACCCTGATTCCTGAGTATAAATTATCCTCAGGCACTCATATTTGCGTAACGTGCAAGAACGTCATATCCTACTCTTGTTCCGCATCAACAGTCATGTTCAGATATGCGGCTCCGGTGGGAAATTCGATCTCTGTCTTTTCTTAAGAGGATTTACAGCCGATGATCCTCTCTCTCTGTAAGCAGTACAGTTCTCTACTGAACACCTTCCTGGCCTTTTCATATTATCGGATATTATTCTAACACCTGATTCCGAAAACTGCAAGTATTTTTTCTTATATTTTCACGGTCAGAAAAATATGCGGCTATTTGCGCACAATCATTTTTGCTTTATACTATCTGCTGTAAACTTTTCTTTGAGCCTATACAAAAATACTCCGCCTCCATTTCTTTAATTGTCTCCTGCTCTGATACTTTCCCAGAAGGGGACTCTTGATTGTCCTCCCGTTTTTTATAGAATAATAAATACGCACGTGTGCAAAAGAAAATATGTTGCGAAGGCTAACCGTCCATGGCCTCTGTCTCTCTTCGGTTTAGCACCCTCATACATGAAGGATTTCGGAAATTGAACGGAACTTGCCCGCTTTGTTCTACTTTTTATCTCTGGCAATCGGAATCTCAACACGGAAAACTGCCTGGCTTTTTACATAACGCCGAAATACGGCCTGGCTTTTTACATAACGCCGATTTACCTTTCCCCGTCCCGTAGTTACCGTAAAATGACTTAAGCACAGGTACTGTCTGCCAGGTAACCGCCAATGCAAGTTCTCTGGCCTGTATTCTTATATATTCCAATATCTTTATATATTCCGATATATTTCGCATTTTTGAAATAACGCGTATTGGCACTCAATAATCTTGCGGCTCATACGGCGTCCTGTCCATAATACATGGCTTTTGGATATTTTTTCACCAAAACTTCAGGGTACTATTTTCTTTCCTGTGTATTCTGCACGATATGTGATATTTTTATGGAAGCAGCCAGAGGGGCATACTTGCATGTGTTTTTATCTGCCATATCTGGGAGGTTAAAACTCCAAGTCTGTCTTCAGCCAATACCACGCTGCAAATAGAGATCTGCTATTTTCATTGCCTCTTTTTTCTCAATTCTAAATATTTATGATATCGTCCTCCTCAAACTGTTTATCCCACACAAAATCCGCAATTGCTATTTTTTGCTCAGATGTTCCATCCCACTGAACTACAAAACCTGCTTTTTCTAATTCTTCAGCAATCATCTGTCCCACCTCCTCTGCTGTGGGAGCATCAAAACAATTGCCAAAGGATAAATATAAGCGTGTGCTTTCTTCATGGAGAATATGTCCTAAATCCTGCTGGGTATAAAAGCAGCAGCCGATTACCCGTTTCCCGGCCTCATAACGCTCTGCTGCAATTTCCCTGCAGTCATCGAATCCGTCTGACTGCGTGTATCCTGCATAATGCAGAGATACGATACCACGCTCTTCTAATTTGTGAAATGCACTGTCTAACTGCAGGAAATTTTCCTGACTGCCGCCGCATGGAAATTTGTTGCGATACTCTGCAATCATTTGTGATAGTTTTTCACTTGTAATACTTTCTGCGACATCCGGATATTCTTCGGCAATATAAATTTCACATTCCTCCCGAATCTCGTCATTGGACGAAAAACCTGCTTTTATACCGTCAGTTATCATTCCTTCTAATTCAAATGCACAGCATTCGTCTATCTCGTTCTTCCATTCCATCACTCTTCCTCCTCTTCCCCAACAAAATCATAACCGTTATCAATCAACATTTGTAAATATTCATCAAAACTATCGGCAATCACTTCAATTTCATCCGGATCATGAAGGTATCTTAAAATTTGTCCGTTGACGCCCTTTTTAGAAGGGGAAAAATCAACAAATAACTGAGATGTTCCTCCATTATTCATACAGTCCGAAAAATGCAACCAATTCATTTCATCTGCGTTGTCTATTATTTTTTCATCCATCTGTACCATATCTTCGTATTCACGGTTTACATAGTCTTTTAACCAGTCCATTTCCTGTGCGTCCATCATTTCCTCTGAAGATAAAAAATAATAGGGATATTCCTCAAGGTCGGAGCCAAGGAAATAAAAAGAAACCTTTTCTCCTGCATATTCCCTCCAATATGTCCCATCCACAAACTGCAGAAGATGGATTAGGCTCTCTGGAATTTGCGGATACTTGCTGTATAATTTGTTTATATTTTCCTGTGCCGCGCCCTGGACTATTTTTTCAAAATGGTTCCATTGTTCCTCTTGTCCTATGTCGAAATAAGCTTTTTTCAGCCCTTCTATGTACTTTTTAGCTATACTCATAATGTTCAGCCCTCTTTCCTTATAATTTATAACATCATTATATTACTTCTGCGGATAAATGTCGATGAATTTACAACGGCGTCTATTTCTTTGTTTTTCTATAAGGAAAACTCTGTCACGCAAAAGAGTAAAAATGTTTTTTCATAGAAGATAAATAAATCAGCCGATTCACATAAAATACTGCCCTGTTCAGCAAATGATAACTTGCAGGAGTATCTTTTTGCGCTTCCAAGTTTATGATAATCTGCGAAATTCCGTCTTTCATACGCACATAAAACATAATGTCAAATTGTTTCGCAATATGGTAAATTACCAGTACCCATCCGGGCAGCCATCTCTAACGGCATTATACCCTGAAACGCCTACTGAATTAATCAGCACTTTTTGTAACCTCTTTTCCCGCAATTCAGTGATTTTACTTTCCTCCCGCTACTTTTGCCGGATACCATTTCTGAAACCATACTGTAAAAATCCCCATAAAGATGGGCAATATAGAATTGATAAGTCCCACAAGACTGCTAACAGAGGTTCGCATCAGGAACCACGTTAAAATAGATGTAACCAGATACAGGACCCCCCAAAGCATAGTCAAAATACGGTTTGTTTTGAGAAAAAGTGTGTTTTGCAAAGCGTCCTCTCCGCCGTAATTGTTCATGGAGTAATTGGCCGTAAGAGGTACTTTTCCAAAACAAGATACAGTCCACATAAAACCAAAGCAAAGATACGATAATGGCATTAGCCACTTTTCTGAACCTCCGGCCAGCATAATAACAGAAAAGCCAGTTACCAAAGTATTTGTCAAAATGTCATAGAACGTCTTTCTGTTTCGATAGTAGAAAAGAGGAACGAGCGCACATACGCCAAGAGTAATAAGGCATCCCCATTGTTTGTGGATTGCCGAAGCTACCCACAAAACAATCCATGGAATCAGCATAATGTTCATATTGGTGTTTCTCTGCGGGCGAGCCGTTTCCGCTTGTTTGACCTGCGGCCGCGAACCGCCAAAATAATTGTCCCATTTCAGCATCAAGGTAAAATCACCTTTTACCTTATAAAGCCCCTGCATCATGGCCTCGTCACCCCGAATTTCTCCGGCTGCAATTGAGCGCCATACAGTAACTGGCGTTTCAATTTTTGTGGTAGCCGTTAACGTTCCATCTGTATACACGTGGCTTCCGTCTTTTCCTAACAGGATTTGATAGCATTCATTCACATCTGTGTAACTCATTTCTAACACAATATCTTTGCCTGGATAGTTTTCCTTGCAATAAAGCGCTGCCATTTGTCTGGTGAAAATTAACGTATCTGATTCCCTTTTCGCAGCGGAATTGTTTTTTTCACCGCTCTGTTCAATCCCCCAGCTTGCATCTGCACAAGCTTCAAAGGTTTCCCTTGGTAACAACAGTTGATTAAGTGCTTCCTGTGTTCCCACGGAAATGTTTCCTTTTATATATTCTTGCCCCGCCTGTTTCACATATGAAAGATATTCATTAGTACGTGAGGATAACTCCGGTACCCGAAACAGTTCGCCTTGACCGCAAAAAATAGCTGTATAGTTCCCTTTGCCGCAGAGATGATCGAACAAACTGCAGATACCATCATAATTCCCCTTTGCAGTATAAAAGCCGCAGGTGGAAATTACTACCGTTTTTTTCCCGCTCATATCGTATCGGGACGGATGATTTCCGCTTCCAACTTGTCCCTCATTTTCTACCATAAAGGGAAGAAGCGTAGGAAGCTGCCGATCAATCAGATTTTTTAGAGGGCCGGGAACCGAGTAATAATAAAGCGGAAAGCTCCATATTGTTACATCTGCCCAAAGCAGCTGTTGAATAACGTGCTGCATATCGTCTTGTATACAGCATTGTCCGGGGGTGCGATTCCAACATGAAAAACAGCCAAGACAAGGCTTAATATTCATACGACTGATCGAAAGCTCCTTTGTCTGAATATCTTGAAGCTCCTGCTTCATACCATCCAGAAATGCGGATGTCAGTCGATATGTATTGCTGCTGCCGCCCTTTGGACTGCCATTTATCACTAAAATATTCATAGTGTCATTTTCCCTCCAATCGACGAATACAGTCCTGCGCCCACTTAATTTGCATCTGCATACTTTGCCGTCCGTATTCCGCCGTCATCTGCCAGTAAAGTGTTTTGCCTTTTTGTTGAATGATATCGCTATACGTGTCAATATACTGCGGAACGGACTCCAAGCCTTTTAGAAATACTTCACAGCTTTTTATGACGCTTTCAAAATAATGAATATTGTCCTCAACGCTTCTTTCTCCCATGAAAAAGACTTTCATCAAAATTGGCGTTTTAATCCTAAGTCCTAAATCTTCATCGCCAAGCCAGCGTAGTAGCTCCGTCTGCCCCGTCGTAGTTATGGCGTAAACATTTTTGTCGGGCTTCCCATGTTGTGGGACAATCGTTTTGCTAACCCATTTTTTTTGTTCCAGACCCTGTAATTCCCTATAAATCTGACTGGTTTTTGCGTCCCAAAAGTAATTCAAAGAATCCCGAAAGACCTCCATGATTTCATACCCAGTCATATCCTGATAATTGAGCAAACCTAAAATTCCGTGTTTTAGCATTCACTGAATCCTCCTTAAGATGCCATTTTATGCTCTATTATATTCCACAAGTAGAATATAGTCAATAGTAAAATTGCCGCCCCATTTTTTAACATGACGCGTACAAAAGCCATGTGAGCAAATGTAATAAAAATTTCTGCATACTCGGTGCATATAAAGACAGATGACATATATCAAATTATTGCCAGGCCATACTATGAACGATACAATGTATATGGGTGATGCAAGTATGGCGAAAGTCGGGGATTGCCCCGGCTTTGAAACCTTCGGAGAGGACGTAAGAGCCGGACGGGAAGCACAGGGTATTTCCCGCAAGGCGTTAGCGGATGTACTTTGCAGATTCTCTTATATTTTTCAATTTTTCGGTTATACTATTTCTATCAAAGTTCAGGAGGACACAATGAAAGCAGCTGAAAAAGATAAAAGTATCCGCACCGCACCAAAAGGAGCATGGGAAAGCGGCATTATCAATGAGGAGAAAAATCATTTCCCAAAAGAACATCTCAACAATATTACCACTGATCTCCAAGGAAACGGATACCCTCTATCACAGAAAAATCGGGACGATTAAAACGTCCTGGTTACATAACCTGACAACCTGAACAAAAGGTTCAATCTCTTATTCTATCAATATTCACGTTTTTTCTCTCTCAAGATAACAATGAACTATCTAAATCATTTTAAAGAAAAAGTCCTCTTTTTAATGCATCTGATAATCAGTTTTGTCCGATACTCTTTCATTACTTTTTTCCCCGCTTTCTAAAATCATCTTATCCAGTGAGTTCCCCGGTGGTACAATCGGTATGACATTGATTTCTCTGTCTATGATAAATTCAATAACCGTAGGTGTTTTTGTATTCTGCTTTGCACTCAGCAAGGCTGCTTTTATTTCCTCTGCTTTTGTTACACGGATGCCTTTTGCCCCGTAACTTTCTGCCAATGCGACGAAATCAGGAGTATATTCCGGACAGCAATGATTCGGTGTATTACAGCCTGTCTCACAAGTTCTTCGATAACGCATACAGGTACTCGAATAGTGTTTGTTATAGAACATTTCCTGCCATTGCCGCACATTTCCTAAATACCCATTGTTCAGTATGCAGATGATAATTGGCAATTCATAACAGACTGCAGTTGCCATTTCTTGAATATTCATCTGCATACCGCCATCACCAGATATAACAATGACATCCTTATGAGGATTGCCAAGCTTTGCTCCGATTGCGGCAGGAAAACCGTATCCCATTGTCCCCAAACCGCCAGACGTCAGCAGTTTCTTATTTTCATCAATTTCAAGAAACTGTGTTGTCCATAATTGATTTTGACCTACATCCGTAGCGATAACCAACTCTTTGAAACATTCATTAACAGACTGAATGATCATCTGCGGCGTCATACCCCTTTTCTCCATAGTAATCGGATGCTCTTTTTTCCAACGGTTGATTTCATCTGTCCATCCTGAAATGCTTAAAAGCTCTGCCTTTTCAAGCAAAGCACATATCGCCTTTTTCGCATCCGCTACAATGGGAACATCCACAACAATATTTCGTGAAATGGACGTCGCATCAATGTCAATATGGATGATTTTTGCATTTGCCGCAAATTCCTCTATCTTCCCCGTTATACGGTCATTAAACCGTGTCCCTATGGAAAAAAGCACATCGCAGTTACTGATTGCTGTATTAGCGGCATAACTTCCATGAATGCCTATATTGCCGACATATAAACTGCTTGTTGTCGGGATTGCTCCTTTTCCCATGATGGTCGTAATAACGGGAACTCCTGTCAGCTCTGCAAGCCGTGTCATTTCTTTATTTGCGTGGGCAATATTAACGCCGCCACCTGCCAAAAAAACAGGTTTCTTTGCATGATTCAAAATATTAAGCGCCCTATTTAACTGGCTCGTATGTACACAAAGATGCGGCTTATAACCTCTGACTGCTATTTCCTTTGGGTAAAAATCGCTGCCATACGCCCTTTGAATGTCTTTCGGCAAATCAACAACGACTACTCCCGCCTTTCCCGTTTTTGCAATACAAAAAGCCTTTTTTATCGTTTCAGCCAAATCCTCTCTTTTTCTGACAGTTACCGCATATTTGCAAATACTTCTTGCAATGCCTACAATGTCTACTTCCTGAAAGGCATCCTTCCCAATCAGATGTGTTTGCACCTGCCCCGTAAAGCATACCAACGGCACACTGTCATAATTTGCCGTGGCAATACCAGTAACAAGATTCGTTGCGCCCGGTCCACTTGTCACAAGGCATACGCCAACCTTCCCGGTGGAGCGTGCATATCCATCCGCTGCATGAATTAAACCCTGTTCATGGCGCGGCAGAATAACATCTATATCTGTTTCCCCATATAAAGCATGAAACAGGTCTATTGCCTGACCGCCTGGGTAAGCAAATAAAGTTGTAACTGCTTCTTCTTTTAATGCTTTTACAAATAGTTCTGCACCCGTTATTTTCATGTTTGATTCCTCCTTTTGTATGCGTGTGCTTGCTTGCATATAATATATAATTTTCGGCACTACCATGAGGCAGTACCGATTTCTACCATTCTAAGCCTTTTAGAAACATTTGCACGCTATTTTTTATATACTCCTCTTTTTCTACCGCCGACAATTCATTTCCAAAAGACGCCTTTAGAAACGTATATCCAAATGTTGATGAAAAAATGGCCAGAGCCAGAGTTTCAAAATCAGCTTTGGGTATGTTACCCATTTCATACATTTTAGCCAGATACTCTGTGAAAGAGGACAAAAAAGCCTGCGGCACTTTCATAATAATCGAAGATGTTTCTTCATATAATTGTGGGGCTCTCAAACCGATAGACAGGTTTACAAAATCTGGCGTCATCCTGTCCATATATGCTCTCATAAACATTTCTATATCTGCCTGCAAGTCCCATTTCACATTTTCAAAAATATCTGGTGTGACATTAGCCCTCCACTGTGCCTGATTCACACCTTGCAATACAATATCTTTTTTATTTTTAAATTTGCGGAACAGCGTACATTCATTCACGCCTGCAACTTTCGCAATCTCTTTCGTAGTTGTCGCAACGTATCCTTTATCCCTTACTAATGTCATTGCAGCATCAATAATTTTCTGACTTGTTTCGTCCAAGCCATCACCTCCATGCAAGTGAATACTTTCATTCTAACAGGAAAATTTCTTAAAGTCAATAAAAATAGATTTTCTTATATTTTAAAACAAATTGCTTCTAATCTCTTGCCATGCCTTAAAACATTAACAAAATCTTCTCCTACCAATACTCTGCTACGTGTAAATGATTTCCTCATTCACAATCTCCCTCGCGCAAACCCATATATTATTGAGCCTCCTGTCCACTCTAAGACGCCTTCAGCCTTTAGCTGTTCTGTACCTGCGTCCCTTTTCATGCACTTTATGAGCCTATTAAAGCATTCCTGTGCATGTCTGTCGCTGTCTGCAAATTTTCCTCCAATTAATCTGAATCTTTGACAATATTAAACTTCAGATGGAAAAGCGGAGAACGATACCAAAATCCCGTAATGGTCTTGCGCCCCATCCCATCAAAAAACGATAAAAGAAACACTGCAAAGGCCCTGTACCCTCACGGTTGTTAGAAATAAATTTCTGTTTTACAGAGATTGCACTTCTGCTTTTGTGGCGAAAAGCAGCGTTGTATTGACCGAGATTCTTTTTAACTGGCTTTCTTCTGTTCCCAGATATGTTATGTTAAATGGATTTTGTTTTGTGTGAGCAGATAAGTAACTGCCCGAAAAGAGAACAGATAAAACTCCTCAACCTTAAAACAGATCTGGAGGGGTCTGTTAAGTCTTTTCGGGCATAGCAATACCGCCCAATACACACCGTTTTTATATTGTGGGCGTTCGCTTCAAAACCGTATAGAATGAAAAAGCGGACAAGTCCGCATCAACTCCCTAAATCCCTCATTCATGAGGGACTTGGTTGATTAAAGTTTCCATCCTGCATTTTGGACAAAACAGTGGAAACTTTTTAAATTCTGTATCTGGTCTTATTTTTATGCGCGTCTTGTTATGACAGACTGGGCATAATAACCATTCAGGACTGTTCTTTTTATTTCTGTTATTTGTCATCTGATTTATGCCTGCTTTCCTTTCGCAACAGAATGCTGCTGGCAATTCCTAAACCGCCTAATGCTGCACAACATTTTGAAGAAAAAGCCGCACCTGCCGCCATTAAGCCAGCACCTACAATAAAGTTGCATAATGAAGCTGTTTTCATCGCTTTTTCACTGGGATTTGGGAGTATAACAGAAATGCCCAACACTTTATTTAATTTCCCACAAACTTGATTTACTTCTTTCATCATTCTTTTGCCCTCCTAAAATATCAACTGTATGCCATGATTTACAATAAGCAATATCCCTATGCATATGAAAATCCATGCGAGTGTGGATTTTTTTCCTTTTCTTTTATTTAGCAGCAGCAAAGCCACCCCTGCCCCAACCAGACAGATACCAACAATCAATGATATGATTGATATCATCTGCATGGCTTGTGGGTTAGGCACAGGTATAACATCTGGAATTGGAAAATCCATTCTTCCGCCCCCTTTCCTCTAATGATCCAAATCAGATGCAGCCATCTTGTGAAGTGTGATTGCTGAAAAAACAATCCCGATTATGCTCAAAATTATTGCTGCAGCAGGTATTGATATCAGCCCCGCATGGCTGCCCTGTGAATTTGATGCAATGACAACAATGACTATGGATGAAACAAGGGTTGCAATCGTTGATTTTTTTATCATCCCGACGTATAAAGGGAAAAGTCCCAACATAATAGCTGAGATGGCTGTAATAGCCTGCGCCCATATATTTCCAATGCTGAAAGTGACAAACACGAAATATCTGCCTGCAAGAAAAATACAGCCATATTGAAACATATAGGATACTATATGAAACAGGAACATAATGCCACAGACCAAAAAGAGCTTTGCCAGCAACAGTTTTGTACGGTTTACTGGATAGGTATAAAGCAGACTTATGGTTCTGTTCCTATATTCCTCAATTACAAATACGGAAAGAAAAACCGCTTCCCACACTATCAATGCTGCCCTTACAAGCATTAGTGCCAATGATACCGTATCTAACTGAACTGGGGGCAAACTATTAAATGCAGACATAGTTCCGTTTCGGGTTAAAAGGCTGGACGTAAATACACTCAGTAAAAAAATGATTATGTTAGCCGCAATTAACCCAAACATATGCGGCTTTAGAGACACTTTTCTAACTTCCAGAGAAATAAGGTTCTTCACCTTTTCCACCTCCTCCCAATAAACCCAGATAATACTCTTCCAGTCCTATCCCTTTTTTGTTAATGTCATCTATTGAAATTTCCCCAAGCATAACGCCGTGGTCAATGATGCCGATGGTATCCGCAATTTTAGACAGCTCATCAAGGATATGGCTGGATATTAAGATGCTTGTGCCGTACTCTGTGTTGATTCGCAAAAGCAATTCCCGAATATGCATGATTCCCTGTGGGTCTAAACCATTGACAGGCTCGTCAAGGATAAGCAGCTCTGGTTTTGTGAGTAACGCCCTTGCAAGGGCAAGCCGCTGTTTCATCCCGAAAGAAAATTTTCCTACGGTTTTATTGCCTGTTTCTGAAAGCCCCAGCAATGACAGGGTTTCCATGATATTTTCATAGCCTGCGCCCATATATCCACAATGCAGTTCTAAATTGCCGTAAGCTGTCAAATGGTTATAAAAAACAGGGCTTTCAATGATACTGCCAATACGGGAAAAAACAGGGCTGTTTCCTCCTACAACGTTTTCACCCAATAAACATACCGTTCCAGAGTCGGGGCGCATGATATGGTACAGCGTCTTCATCAGAGAAGTTTTCCCTGCCCCGTTGGCTCCCAGAAACCCGTAAATCTCACCCTGCTTTACTTTCATGCAGATATTTTTCAGTATGGGGCTGCCATCTAGGGATTTTGATAAATTCTGGACTTCAACTGCATATGTCATTCATGCGCCCCCTTCTCAGAAAGCAGCCGCCTTTTAAAGATAAAAGTTATTTTCTGTGCAAGCCCGATAAGGGAGTATTGCGAACTGCCTATGTATGGGCAGGCAAAAGCAGCCGCCAATTCCCATCCGTCTTTGCCATACTTGTTCAGCCTGTCGGCCAGCAGAGTATCTTGTCTGTCTGTTTCTTTACTGTCATCCGACATTATTTTGTACTCAAATTCCTCCATAAAAACCTCCTTCACTTAAATATATCAGCCACAAGTCTGTCTACCATGAAATTAAAGACAGCAAAATAGTCACAGGTGACAGAAAGGGTTTCTTTTGCATTGATGGTAGACAGCAATGCGCTTAATATCCCATATGCTTTCGATTCTTCCATTTTCAGTTCAAGATTGGCGGTCTGGACTGCCTGCCTGAAAAAATCAAAGCTGTCAAATTTAACTTTCTTTATGGTTTCTTCTGGCAGCTTTGTGATAAAGGACTGGAAGTCTGGCGTATTGACGTTATACAAAAACGGCTTGCTGTCATATTCCTTAAAAAGCTCTTTCATGGATTCAGCAAATCCGTCCTTTGTCTGTCTGTCCCTGTTAATCTTAAATATCTTCTCTTTCAGCCTCTTTTGAATTGTTTCGATTGTTTCAAAAAATAAATCTTCCTTTGTTGGGTATAGCGTATAAAATGTGCCGACGGATATCCCCGCTTTCTCACACAGGCTTTTAATGCCCGTCTTTTTATACCCCTGCGCTATCCAGTATTCTTCGCATAATTCTTTCAGCCTTTTACGGATATTTTCTTTGTCATCATCTGAAAGCACTGGCTTTAATGGCATACCTATTTCCCTCCTTTCTGAATCATATTTACGAATATTCTTATATAATATTCGTAAATATGATATCATTGTCTGGGAATATTGTCAAGAGAAAGGCTTATAGAAATTTCGACCTCTCACACCACCGTGCGTACCGTTCGGTACACGGCGGTTCAATCAGCTTAACAAGCAACACACCTTTTGGTGTAGTAGTCTAACATTGAAACTAATCCGAATGAGGTTAGTCTCTCATTACTTATTGCCATATGAACATCCCGACATCTTGCTGGTTTTGCATATCCATGCAGATACGCTGTTTTCCAAGCCGACCA
>QXWW01000042.1 GCA_009911185.1 Lachnospiraceae bacterium
CTGTCATCTAAGATATATTTAGAAATTTATTAACTGTGTAGCTTTAATTGACTACACCATTATTATACAAGGAGGTGATATTTTGGATAATGCAATGAACACGCAGGAGCACGATAAGTTTCATAAAGAGTTTGCGGATCGCATTGACGCAGAAAACGCCAGACAAAATAGACGTCTGGATTTACTGGAAAAAAGCGTCAACCATATAAATGATTTAACCATATCTGTCGAAAAGATGGCGATAAACATGGGAAACATGCTGGATGAACTAAAAAAGCAAGGGGAGCGGTTAGAAGAGCTCGAAAAAGAACCTGTTGAAACTTATAATCAGGTGAAACAAGCCATTATAACGACAATTGCAGGAGTTATAGTAGGAGGCATAGCAGCAGCGTTATTAACATTATTATAGAAAGGAGTACATATGAAAAACAGAGATTGGAAGATGTGGTGGAAAGCAGCTGGAATTCGGTCAGTAAAAACCATGGCGCAGGCGGCAATTGCGATGCTTCCGGCAGCGGCAACAATCTGGGCCGTTGATTGGAAGGCGGTGATCGGAACAGTTGCTTTGACAGGGGTAGCTTCCTTATTAACATCACTGGCAGGTTTGCCGGAATTAAATAAAAGTGCAGGAAACGTGCCCAAAGAGGGGTAAAACGTAATTAGGATCTGGAAAAACGTGATTGGGTACAAAACAAATATTATCCAGAATAAATAAAATGTATCAGAGAAAGGAAAATTAATATGAGAGATATCACAGCATTACACCCGGAGTTACAAGAAAAAGCAGCGCTGCTGAAAGAAGCGTGCGGGAAACAGGGCATTTTCATCTTATTCAGCGAATGCCTGAGAACAAGGGCAGAGCAGGACGCCTTGTATGCCCAGGGCAGAACGGTTCCAGGAAACATTGTCACCAACGCCAAAGGCAGTACATACAGCTCCCAGCATCAATGGGGCATAGCAGTTGACTTTTATATAGATATGGATGTTGACGGCGATGGAGATAAAAAGGATGATGCTTTTAACAATGCAACAGGCTTGTTTGAGCGTGTAGGCGCTATTGCAAAATCCATCGGATTGAGATGGGGAGGAGACTGGACAAGCATCAAAGACCGCCCGCACCTGTATCTCCCTGACTGGGGAAGCACAGCTTCCAGGCTGAAACAGCAGTATGGCACCCCGGAACAGTTTATGCAGACTTGGAAGGATGGAAAAGTAACAGTGGAGGCAGTGCAGCAGGTAAATAAAGTTTCACCTAACGGATATGAGCGCACACAGTTTATTATGGAGGTTCAGGCAGCCACAGGCTCGAAAGTGGATGGCAAAGCGGGACGTGAGACGATTGGCAATACTGTTACTGTATCTGCATCCGAAAACCGCAAACATCCAGTGGTAGTTCCCTTACAGAAGCGATTGAATTCCCTGGGACACGATTGCGGATCCGTGGATGGTATAGCTGGGCCAAAGTTTACAGCAGCAGTAAATTCCTACCAGAAAAACGTGCTGAGCTATAAAAATCTGGATGGAGAAATCACAGCTGGAAAGAAAATGTGGAAGTCCCTTTTGGGCATGTTATAATTTTTTTAAACATAAGTACTTAAAATAGAAAGCCGTTCAGTGATAGAAATGATATTTCACCTGTCTGCTTGGCAAGGGGCATATCATAGCATCATTGGACGGCTTTTTGGTACAAATAATTCTTTTTTATGGTGTACAATATAGTTAAATATGAAAGGCGGTATGTAAATGTACACTATAAAAGAGCAAATCAATTTGACGGAACCGACAATTTCATTCTCTTTGCCTTACCCCGACTGGCGCGTACTTCAAGAATCAACTCTGTGGGCGCATCTGGATAAGTATCTGGAAGCATGTCAAAATACAGATACCTAGAAAACCCCGCAAGAGAGAGCAAGGATATTGGAAACTGAATAGACATTATTTCCTTGTGACTTATGATTTCTTTTCCAATTTTGTTCGTATATTCCCGTACTTTTGTTGGAACGTACACGCAAGGATAACAAATCTAGACGGCTTATTTAAACAATAATATCATGATTGATTTTATAAGTTGAATAAAACTAAATCCAGCAAGCAATCCTGTAGCAAATCTTTTAAAGTTATTAGATATGTAGCTTGTAAAAAATTGCAATAATCCATCAATAGACATTGGGATTATTAAAATTATTTCTAAATAAATACTGAGCTGTGAAAAAAAAATAGCATATATTAAAGAAAAAAAATAGCCTATTATGATTCCAGTACATCTAGCGCATACTGGGAATTGATACTTATAATAGAAAAAACTTCTTTCTGGTAGTTGGTGACATCCCCAATATTTAGAGCACCAGTCCATTGTTTTTATCCAAATTCTATCTTTTCCATTCATCACATCTTAAATTTATTACCACATGACTGACAAACCCAATAATGGTCTGTTTGTGTTTTTCCAGTTCCACACAATCCCAACAGTCCGCAGCAACATAGCTTCCAAAAACTTGCACCTTTCCCGTGAGTGTCTGAAATAGCTTGAAGATTGTCAGAACCACATTTCGGGCATTTAATTCCATTTGACATAATAATTTCCTCTTTTCTTTATTTTTATTAAAGTGTCTAAGCAGCTTAATTATAATTTAGAGCACTTTTCAAAGGTATCTTTTATCAAATCTTTTATCATTTCGAGTTGCTCAATTTCATCAAAATAATATTCACATTCATAATCAGTATCTTCAAATTTATGTAATGTAAATAAATTTTGTTCTTTTCTAATATACACACGACATATCCACTTTGTAGATAATTCCCCAAGTTGCAAATGGGCATATTGGGAAGTCTTTTTATGCTTAATAGTTTCTTTTAATGCGTTCAACGCTACTAGAAAAATCAGTTATGTTATCCATAAAATCCATGTATATTTCCTCTTTTTTACAGTAATCATTGATGCGCTTCTGTTTCAATTTCTTGCACATTATTTTTCTCAAAATCGTTTCCTTTGATATGATTAAGGGCATGATAATAAGATTTCAACTGGCTATCCCTTGATAGCCTTGCATTTATAAAAATTGTATATGAATTATCACTGTTTTTTACTAAATGTTCTGGAATCTTAGTGTCCATATTTAATAACTGTACATTGATTTCTTCCATAATAAATCACCCCTTTTATATTTTTAAAAATCTTCCCCATTCTCCTGTTTGTACAGGTTTTTCATGAAATCCATGTGTGCCTGGAACCGTTCTGGCGGCATATTGCGCTTCATATCGAAGAGGGAGCGCATGTCTTCATCTTCAAACATTTCCTGGGCTAGTTTAGCTGTTTCTTCGTCAAGATAGTATCCACTGGATTCTTCTTTTTCTTTTCCATTTATTAAATATTCAATAGAAACATCAAAGAAATCGGCAATTTTTTGTAGCTTATCTTGCTTCGGCGTATATCTTCCAGCCTTCCAGTTGCTTATCGTTGAAGTTGTCAGTCCAGTTTCTTTACACACACGGTATGGAGTTACATTGTTTTTTTTACATAATTGTTCAAAAATATCATACATGCAGCACCTCACAAATTGACTTCGAAAAATAAGCTAAAAAGTATTGACAGACTTCGAAAACAATGCTATAGTATGATTATAGCTTTGATAACAAAGTTATAATGCATAAATAGCTTTGGTTTCTTATGTAAGTTTGATTGACATTTTTATTATATTTGAAATCTTAGTTAATGTCAATACTTTTTAGAAAGGTGGTGTAATTTTGTATAAGAAATATGCTGATTTGAGAGATAAAGCTGGCATTACTGATTACGAAGTTGGAAAACGAACGGGAATTGCTACTTCCACGCTTAGCAACTGGAAGGCTGGAAGATATACTCCAAAAACTGATAAATTAAAAAAACTGGCTGATTTCTTTGGAAAGCCGATTGAATATTTTTTGGAGTAGATAGGTGAAGAAGGTGCAGTTAGAACAACCGAGAGAGCAAATATTTTGTCTCAATGTTTTATTTGTACTGATAGGAGGGAATGATATATGTATTTGGAAAATGTAACGGTGCAGGACTGCATAGAAATGATGCGATTCAAGGGTCTTTATGTTGTTTTGAGCGATGGAAAAGTAGTTGAATTTAAACAAGAAAAACAGCCCCACACAATCGTGATTTGGTGCGGAGCTTAAGAAATTGCTATGGATCCATTATACATGGGGTGGGAAGGAAATGCAAGAAGATATGATGGAAATTGAAAATTCTATGGTTGTGGATCAACTGTGTTATGAACAGGAATACAAGCTCCCTGGTAAGGCAAGGCTGAAAAGACAAAGGCAATCCTATGAAGAGGCGGAAAGAGAGGATAGGGAAGATGAAAATTAAAGAAAGGATAGAGACATTGTTATTGTCTACTAAGAGAGAGGGAATGTATGGACTTTTATCTTGGATGGATGAAAACGGATTTTACGAAAGTCCATGCAGCGGAGGGAATCATCTTGCAAAGGAAGGTGGGCTTGCAGAGCATAGCTTAAATGTATTTGATTTGATGTTCAGCATAAGAAATGAGGGTGTTTTAGGAAATAACTTTAAAATGCCGACAGATTCCATTGTTTTATGCGGTCTATTACACGACCTTGGAAAGTGCGGAGATTATGGAAAGTCGGGGTATGTTCCAAACATGGTTAAGGATGGAAGACCGACAAAAGCAGAACCAGAACAGAAATATAAACAGTCGGAAAGCAAGCCATTTAAGGTAAATGACGAATTAACACCAGTAGACCATGAAATACGGTCCATCAAAATTGCTTCTAAGTTTATTGAATTAACAGAGGAAGAAGAACTTGCCATACTCTGGCACAATGGGTTATATGGAAACTTTAGATATCAGATACAAGGGAAGGAAACATCTTTATATATGCTGCTCCATTTTGCGGATATGTGGGCAAGCAGAGTAGTTGAAAAAGCAGAATCTGGAATTGAATAAATATGCGGACTGTCGTTTGTGACGGTGGGAGAGGAATTATAGGAGGATAGGGAAGTGGAAAATGCAAAATGTTGCGAACTGACATTAACTCCTAACTATGTATCGGATTGGACTTTTAATGACGCGATTCGGGAGTTAATTCAGAATGGTACAGACCAAGAGGTATTGGATAAAGAGAATCAGTTTAGTATTGCTTATGATTGGGAAAGACATGTTTTGCAGTTGAAAAACAGTAAAAGCGCATTGAAAATCAATACTCTTTTGCTTGGCAGAAGCAGTAAAGCAAACAACGAAGATACTGTCGGGCAGTTTGGTGAGGGATATAAGATTGCCGCTCTTGTGCTGAATCGTATTGGAAAGACTTTTACAGTTTTGAACAATGAGAAGAACGAGGTTTGGAAATCAAAATTCAAAAATTCTGAAAAATGGCTTGAAAAGATACTTGCTTTTTATATCAGCAAGCGTGAAACAGCGGATACAGGGCTTTGCATTGAAGTTGGTAATGTTTCTTCGGATGAATATTATGGATTGTCTGATGTTTGGATGAAATTTGATGAAGATGATTACATGGGAATGAATGTGGTAGATACATCATACGGTGAGATTCTGATAGATGAAGACTATGCAGGGAAAGTGTATGTCAATGGCCTGTTCGTAAACTGCAACGCTGATTTGAAATACGGTTACAATTTTAAGCCTAAATACATAAAGTTGGAGCGTGACAGAAAGGCTTGCGATTCTTTTGACGCAAGAGAAATCACCTGCCGCATGATTGCGGAGGGCATGGTGCGCGGTGGTATTCCGATTGAAGAAGTAAACAGAATGGTGAGTGAGAACGCTGATGATGTTTACAATTTTGAGTACAACACATATGAAAATGATGTTCAGAAAGTGCAGGAGGTTCTTTTGAAAGCATTTGATGAACAGAACACACAGCCATATTCAATCCCAGTCAGTTCGCAGGAAGAAATTAAAAAGGTGAAGTCATACGGCGGAAATCCTGTTGTTGTTCCTAATAAGGTGGCAAAATTGCTGAAAAAGGAAACTGATAAGAGAATCAAGGAACTTGTGGAACTTCCAAGTTCGAATTCGCTTACTCTGAAAGAACGGTTTTGCAGGTGGTATGATATTTATTCTTCCAGATTGGAAAATGATGTGGCGGCAGAATTAAAAAGCCTTATTGATGAAATGGAATAAAAGAATATTAGGAGATTGGAGGGATAGGGAAATATGGCAAAAGTAATAGCGATAATGGGAGAATCAGGTTCCGGGAAAACTACCAGTATGAGAAATCTTGACCCGGCGAAAACGTACTACATTGACGCTGACAGAAAGGGACTTTCATGGAAAGGATGGAGGAGCCAATACAATTCAGAAGCAAAAAATTATGTGCGTTGTGATGATGTAAATATAGTCCGGCAATACATAAAAAAACTTTCAGAATCTTGTCCGCAAATTAAATACATTGTTGTTGATACTATCAACGGACTTATGGTTGCGGATGAAATGCGCCGGAGCAAAGAAAAAGGATATGACAAGTGGGTTGACCTTGCGACATGCGTGTGGGATCTGGTGGTTGATTGCTATAACTTCCGGGATGATTTGACAATTATATTTACAGCGCATACACAGACAGAAACGGACGATTCTGGGTACAGATTCACACGGATTCAGACATCCGGGAAAAAGCTGAATAAGATTGTTCTGGAAAGCAAGTTCACAACGGTTCTTCTTTCAAAGTGCGTTGATGGGAAGTATCTTTTTGAAACAAGAGCAAATAACAGCACAGCTAAGACACCGATGGGAGCATTTGAAGATTTTGAGATTGAGAATGACATTGTAAAAGTGATTGAAGCATTGGAGGAATTTTAAATGAATAAGCCTAACGCATATGACGAAACGCAGGCCGGGGGAGATTTTACCCCCGTGGAGCTTGGCGGTCACAAAATGGTAATCAAGCAGGTCAATGAAACGAAGTCCAGAACCGGCAAAGATATGATTGTCGTTTTGTTTGACTTTGCGGACGATGATAAGCAGCCGGGATATTTCATGCAACAGTTCCAGAACGATATCCGGCCGGACAAGAAATGGCCCAATCAGGCAACGCAGTACATACTTCCTACTGATGATGATGGAAAGTGCAGCCGTTCTTTTAAGACCTTTACAACATGCGTGGAACACTCAAACGCAGGCTTTCAAGTCCAGTGGGGAGACAAGTTCTGCCAGTGCTTTAAGGGCAAGAAAATCGGCGGCGTGTTCGGTGAGCAGATGGACTACTACAACGGAGAGGAAAAGAAAAAGCGTGTCCTTCGGTGGTTCTGTTCGCTTGATAAGGTTGCGGATGCCGCTGTGCCGGATATGAGCGAGACAAAGGCATATAAGGAGTACAAGCAGGGCGGCAGTATGCCGAATTATGGCACGCCTGATTCAGACGGATTTATGAACATTCCTGATGGGATTGACGAAGAATCGCCTTTTAATTAGAAGGAGATAGGGAAATGGAAAAAGAAGTAGTTTATATAGCAGAATTGGACGCAGACGTTGATGATGTGATTGCGGCTGAATATCTACACAGAAAAGGAGTTTTGAAAGAGGTTGTATGTGACCCTCTGCCTAAAATGGCAGAGGGGAAAGAGCGAAAGAAACAGCTTGAAGAAATCGGAATCAAGGTATCTTCCAAGATTCCGCCAGTTGCAAGATATGTATTTGTGGGCGGCGCATTGACAGAGCTGGCAAGATATTTGATTAACCATAAAATCGAATATCTTGTTATGAATGGCGGTTTTGTTGGGTGCAATATTGTGAAAAATTCGCTGGATAAGTTCAAAGGAAAACAGACTGTAAGGACATTCAATTTTAACTGTGACGTAAAAGCCACTGACATAGTTCTTAAAAGTCCAAATATAGGAACTATCCTTTTGGTCGGAAAAAACGTGTGCCATAGCGAAAAGAATACGCTGAATGGTATCTGGGGAGAAGAGAAAGAACTATTGGAAAAATACCATGTAAAACCTACCAAAAGACAGCATGATATGCTTGCCTGTCGTGAGGGATTGATTCTGATTGGATTGCTTACAGAACCGTCATATTTGAATTACAAGGCAGTACGTCCATATAACACAGGATTGAAAGGGAATATGACGGAATGGGGAAGTACGGTTACATCACCATACAGAAGCGTTTTGGCGGCTGTTGATTGGAAGTAGGTGTCAATATGCAGGTGCAAGTAGATACTAGGGAACATGCCAAAGAATGGGAGCGCATAAAAGGGCAATTTGACGCTTTGGGAGTGCAGTATTTCCGCTCAAAGATGTATGTGGGAGATTATCAGTCATTGGACAATCCACGGCTTGTAATTGACCGCAAAAAGGACTTGCAGGAGCTGTGCGGGAATGTCAGCAGCAAACAGCACGAACGCTTTAAGGCGGAGCTTTTAAGGGCAAAGGAACAGGGGATAAAATTAATTATCCTCTGCGAGCATGGAGAAGATGTAAAGAGCCTTGAAGATGTATTTTTCTGGCAGAATCCCCGTAAGTATGAAATCCGTTGGAAAACCGTCAACGGCAAGCGTGTAAAGGACGTAATATCCGCAAAGGCTGTTGACGGGAACCAGCTTTACAAATCGCTTTGTACGATAAGGGACAGATACAATGTGGATTTTGTATTCTGCCAAAAGGAAGAAACGGGACAGAGAATTATTGATATTCTTGGAGGGCAGACGAATGAATGAAACTGAATTAAAACCGTGTCCGTTTTGCGGTGGAAAAGCAGTTTTACATGTAAGAAATGGCGTCCGTGTTGTTTGCAAAGATTGTGGAACGGGAACTATTGTGTTAGTTGACGGAGAATCGCAAGGCAAGCCAACAAGTGGAGCGATAGAGTCTGTAATCGAAAAGTGGAATAAGAGAGTATGACTAAGGAAAAAATAAAAGACCTATATTCCATGAAAGATATCCTTGAACGGTATGGACTGCCACAGCCGAACAGGGCGGGATTTATATGCTGCCCGTTCCACAAGGAAAAGACAGCAAGCATGAAAATATATAAAAAAGATTTTAACTGCTTCGGTTGCGGTGCAAATGGTGACATTTTTACCTTTGTCATGCTGATGGACGGGCTGACATTCAAGGAAGCATTTAAGGCGCTTGGTGGGGAGACTGACAATAGTTTCTCCACCAGATTAAAGATTTACCAGGCGCAGAAAAAGCGGGAAATGAAGCAGAAAACGGAGAAAAAGCTAAAGCAGAAAAGAGAATTGAACTATCTGCTGATGGACGTTTACCGCAAGTGGCTTGACCGTCTGGAACCGCTTTCTGAAGCTTGGGCAGATACTTACAACGCATTGCAGTATCAAGAGTATTTGTGGGAAGTATTGAATGACCCAGAGCAATGTTATGAGGTTATAGGACACATAGAATTATAGTCCGGGAGGAAGTAATGAAATCAATAAGTGAATTAAGCAAGGAAGAGATTCTTTCCGGTGAGATTTTTGAAGAGATTCTAAATGAATTAGATAAAGCAAAAAGGGCTGATCTGATTTCAAACCTTAAACTAAAGGCTAAAGATTTAGGCGTTAAAGGTATATTTGAGGAAAAGCTAAATACTTACAAAGAGATTGATAGGGAAACAAAAAGGCAATATAAAGGCGGTATTTCTTTTAATAGTGCGACTTCGGATTCTTGTATCGCTGATGTGCTGCAACTTCTTGATTATAAGGTTGAATATGATAATGATGGAAATGAGAAAAGTAGGAAGCTACAACAGACAGTCAAAAACTTTGAAATCATTATGGATAATGACACAAGATTTGCAGGAAAGATTAAATTTGATGAATTTTCCAGACAAGAATACCTGATTGGAAAAGTTCCATGGGAAAATGAAACTTGTGATCGTGCATGGGGAAGTCATGATGACGCTTCGTTGTATTCCATTATACAGACGGATTACGGCGTAAAAAATAGGAATGATTATTTTGATGCAATTAAGAATGTATCCATGCGTAACAGGTTCCACCCAGTTCGCGACATTTTGGACATTTTGGAATGGGATGGAGAAGATCATATACGAAGCTTATTGCCAGAATATCTTGGAGTGGAAAATACGGAGTATTCATATCAAGTTATGCGCCTTTGGATGCTGGGAGCCGTTGCGAGAGTGTATGAACCGGGCTGTAAATTTGACTATACCATGATTTTTCAAGGAAAACAGGGGATTGGAAAGAGTACATTTCTTAAGTTGCTGGCCCTGAATGATAACTGGTTTAATGATTCTCTTGATAGTTTGGATTCAGACAAGGCAGCACAATCTCTTATGGGAAGTTGGATTGTGGAGCTTGCGGAGCTGAAATCTCTGGTCCGGACCGCCGGTGGTGTAGAGAGCGTGAAACGGTTCCTTACCGCGCAACAGGACAAGTACCGGGTTCCGTATGAACGCAGGGCAGATATATTTTTACGGCAGTGCGTGTTTGCCGGAACAACAAATAAGAGTGATTTTTTGCAGGACGAAACCGGGAACCGCAGGTTCTTAATTATCCAAACGGGAATTAACGAACCTGCAAAAAGTCTTTTTGTACCGCAAGCCATAGAAGATATGAAAGCGGCATGGGCGCAGGCAGTACATATTTGGAAAACTGAGCAGCCGGAGCTTCTTTTGCCGGATTCATGCCGGGACGAGGCTCGGCGTTTGCAGGACGAGAGTATGGCGGACGATGGAAAGGTCGGGCTTATTACACAGTTTTTAGAAGATAAACAACGTACTTGTGTGCTTGAAATTTGGAGAGAGGCATTAGAAAGAGGCGACACGCCTAAAAAATGGGAATCATCAGAAATAATGGATATTGTTTTATCAATTCCAGGTTGGGGAAAGATGAAAAATTCAACTACTTTTGGAAAATACGGGAAGCAAAAAGGACTTCAAAAATTCAACCAAGTGTCAACCAAGTGTCAACCAAGTGCTACCAACTCATTAGAAAATGGAGATTTTTCAGAAGATAGTTGCCAAAAAACAGAAGATGGATTCATGTCATTAGATGATTTTAGCCAAGAGGAATTGCCCTTTGAGTAGTCAAAAACGTAAAAAGTTAGTTGCTTTAGTTGACATGGTTGATTGAAAGTAATCTCGAAAGCCTTGATTTTACTGGATTTCAACTAAGTCAACCAAGTCAACCACTATATTAAAAAAGTATACATATAAAATAAAGGGGATAGGAAATAAAGGAGAGATATTAGTATTAAAAATTATGATATTGTTTGTTGTGAAATCTGGTTGACTTAGTTGACATGGTTGCAAAGGAGATTATCATGCGGGAAAAAAAATAGAGGATATTAAACATGGCAAGCGTGAAATTTGAAAAAGGTTCTAAAGAATGGTGTATGTTCCGGGACTATTGGTCGATATGTCAAAAATTTTGGATTCCAGAAGATAATGACGAATACTGGGAATCCATTGTTAGGGAAACAGATGAATTTTATAAAAAATACAAAGATATAATTCTTGCAAAAGGAATAATATTGGAATTTGTTAATTGCCTTGAGAAGAAAAGCAAGAACCGGGTAGAGTAGGGAAGTTTAGGAGGATAGGGAAAATGACAGAAAGAGAATTAGAAAGACTTGATATAATCAAAAAGCTGGTTGGAAATACAAGAGGATATGGGGAAACAAATGCCGATAATGCCGCATTGAAAAACATTGAATTTGCACGAAATGTTCTCGCTGAACTGATTGAACCGTTAGTGAAAAATGCAAGATATGATGGGTGCGAAGCGAGCAGGCAGGACATTAAAGAGGCTTCGCTGTATGCCATTGAAGAAATTGAGGGTTTAATTGCAGGAGAGTAAGGCGGTGATTACTTATGCGGAAATGCCGGAACTGCCTGTGCAAGACATGTATGGATGCCTGTTGCGATAAACGGAACTGCCAGGGGAAGAAAAAGGAGTGCAAGCGGCACAGCGGATTCCAGCAGATGAGCATTTTTGACACGCTGGGGCCGAAGCAGAAGAAAGCACCGCGGTACCCATGGAGTTATTACGGAATCAGTAAACAGAGATATAAAGAGCTGACTGATATCATACGCTCTGAAAAATATTCCTCCCTCGCATCGTCTGCGGCTCATACAGCCAATAAAGACATTGCAGCATACATATTAGCGTCAATTATTGGAAATTTCTCCTATGAGGGCGTGGAGTGGCTTGACGGGCATAGGATTCCATGCGGGAGAACAGATTTTTACGGGTATCGGAGATTTTTCTACAGTATTTTTGATAAGGAATTAAGGAGGATAGGGAAATAAAATGTATCAAAATATGTCTGAAATTCTCAAAGACGGGAAAGTGGGAGATTTTGAGGTTTCTCATTTTGAAATTGGAGAGAATGATATGTATGCAATATTACATGGGATTCCATCTGGAAAATTTATCAGATTAACACACAGGGGAAGTGTTGTTATGTCTGATACAGAAATGGAAAAGAGAACAAATTCTGCATTTGTCAGAAATGCACATGGAAATGTATTGATAGGTGGTTTAGGAATTGGGCTGATTCTTCTTGCGATTCAAGACAAAGAAGATGTTGAGAAGATAACGGTTGTTGAGAAGAACAAAGAAGTTATTGAACTTGTCGGAAATCAGCTTCCGTTTAATTCAAAAGTCCATATCATACATGATGATGTGTTTGAGTACAAGCCAACTACAAAATATAACACAATCTACATGGATATTTGGAATTATATCAATTCTGATGTTTACAACCGGCAAATGAAACCACTTATTAGCAGATACAGACGGTATTTAGTTCCTAAGTCAGAAGATGAAAGCAGATACATTGACTGTTGGTGCAAATATCAGGCAAAGAATGGAATACGGATATAACAATCAAAATGGTACAACCGTTGACTGAAATTGAAGTAAAATATAAGTATGGGAATCCCTCTGAATCTGTCGTTAGAGGATTTAGGGGGATTGCGGAGGGAAAGGGAATATGGAGAGATTGACAGTAAGAGAATTTAGAATTGGATTTGATGATAGCAATAAACTTCCGAGTTATGAGTGTGTATATGAAAGATTAAGAATATATGAAAATTTAGAGGAACAAAACCGCCTTCTGAAACTGCCCTGTGCGGTGGGGGGATACGGTGTATTATGCAGATAATGAATATTATTTCGTTGTACTTCCAGTAAAGATTGAACAAATTATTATTGGAGAACCTAATGAAATTTTGTATCAAGGATTCCTGTTTAGTGGAAATGGCGATGTAGAAAGCCAGTTTGATTTTGGTAATGATGATTTCGGCAAAACTGTTTTCCTTTCCCGCGAAGAAGCCGAAGCAGCATTGAAAGAACTGATAGAAAGGAAATGACATGACGGCATTAGAGAAGCAAGCAAAAGTTAAAGATGTGCTTATTCAGATGTGTAAGGATATGTTTACGTGCAAAGAATGTGCTTTTTGGGACGAAAAAGGCGACTGCATGATAAGGGATATTGAAAAGAATATGCCTTGTGATGAAGTTTGGGATATGAATAGCGCAATGATAAGTGATTAGCATGAACATCAAACAGACAATAACCAAACTCCAAAAAAGCCCTCCTCCACCGTGGCCATATCTATAAGATTGGCACGTATCAGTTTTATTCAGAACAACAGCACCACCTAATCACTGGCTACCGCATCACGCAGAAACAGACATACCAGAAAAAGAACGGGGAAATGTCGCAGAAAGATGTGGAACTGCTGAATACGTGTTCGCAGGTGGAAGTGATGAAGTGGTTTGTGAATGAATGGGAAAGGATAAAAGATGAACAGATGGGAGAAAAAGCAGCTTCCGCAGAAAGTAACCTATGAAGATGTGGGGTATGACCAATATAGAAGCGTCAATGTATATGCTTGCATTTGTCCGTCTTGCGGTTTACATATCATAGAATTTAACGATGATGATGTGGAAAATAGCAAAAGTGATGAACCGAAAGAAATGTTTCACGATTGTTTGATACATCACGATTATAGAGGGCTTAATAATTTTTGTAACCGCTGTGGGCAAAGATTGGATTGGGATTAGGTGGTTTGTGGAGAAGTGGAAGGAGGTAAATGAGAATGAGTGAAGAATGTTGCGGAAATTGTAAATATCATGCTCTTGGAGAAATCCCAGGAGAGGGAGCTTGGATTTGTAATAATGGAGAAGCAGAAGAATATGGGATAGAAACTCCTTACAACCATTATTGTGAAGAATATGAGGAAAGATAATGGACGGTGATTGAATGGACAAGCTAACTCCAAAGCAGAAAGAGAGGATATAGGAGATGGAAACAGATTTCAAATGTGAGCAATGTGGAGAAATGGTAAAGGGCATTGAATATCATGACGGATATTTAACCATAGAGCAGCATTACGAATGTACGCACTGCGGATATCGGCGACATTGGGCTTATGGAAATTTGATGCCTGATGATTCAGATTATGAGGAAGAATAGTAAAGATTGAGGTGATAGAAAGTGTCGAATGTTGGCAGACCTCCGAAGTATACGAGCGTGGAGGAAATAGAAGATAAAATTGAACAGTATTTCTCTTCCTGCGAGGGTGAGCCACTTCTTGATGATAAGGGAAAGCGGGTGGTTAATAAATTTGGATATCCTTGTTGGGAGGAAGCACCAAAACCGCCGACAATCACCGGATTGGCTCTTGCATTGGGATTTGCAAGCAGGCAGGCATTGTTAAATTATCAAGGGAAAAAAGAGTTTAATGACACGATTACGCGCGCGAAGTCCCGTGTTGAGGAATACGCCGAGAGCCGCCTATTCGACCGGGACGGCTCCAACGGCGCACAATTCAGCCTGCGGAACAATTTCAAGGGATGGAATGTTGACAATGAGCAGAAACTTGAAATCGAACTCCTCAAGCTGGAAAGCCAAGTAAAGGATAGCCAGCCGGCGGAAGAAACAGAAGATAATTTCATGGATGCGCTGAACGCACAGGCGGCAGAAGTATGGGAGGAATCAAATGGAGAAGAGGAAGGCTAATTATATAGATTGGCAATGCATTGTATTGGATTGAGCAGAAAGAAACCATACACAAGGCATGGAAAGAAATTTTACAGACCGTACAGAAACTATTTTGCTACCGGCAAAGGTTCTGACCTTGAAGATTGAAAAATGATGGAATCTGCCGGATATGCGGAACATGGAGAACAGAATCAGCATGGAGAACAGAATCAGCATGGAGGATATATGTTTTGGCTGACCCGTGCCGGATTGGATTGGTTAGGAGAACAAACTGGAATTTATATCTATGACGAGGATGATTAGAATTGAGTGGTATTGACGAACGCATAGAAAACATCAGAAAAGGCATTATGAAACGTGCCGCCGCCATGAAAGCCAAAGTCAAGAAACAAGGCTTTAAATTCCAACCATTTTCCGTAAAGCAGAAGAAAGTCCTTACATGGTGGTGTCCTGCAAGCCCGGTAAAGGATTCGGATGGAATTATAGCAGACGGGGCAATCAGAAGCGGAAAGACCATATCAATGTCCTTGTCTTATGTCTTGTGGGCGATGAATACATACAATGGACAAGATTTCGGAATGGCAGGGAAAACGATAGGTTCATTTCGAAGAAACGTCTTGCGGTGGCTTTTGGTTATGCTGAAAAGCCGAGGATATAAAACAAATTACAATCGCTCTGACAATATATTAACAGTCACAAAGGGTGATGTATTTAATAATTTTTACATCTTTGGTGGGAAAGATGAAGCATCACAAGATTTAGTGCAAGGATTGACTGCCGCAGGATTCTTTTTTGATGAAGTGGCTTTAATGCCGGAATCGTTTGTCAATCAAGCGACTGGACGTTGCTCTGTAACCGGTAGCAAGTATTGGTTTAACTGCAATCCGGAAAGTCCACAGCACTGGTTCAAATCCAAATGGATTGATAAAAGTCGTTGCCATCTGTCAGAAGAAGAAATCGCAGAGATGGAGCAGGAGGGCAAAGAGCAAAAGAACCTTATCTATCTGCATTTCACCATGGACGACAACCTATCGCTTGCAGAGGACATAAAAAAGCGGTACCGCAGTATGTATGTGGGCGTGTTCTTTAAGCGGTATATAGAGGGCTTGTGGTGCGTTGCAGAGGGGCTTGTGTACTCCATGTTTGATGATACAGTCGGGGGCAAGCACGTCAAAGCGGAACACATGACGGGTGTGAGGGAGTGGGTTGTATCTATCGACTATGGAACCGTGAACCCGTTTGCTGCTGGGTTGTGGGCGTTTGATGGAAAACACGCGCAGAAGGAATATGAGTATTACTATGACAGCCGGGAAACGGGCGTAAGGCGTGACGATGAAACGCATTATCAGGAGGTATGTAAGCTGATAGGAGATAGGAAAGTGACATTTATCATCGTTGACCCGTCCGCTGCATCTTTTATAGAGTGCATAAAAAAGCATGGTACATTCATAGCAAAAGGCGCATTGAATGACGTTCTGGATGGGATAAGGGTGCAGACCACATTCTTAAATAAAGGCATTATCAGCTACTATAAAGACTGCAAAGCAACGATTTCAGAATATGGATTGTATTCATGGGATATGGAGAGCGTGGAAGATGCGGTTGTAAAGGAGTTCGATCACTGCATGGATTCAGACCGCTATTTATGCTACACATATTTGCGTAAGATATTACGTTGGAAGTATTAAGACGCATTACATGAAGAAATCGGCTATGTGGTAGAAAGGGGAATGATATGAGATTGATTGATGCAGATGCATTAAATGAACAGTTTGAAAAAGTAAAAAAGGGTTGCTCAAGCCTGTCAGATATTGCACAAATAATCGGTGTCCAGTCAGTAATTGACAATCGGCCTACCGCCTTTGATGTGGATAAGGCAATTGCGAAACTGGAAGAAAAGACGGAGCTTGCATACAAACGATATATGGACTGTGGAGAAAATACTCCACCATCTGTATACGCAAGATATTCAGCGCAGTATCAGGAAAGAAAAATGTGTTTAGATATCGTAAAATCCGCCATTAACCAGTAATTGTATGAACGGACAGGATAGGTGGATGATATGGCTTGGTTTGCAGAATTAAAGCGTAGAAAATGGTACTGTATCAATGGCATTGATATGATACATTGGTACAAGCATAAATTATATGATGACTGGTATAATTCTCTGACAGAGGAACAAAAACAGCGGTTAGAGGAATACCGAAAGGCGAAAGAAGAGAAAAGCCGTAGAGAAGCACGAGAAGCGTTGCAAAGTCTGTTGATGATGAGTTCGCTTGTAAGTTCACGTCTGCCAATGCGGTAAGGAGAGGATAGGGAAATGAAAGTTTATAAAGAAAAACATCATAGAGGGCAAAAACATTATAGTGGAAAAGAATTATTGGAACGAAGAAAGGCTAAGAGAGAAGCCGAACAAAAAGAATATGAGAAAAGGATTCAAGAGAAGGGTTGTGAAAATAATATGTTTCCAATAAGAATTTATCCGGCTTCTTTGTTTTGCGATTGTAAAATACATATACCTTAATGGATGGGGAGGACTTATAGAATGAGCATTAGCGAACAGGTAAAGGAATTAAGAAGCGCAGCAGAAGTGCATAAAAACAATAGCAAGTACATGGTAAATCTGTTAAATTCAGCCGCCGACACCATAGAAGCATTATCCGCAAAACTGGAGAATATGGAGCGGTCGGAGGATTGCGGCGGGTGGAAACCAATATCTGAATACAGCAGAGAAAAATATGATTGGGTGCTTATCAAGTATTTTGATGGTGAGGAAGAATGTGTGCCGCAGGTTGCAGAATTAAGGTCGGACGGAAAGTGGCATGTCAGCACAGATTTTGACGGAGACTTTACCATACCATCATGGTTTGATGTTAGATATTTCTTTGATATGCAACAGTTAGACGGCAATGAGCCTTGACAAGTCCATCACTCACGGCAAGGAACGCCGCAAGCCATACCGAGGTGCAAAAGCGATTGACCGCACCTGCCGGAATCATGGCGGCTGTGAGTGGTGCAGAGGGAATCGGACGCATAAGAACGATAAGAGGGAATTGAGAGCAAATTATAGTTTGAAGGAATGGGAAAATGAAAACAGTAGATATGATTAGAGAATTGAGACGTGAAGCAGAAAAACACAAAAGCGATAAGGTTTTTACTGGACAGACAAATATTTCTGTTATGTGTGCTGACGTTGCTGACAAGTTGGAAGAAAATCTAAAAGCCTTGATTAAGGTTAATGACAACATTGATGATTTAATTGATGTTGCTCATGAAACTTCTCTGAAATTTGAGGGAGAAAGCAAAGCACGTCTTGAAGGTAGAGTAAGTGCATTTTGGGAAGTAAAAAGCATGATTGAAAATCTTTTGGCAGATTAGAATGATTGATTGGAATTAAGGGCAGAACAGGAGTTGAGAGAATATGATAACAGCAAATGATGCAAGAGAAAAGACAGAACCAGTAAGGCAGAATGGCGTTAAGCGTGAAATGGAGCGCATTGAGCATGAGATTGAGCAGGCTATCAGCAAGGGAGATAACAATATAGCGTTAGACGGTACAATCAGCCACCCAACAGCCGAATGTCTGCGGAATCTTGGGTATGAGGTAAGCACTGGCAGTCAGTACAACGAGGAATATTTCACTATCAAGTGGTAAGGTGGCTATAAATGGGACTGATTTCATGGTTTAAGGAGAAATTTAAAATGCTATTCAAAACAGACGCAGAAAAGGCTTTTGGCGTGGAAACATACCTTTCGACGGAGATGGACAAGGCTATCAAGCTGTGGGAGCAGTTGGAGAGTGGAAAGCCGCCGTGGTTGGACAGTGATCCGCAGCATGAAGTCCGAACAATCCGCTTTTCAAATACAGTTGCAAGGGAATTGTCTAAGCTGGTGACACAGAATATTGACATTAAGGTGCAGGCGAAGTATGGGACAGGTGAAACGGCAGCACTCATTCAGAAAGCCATTGATGATTACTTTCTGAAGAACGCACAGGAGATTGTTGGCGATCAGATTATGCTTGGCGGCGTGATGGCGAAGTGGAACGGTAAAGGCATGGACTATATACCGCCGGACAGATTCCTTGTGACGGAGTTTGATAGCAATAAAGAAATACTGGCAGCAATTTTCTTCTCCTACTACCAGAAAGAAAAGAAATTCTATACACGGGCAGAATGGCACAGGTTTGAAGATGTGGTCCACCGGTCCGATAGTGAAGATGGCCCAGCCGGACCGGTCCGCATATACCGTGTATCAAATAAGGCTTTTGTGTCGGACCAGCAAGACCAGATAGGCAGAGAAACAAGCCTTAAAAATACCAAGTGGGCGGATATTGTCCCGGAGTTTACCGCCGAGAACCTTCAAAAGCCGCTGTTTGTGTACATAAAGAATCCGTACAGCAACACCATAGACCCTGACAGCCCTTTAGGTGTATCGTGCTTTTCGGAGTGTATAGAGGAATTGCGATGGCTGGATATTGCTATGTCTACTATGGGGACAGAAACAGAAACATCAGCGCCTATGATGATAGTAGACCAGTCAGCAGTTCAATATGCAAATATGAATAATATTAAACTGCCGAAGTTCATATCAAATACGGGATTGAGCATAACGGACGATACTAAGCCTGTGGAGCAATGGCAGCCACAGTTGCAGGTGACAAGCCGGACGGAGGGAATCAACTTCCTGCTTTCAATCATAGGTTACAAAACAGGCTTTGATCCTGGGTACTTCGTGTTTAACGGTCAGACTATATCTGTAGCGACAGCCACACAGGTAGAGAGTACGGAACGCCGTACAATCAACACAGTAGGAGATTACCGGGATGTGCTTTCCTGCCCCGATTCCAACGGTGATGGACGAATAGGGGCATTACATGATATAGCCTATATTATCAACGCAATGGCGATTATCAACGGGGAATTGCCACCGTCTGAATATGGAAATTATGAGGTGTTCGCTGACTTTGCAGACCTTACAAGGAACGCAGAAGAGGATAAAGCTTTCGATTACCAGTTGACACAGAACAAATACATGGCAAAGTTCCGATTCCTGGTACGGCATCTGGGCATGACAGAGGAAGAAGCAAAAGCCATGGTAAAAGAAGCTGCGGACGAAGATAAGGAACTGAACTCGGAAGGGAATAGTTTGTTTGGGGAGGAATAAAAAATGTTTGATGCAATGAAAGAATATGAAAAACAGCAAGCCGAGGAAAACAGAAAGTACAGAGAAGAATTGGAAAAGAATCCTCTTTTACAGTACAGCACATCTGAATTAAAGGCAGAGTTGCGAAGAAGAAAACGAGAGTGCGGGTGATTTTATGAGAATCAGACAGCATGTCGGGAATGTTGATATAGACATAAGCGATGCGAGGATAAGAAGGAATCTTAGAGAATGCCAGATTGCATTAAACGAACAAATTGCCGCAGATTGTGACCCGTATATACCTTTTAGACAAGGCGCATTAGCAGGAAGTGTTCATTATCCGAAAGGAATCGCAGGAGGAGAAATTGCGTGGGGCGGCACTGCTTATGATGTGCCGTACGGTCACTATATATATCAAGCGGAAATTTATGGTCCGAACATTCCAGAATATGATTCAGAGGGAAATATAGTTGGCTGGTGGTCTCCGCCAAATAAACGCCCAACAGGAAGAGAAATGACATTCTCTAAATTTCATCACCCACAAGCAACAAAAGAATTTTTCGAGGCTGCTAAAAAAGACCACAAAGACGAGTGGATAAAGAAAGTAAAGGAGATTGCGGGGCAAAATTAGAATGGTACAACTTGCACTTCGATTCATGAGATAATAATAGTGTGGGAATAGCCCGACGGGGCGAACACGGTAATTCCTAACCGCTTTCCCACGCTATTACTATTTTAGGAAGTTGCAGAAAGGAAGTGCAATATGAAAAGAATTGATATGACTGGCAGAGTATTTGAACGCCTTAAAGTAAAGGAATTTGACAGGATAGAAAATAAACGCACATATTGGAAATGCGAGTGTGAATGTGGGAAAATAGTTTCTGTTGATGGAAACAAATTGAGAAGTGGGCGCACAAAAAGTTGTGGGTGCTATAATGCTGACAGAATTAAAAAGCAAAGAAAATTCAACGAATACAAAATCGTTGATGGATATGCGGAAGTAAAACTGAGTGATGAAAATTATATGTTCTGTGATATTGAAGATTGGGAACAATTCAAAGGGCATTATTGGTTTATGAATGATACTGGTTATGCCGTATGTGAAACAATGGCTACTGGTATATTACGTTTTCATAAGTTAGTAACTGGAACAACAGCAGATGTCATTATAGACCACATTAACAGAAATAAACTGGATAACAGAAAACATAATTTGCGCATAGCAACAAAAGAAGTAAATGCGATAAATAGAGGTTTGCAATCAAACAACACCACGGGGCACGCCGGGGTACACTTTAACAATAAAAGCGGTACATGGAACGCAAGAGTAAAGGTGCATGGTAAAGTTATATGGCTTGGAGCGTATCCCACAAAAGAAGAAGCCATAGCCGCAAGACTGGCAGGAGAAGAAAAGTATTATAAACCACAGCTTGAATCCGTATCGACTGGATTCAGCTTGTAAAGCAGACAGCAGGAAAGGAGTAGGAAAATGACTATTGAACAGTTGGGAAAAGGAAAGAAACTTGCGGAAAAAATAAAAGAGTTGGACGAATTTCAAAATGCTTTTCGAGAGCATTGCATGAAAACAGTATTAGCACATAGTATGAACAGTGAAAAGCCTTTTCGTTTAGATATTGAAACAGATTCCGAGTTGTACAAAATAATTGATGATTATGTCAGCGGCAAGTTATCAGAACTTAAAAAACAGTTTGAGGAAATATAGACATGTTACCTCCGGACTACTTCACAAACAAAGAGGATAGGATTTTAGAACTCTACCGTCAACTGGAAGATTTCATTCTAAAGGACATCACGCGCCGCCTACTATCCGCCGGAGAAATGACTGCCACCGCCGACCGCCTTATCTGGAAACTAAAGCAGATGGGAGAAAGCCAGGCGGCGATTGAGGAAAAATTGCGGACACTAACGGGACTGACGCAGAAAGAACTCCGTTCCCTCCTGCAAGATGCCGTTCTGACCTCTTGGGAGGACGATGCATCCACTTTAAAGCAGTTAGGCATAGAATTATCAAACCCGCTTGAAAACGCCGCTGTAATACGCGTTATGGACGCAGAATATAAGAAGAGCCTAAAAAGATTAGACAGGCTTACCAGAACGACTATGGAGCAATCGCAGATTGACCTTATCAATATGCTGAATGAAGCGGAGATAAGGACTGCCGCCGGGGTGCAAAGTTATTCTGCCGCCGCATGTGAGATTCTTGATAGGTACGCCGGACGGGGAATATATGTATATTATCCAACAGGGGCGAAGCTGACGTTGGAAGCGGCGGTTAGGCTGAATGTGGTCACTTCCATGAATCAGACAGCGGCGCAGGTGACGAATCAATACATAGTTGAAGCCGGGGCTGAATATGTGCTTTTGTCGGCACATCTGGGGGCGAGAGTACAGGGCAAAGGACAGCCGGAACTTGCCGGGCATGATAACTGGCAGGGAAGAGTATACAAAATACGAGGGACCATACCGGAATACCCTAATTTACTGGAACGGACCGGCTATGACATAGACCCGAAGACCGGTCAAGGGACCGTTAAAAACCCTCTAGGACTGCATGGGTATAACTGCCGCCATTCTCACAAACCGTGGGATTTACGTCTGCGGAATCCGTACGCGGACGAAAACGGCAATCTAAAAATTGACACAGAAGAAAACCGCAAGCGGTACGAATTACAGAAAAAGCAGCGCTATATGGAGCGTTCTATCAGAGCCACAAAACGGAAACTGATTGAAAAAGATCAACAGTTGAATTTGGTAAAGGAAACAGACATTCAAAAAACTCTTCAATCCGATTATGACAAGCTGGCATACAAAATGACGCAACAGAACAAGGTTTATAACGATTTCTGTAAAGAGAATGATCTGCAACCGCAGTATGACCGTATAAAGGTGGCTGATTTTGGCAGAGAGCAGACAAAACAGGCTAATGCTGGGGCAAGGCGGTATAAAAAGGAGAAGGAGGACAAGGGTAAATGAAGGAAATACCGAGAGTTGAGATAAAGGACAAAATACTTCTGACTATAGAGGAAGCAGCTGCCTATAGTGGTATAAGTGCGACGGTGCTTAGAAATAGAATAGGCGAAAGCAATTATAATTTTATCCTTAAAAACGGCACAAAGACCATGATTAAGCGCAAAAGTTTTGAACAATACATAGAAGGTATTGATGCTATATAGATTATCATATCTTATCATAAGTTATCACAGCGATTGAAAAAGGGCGTTGTTTGTGCTATATTTACATCACTTGCAACGCTCTTTTCATGCAGAAAGGAGCAATTATGGTACGGAGAAAGGATAGCAAAGGCCGAGTATTGAATGACGGTGAAATACAGCGGTCAGATGGGAGGTATGCCTATCAGTACACAGATAAACTAGGGGAAAGAAAGACGGTTTACAGTTGGAAACTGCTTCCAGCTGACAAAACGCCAAGTGGGAAAAGAAGGGATTTGTCACTCCGGGAAAAAGAAAAGCAGATAAATGATGATTTGAACAGCGGAATTGTGCCTTGTGGCGGTAATATGACGGTTCTGGAGCTTGTCAAGAAGTACATATCACAAAAGACAGGCGTCCGGCACAACACGCAGGCGAATTACAATTTCGTTATCAATATTATTAAATCAGAGGATTTCGGAGCAGTTCGGATTGACAAAGTAAAGTTGTCAGATGCTAAAGCGTGGCTGATTAAGTTACAGAAAGACGGAAAAGGGTACAGCACAATTCATTCTGTAAGGGGCGTTGTTCGCCCGGCGTTTCAAATGGCGGTTGATGATGATTTCCTTGTGAAAAATCCGTTTGAGTTTCAGCTTGCTACAGTGGTTGTGAATGACAGCGTAACGAGAGAGGCTATCACAAGAAAGCAGGAGCGGCAGTTCTTGGATTTCGTCAAGAACGACAAGCATTTCTGCAAATATTACGAGGGGATTTTTATTCTCTTTAAGACAGGAATGAGGATCTCGGAGTTTTCTGGGTTGACTATATCTGATTTGGACATGAAAAACCGCAAGATAACCATAGACCACCAATTACAGCGAACAAGAGACATGAGGTATGTGATTGAGGATACAAAGACAACTTGCGGAGTGCGAGAGATTCCAATGACAGATGAAGTATATGACTGTTTTGATTCTATTCTCCAAAACCGCAAAAAACCAAAGGTAGAACCAATGATTGACGGAAAGACGGGATTTCTTTACCTGGACAAAAATGATATGCCTATGGTTGCCTTGCATTGGGAGAAGTATTTCCAGCATATAAGAGAGAAATATAACAGTATATACATGGTGCAGATGCCAAAAATAACGCCTCATGTGTGCAGGCATACATTTTGTAGCAACATGGCAAAGTCTGGTATGAATCCTAAGACATTGCAGTACATCATGGGACACAGTGATATAGGGGTTACGTTAAATACATACACGCATGTGCAATATGAGGATGCAAAAAAGGAAATGTCGCAAATTAATGATGTAAATTGTGATGTAAAACGGAAGCACAAATCTGCCATATAAAAATATCCGCAAAAATACGGTATTTTCCCTGATGTATAAATTTTGAATTTACATCAATTTATACATCAAATCCGCACAAAACTATGATAATTTATGATAAGATATGAGAAAAACGAAAAAAACAGGAAGTAACACAAAGTGCGTGAAAGCGCCGAAAATACAGCATTTACGGAGGTTTTAGCAACATGATTAAAATACTTTTCGTCTGCCACGGCAACATCTGCCGTTCTCCCATGGCAGAATTTGTCCTCAAGGATATGGTAAAGAAAGAAAACATTGCAGATCAATTTTATATCGCCAGTGCTGCGACCAGTACAGAGGAAATTAATAATCCTGTACATTATGGTACCAGGAATAAGCTGGCGCAGCTGGGAATTTCCACATCAGGAAAATATGCCGTGCAGATGAAACGCAGCGATTATCAGGAATATAACTATATCATTGGCATGGATAACCAGAATTACCGAAACATACTTCGGATTATAGGCAAGGATAGGGAACAAAAAATCAGCCTTTTACTGGATTATACGGAATATCCCAGAGATGTTGCAGACCCATGGTATACCAGAGATTTTGATAAAACCTATGAAGATGTGCTGGCTGGATGCCAGGGATTTCTGGCATACCTGCGCCAACAGGGAAGAATTATAAACGAGTACAACGATTTATAAGCAATCAGCACATTGACTTACCTGATTCTTCAGCTGTCGTGTTGTGGTTGGTCACCGTAGCCAATACTACGTCTCCTTTGCCATGCATCTGAAACAATTATTCTGCGTCCATGTACCAGAAGCTTATTTTTTGTTGTACTGGATAATCTGTGCATAAGCAGCAGCCTGTGAAATATAATGGCAAGCATTTTGCTGGTTATGGGAAATTTCTTCTTGTGTCACATCGCGCCTAATCTTGGCAGGATTTCCCATGACCAGAGAATTATCCGGAATGATCATGTTTTGAGTAACCAAAGCTCCCGCAGCCACAATACAGTTTTTGCCAATAACGGCATGATTCATGATAATTGCTCCCATGCCAATAAGAGTATTGTCACCGATGGAACAGCCGTGAATAGTGGCGTTGTGCCCAATAGTGACCTGGTTTCCTATGATGACGTCGGCGTCCTGGTCCACATGGAGTACACAGCCGTCTTGAATATTGCTATCGCTGCCTATTACTATGGAGCCGGTTTCAGCTCGAACGATGGCGTGAAACCAGACACTCACATTGTTCATTAAAGTAACATCTCCGTATACAATGGCTCCAGGAGCAATAAAAACATTTTCAGCAATAACAGGTTTTTTTATAATTTGCATATTTAGATTCCTTTCACTTATTATTGTTTGACAGACAGCAGTTACTGTCCGTATCCTATAACAGTTCCATATGTCTGACATTATGTGTGTCACAATACCTCTAACAAATTTTCATGTGTTTAGGTAATTGCTAGTACAACGAATATTAAGTAATTAACATCTTCACTTGCCTGATTGTCCAGCTACTATGTCAGAAAACCTGGCCGTAGCCACCGCTACGCCGTCATTTTTCTTCCTTGTATCTGAAACAATTATCCTGCGTGAATATATCAAAGACTTAATTTTCGTTGTACTAGTACATTGAATATTAAATAATTGCTATATTAAACCGATGTAGCTTCATCTTCACTGATTTCATCCATTTTATAC
>QXWW01000043.1 GCA_009911185.1 Lachnospiraceae bacterium
ATTGGTATGAATAAGATTATTCGTCCGGCGTATATGAGTGTGATGGATGAGAAAGAGTAGTTGACAAATAATAAAATATGTGTTATTATGCCATAGTGACATCGATGCGTGGCTCAGCTTGGTAGAGCGCTGCGTTCGGGACGCAGAGGCCGCAGGTTCAAATCCTGTCGCATCGATTCTTGGCAGGGGCACCGGAATCCTTTGGAATCAAGGGTTCCGGGCTTTTTATATTTCAGGGAAAGTAATTTTATAAGTTGATTTTCCCCTGAAAAACCCCTTGTTCTAAAGTCTGTTCTAAAGTAATGGTACATGCAGCTTTGCGTCATCTGCCATGTTGTCAGAAGGCATGGCAGAATTGTTTCGCATTTGCCTTCTTCCTCAAGGTAGCGGCACGCGCCGCTTCGCGTCACCTGCCAGCTCGTCAGAAGGCATTTAAGAAATGCTCCGTATTTGCCTTCTTCCTCAAAGAATTTCCCTTTGCTTTAAAACTTCTGCTCAATCAGCTTCAGGGAATCATTTAAAGCCGCTGATTTGTAGGATAGGGTTTCGTTGCTCAGATGGGTGTAAATGTTCATGGTCGTATAATAGTCGGCATGACCAAGCCAATGCTGGATTTCTTTGGGCGTCCATCCCATCTCAAATAGAATGGATGCGCAGGAATGGCGGAGCTTGTGGAGCGTCAGCTCTGGCCTGCCGTATGCTTTGGCGGCTTTTATGAATGCCCGGCTTAAATAATCCGGCGCATAGGGCTTTCCGTCTTCCCAGCAGAGGATATAGAGCGTATCGTGGTAGGTGTTGCCGAAAAATTTCCTGTTTTCTGCCTGTTCCTGCTGTAACTGCCGCAGCATTTTCTCCACATTGGGCAGCAGGTCTAATGTCCGGGCGCTGCTTTTGGTCTTGGTACGCTCTTTCTCAACCGTTGTGATTACTTTTACGACAGTCCTGTTTATGGTTATCTTATGGGAACCAAAGTCTATGGAATCCCATGTAAGCCCAAGCATTTCGGAACGCCGGAAACCATAATAAATGCCGAGGTAGGCAGTCAGCAGGATCCTTGGGTGTTCCTTGCTGATAAAGCCCAGGTAGTCATTGGCTTCGGCAATCGTCAGGAAAGCCTCTTTTTTCCGGTAGTCCTTATTGCGTTTTCCCCTCACTGAGACGTACTGCGCAGGATTGCTGGCAAGTATGCCGTCTATCATTGCCTGGTTTAAGGAGTTTACGATAAGGTTTTTATGGCTCCTGACAGTCCTCGGGGCAAGCGCGCTCCGCTCCCCTGTTTTCTGGCTTTTCTTTCCATACTGGAGTTGGTAGTCGTAATATTCCTGGAAATGTTTCGGCGTCAGCTCACACAGCTTAATCTTATGGATGCTGAAATAGTCAATGATGTGGGTGGAATGCAGCTTGTATCCTTCCCATGTGGACATTTCAATGGAGCCGTCGGTTTTCTTTTTTTCAAGCCATGATTGGTAATAGTCAACGAATGGCATATCGGCGGACTGTTCCGCGCCGTCATGTTCCAGGAATCTGTATTTTTCTACATATTCCGGGATAAGTGCGGCGGCTTTGCGCTTGTTGCCTTTTTCCTCAAGCCCGGTGCTGAGCCATTTTGTGCAGCCCTTAAGAGTGCTGGGCTGTTTGTAATAAAGGACTACATACAGCATACGTTTCCCGCTTTTGGTTGTTTTTGTCTGAATGCTTCCAGTCATAGGGTACCTCCTTGTAAATAGTACCCACCATGCATGTGCTTATTATAACACATGCATGGCGGGGCTGGGTATTTTATTTCTCCGGGGAACCATTAAAAATATATTCCTGGAGGCTGGATATGGGGATACGGTAAGTGTTGCCGATTCGTTTGCTGTAGATGGCATCCGACTGCAGCAGGCGGTAGGCTTTCTGGCGGCCTATGTGCAGGATGGCGCATAGGGTTTTCACGTCGATGACGTCAGGGTATTTTTCTGCTAAATTGTTCATAGGGGGCCTCCTTTAGTTTTTGGTGAAACGGTAGTCGAAGATGTTTTGGAAATCTGCCATATAGTTATGGAGGATGGAGTTTTTAAAGTGTGTGTAACGGCCTTTGTTTATGTCTTCGGCACAGCAGACAGTAGGAACTGTGCCGGGTTCCTCATCATAGGCATAGTTTGTTTCATATTCCTCATCCGTGCATTCTCTGAAAATTGACAGTTTTCTTGCAGTTTTATTTGATAAATTGCGTAGCATTTTCTTTAGGAGCGGGTGTTTTAAATTAATACAGAAAAAGGAATCAAGGCAAATTTCTGATATATGGCAGTTTGTGTTTCCTAATTTTACAGAAGGATATTTGACAAGGTGGTTAGCATAGCCATCACTTCTGTTGCAAGCAACATTGATGAATCCTAAATCAGCTAAGTCAGAGAACTTGAATTCTTTATAAACATCGGATGGGATGTTGTGCCTCATACAGTATCCTTCCAGTTCGTACTGAAACATTTTAAGGGTGTCTTCGCGTATAAGTAGACATGGTTGGCAGTTGCTTGGTTTTTGGAAATATGGTATTCTTGACAGGACAGATGGATTTTCAATGAAAATGCCATTTTCCGTATCAGAAACGCAATAGTTAAAATGATTAAGCGTTCCATTATACCAGACTTCGGCTGCCTTTGTGATGCCTTCATTTTTTAAAATCATATTGTATAGTATTTTTGCATATAGTACGGAGCTGTCTTCATGAAGATAGGAAGTATGCCTGACCAGCTCCATAAAGCGTGTTTCTCCTTCTGCAATAAGGGCGCTGATGGTTTCATTAAAAGATGGCAGGGTGTGTGTGCAGCAGAAATTTTCCAATAAATACAGCCCTAACCGTAATGTTGTAAGGGCCTCACTGCTTCTGGCAGAGAAACCTTCTCCTATGTAATGTTTGGTGTACCGTATTTTCTCATTCTGGAGGGTAGGCAGAAAATCAGCATCTTCCAATTGATGGCAAACCCATTGGAGAAAAAGGATTATAAAATCGGTCAGTAAATATCCGTTGTTTTGAAAAAAGCACAGAGTTTCTAAATTTTCTGGCGACTCTTGGAAGCTTTTTAACGGCAGGAGTACCATCCGTGCCAGCGTGGAACCACCGTTAGGTCTGTATTCCCCTGTGATAATGGCATTGCTGTAAACTGGGAGGCCTGATAGGTTGTGGTCGTAAATGCTTCTGACGAGGGTATCGATATTTGTATTTTTATGTTCCCCCAGGGACTTAGAATCTTCTGATTTCACATCGTCCAAGATAACTGTGTTGTCACGGCTTTTCAGGATTCGTTCCCGGATGTGTCTGGTGCTTTCGTTTGCCCGGAGATAGTTTTGGGTAAACATGGGGTCATTGCGCTTATCGGGTTTGCAGTAGAAACTGCCCAGGTATAAGGCGAGCTGGGTTTTCCCACAGCCGGGTTCCCCGGTAATCCATAGCGTCAATGGGGTACATGATAACCCCTCTGACGATAATACAGATGAAACCCCGGACAGGATGTTTGTCATAAAAATGGGAAGGGAAGTGCTGGCATTTATATGCAGCCCTGTTATGAGCCGGATAATGGTATCCTGGATTCTGTTTGCTTTCGGTACATCTACCCCATCAAGGGATGAGTTCAGCCGGTAGCGGCACTGTGAACAGTCTGCCCTGCAGGCATGGCAGTCTTCGTGGAGCATATGCTGCCCCCAGTCCAGCCTGTCTGCATAAATCACAAGGTTGGATGCCGCATAGCACCAGCATCCTCCAATTTTATGGAAACCTGTGCAGCCAAAGGCAGGGGAGGCGTTACGGCATGAATCTGGCATTTCACCCAAGAGGGCAAGGATATGGTGATAATTCGCGGATTTACTCAAAGAGAAGCATCCACTGGCAGTTTTTAACCATTTCGGGTTGCTGAGTTCAGTGAGGGAAATGGTGACTTTGGAGCAGTGGCAGCGGTTGAGTATTTCAAATTCGTAGACGTCATCCAGCTTCTGGCCATTTGGGGCGTACTGGGTGGAAACAGAAATCGGACGGATAAAAAAGTTGCTGATTTCTGTCCCCTTTGGGTGGCAGTATGAGCCATTGTCGTTGATTTTCAGGTTAAGGGACATGGCGGATAACAGTTTTCTTGCCGAATCCAGCTTACATCTGAATTCTTCATGGGTTAATGGGTAACTGCTTGATTTCATAGGGGTTCCTCCTGATTGTAAAATGTTTGCCGGGCGCCAGGTATGGCAGTATAATATAACATCAGAGGTGGGAAAAATACTAACAATGAAATTTTTTTGTTATTTTTGTCTCTTATCCCTGTTGGCTGACAGTGGGAAAGGGGAGAAGAAACTTGGCTGCCCGGTTATGTCATCTGAATAGACTATGTTGGGGGAATATGTGAGGCGGCCTAATGTACGGAACATCTCATTATTAAGTATATTTGGCGTTTCTAAAATATGATACAATTCCTTTGTGGGGATGGGTTTGTATTGATGTGCGGCGCATGGGAACCTAGATAAAAACCAGTCTATAGCCGATTCTAAATTAAAATATTCAGAACCGTTGTCAGGAAAAATAGGGTTCAGGTATTTAACAAGTTCCCTGCCGCTAATTTGGGGATATTCAGTTGTGTGTTCGCATTTTTCAAAAAGATAAATTGCCCTCTGCAAATTTATCATGTTTTTAGGCTTTTTACACCATTTGTCAAATGCTTCTAAAATACATTTTTCTATCTTACGGTATAATTTCATTTCTTCGAGTATTATAGGGTACTGATTCCGCATTTCCGTATATTTTGTAGATATAAGTTCATGGATATAATACTCGTCTTGTGCAGGGAAGTCGTCACATGACGGGTAGGCTCCAGGAGGCTGGAAAAATTCAAGAAACTTGTCAGGCTGGTTCTGGGGAAGGGTAGCCTTATAGGCCTCAAACCCTTTTTTCAATATATAAAGGATATTTAAGATGGAAGGAATGCCAAGCCCTTTTGCAACTGCAATATTGATGAAGGAATCGGATAAGGCTGAAAACTGCATGTAAAGCGGCAGCTGTGGGTTATGGTATATCTGGAATATAAAAGTGAGGGCGGGAATGCTGCAGAGGGGGATTCTGTAGGTTTTCCGTTTGGCGGGACACTCTGGGAATAATATATCCTCTATGTCGGCCAAACGGAATTTCTCTAACATCCGTTTAAAATATGTCTGGGAAGAATGGATTTTTTCTGGATAGGGAAAACCCTTTTTCCCAAACGGAAAATTTTCAGTAAATTCCCGCAGAAACTCCTTGTCAAAAAGAATGATTTTGTTTTGCAGGGGGTACATTGGGGCTAATATCCTATCGGCGGTAGTATTGGAGACATCGTCTTTTTGAAGGAATTGCAGGATTTGCAGGGCATGTTTGCCGTATTGGTTCAGGTTTATGGTTTTGCTGAGGGACGACAGGAAAGAGCCACCTGTGGAGGTTAAGTTTTGGTAGGAGCATTGGCTCATGTAGACATACGTCACTAACTCAGCGAGAATGGGATGTTGCTCTTGTGAGAATAGATACGATTTGAGAATGTCCTGCCCACTGTAGGACGATAAAGATTTTAATTTGTCCATTATGTCCCTATAACAGTTGTCTTTGCTGGTAAGTTCATAGAAACCCTCACATAATTTCATATTTTCGCACATCTCAAATAGGTTGTTGAAATTGAATATCTGTTCATGTTCTTGGAAATTGCAGTTCTTAGACATATTTTTTGCCTCCTTGGTATATAGTAATGGATTTATCTTATGCCGGTAACTATGGGTGAAGTAACTTAATCATAATTAAGGAAGTTTTGTTTTTCAAGACGCGCAAGTAGATTTTTTTCAGATTCCTGGTATGGGTTCTGTAGGCCCAGGAGGCTGTATAGGCTGGGCAGGCATGGAATCTTTTCATTTATGCCAATCGTAACTGGATTAATCCCAACACTATAAAAGGATTCGAGCAATGCTTTTTTGGGGATGTTCTTATTTTTGAGCAGCTTATATCCGTTATGGAAGCTATGGTAAGTAATGATGTTGTCTAAGAGTCCCAGCAAGTGCTTTTTCATGGTCCTTTGGTTTTTATATGATTTTTCAATAAATTCTTTCACTAAGGGGCTTTTGAGGTAAACGCCATATGGGAATAGCCTGGGGACGACATTCTGATAAATGGACAAAAGTCTCCCAGAACCAAGAAAATCACCTAATTCCTCATTGTGCCAAAACGGAATGGCACTTGGGGGACAGAACCATGATATTTCGGCGCGCAGGAGACCTTCCGTGCTGCTTAGCATATCCTGGGGGATGTCCTTCCGTGTAAAAAGCTGTTTGTGCTTTGCGTACAAGGTGATTTGGTATTCACCGCTGGTGTGGGAAATGTCATAGGAAAAGCTGTTATTGAAATTTTGGGAATTGCGGATTTTTGCAGGGTAAGTTTCCTCAAACCCCCTGGGGAGCCCGTTTTTCTTTGCCAGCTTTATCATAAGCAGGACATGCCCGTCAGATGGGAGGAAAGAATCTATGGTATAGTCAATCCTGCTTATGCAGAGGCGCTGGCATATTTCTGCGGGAAGGAATGCCCCAAGATATTGGGAGAGCATGTGGGGAAGCCCTGCGGGAGAGGCATCGCATTGTTCAGCGGAATATAGGTCAATGAAATTGCCTGGTTCCGTCAGGCGGGAAGGGTTTATGATAAGTTTAATGTAATGGGCGTTAAGAAAGGCGGAAATTCCGTGGTTTGAAAAAATTTCACATTTATAATGCTTGCCGCTACGGAAGAGGCGGCTCGAAGTTTCCTTGCTCAGAGCGTAAAGCCTCTCGCGTATGGATAAATATTCTCCATAACACAAACGGCATTGCAGTTCAAAGGTATGGATTCCTGTATTTTGGTGAAGTTTATGCATGGTTTTTATCTCCTCATTTTTTTATTAGGTTTGTGTATGCAACATAAAAGTAAATAAACTTATGGGGGTTAAGATGGTGTGGATGGGGCATTGATAAGGCATTATGTGATATTAACCGTGTACAGCTACCGTCAGGCTAAGACAGGCATGATAATTAATGGGCAACCTGATACATATATAGATTGGGAGAACAAAAACAACAAAAAATTCCAAAATCCGTTTTTTTCCACAGATTTATGCTGCGAAAGACGGGTTTTGGAATTTTTATTTTAGTTTTTTCTTTTTTTCGTGAATTCGATTAAGGCTGTTTTGCTGATACGCCACTGTTTCCCAACCCGGAAAGCGGCAAGCTCACCGGAATGGATTAAGTCCAGGGCAGTGTTCTTCCCTATGCAAAGAAGAAACTCAATGTCGGGCAGGGTAAGGATATCCCCAATATCTTCAAACATATGGCACCTCCTTTTATTTTAGTATTAGTAAGGTGTTTTAGGTTTGGTTAGGAATTGCTGTTTTCCCAAACACACAGGGAAAAAGTGGAGGTAACATGGAAAATCGTGTTCCTGGCTTTTTTAGATATATATTATTCCTTTGATGTCAGTTAAGATGGTCTTGCGGCATGGACAGTCCACAGGGATGGAAAAAGGAATTTTGCATAAGGCAGAAGCAAAAAGAAAATTAGGAAAAAGAACGGCAGCCTGAAAGGAAACAGCACGAATGGAAAGGAGACGGTGATATGGGAGAAAATCAGGATGGGCTAAAGAGGCAGGAAATAAACTTAGATAAAGTGAATGAAGAACTGCTGGACATATTAAGCCTGCTCATAGTATTGGAGAGCGACATGGAGGCGCAGAAGTCAGACAGCGTCCATCTCAGGCTGGTGGGGATGGTACATGACGGCGTAAAAAGAATACAAGGGAACCTGCCCAAAAGCGGCAGCCAAGAAGAATAGACGGCGGAAGGCTCACTTGCCTAAACCGTGAAGAAACCCCTGCAGAAGCCTGCGCTGCCGTTCATCCAGCATGGATGCGTCAACGTAAGTATCGGACGGTTTTTCCAAGCCCAGCAGGTAATCCGTAGAACAGCGGTATAATCCAGCAAGGGCCATAAGGTTTTCCACACTGGGGGTCCGTTCACCGCTTTCATAATTGGAAATGACGGAAGCGGACGCGCCGATAGCAGCCGCAACTTCCTTCTGTGAAAGGCGCAGATTTATTCTTGCATGTTCCAGACGTTCACCGAGACCATTTACCATAAGTATACCTCCGTTTGGTTATATTACAATACAGACTTTTGCTTTAGGGAAAAATAAAAATGCTAAAAGCATTGAAAAGATTGCTTAAAGAATATATAATAAGGGAAAGGAATGTCTATAAAAATGAGAAAGGGGATGGGGAATCTGTAAAAAAGAGCAAAAAGAAATAAAATATGACTAAAAGAAAAAATAGGGAGGAAAGGGAAAGGAAAGTATTATGAGTAAAGAAAAAAGATATTTGTCATTGTTTTTGATAATCTGTATTGCGTGTATCGGCACAGTTTTCAGTGTGGATGCATCCCCCAAAATAAAAAGTAAGTCAGTTGCGCTGAATGTAGGAAAAGCAACAATAGGTACTGGCGATATTATCACGTTGGATGCAGTCATGAAACCGATAAATTCTACGGATACCATTAAATGGTCTAGCAGTAACACTAAGGTTGCGACAGTCAATAAATATGGTGTTGTAACGGGGGTGGGCGAAGGAAAGGCTACGATTACAGCCAAGACTTCCAGCAAGAAAAAAGCGAAATGTGTCGTGACAGTAAAAAGGCAACTTTCAAAAGAAGAAATTTCTGCCTTGATTTCCAAAGAGTGCTTATCAGAGGAAACTGTGAAAAAGCTAATAAAGGACAATACCCTATCCGAGGCTGACGTGAAGAAGATTGTTGCTGAAAATGCTAACGGAGGGATGGGCAGTACAGATTGGGAGGATGGTACAGAGCTTAAAATGCTTTCCAATCAGAGCCTGCCTTTTTCAAGCTGTTATTCTGAGCAGGGTCAAGAGGATAGCAATACCAGGGTAACAATCGAAAAAATAACCGTCAAGAAATACCATTATAATGGAGAATGGTATGGAAAGCCGCAAAAGTACAAATATATTGTGAAAATGGAAGGAAGTTTGTCAGATAATTTTGATGCTACCAAATATGTTGTTTCTGCTGGTTTGCAATTTATGAATAATTGTGCAAGTGAGAGACGTCTTTGTTGGTTTGAAGATATATCAAATGAGTTTGTTGTTTCCTCATATCAGGTAAATGGAGGAAAATTTGTTTTGACTGTAGAACAATATAATATTTATGCTGATTATAATGAATACATAATTAGTGATATGGAATGCGACGATGTGGAAGGTGGAAAGTGAAGGAGATATTGAGGAATATTGAAAGTTCCTTTAAGTCATTTGGATGTAAAGATTACATAGGTATTTTGACCAGAAATGCATACGAAAGTATTGAAAATTGTTATTTGGGTGGAAGAAGCGAAGTATCAGGGCAATTGTATCAGCCAAACGATGGATTGTTGGAGCTGGTGCCGGAGGCCTGATAAAGAACAAGAAATGTCCATAAAAATGAAAAAGGGAATGAGTAAGTTGTAAAAGCAGGGAAACCGTAAAAGGGAACAAAATACGATTGAGAGAAAAAAAGAGGAGGAACGAGAATGAGGAAGAAATTAGCATGGCTGCTTGCGTTGTGTGTTACAGTAGGCATGGTCAATGCGCCTATTGGAATATGGGAAGTTCAGGCGGTGGAAACGCAGGAAAAAGAGACCGAAAGCACAGAGGAAGAGACGCCGGATGTGAGCGAATACAGTTATGAAAAACTGCCCTCTGGCGGAGAAGGGCTACTGATTACAAAGTATAATGGAAATGCTACGGAAATCACAATTCCATCTGAGATAAATGGGGAAAAGGTTGTAGCTATCGGAAAAGACGCATTAAGCGGTTGCGGTAGCTTGGTCAGTATAACTATTCCAGACAGTGTATCATATATTGGCTATTACTGGTACGTGGAGGAGTATGATGGGATATATATTGGCACGAATGAGGCACAGGCATTCAGCAGTTGTGGCAGACTGGAAGAAATTACATTCAGCGGCTACAATTTGGAGTATAGTTCTTCAGATGGCATATTATATGACGGCACAGGGAGCAATCTGATATATTGCCCGGCGGGCAGAAAAAGAAACGTAACAATTGGTGCAGAGGTTACCCGGATAAGCAGAGGTGCGCTAAGTGATTGCGCCAACTTACAAGAAATTCTTGCAGATGAGAATAATGAGAAATACAGTTCCGTAGATGGTATTTTATATGACAAAACCATGACAGAGTTGGTATGCTGTCCTAGAGGCTGGAAAGGAAACCTGGAAATCGGTTCGGGGGTTACAGATATTGAGTGGGATGCATTTAGCGGCTGTAGTGGCATTGAGGGATTTATTGTTGATGGGAATAATGCCAAATACAGCGCGCAAGATGGCATATTGTACGACAGAGGTATGGTGACATTGATAAGTTGCCCAGCAGGAAAGGCGGGGAGCTTATCAATACCAGAAGATGTCATAGAGATAAGATATTATGCTTTTGAAAACTGTTCTGAGCTAAGAAATATTAAAATACCGAAAAGTGTTGTATCTATGAACAAAATTGACGGTATAATGAGAGAGAGTGAAAACTGCTTTTATAATTATGGTAAATTTGAAGAAGTAATTGTAGATGAGGATAATGAGAATTATTGTTCCAGAGGTGGAATACTGTACAGTAAAAGTCTGGATAGCCTGATAAGATGTCCAGTTGGAAAAAAAGGAAATGTGACTATCCCGAAAAATGAGCAGGGTATAGCGGTAACAATAGATTATAATGCTTTCAGAGATTGCACTGCTATAACAAGTGTAACGGCGGAAGAGAGAATTATAAGTATCGGTTCATCTGCATTCAGTGACTGTAGTAGCCTGACAAGTGTAACAGCAGAAAAGGGGATTGGGAAGATAGCCGCTTCGGCATTTCGCAACTGCAGTAATCTGGTAGATATAGGTGCGCGGATAGGTGTAGTGGGAGCTTATGGCTTTTATAATTGCAGCAGTCTAAAGGATATTACATTGTCAGGCATTAATGATTATGAATGGGGTGAAAATGAGGGGGAGGAACATGGAATCGGCGAATATGCCTTTAACAATTGTGTGAGTCTGGAAAATATAACAGTGCAGGGAAATATTGAGATGATAGGGAAGTATGCGTTTGACAATTGCAACAAGTTATCAAGCGTAACGGTGGAAGAGTGTGCTGCTATAAATGCTTATGCATTCCGTGGATGTACAAATTTAGTGGACTTAACAATTTGGTCCTGTCGCACGATAAAGGAAACTGCATTTGATGATTGTAAGGAGAGACTGAATATCCATTGCCTGAAAGGCTCTGAAGCCGAACTGTATGCCCGCCGGAATGGGATTAATTATGTGACAATACCTAAGAAAGTTTCTGTGGTCCAAGTGTCAGAACCGTCCATCATTAAGAATGCCGGAGACGAAAATTTTTATATTGAGGTGGAGACAAATAGAGATGAACTGTCTTGTGAAAGCAGTAATGAGAAAGTAGTTCGGGCATGGTATGAGGGGGATGGAATGGTGTCTGTGTCTATACGGGGAACTGGAAGTGCCCAGATTACCATTATAGCAGATGAAACCTCTGTTTATGATGCGGCGCAGCAAGAAATTGCGGTTACGGTAGAACCCAAGCAGGAAGGCGGGAAGCCGGAAACAGGGAAAAAAGCCCAGACGATAACATTGCCAGAATCCCCAATTACCAAGACAGTAGGGGACAAAGAGTTTTCCTTAGGTGCGAAAACAGATGGGGATGGAACGCTGTCTTACGAAAGCAGCAATGAAGATGTGGCATCCGTTTCTGATAATGGGACGGTGAGCATTAAAGGAGTTGGGACGGCAAAAATTACGGTTACTGCCTCGGAAACAGACAATTATAATATGTCCCAAAAGGCGCTTGTCATTACAGTTAATCCCCAAAATGGCGGCCAGCAACCGGGAGGGGGGCAAAAATCCCAGACCATTACCGCGAAGAGTGCCAGGAAAACCTATGGCGAAAAAGATTTTTCACTTGGCGCCAAGACAAGCGGTGGCGGACAGCTCTCCTATACTTCGTCAAATAGAAAAGTTGCCAGCATTGACAAAAATGGAACGGTGACAATTAAAGGCTGCGGCGTTACGAAAATTACAGTCAGGGCAGCGGCAAAAGGGCAGTATAAGGCGGCGCAGAAAACAGTGACACTGACCGTAGTACCCCAAAAACTGAAGGGCATTACTGCTAAGTCTGCGAAGGCAAAGAGCATCACTGTAAAGTGGAAGAAAGATTCTAAGGCATCTGGCTATATTATTGAGTGCAGCACAGACAAAAATTTTAAGAAAAACGTAAAGAAGGTCACTGTATCTAAAAATAAAACAGTCTCACAGAAGATTCCGAGATTAAAAGCCGGAAAGAAATATTATGTCCGGGCATGTGCCTATACTGTATCAGGGAAAAGCAAAATAAAAGGAGCATATGCAAAGGTGAAAAAAACCATAAAGGTAAAGAAATAACAGGTAACCGTAAGGGGAGCGTGGAAAGCCATGCTCCCTTTTCCCATGTCTGGATTGCGGTAGGTATGCCCATCGCCGTGTCCAGAGACGATAGAAAATATATCAATTCCAAGCGGGTAAAGCGGGATTGCATAAGGCTGCAGCCAACAGGCAAGGCTTTGTGCAGTCCCGCTTTCTATATATAAAAACAATTCAAAGGAGGAAGTTAAGATGGCAGCAAATGTAGAGACAATGTTTTACACAAGGGAGAAACCCTGGCATGGCCTGGGGGTAAAGGTAGCGGAGGCCTTAAGCTCTGCCGAAGCCCTGTCTGCGTCCGGCCTGGACTGGAAGGTGGAGCAGAAGGACATCTGTACGGACGACGGCCTGCTGGTTCCGGGATTCAAGGCAAACGTCAGGGATTCGGACAAGAAGGTCCTGGGGATTGTGTCAGGGCGTTACAAGGTGGTGCAGAATGGGGAGGCCTTTGCGTTTACGGACAAGCTGTTAGGAGGGGGCGTGCGTTACGAGACGGCCGGCTCCTTAAACGGCGGGAGGAAAGTCTGGGTGCTGGCAAGGATGCCCAGGGAATACATCATGCTTGGGGACAGGATTAGCCCATATATGGTATTCTCCAACACGCATGACGGCAGCGGCGCAATCCGCGTGGCAATGACGCCCATAAGGGTGGTGTGCAATAACACGCTGAACCTTGCCCTGGCGACGGCAACAAGGAGCTGGTCTGCCATGCATACCGCCGGGGTACAGGACAGGATTAAGGAGGCGGAGAACACGCTGTTCATGGCGGAGAGGTATATGGACGCTCTTGGCAGGGAATTTGAAAGGCTGAGCAAGGTCGAAATGCCGGATTCCACAGTGGCCGGCTGCATACAGTCCCTGCTGCCTATGGACGCATCCATGAGCACGCAGCAGAAAAACAACATCAAAAAGTTAAGGGAAGACATGGAAATGAGGTACTTTGAAGCGCCTGATTTGCAGGACGTGCCACGGAATGCCTATAGGTTCATCAATGCCGTGTCAGATTTTGCCACGCATGGGAAACCCCTGCGGGAATCCGGGAACCGGAGGGAAAACTTATTTGCAAAAGTGGTGGACGGCAATGCAATCGTGGACAAGGCATATGGCATGGTAAAAAATATCGCATAGGAGGGATAGGGATGAAAGTTTTAGTGAAGACAAACGGAATGGCAAGGGAGGAATGGCTCAGATGGAGGCGCATGGGAATCGGCGGCTCGGATGCTTCCGTCATCGCAGGAGTGAACAAGTTCCGCTCCATATTCCAGCTGTGGATGGAAAAGACAGGGCAGGAAGAACCGGGAGAGGCAGAATCGGAATACGCACATTTCGGGACGGTCTTGGAGCCGGTGGTAAAAAAGGAGTTTACAGCAAGGACAGGGCTGAAGGTGCGCAGCAGGAGGGCAATCCTCCAAAGTGAGGAACACCCATTCATGCTGGCAGATTTGGACGGCGTCATCAACGAGAATGGGGAAATGTGCGTTTTCGAGGCAAAGACGGCAAGCGCATACAAGCTGGAAACATGGGAAGGCGGCGTCCCGCTGGAATACCTTTACCAAGTGCAGCATTACATGGCAGTGACAGGCGCAAAAAAGACTTATATTGCCGCACTGGTGGGCGGCAGCCGCTTTATTTACCATGAGGTATTCCGGGATGAGAAGATGATTTCGGAAATCATCCAGATGGAAAAGGAGTTCTGGGAAAAGTATGTCCTCGGGGGGACGGAGCCTCCCGCAGACGGTTCGGAAGCCACCACCAGGTTCCTGGATGGGAAGTACCGGGTTTCCAGCGGGGGGAGCATTGAGCTGCCTGCGGAAGCGCTGCCGCTCTGTGAACAGTATGAAGAAATTTCCAACCAGTTAAAAGAGCTTGGGAAACAGAAGGATGAGGCGGCAAATAAGATAAAGAATTACCTGAAAGGCAATGAGACAGGCATTGTGGGCGGCAGGAAAATCACATGGAAGCCTGTCGTTTCCACCACCTTTGACAAGAAGGGGCTGGAAAAGGAGCATAAGGACATTTATGAGAAATACTGCAGGAAGAGCCAGTACCGCAGGCTGTCCATCGCATGAAGATACAGAAGGGAAGACGCCCATGCCCGGGCAGGAAGGAGTTTATATGGAAAATTGGGCAATCCGCCTGTTAAGGGCAGATGAGATTGAATGCAGGGTAGCCGCCGTAAATGAGAAAGGGCTGAGCCTCCTGCTGTTCAAGGATGCCAGGGTAGACCAGAAGATACTGGATGAGACGTTCACGCCGTTCGGCTGGCGCAGGACGCACCAGAGCATTGACGGCAACCTGTACTGCACAGTGGAAGTCTGGGACAGCGGCAAGGGGCAGTGGATAGCCAAACAGGATGTCGGCACAACCAGCTATTCCGAGAAGGAGAAAGGGCAGGCATCCGATTCCTTCAAGCGGGCCTGTTTTAACTGGGGCATCGGGCGCGAGCTTTACACGGCCCCGTTTATTTGGGTTCCCTCCACAAAGGCAGCCGTACAGAAGAAGGAAAACCGTTATATTACGCAGGACAGGTTCTCCCTCTGCGCCATCAGCTACAACAGCCAGAGGGAAATCAGTGCCCTCACCATTGCCAACAACAGGGGGCAGACAGTATTCCAATGGCAGAAAAGCGTAGGAGGGAAGCCTGGGGAAACGGCAGGGGGCCTGACGGATGCCCAGAGGAAAGTGCTGGACAAGGAGCTGGAACGGACAGGCATCCCTATGGAGACGGTGCTGGAACGGTACAATATCTGCGAGCCGGGGCAGATGACGCCGGAAATTTATAGGAAGGCATTAGGAAGCCTCAAGAAGACAAAGCCGAAAGAAGCGGCATGAAAGCAAAGGCATAAAGGCAAGGAAAGGAGACAGGAAAATGGATTTTGAGGAATTTAAGGAGAGGGCAGTATCGGAGATTGGGAACATGATGGGGGAGGGGCAGGCAGAACTATACGGCATAAAGAGGAATAACGGCGTAACGCTTACGGGGCTGACTGCTGCCAGCCCTGGCGCATGGATTGCCCCAGTGGTTGCCCTGGAAGGGTATTACGAAGAACTGTGCCAGGGGGCAGATTTCGGGCAGGTCATCCGGGGAATCTGGCAGGAATGCGTTGAGAACAGGGAAGGGCCGGGAATTGACATCCCTGCCTTTACCAAATGGGAAAGGGCGAAGGAAAATGTGGCGGTGAAGCTGGTAAATTATAAAGCAAATATAGGGCTGCTGGGGACAATCCCGCACAAAAGATTCCTGGATTTAGCTGAGGTCTATTACCATGTCATGCCAACTGACAGCCAGCAATTGGCTACCATACTGATAAACAGCCAGCATATGGAAATGTGGGGGATTGGGGCGCAGGAACTGGCAAGCCATGCGTATGTGAATACCCAGAAACGTTTCCCGGCAGAAATACATGCCATGGCCGAAATCCTGCAGGGATTCCCGGGCACCGTATTGCCGGACATTGGGGAAGGCGTCCCGATGTATGTGGTTACGAACAGGCTGAACCAATACGGAGCCTGCGCCATGCTGTTCCCGAAAGCGTTAAAAGGGCTTGCAGACAAATGGGGATGCGACCTGTACATACTGCCAAGCTCTGTCCATGAGGTTATAGCCCTCCCGGCATTAAACGGGGATGCGGACGAACTTGCGGAAACTGTGAAGGAAGTGAATGCCAGCATGGTGCTACCGGAAGAAAAACTGTCAGATACCGTATACCGCTATTGCCATAAGAGCGGGAAGGTTGAAATTGCCTGAAGCAGGAATTTCCGGCTGCTGGTTATTTTATCATGAAGGAAAGGCAGGTGAAGCCTGAATGGAGCCTATCATCAAGGCAGTCGTGGCCGGCATACTGACAGCCATCCTCGGCATTTTGTCTAAGGATATGGATAAATAACTGACAGACAGAGCGGCCCGCATAATCCCATTGCAAAATAAACAGGCAGGATATATTATGAAACCATAAGGTATAAGGTACGGAAAGGAAACGGCTTATGACTGGAAATGAGGACAATGAATTTGAGGGACTGGAACACTTCAAAGATGAGATTCTATCCCGGATTGGGGTCTATGGGGAGGAAGAGCGGATGGCTGCAGAAACGGCCATCCTTCGGATTAAGGAAAATTGGGCGAAAAGGCAGAAGGGGCTACGGAAACAGAAAGACGCACATTATTATGGCTATGGCATGAGGGACAGCATAATTTACGATGAAAGGGGCATCCCGGTAACACCGGCAGGGGGAAAGCCCGTTTACCTGGTTTCTGCTTCCTCGCCCCTTACATATTTTTCAAAAGCCATCATGGCGTATACGGATTCTGACTATTACCATGTGTCAGTGGCGCTGAATGAAAACCTGTCCAACCTATATTCCTTTTCCCCTATCATGGGGCAGGGAGGTCCCGGGAACCGGCAGGGCGGGTTCTGCAGTGACAGCATATGGCGGTATAAAAAAGAAGGAATCCGAATCCGCGTAAGCTGTGTTTTCCTGCCTGGGAAGGATTACCGGGCTGTTTTGGAAGAACTGTCAGAAATGGAAAAGCAAAAGGAGAGGACACAGTATAACTACCAGGGGCTGCTACATTATGTCTTGGGCAGGAAAGAAGAAACAGATCCCATGCGTATGTTCTGTTCGCAGTTTGCCATGTACCTGCTACAGAAAGCTGGGTTTAAGCCGCTTGGAAAAGAGCTTTGCTTCACCGCCCCCGAAGACATAGCCTCACTGGGCACGGAATCTGGCGTGTACCGCCTGTTTGACGGAGAATCCGGGCTTTACCAGAAAGGGAAAGTCAGGGAAACCGTGAACCTGCTTATGTTGAAAAATCCATGAAACATGTTATAATTTAAGCAGACAAAGGAGACGTATATGAAAGATACGAAAATACAATGGCATCCGGGTTTTGTGGCAGCCATGAATCTGGAATTTGCCGGGAACAGGGATGACCTGATATTTGAAAAGGAATACAACCTAAACACTAAGCCGCTGGAAATCGACCTCCTGGTAATTAAAAAGGAGGCCTCAGTGCGGCTGGAAAATGAGATAGGGACGTTCTTCCGGGGGCACAATATCATGGAGTATAAATCACCGAGGGACCACCTCGATATTGACGCATTTTATAAAGCTATGGGATATGCGTGCCTCTACAAATCCTATGGCAGAACCCTGGACGAAAGAGAGGCGGACGACATTACCCTGACGCTGGTAAGGGAAACGAAGCCGGAAGGGCTGTTCCAATATTTCAGGGAGCATGGCTGTCCCATATCCAGCCCATACAAAGGAATTTACCATATCGGAGGAAAAGTTCTTTTTCCGACGCAGATGGTTGTCACAAAGGAGCTGGATAAGGCGTCGCATATCTGGTTAAGGGCCCTGTCGGAAGAGCTGGGGAAACAGGACATGGAAGAGCTGGTTGGAAGAATCCGGCAGCTTTCCGGGAGGCAGGACAAGGAATTTGCGGATTCAGTATTTCAGGTCAGCATTGGCGCCAACCAGCGGGTAATGGAAGAATTGAAAGGAGATGCGGATATGAATCAGGCATTATTGGAGCTTATGGAACCTGAGCTACGGCTTAGGGATGAAGAAAAGATAAAAGAAGGGCTGCAAAGGGGGCTGCAAAGAGGGTTGCGTCAAGGACTACAACAAGGTATCCAGGGAACGGTAGATGTACTGAGCAAATATGGGCATGGGAAAGCCGAGATTAAAAAAATTATCATGGAGCAGTATGGAATTTCTGCAGATGAGGCAGAAGGGTATTTTTAGAGAGTGTTGTTTTAAAGGATACGATAGTACAGAGAATATAGTAATTGGTAGTTTGGAGTTTTGAAAGCAGCAGGATGGGCAAAAACTGCCGGCATTTCCGGCAGTTTTTGTCACATCCGCGATATATGGATGATGGTGGCTGGCAAAAAGGCAGTATTATTATGGAAAAACATACACTCATGAAAAAATTTGGGAATAGGAGTATTTCATATGCCAGAAAAGACATATTTGTGGACGGAGGACCGAAAAGGAAAATCTGGTTACACATTTTGGAAAGTTTTTATGGGGTAGCTTTGTCCCAATGTAATAGTGGAAAGCAAGGGTAATAACAGTGAATTAGTGAAAGCTGTGAGGACCATGCGTGACGATGAGAATAAGTTTATTATTGTCTTAGATAATTCTTTTGATAATGTTCAGGCATACCAGGAACAGAAAGCCTTAAAAAAGTATGCAGGGGATAAAAGCAATATTTTTTTAATCAATATTATCTGCTTTGAATATATACTTTTAGAATTTGATAAGTTGATTGAGTGGATTTATGCGCCGGATGATGAGTTCCGTATAAGGCGCCAGAAAGTAATTGAGGCGAGGGAAAAACTGACAGAAACCATTCAGTCGGGTAGGTTTGGCTATAAAGCCATCCGGGAGATTGTAAACTATGACAGTAACCTTGATAAGCATAACATAGAACAGCTATCGGCAAAAATGTTATTTGATTTGACTAGAAATACAGGATTTGAAGTTTCAAAAAGAATGATTGGGGATTGCTGGACGAAATCATGCTGTGAGTGGCATGGGCGTCAAGATAATGATATATGCGGGCTGGATAGCTGCCGTCTGCTAATTAAAGATAAGATGAAAAATGTTTATTATGGCACCTCGTTACGCATGGTGTTTTCGGATGTTGGATTGGAGGTGCTGGCGTGATTACGGTATATAAGGACAAAAGGGACATACCTGATAATGTGGAATATGTAGAGCTGAACGATTTGTTTTTTAACCAGAATACAGCAGCGAAACTGGATGGACAGGCGGAAGCGCTTATAAAAAAGATTGACAGCAGCAAGCTGGTCAGTAAATATAAAATAGAATCGAAATTTAATGGGGTGGTTTTGGACGTAGACTGCCTGTCTACTGGCTGTAAGACGGTCCTGAATGTGCTATATTTTCCAGATAAAGTATTCTGCATGAAGGAATGTGGGGAAAATGCATTGGAGGAGCTGTACCGTCTGGGGCGCGGGGCGGTATATAGCGATTATGCAATGATACCATTTGAAATGGAGAATGTGACAGCCTCATCCGTGAATGGAGACAGGGTAGTTGACGATTATGAGGAATTAAAGGAATGGTGGGAAGATGAAAAGTAACCCAGTTGTAATGGAACATCTCAGGGCAGTGCATACCTCTTATGTTGTGGATTTTACATTTACTAATAACATAACGATATTGACAGGTCCTTCAGCAGCCGGAAAAACAGCTTCTTTTTCGTTCATAAGGGAATGCATGGCAATTAATCCGAATATCCTTTGCCTTAATTATCTGGATTACCAAAAGGACATCATGCATATAATCCAGCAGGCAAAGGGAAAACTGATTGTAATTGATAATGCAGACATTCTGCTGGATGATGCGGTAAGGAAACATATTTCCCTGGATGCAGACAACCAGTATTTAATCATAGGGCGTAATCCCAAGAACTTGTTTGCTACAAAGGATAACTTGTTTGAGCTGATAAGCAGAAGGGATGGGGAACAGACAGAATTTGTAATAGAACCGTATTTGTAAAAGTATTTTAAATGCATGGTGGGTAACTAATTTTTGTTCTATAGCCTGTTCTAAAGTCCGTTCTAAAGAAATGTTTTTAAAGTATTTTACGCCCACAGCGTAAATAAATCCGAAAACCCGGCGCAAACCCTTGGTTTATGGGCATAAATGGAATTTGATAAGTGTAAACTGACCCATAAAATACTACAAAAATAGCGTTCGGGACGCAGAGGTCGCAGGTTCAAATCCTGTCGCATCGATTCTTGGCAGGGGTATAGAAATAGCTTAAACACTGGGATTACAGAGCGTTTAAGCTATTTTCTTTTTACACTGAAAAATATTTTGTCACGAATCATATCATGTATAGGGTAACTTCGTTGTATTGTCCGTCTACAAGTCTCCCTTGCGATTTTTCTTATAGTCAAGGTAAGCATCCAGTTCTGCCTCCATGAGTTCCTTTAGGGTGTCTTTGAAACTGTCCCTGAGCAGGGCATAGACATCCGTGACGCTGTTTAAGTTGTTTTTCTGAGATAATCCGTCGGATTTGATCCTTTACTACTGGCATAAAAATACTCCTTTTTGGTAGAAATTTCATATCCTAATTCCTTACCAAAAAGGAGCCTTTTATTTCCAATACACAAGTTTATTTACACTATCTTGTTTTTACTTATGCTGATATGTCCGAAGCGTTAATGTTCCATCCTCATTTAAGGTATATGTTTCAATATAAACGGTGTCTTCTTCACCGAATATAGAGCGTGCTTTTAACAGCCCTTCTTCATCTCTGTCTGTAATAAGCTCCTGATACACCGTTCCTGCGGAAGACATTCCGTCTTTTCCAATGGTATATTCAAAATGAAAATTGCCGTCTTCATCTGGTGAAAGCTGTATTTCGTGCACCAATGTAGTTTTCTCGTTAAAATCTGCAATTTTCCACGTACTGGTTTCAGATGCAACCTGTCTGTCAAGTTTTTCCTCCGGATTCTCCTCTTCTGTTTCTTGCATTTTTTCTTCAGAATCCAGGCTTTTCAAATATGCTTCCGCAGCCTGCTCGTCCGCTTTGCTCTTATCAAGTGGCAGAACAAATAACGCATTGACGCCTTCATAGGAGTCATTTCTACGAATACTCCCGTTGTTCTCCTCGTATTGAAATGCTTCATTATTATAGAACGTGCCGTCGTTGACGCCGAGATATACTCTGCGGTCTGCGAATTTTTCCACATTACTGCACTCTGCAATCCGGTATTGTATACCATTTTCCACAATCTCAAAATAACTGCCGTCCATGGTCATAATATTGTGCTGTGCGGGATTTAATCCTTCTATCAGCGGCGATACAAAAAATGGATCTTTTCCATAATCATCTGAGCTGGTATCCGGGCGTTTTGTTCCATCTGCATTTTCAATGGCTGTCACCACATAGGTGCGATCCATTGAAACGTTTCCTGCCTCATCTTCTATCAGGAACTCACTGAGATTTCTTCCAGACACAATCCCTAAAAGTGTGATCCGGTATCCGCCATATTCTTGAACTTCATTGATTGCCACAGCGTCTTGGCTTTGAAATGCGGCGGCAAGCCCCTGATCTTCTGCCATCTCTGCCACCTGATCCGGAGTAAGATATTTCCATGCTGCATAAGTGGACGCAGAACCTGCCGCAAGTACGGTTGCTGCCAACATAGCTGCTGCCGGAATGCTTATTTTTCGGTTTCTTTTCCTCATATTTTCAATCTCCTTTTCCTCAAATTTTCTTATAATTTTCTGATTCAGACTGTCGTCTGGCTTTTCTTTGGAAAAAAGGGCACTTTTTAATAACTGATCCATATCATATTTCATCCCAAATAACCTCCAATTCTTTTTTTAATAAGGCTCTTGCTTTATGAAGCCGGCTTTTTACTGTGCCCTGTGGGATTTCCATTGTATTTGCAATTTCTTCCACGGAAAGCTGAAGGGTATAATACAGATACACTGGAATACGGTACTTTTCATTCAAATTTCTTACAGCGTTTCTCACTTGTTCCTGTAATTCCTGTTTGAGAGCTTCTGCTTCTGCCGAGCCTGCCTGTTCTGGTATTTCTTCATCCCGCAGTTTTTCTGTAAATTTGCACGTTTCAGCAATCCGCTGTCTCCAGGCAAATTTCCTTCTGCGGTTTTTCCAGATGCGAATCGCTACCGATATCAGATAACTTCTTGGGTTATACCGGAAATCGATTTGTTCTTCAAGTTCCACTGCTTTTAAAAAGGTATCCTGATACAAGTCCTCTGCTTCCTGCCTGCTTTCGGTAATCTGTCTGCAAAATCTATAAATATCGGTTCCATACTCATGGATGCATTGTTCCAGTTGTATTCTGTTCATGGTTTCCTCCAACATTACATGCAATGCGCTTTCTTTGTGCCCCTCATCCATACATTGTAATAACTTTCTTTTCGGTTCAGAAAATGTGCGGAAATTTTTATACAATCATAAATGTTCTTCGAAAGGGTGTCAATCACTCCAGCGATTGAGGAACGCTGCCAGAGAGGCAGAAGAAAGCTTATTACATCTGGAGTATTGATACATGAAAGGTGTTGAATGGAGAATATTGACACTTATTGTAGCCGATAAGGATACGCGAATCCATATACAGCCGCTGCTTGCGGTATTGTTAGGCTGAAGGCATTGTGAACTCAGTGGAGCAAAATTTCTGATATGGATGATAGTAACCGGATTTAAAGGTAAAGAGGTAATTGGAAAAAAATGGGATATGACTGCATGATGTAAGAAAGTTATCATAAATTTCTAGTGTAGAAATTGGTAATATCTGCTATAACAAGAGAAAAAATGGATGTGTTTTTTATGAGTGCCTGGAAGCGAATATGGAATTATTATCTACGATTCCGGAAGAATATCAGAAAGAGATGCAACAGTTTCTATGGATGAATTTTTGTAATGACAATCCTTATGAACCACTTAGCAAAAACGAGATTTTACTGGAATTAGCTCAGTTGCTGGTATGTTATGAACCTGGTGAGAGAGAAGGCCTTGATAAAGCAGTTGATGAAATAGGTTCCAAATATGATTATAATGCCGCCTGCAAAATGCAGGCTTGATAGGCATGTGTATGATACATTGAAATATTAAAGAACAGATAGGTGGCAAAGTTAATTCTTACAGATATGAAAGCAACTAAAAAGCGATTGTAAATTATTGCCGTTTCACTTAAAATGTGTGAAGTTCGAGTTTTGGTAAAGTATAACTACCGGAAAATTCGCTTTGTGAAGCATAAATTTGTATGATATACCGGATTGAGAGGAATCCAGTAATTGTGGATGGTATGTTTCGCAATTGCAGGTTTATGAAGGAATTTTTTCAAGAGAGCATATTTTTGCGAAAACGATGAGGAGGGATAAGCCTATGGAATAAAGGAGATAAGTGGGAAGGAAAATTTTTGGTTCCAAAAGAGAAGAAAAAATGTAGAAAGGCGAAGATATAATCGAAGATATAATATTTGATTTTGCAGTAATGGCGGAGGAAGAAAGCGTTGATATTACCAAGGACGAGAAAGGGAATATTGTTCATACTGATACCAGAATGGCATTTCTCTTTTACCCGGATTACGGGTGTTATCTACAGCAAAAAGATAATTAAATATGTAGATTGCCTTTGAACTGGAACGGATTATGTGGTGAGAAAAATCGCATAAGGAGATCAGAAGCACTTCAGGATTTGGACTATATCTGCTGTTCCGGCTATTGGTGTCCGAGAAGTATAGATTTTACTGGAAACATGATAAAAAGCTGTTGGAGGACAAAGAATTGCCCAATAGAAGGTAACATGATTTAAGAAGCATCTTCTGTACCATATTATGAAAGAAAAATTTCAATTCCAAAGCGGTGTCACAGTTAATGGGACATGCGAAAGAAATCACTATCATAGATGTGTACGGAGATAATGCGGAAACACTAAAGGATACCTCTATGCCATTCGGCAATAGTAAGGAAATCATTGCAGACTGTTTAGATGATTTTCAGCCGATTAGTAATGATGTTGTGCCAAAAGCCGGAAATAAAAACCGTACAGATTTTTCAGAAGATAATTATATGGAATAAATCAGTGAACTTTTCACATGAAGCTAAGATTCTGGCATAACTGAATGGCGTAAAGAGATATAAAAAGCGCAGAACAAATGTTTGATTTTGCTCTGTGCTTTTTAAGCTGTGCGCCCGGCGGGCGCACGTTCTAACGGGTGAAAGTCCCGAATCCACCCGGCAGTGGGAAGGATATAGCTGAA
>QXWW01000003.1 GCA_009911185.1 Lachnospiraceae bacterium
GGGTAATGATAGATTCCCGTGGATTCGAGGAAAATGCGACTTTCCAAAGAATACAGCTCTTCTGCTTCTTTTATTTTAGAAACAGCGGCTGTAAGGGAATCCATGCTGTTATGCAGGATTTTATAAGGTTTTCCCACAAACTGCTGGTTTGGAAGCGCAATAGACATCCATGAGAAGTCAGCGCCGACATCAATACCAACAGAGATGAATAATTGATCGAAATTAAAAATAACTTTGTTTGACATGAGCGTAAGCTCCTTTCTGATAGGAATCCATTTCCAGCCTGGCAGGTACACAACCTTGCGAGTTATACGGGGATAGCCCTTGGGCTCCCAACCAGCTAAAACATAAAACCCTGTCGGATGGACTAATTGACTATCTTGTAGGTATCAGCTGAATCATCAGCTTCCCAAGGAGGTGGACATTCTTTATCTTATCCTAAGAGATGATACCTTATGTTTTATCTGGTGTCTATCAGGAGCCGTCAGACACGGTAATTATTACGGATGACATCTGATGAAGGAAGAACTCCTTCTTCTGTCATCTAAGATATATTTAGAAATTTATTAACTGTGTAGCCTTAATTAACTACACCATTATTATACAAGGAGGAGGAAGTATGTCCATTGAATATTTAGGTTTAAGTGAGATTAACGGTCCTCTGGTTGTGTTAGAGGGAGTACAGGACGCGTTTTTTGAGGAAGTTGTGGAATTTGTAGTGGACAAGAAAAGCCGCAAAAAAGGAAAAATTATCGCTGTAGACAAGGATAAGGCGGTGATTCAGGTTTTTGACAACACCGATGAGATGTCTTTGAAAAATACGCACACCAGATTGAGCGGCCATCCAATGGAGATTGGACTTTCCCTTGAAATACTGGGACGTACCTTTAACGGACTGGGAGAACCGATTGATGGACTTGGCAAAATTGAACCCGAGGTAGTGCGGGATGTAAACGGGCTGCCTTTAAATCCCTGTACCAGGGAATACCCCAGAAATTATATTCGCACCGGGGTGTCGGCGATTGACGGGCTTGTCACGCTGATTAGAGGACAGAAACTTCCAATTTTTTCGGGAAACGGACTGCCTCATGACCAGCTTGCGGCGCAGATCGTAGAACAGGCGTCTTTGGGAGAGGAGTCGGAAGAAGAATTTGGAATTGTATTTGCGGCGATGGGAGTAAAATATGACGTGGCGGAATTTTTCCGCAGGAGATTTGAAGAGAGCGGCGTCAGCTCTCATGTGACCATGTTTTTGAATCTCTCTAACGACCCGGTGGCAGAGCGGTTGATTACGCCTAAAATGGCGCTGACGGCGGCGGAGTATCTTGCTTTTGAAAAAAATATGCATATTCTGGTAATTTTGACGGATATGACCTCTTATGCGGAAGCAATGCGTGAAATTTCCGCCTCAAAAGGAGAAATTCCCAGCCGTAAAGGATATCCGGGTTATCTGTACAGCGAGCTGGCTACCTTGTACGAAAGGGCCGGAATTGTGCAGGGCAGGGAGGGAAGCGTGACCCAGATTCCCATTCTCACCATGCCCAATGACGATATTACGCATCCAATTCCGGATTTGACCGGATACATTACAGAAGGGCAGATTGTGTTAGAGCGTTCCCTGCATCAGAAAAATATCTATCCGCCCATCAATGTTCTGCCTTCTTTGTCCCGCCTTATGAAGGATGGAATTGGAGCGGAGTATACCAGAGAAGACCATCAGGATGTGGCAAACCAGCTATTTTCTTCTTACGCAAGAGTGGGCGAGGCCAGAGATCTGGCGAGTGTGATTGGCGAGGATGAATTATCGGAGACGGATAAGAAATATCTGGAATTTGGGACGGGTTTTGAACAGGAATTTGTAGCGCAGGGTGTGAGTGAAAACCGTACCATGGAAGAGACGCTTGATATTGGCTGGCGGCTTCTTCATATTCTGCCCCGGGAAGAGTTAGACCGGATTGATACCAGGATTCTGGAAAAATATTATGAGAGATAGTTATTTGAGGAAAAGTTGCAGTAAGGACTGCTGAGGCAAACATGCAGCGCGACAAAACAGAGGTGAGATAAATGGATCCAAATACATTTCCGACCAAAGGAAATTTAATACATGCGAAAAATTCCCTTGCCCTGTCCAGACAGGGGTATGAACTGATGGATAAGAAGCGTAATATCCTAATTCGGGAGCTGATGGAGCTGATTGGGCAGGCGACAGATATTCAGAAAGAAATTGACGAAACTTTTACCAGCGCTTATCTCGCCTTACAGAAAGCCAATATTCAGATGGGGATTCATGAAGTGGAGGCGTTAAGTCTCAGCGTTCCGGTGGAAACTTCCGTCATCATAAAACGTAGAAGCGTCATGGGAACGGAAATTCCTAAAGTAGAGTATGACAGGCAGGAATTAAGGCCGGCCTATGGTTTTTTCGGCACGAAAATGTCTCTGGATCAGGCATGTGAGAGATTTCAGAAGGTAAAAGAGCTGACCATCCGTCTGGCGCAGATTGAAACCAGCGCCTACCGTCTTGCCTACAACATCAAGAAGACGCAGAAGCGCGCCAATGCCTTGCAGAACATTACCATTCCCAGGTTTGAATCATTGGTAAAGGATATCCAGAATGCTTTGGAGGAGAAGGAGCGGGAAGAATTTACGAGACTGAAGGTAATCAAACGTATGAAGCAGAGGAAATCACAGTGAAGAAACCAGAATTAAGCGCGCAGCAAATTCCTGCGTTTGAAGTAATCAACGAAGTGAAAAAAGCGGTGATTGGTAAAGACGACTGCATTGTAAAGGCTGTCGCGGCCATTCTCGCAGGCGGGCATATTTTGTTAAATGATATTCCAGGTGTGGGAAAAACCACACTTGCCATGGCATTGTCGAAGTCTATGTCTTTAAAACAAAACCGTGTGCAGTTTACGCCGGATGTACTGCCCTCAGATTTGACGGGGTTTTCTATGTATCAGAAAGATACGGGCGCTTTTGTATATCAGCCGGGAAGCGTGATGTGCAATCTGCTGCTTGCAGATGAGATTAACCGCACTTCGCCTAAGACGCAGTCGGCGCTTTTAGAGGTGATGGAGGAACAGAAGGTTACAGTGGACGGCGTGACCTATGAGGTGCCTTCTCCTTTTATAGTGATTGCCACGCAGAATCCCTTTGGAAGCGCGGGTACCTGGATGCTGCCGGAGGCGCAGCTTGACCGCTTTATGGTGTGTTTAAAGCTGGGATATCCTCAGATGGAAGATGAGATTAATATTCTGAAAGGTGTGCAGCGTCAGGAAGAAGTACGGCCCGTCATTTCCTCTGAGGAGCTTTTGGTCCTGCAGAAAGTAGTAAAAGGGATATTTGTACAGGAGGAGCTGTACCAGTATGTAGGGAATCTTGTAAATCTTACCAGGACGCATCCTATGATTGATCTGGGAATCAGTCCCAGGGGCACCATCAATATTTTACAGATGGCAAAGTCGGTGGCATTTTTGCGTCAGCGGGATTACGTGATCCCGGAGGATGTGCAGGATATTTTTCCAGCAGTCTGCGGGCACCGGATCATTCCTGGTACCAAGGCGCGGGCGGCGCATCTGAAGGCAGAGGAATTGCTGGCGGAGATATTGAATCGTATCCCGGCGCCCCGAACGGTCTGACGGGTGGCAGAAATGTGGAAAAAGATATTATATCTGTTGGGAATAGCAGGAATTTTTTATTTGTCAGTGTTATACAGAAGCCGGGCGCTGCTGACTGTGTGCGGGGCTGCACTTCTGTTAATGCCGTTCTTTTTGTGCATATTATATTATGTCAGGCAAAAGCTGGAGTTTGAGCTTTTGTTTTTTTCATATCCACAGACAGACAGCGGAGATTACCTGGTTGGTTTGCGGGTGAAGAATCCGACCGGCATTTATCTTCCCAGGGTTAGGGCGAAAATTAAAGTTATAAATATGGCGACCGGCAAAAAACGCAAAGTCAAAGTATCGGGCAAGATTCCGGCAGAAGCAGGGGCCGAACTGACAGGAAAAATAAGGAATCCGCAGTTTGGAATCTGGCAGGCAGAGTGCCGGCGTATCCGCTGTTATGAGTGGATGAATTTATGGTATTTATCCTGGAAACTATCGGAAAAAAAGCAAGTAATGATATTTCCGGGAGTTTATGAGACGAATATTAAGATTGGCATGAAGACCAGGCTGTTTTGGTCAGACGGAGAACAGTACCATCCCCAGATGAGTGGAGACGATCCCTCTGAAACTTTGAAATTACGCGAATATCAAAAGGGAGACAGGCTCAACCGGATTCACTGGAAACTTTCTGCCAAAAGCGATTCTCTTATTGTTGCGGAGATGAGTATGCCGGCAGGCTGTAATGTTGTATGGTTTCTTAGCGGGGAGTTCTCCCGGATGAAGGAAAGGGAAGCAAGATGCTATTGGGAGGTGGTCAACAGTATTTCTCAAGAACTGCTGAACCAGGAATGTGCTCATTATCTGGTGTGGCAGGATAAGGAACAACAGCAATTATGCCGCAAAGCTATCCGTAAGGTGGAAGACCTTGCCGACTTCTGGTGTGGGTTTTCTGCGGCGGGGATGGGAATAGGAGCGGGACCGGAAGCGTATGCCAGGGCTTTTTATGGAGATTCATATGCTTCCTGGCTGGCATGGAATGAAAAACTGGAGCTTTCCTGTAATGATAAATTTTTGGTAAAGATGAAACCGGAGCGGGTACGGCAGCAATTAGCGGAGCTGGAAATCTTGATATAGCAGAGCAGAAAGGCAGCGGATATGAAAGATATTTTAAAGGAAAGGAAATCAGAATGGAAACGCAGGATACAGGAAATCGTTTGTCTGTTTTTTATTCTGCAGGGGATGTGTCTGTGCATGGAAAGTATTCTCGGCATTGCGGTTCCGGCAAGATTTCGTTTCCTGTCCGGGCTGGCGCTTATCTTTGCGTCAGAGCTGCTTGTTCGAAGCTGGCGGCGGTTGCTGGCAGGAACGGCAGCCTTTGTGTGCGGACTGCTGTTTTTGTATATCAAAAATCAGGAGATGCTGCAGACAGCCGCAAAAGAAATGGCAAACCGGATCTTAGAGCTTATCAATCGCTATCAGGGAACAGATTTTTTGTATTGGCTTCTGCAGAAACCGTCTCAAAGTATGGCGTGGTTCATGCTTTTGACAGCGTTTTCGGTACTGGGAGCTGTGGAATGTATATTGCTCATAAAGTCAAAAGACAGTGCCTGGCATCTTTGTTATCTGCTGGCACTTCCAACGCTGATTATCGCCGCAGGGCTTGCGGTGGGCAGGAGCGTTTCGTTTGTGGGAATGCTGCTGCTTGTGTCAGGCGTCCTCGCTGAAATGCTGGATATCCGTCAAAAGGGGATTTTAGTACTTGCAGCAGGCATATCAATCGGCGTGGGTTTTTCTGCCTGGATTTCCGGAAACCAGAATCTGCTGGCACAGATAGAAATGTGGCATGGTGACTGGCAGAAAAAGCAACTGGCCGTAGAAGACAGGATGCTGGAGCTTTTGGACCGGGCGTGGGATAATTCTTTTTTGCACAGAGAAAAGAAAGCATATGCTCTGACAAACGAAAAACCTGCAACAACAGGAAAGAAGGTTTTTGAGATTACCGTTGACGCTCCGGTTTCCCAAAGTTTTTATGTCAGAGGCTTTGTAGGAGGCGACTATGAGGATGGAAGCTGGAAACGCGTGTCGAGGCAGGAGTTTTCTGACTGGGCGCAGCGGCAGGGAGGGAGCGAACAGGAATACTCCAGGATTATCCAGTCCCTTTCCTATGAATTTCTGAGTTCCTGGTCGGAGGTATTTGATACGCCGTTAGGTAATAAAATCAAAGTTTCCATGACGGTGGCAGGAGGGGGGCAGGATTTTACGCTGATGCCGTATTTTACACAGGTGCCGGAAAGTCAGCCGGTGAAAGCGGATGGAACGTTTCCACCGGTGAACGGCAGAGAGTTTTCCTGGGACAGTTACTTGAACTTGTCAGAATTTCAGGCGCTTGCGGTGGAGATGGAGGAGATGGAGGAGATTTTCAGGGATGAAAGGAAAGCGAAGAATGGTGAAATCTGGGCAAAGTATGGGGAGTATGTGCAGGAGAACTATACAAGACTGCCAAAGGAAGGTCTGCAAAGCATGAGAGATTATGCCGGGCAGAGACGGGAACAGAACGACATAGCGCAAATTCAGGTGTTGACTGATAGCGCGGAGGGGAGGGGATACTGGGCGTCCATGGAGCAGAAACAGAAGTTTTTGTCCGTCAGCGCTCGAAGGCGCACCATTCAAGCGGTACGGCAAATGCTTTGGGAAAATAGCCGGTACAGTTTTGATCTTCAGCCGCTGCCCGAAGGAGAAGATTATGCAGAATATTTTCTGTTCACCCAGCAAAAGGGGTACTGCGTCCATTTTGCTACTGCGGCGACCTTACTTTTGCGGATGAAAGGCTTACCGGCGCGGTTTGTCACAGGCTATCTGGTGCTGCCTTCTGATTTTAAGAAAAACAAAGATGGAACCTGGACGGCAGAAATTACGGATGGGCGGGCGCACGCCTGGACGGAAGTGTTTGCGCGAAATATTGGATTTTATCCGGTGGAGGTAACGCCGCCCTCTTATGTAGAATTGCTTCAGGAGATGGAAGATGGAGACAATGTGATTCAGGCTGTGGAAAGAAAAGAGCGGCAAGAGTATAAAGAACAGCAGGGACCTGACCGCCGGGAACCCGAAAACCAGCCGCAGCCGAAAAAGGAAGGGCAGGAGACAAAAGGGGAAGATGATAATAAAAACGTTCTCCTGCCCCAGGGGGCTGCTTTTGGGAAAAAAGCAGATTTTGGACGCTTAAGGGCGGCATTGCGTCTGTGTCTGTTGGCCGGGAGCATGGCTGGCGTCTGCTTCTTGTTCCTCTATTACAGAAAACGGACGTTGACAATGCGTCTGCATAAAATGTCAGAAATTGACTGTACGCTGGCGGTCAGGCAAATCGCAAAACAACTGAACCGTACACTGAAAAAGAAAGGGTACGGACGCAAAGATGAGAGGAATGACCGGGAGTACCAGCTCATGTTGGAAAAGAAACTGCCGGGGTATCCATGGGAGCAGGTATTTTCTATTTTCCAGAAAGCGGCGTTTTCCCCAAACGGCGTTACAAAAGAAGAGTATCAGACAGTATATTGTCTGTACCGTTCTTTGGAGAAGAGATGACGGAATGACAGAAGGGGAATGCTTCACGATAGAAAATTATGATAAGGAGTACAAGAAAAATGAATAAGCTGCAGGTGTTGGTAAGAGCAATTTATGCCGGGTTCATGATAGGAATCGGCGGTATTATTTATTTGTCAATGGAAAACAGGATACTGGCCTCTTTGCTGTTTTCTTTTGGCTTATTGACGATTGTAACACAGGGATTTTATTTATATACAGGTAAAATCGGATTTGTCAAAGAGGTGAAAGAATTGGCAGATATGGCGGTTATCATATGTGGAAATTACATAGGTACTTTGATTACGGCATGTATGGCAAAGGCGTCTCATCTGGATATTGACAGTGCGAAATTAGTGGAACTGAAACTGGAAAATAATTTATGGCATGTATTTTTGCTGTCAATTTTCTGTGGCGTGATGATGTATCTGGCTATTGATAATTATAGTAAAAATAAAAATATTGTATTCATCATTGCGCCTGTAATGATATTTATTTTGTCAGGATTTGAACATTCCATAGCAAATATGTTTTATTTTAATCTGGCTGGTTCTTTTCAGTTGCAGACATTCGTGTATATTTTAGTAATGTTGGCGGGGAATGGAGTGGGAGCCAGAATATTTGCCATAAAACCTTATGATCCGAAAAGGGAAACAATATAATGATTGACAAGCAGTTTCAGAAACATGGGCTTTTATGCTATTAACAGCATTCATGAAGGGGTGAGAGAAGAAACACATTCCGCGTCAAGAGATGTTGGGATTGTTACGTAAAATTTTGCATTTTACGCGACAATCCCTTTTGTTGTACGAAAATATAAAAATTTGCGTTTTGTTCCGTCACAAAGTTTTCACAGAATGACAGGAAAAAATTTAACTTCATTTAAAGTTCCGGGCTTATACTGAAATAGAAAAAATACATGGCAGAAAGGAAAAAGCTTATGAAAAGAAGATATGCAGTGTTATTGCTCAGTGTGACGCTGGGAATATCTGTGCTGAATGGGTGCGGCAGGGCCGGGAAAGGAACGAAAACCGAATCCGCCGCGGTCCAGGATAAAAAGGACGAAGATGCGGTGTACGGAGAAGTAAGCCAGGTGTCAGAAAATGTTATTACCATAAAGGTAGGAACAAGAAAGGAAATGGAACGGCCTCAGGGAGAGACACCAAGTTGGCCCCAGGGAGAGAATCCGCAGAGTCCGTCCGGGGAGCAGCCGCCGGGAGAAATACCGCAAAGATCAGGCGAACAACAGCCGTCAGGGGAAGCGCCACAGAAACCGACAGATGAACAGCCGTCAGGGGAAGCGTTAGAGAGACCGTCAGGGAAAATAGCAGGAGAAACTCAAATGCCAGACGGTCAGCCGGGAGAAATTCCTTCCATGCTGGAGTTGACGGGAGAAGAGCGGGAAATTAAGGTGACAGAACATACCGCCGTCAAACGTGGGAAGATGGGTGGCCCAGGCCAGGAAGGAACCGGGGAGGAGATAAACATAGAAGAGATATCTGAGGGGGACACGATACGAGTGGTGTTTGCAGAAGACGGAAATGCAGAAGAGATTGTGGTAATATCAGGAGGAGGGCCGGAAGGCGGGGCGGCTCCGTCTTCCCAGCCAGAAAGTTATGAAGCCGTGAAAGTATATCGTGAGGACGTGCAGGCGGAAAATGAGACGATTCATTCAAAGGGGACAGACGAAAATGCAGTTCTGGTGTCAGACGGAGCCAAGGCGGAACTGAAGAAATTTACGGTGTCCAGAGTTTCCGGGGAGAGTACGGGAGGGGATCGCGCCAGCTTTTACGGCGTTGGGGCGGCAGTGCTGGCTGAGGAGGGAACCGCATATATTTCGGACAGCGTAATAGAGACGGATGCGGCAGGAGGAGCAGGGATATTTGCTTATGGAAAGGGAACGGTATATGTCAGGGATACCGCGGTCACTACCAGCCAGGATACTTCTGGCGGCATTCATGCGGCGGGAGGCGGAAAGCTCTACGCCTGGGATATGGAGGTTGAAACAAATGGAGAATCGGCGGCGGCAGTCCGAAGCGACCGGGGCGGCGGAACCATCGTGGTGGACGGCGGCAATTATGTTGCCAACGGCGTGGGTTCTCCGGTGGTATACAGTACTGCCGATATCGCCGTACACAATGCCAGCCTGACAGCAAATGGTTCAGAGGCAGTGTGTATCGAGGGGCGCAATGCACTGCGTTTATATAATTGCACGTTAACAGGAACTATGGGGGAGGATGCGCGCAATGACTGCGTCTGGAACGTGATCCTGTATCAGAGCATGTCGGGGGACGCAGAGGAGGGAAACAGTACGTTTGAGATGCAGGGTGGAACCTTGAAGGCGAACCATGGAGGTATGTTCTATACGACGAATACAGAGTCGACAATTGTTTTATCGGAAGTAACGCTTGAGAATGCCGGCGACAGCGCATTTTTTCTGAAATGCACCGGGAACCAGAACCAGCGGGGCTGGGGAACGGCCGGGAGCAACGGGGCGGATTGTCTGTTTACCGCCGTCCATCAGAGTATGGAAGGAGATATTATCTGGGACAGCATCAGTCAACTGGATGTTTATATGACGAAAAACAGCGCGCTCACAGGAGCCGTGGTACAGGATGAAAGCTGTGCCGAAAATGGCGGAGAGGGACACTGCAATCTTTATCTGGGAGAAGGGTGTACCTGGACGGTAACTGGAGACAGCAGTTTCAGCGGTCTCTTTACGCAGGGCAGGATTGTGGATGACAAGGGAAAAACCGTTACAATTCAGGGAAAAGATGGAACCATTTACGTAGAAGGAGAGAGCGGTTATCGTATCACTGTGGAAAAATACAGCGATACGGCAGACCTTTCGGAAGCGGGAACGATCACGGATTGGACGGAGTATGAGGTGGAAAAACCAGCACAGTTTGTTTAGGAGGGATTACAGTGAAGAAAAGGGCAGGAAACTGGAAGCAATTAAGCAGGAAGAAAAAGGCGCTGCTGATTCTGGCGTTTGCAGCGGGGGCAGGCGTAATCTCTTTTGGCATCTATTCGGTAAAGGCAACGCCGGCAAAAGAGGGAGCAGACCGCAGCAGGGCAGTTCAGGAGGTTCAGGCACAGACGGGAAGCATTTCCGATACGATGGTAGGGACTGGGAATTTAGAACTGCAGGAAGGGGAGACGGTAACGATTCCTTCGGGCCTCATTGTGGAAGAAGTGAAAGTGGAAAGCGGTGATTCTGTTTCCGAAGGAGACGTACTCGCTGTGGTAAATCAGACGTCCGTGCTTGGCGCTCTGGAAGAGGTTCAGGAACAGATAGAAAAACTGGATGAAAAAATTGATGAAAGCAAAGACGATACGGACGCTGGGTACATAAAATCAAAAGTGGATGCAAGAGTGAAGAAGATATTTGTACAAGAAGGGCAGGAGATCGCAGACTGCATGTTGGAGCAGGGCGCTTTGATGTTGTTGTCTTTGGATGGGTATCTGGCGGTAGAGATTGAAACGAATGCAGAGCCAGCCAGAGGGGACAGTGTGACAGTGCTGCGTTCAGACGGGACGCAAAAAGAAGGGACGGTAGAAACTGTTTCAGGCGGAACATGCAAGATTCTTTGTACGGACAGCGGTATTGGAATGGGAGAGCAGGTGATAATTGCAGATGCCGACGGCAACGAACTGGGAACAGGCAGCACCAGCATTCACCAGCAGCTTGCTGTTACCGCAGCGGCGGGAATCGTCGAAGACATTTGCGTATCTGAGGATCAGAAAGTTTATACAGATACAAGGCTTATGAGTTTGGACAATAGCGGCCAGAGCCTCGAATATCAGGAACTGATGGCAGAACGTCAGGAATTGGCGGCAACTTTACAAAAATTGATAAAAATAGCCCAGAGCGGGACTATTACCGCGGAGGCAGAAGGAATCGTGCAGTCGGTAAATATTTCCGCAGAGGCCAGCCAGAATGAGGGGGAAGCGGGAAATCTTCAGGTGTCCAAACATTCAGCGTCAGTTGTGGCGAGCGCGGCGGCAGCAGAAGAGCAAATACAAGAAGAGGAGGCGCTGACACTGGAAATTACAGATTCTGGAACGTCAGGCAAGAGCAGTCTTATGGTACAGACGCCTGAAACAGGGGCGAAGCCTCAAAAAGAAATAAAAACGGAAGATGGAAGTTATACGGGAACCATTTCCTGGAAACCGGAACACAAAGTTTTTGTGGAGAAGACCTCTTATCAGGCAAGCGTCACATTACATGCCGCGGATGGTTATTCTTTTACCGGAGACAGTATTAGCAGGGTGAAAACAGGCATTCTTTCCGGAGTAATGGTGTCGGAAGATGGAAAAAATCTCAGTCTGCAGCTTACATATCCTTTTACGGAGGCAGAGAAACAGGAAGAACAGAAAGAAAAAAATAAAACAGATTTGCCGGAAAATAACGAAGACCAGAAGAAATCTGAAAACGGATCAACAACAGAGACAAACGATGAAAATAGCATAGAGGCAGGAAAAAAGACAGAGACACAGAATCATAATACGGTCGGGAATGAAACTGTACAGGTACAAAATCAGGGGGAAATCATGCAAAACGCTTCCGGCAATACGGCGGCGTCCGGAGGTTCTGGTACGAAAACGGCGGCGACTGCGGTTTTGACTGACAGTGAGGAAGAAAGCGCGGAATATGCAAATTCCAGCAGCGAAGTTGCCGCGTTTACACTGGCGGCGGCAGACACCATGATATTATCGGTCTATGTGGATGAACTGGATATTAATTCTGCGGCGGTCGGCCAGCAGGCAGAAATTACGTTGGACGCTTTGGAAGGAGAACAATTTACCGGGACGGTCACAAAAGTCGGCAGCGCGGCCAGCAGTTCCAGCGGCGGTGTAGCCAAGTATACCGTAAACATTGCCATTCCCAGAGATGAGCGCATGAAAGAAGGGATGAATGCCTCGGCAACGATTACAATTGAAAAGCGTGAAGATGTGGTGGTACTTCCGGTAAATGCGCTTCAGGAGCGCGGGAACCGTGTATTTGTCTATAAACAGGCAGAGAGCGACGGGACTCTTTCGGGAGAACAGGAGGTTCGCACCGGTTTGTCGGATGGAGATATGGTGGAAATAACGGAAGGTTTGTCGGATGGAGACAAGGTATATTATCTGAAGAGTGGAAATACTTCTCAGCAGGGGAGCGGCAGAATGGAAGGAGTACCGGATTGGGGAGAAATGCCTCTGGGAGGACCTGGAGGCGACAGAGAAGAAATACCTCAGGGGTTTTTTCAGGGGGGAGAATCAGGCAGGGGAATGCCAGGAGCGATGGGTAAGGAATAGGAGAGAGGCATATGATTCAATTACATGAAGTTTCAAAAATATATGAGATGGGAAACGACAGGGTTTATGCTCTGGATCATGCCAGTATGGAAGTGAAAGAGGGGGAATTTGTCAGTATTGTGGGGCCTTCCGGAAGTGGAAAATCTACCATGATGAATATTATTGGCTGTCTGGATACGGCGGACGAGGGCTCCTATATGTTGGACGGAATATCCATTGAACATTATTCTGAGACGGAGCTGGCGGGCATCCGCAACCGTAAAATTGGGTTTATTTTTCAGAATTTTAATTTGCTGCCCAGGCTGACAGCGGAGGAAAATGTAGAGCTTCCATTAATATATCAAAAACTTCCGGTGAAGGAACGCAGGCAAAGGGTGGCGGAGGCTATGCAGCAGGTGGAACTTTCGCACAGGAAAGGGCATCGTCCGGCAGAACTGTCGGGAGGGCAGCAGCAGAGAGTTGCAATTGCCCGTGCCCTGGTGACTAGGCCGTCGTTGTTTCTTGCAGACGAACCGACTGGAAATCTGGATTCCAAGACAGGGCGGGAGATTCTGCAATTGTTTCACAGTCTCCATCAGGCAGGGAACACGATTGTGCTGATTACCCACGACCATCAGGTGGCAGAGGAGGCGGAGCGCAAGATCTATATTCGGGATGGAAAAGTAAGCAGGGAGGCAAAGGAATGATACAGACGGGAAAAATGGCATGGGATGCAGTCAGCGCCAATAAACTCAGAACGTTTTTGACAATGCTTGGAATTATCATCGGTGTGGCGGCGTTGATTATACTGGTGTCCATTGCAGATGGAGCGGGAGATTCTGTTTCCAGCCAGATTTCGCAGATGGGGAGCAATTATTTGAGTGTAAGGATTACAGATAACAAAGAAAATCCTTTGAAATTGGCGGAGTTTTCAGAATTAATGGATGAAAAGGTCTTTTTTGCAGCAGCTCCGATCGGGAGAACAAGCGTTACCGGGAAAAGCGGGCATACCAGCAGTTCTATGAATGTGTACGGAACCAGCGGAGGATATTTTTCTATTATGAAGATGGAATTGTACGCGGGCAGATTGTTGAAGCAGACGGATCTGGATAATCATTCGCATGTGATCGTCATTTCCTATGATACGGCTGTGGAGTATTTTGGACATGCAGACGCGGCGGGGGAGAGTCTCTCACTGGACGGCAAGTCCTTTCAGGTGGTGGGGGTGCTCTCAGAAGATGCAGTTTCGCCCAATTCCGCCATGGCGGTAAAAAGCAGTGACGACACTTCTCAGTCAGTGACATTGGAGGGGTATATTCCTTATTCTTCTTTGAGCAAGTTAGCCGAAAATGTATTGGAAATTAATCAGTTCTATGTGTCTTCCGCAGAGGAGTCGTCCATGGAACGGGCGCAGCAGGAATTGGAAAATATCATGTTGAAACGTTTCGGAAACGATGAGGATGCATTTTCCATTGAAAATCAGTCTGAGGTTATGGAGGCTATGGTGGAAGTTGATCATACCATGTCTCTGATGCTGGGAGGAATTGCAGCCATTTCTCTGCTGGTAGGAGGGATTGGCATTATGAATATTATGCTGGTATCCGTTACCGAGCGTACCAGGGAGATTGGCATACGAAAAGCAATTGGAGCAGGACGGGGCGAAATTATGCTGCAGTTTTTGTTTGAAGCGTTGCTTGTCAGTATGGCGGGCTGTCTTACGGGAATTGGCTGTTCCTGGTGCGCTTTAAAGATCATTGGTGAAGTTATGGGTGAGGCGATGAGTGTTGCCATGAATGGAAAAGTAGCGCTGCTCTCAGTACTGTTTTCTGGAATCATCGGTGTTCTATTTGGGATTTACCCGGCTCATAAGGCGGCAAAGAAGAAACCAATAGATGCCTTGCGGTATTCGGGATAAAGCTTACAGCGTCTGTGATGAAAATCGCAGGCGTTTTTTTCTTTGTCTTTTTGTTTCTTTGTATTTTTTGAAAATTTTGTCGAAAAAGTAATCTTTAATAGACATTGTAACTAGCAGGAGATATGATAAAAAACGGAAATGAATTTAAGTAAAAACAGGACATCATTTATCAGGAGCTGCGAGAGAATAAAGTTTTGGGGAGTATGGTCAGTACCAGTACAGACAGAAGCAGTTTTTCCCTATCAGAGAGGTAGAAATGAGAGAACTTGAATATCCGTTTGAGGCAGAATATATTATAAAAAAGAAAAAATCATTGAAGAAGCGGCTGCTTGCAAGAGAAAATCAGAATTTCATCGAAAAAAGAGTTGCCATATTAGGCGGTGAGACTACAGAAAATATTAAGCTTACGCTGGAACTTTTTCTTCTGAATTATGGGATAAAGCCAGAATTTTATGAATCGGAATATAATCAGTATTATGAAGAGGGTATGTTTCCTAATACGGAATTAGAGGCGTTTCAACCGGATATTATATATGTCTGCACATGTGTAAGAAATATTTTGGACTGGCCATTACTGTCAGATGACGCGACAATTGTAGAACATAAAAAACAGGCTGTTGTAAGTAAGTTTACAGGTTTTTGGGATGCTATGTTTGATAGGTATCATTGTCCAATTATTCAGAATAACTTTGAATATCCGTTTTTCAGGCTTATGGGAAATAAAGATGCCAGCGACTATCATGGCAGGGTGAACTTTGTGACGATGATTAACTGCGCGTTTTATAATTATGCCCAGAAGCACGAACATTTTTTTATATGTGATGTTAACTATATTTCAGCAGCCTATGGACTGGATAAGTGGGCAGATCCATATTATTGGCATATGTATAAATATGCCGTAGCGGTTCCTGCCATACCCTATTTAGCGTTTAATGCAGCAAACATTATGAAATCAATATATGGAAAGAATAAAAAGGCGTTTAACCTGGATTTAGATAATACGATATGGGGTGGAATCGTAGGCGATGACGGCGCTGACAATATAGAAATTGGACAGGAAACTTCACTGGCTCAGACATACAGTGAATTTCAAGATTATATTAAGCTTCATAAGCAGATGGGCGTGCTATTGACAGTCAATTCCAAGAATGATGAAGTTAATGCCGTTAGTGGATTGGAAAGACCGGACAGTATTCTGAAAAAAGATGACTTCCTTAGTTTTAAATCAAATTGGAATCCTAAGAGCAGGAACATAGTGGAAACGGCGCAGGAATTAACGCTATTACCGGAGAGTTTTGTATTTGTTGATGATAATCCGGCAGAGAGGGCAATTGTCGAAGAACAGGTTCCAGGCGTTGCGGTACCTAAGATAGATGGCGTGGAACATTATATTCAAGTGATTGACAAATCAGGTTTTTTTGAGGTTACCGCTTTTTCAGAGGATGACTTAAAAAGAAATGAGATGTACCAGGAGAATGCAAAAAGGCGCCAGTTACAGACTTCTTTTACGAGTTATGAGGACTATCTTAAGTCACTGAAGATGAAAGGAGAAATCCAGAGTTTTGTTCCAATGTATATGTCGCGGATAGCCCAACTGACGAATAAAAGCAATCAGTTTAATCTGACGACAAAGAGATATAGCCAAAGTGATATTGAGGCAGCGGCATGTGATCCCGCCCGCATCACTCTTTATGGAAAATTGGCAGATAAATTTGGTGACAATGGTGTAGTCAGCATTGTGATTGGCCGGATTGACGGACCAGAAAAGGACGAGCTTCATATGGAATTATGGCTAATGAGCTGCAGAGTGTTGAAGCGGGATATGGAGTTTGCCATGATGGACGAACTTGTTGTAAAGGCAAAGGAAGCAGGAATAAAAAAACTTGTGGGCTATTATTATCCGACGGCTAAGAATGCTATGGTGAAAGAATTCTATGCCCTGCAGGGATTTACAAAGATATCGGAAGATGCCGAAGGAAATACGGTATGGGAATATTTCATTGAGGATACTTATGAAAAGAAACAACGAGTCATTGCGGTGAATGATTATGTATAAAATTGCATTCCATAACAAGGTAGAAATTCCACAGTTAGGCTTAGGTACCTGGCAGATTACGGATAAGCCGCAGATGGCGGATGTGATAAGAGCCGCACTGTCTCTTGGTTATCGTTTGATTGATACGGCGGCTGCATATTGTAACGAAATGGCAATAGCAAAGGCTATTGGTGCAAATGAAGTAAAGAGAGAGGAGTTATTTATTTCTGATAAGGTATGGAACACGAGTCGGGGATTTGCAGATGTTCAGAAAGCGTGCAGGAAATCTTTAAAGAAACTTAAGGTTGATTATCTTGATATGTATTTAATCCACTGGCCGGCTTCCATGAAATTATATCCGAATTGGATTGAGATTAATGCTGACACATGGAAGGGCATGGAGCAGTTATACAGGGATGGCCTGGTGAAATCTATCGGCGTATGTAATTTTAAAGTACATCATTTGCAGGAGTTGATGAAATCTGCTGAAATTTTGCCGATGATTAATCAAATCGAGATGCATCCAGGGATGAACCAGACAGAGGTATTAAACTACTGCAATGCGAACGGAATTAAGGTGGAGGCAAGCAGTCCTTTGGGAAATGGACAGATATTAAAAAATGAAAAGCTGATAGAAATTTCGAAGAAAAAAGGGAAAAGTGCCGCACAGATTTGTTTGCGCTGGGGCATTCAAAAAGGAGTCATTGTCATTCCTAAAACAACAAATATTGAAAGATTAGAGGAGAATATAAATATTTTTGACTTTGTACTTGATTTGAATGAGATGGAGATGATAGACAATATTCCGTATTGCGGCGGAATAGGAATTGATTCTGACGAGGTGGTTGAATTTGGCTAATACAGAAGCGGAAAAGAAAGAATTGCTTGAATTAAGGAAAAAGATATTTGTTACAGGTTATAGGGGAGGTATGGCGCATCTGGCGTCATGTTATTCGTGCCTTGAGATGCTTTATGCTCTGTATTTAAAAGGAATATTGAAGTATGATCCTCAAAATCCGAAATGGGAAGACAGGGACAGGTTTGTATTAAGCAAAGGACATGCCGGGCTTGCACTTTATGGAGTCCTGCAAAAAGCCGGACTGATCACAGAAGAAATGTTTCACTCTTATTTGAAAGAAGATTCGATGATTGGCGGAGAACCTTGTATGCGTGACAGTGAATGGATAGAGGCGACAACTGGCTCACTTGGACATGGATTGTCTATGGGACTGGGAATTGCAATGGCATTAAAAATGAACAACAGTCCGGCAAAGGTCTATGTAATGCTTGGCGACGGTGAGCTGCAGGAGGGGACAGTCTGGGAGGCAGTCATGACTGCGCCAGTATTTGGAGTGGATAATCTGATTGCTGTTTTAGACTGCAATCGGATACAAAAAATGGACTTTGTTGATAAGATAATTGGCGATCCAGCGTGGGAAGAAAAATGGAAAAGCTTTGGATGGAGCGTATCACAAACAGACGGTCATGACATGGAGGCTTTTTGCAAAACGATTATGGATAATGCAGAGAAGGGAAAGCCGAGGGTTATCATTGCTCAGACGGTGAAAGGAAGGGGTGTTTCAATCATGGAGAATAATCCGAATTGGCACTTTAAACTTCCCGGAAGAAAAGAATGGAAGGTGTTTCAATCAGAACTTGAGATAGACGGTAGTGAATGGGAGTAACCTATGAATAGTGCATATATAGGAAAATTAATGGAACTGGCAGGGAAAGATCACGATGTGATACATTTGCTTGCCGATAGTGGGACCGGGTATGATGAAATGTTCCGGCGAAATTTCCCTGACCAAATGTATAATTTCGGTATTGGAGAGGAGAATATGGTTGCTGCAGCGGCTGGAATGGCTTCTGTTGGAAAGAAACCATTTGTTTTCACGGCCGGAGCGTTTCTTGCGTATCGCTGTATGGAATTTATTCGGGATGATGTGTGCTTTCAAAATCTTAATGTAAAGATTGTTGGAATGGGAAGCGGCCTTGCATGGAGTTCTCTGGGGCCAACACACCATACTACGGAAGATATCTCTGTTTTAAGAGCGATACCCAATCTGGTGATATTATCGCCGGCAACCCCCATACAAGTGGCTGCATGCGTCGAGACAGCGTATGAACATAATGGTCCTGTGTATATTAAGATAGGAATGAATCGTGAAACAGAATATTTTGCAGAGGATTACAAACATAATTTTCATATGAATGATATGGTAAGAGAGGGTAGGGACGCAGTTGTATTTGTAACGGGAAGTATTCTCGACGAGGCTGTAAAAGCCTGTGACATGCTTGAAAATGATGGGATCTTTGTGCAACTGATAAATGTAACGAATATTAAGCCGTTCCATGCTTCAGAGGTCATGGAAGCGGCAAAGTATTCTGGGAAAATAGCTGTTATAGAAGAACACAATATACATGGAGGACTCAGTAGCATAATTGCAGAATCTATCGCTTTTCATGGCGGAAATGCGAAAGTGATTCCGATTGGTTTAAATGATTCTTTTGCGAAAGGATATGGAACGCAGGTTATGGTGAGAAAGGCGAATGGACTCGATGCCGGATGTATATACAGGCGGATAAAGGAGAATTTCTTTGAATGAGTATACAATAAATGAAATTAAAATAGGAACAAGGGCAGCTTTTACGAAAACGATCACGCAGGAGATGGAAGATACATTCAGAGTCATATCAGGGGATGAAAATCCATTACATAAGGATGATATGTTTGCAAATGAAATAAGCGGCGGTAAATTTTCAGGCCACGCAGTATTTGGAATGCTTACAGCTTCTCTCTATTCAACGGTGGCAGGTATGTATTTGCCTGGGAAGTACAGCCTGATTCACAGTTTTGAGGAATTATCTTTTATGAAACCGGTTTTTGTTGGCGATGAGCTTACGGTAGAAGCCGAGGTGACAGATAAAGATGAGTCATTAAAACTGATTCGCATAAGAGTTGTAATAAAAAATCAGAACAACAAGTCCGTATCTAAGGCAAAAATGAAAGTCTTAGTTATGAAATAAGTATATAATCAGGAGGAAATTAAAATGACAAAAGAAGAAGTATACAAGAGATTAAATGAAGTGTTCAGAGAAGTTTTGGACGATGATTCTATAGAACTGCACGATGAAACCGTTGCAGACGATGTGGACGGCTGGGATTCTTTTGAACACATAAATCTTATCGTTGGGGTAGAAGAAGAGTTTGGATTTAAAATCCCAATGGGTAAGGTTGTAACCATGAAGAATGTCGGTGAGATGGTAGACATTATATTGGAGATGGGCAAGTAATATGTCAATAACTTCGTTTTATTTTCTGGTGTTCATTACAATAGGCGTAGCGTTTTATTATGTATTACCTAAAAAGATACAATGGGTCGTGCTGTTACTTCTCAGTCTGGTATTCTATTATTTTGCCGCTGTGCCATATACAATCGGTTATCTGGCGGCTTCCACACTGATAGCTTATTTTTCTACCTTGTGGATGAAGAGGAAAAGAGAAAAGCAGAATCAAGATGCAAAAGTCTTACCGGTTACGATGATTGCTTTGCTGATAAATATTGCAATCTGGTTTGTTGTAAAGGGAAGGGATCTTTGGTTTCCATTTGCTTCCGGATTTATGGCGCGGCATGACGTTTTGCAAATTGACGCTGAAATAAACCTGCGGATGATCGCATCTCTGGGAATGGGATATTATACGCTCCAGATAATGGGATATATTATTGACTGTTACTGGCAAAATGCTGTTCCTCAAAAGAATCCATTAAAATTATTCTTATTTGTATCATATTTTCCGCAGCTAACTACGGGACCGATTAGTAGATATGCGCAGCTTGAAACGTTATATGAAAGGCACAAATTTGAATATCAGAATATTTCATTCGGCGCTCAAAGAATCCTTTGGGGATTTACCAAGAAAATTGTTTTAGCGGAAAGAATTGGAATCATTGTATCGGCGCTAAATTCAGATATGAGTACATATACAGGATTCTATTCCTGGATTGCAATATTGCTGTATCCCTTACAGATGTACGCTGATTTTTCCGGTTGTATGGACATCGTACTTGGCGTATCGGAATTGTTTGGCATCCGGCTTGCCGAGAACTTTCATAATCCATTTTTTGCCAGAACTTCACAGGAATTTTGGCAGAGATGGCATATTACACTGGGAACTTGGGCAAAGGACTATGTGCTTTATCCACTGTTAAAATCGAAACGTATGATTAGATTTGGAAAGTTCACCAGGAAAAAGTTTGGGAAAAAAGCAGGTAAATTCTTGGTAAATATGGCAGGTATGTTTATCTTATGGATGGTTATGGGGATATGGCATGGAGGATTAAGATATATTGCAGGCGTCAGTTTATGGTATTGGGTGATTCTTATGCTTGGTGATTTGTTCGCGCCAGTATTTTTGAAAATAACCAATAAACTGGAGATGAAGACGGACAGTTTTGCATGGCATTTCTTTCAGTCCGGGAGGACATATTTGATTTATGCCGTAGGAGCCACTTTTTTTAGCGTTGGAGTTACAGATGGAATTTATCGGTTGAAGGATGCACTCAAGGTATTGTGTGTAAAAAATTATGCGAACCCATGGATATTCTTTGATCAAAGTATTTTAAATCTGGGCGTTACATGGGGCGATATTAATTTAATCATTTTTGTAAGCGTCATTGTGCTGCTTGTTGCCATTTTGCGTGAGAAGCATGGATATGCAAGAATATGGGTTCAACAGCAATGTTTTATTTTCAGATGGATGATATGGATTTCCCTTTTTATTATAGTGCTGATTTGGGGAAAGTATGGGCCAGGATATGACGCGTCCATATTTATTTATGAGGGATTTTAGATATGCGAAAGAATGTTAAAACAATAATTTCAGCAATTGCATTTTGTGTAATCTTTGCATCAGTGTTTCAGTATATAACGAACGTCTACAGACCTTCGAGCGGATATGATCGAACGCACATTATTGCTTTTGATGAGCAGCAGGATTTGGACGTTGTGTACATAGGCGGGAGCGCTTGTTTTGTATTTTGGCAGCCTTTGAGGGCGTGGAATGAATGGGGAATAGCCTCCTATAATTACGCAACAAATGGACTCGAAGGTGCAAATATTGAGTATATGATTCGTCATTCAGAGAGTGCGATGCATCCAGATTTGTATATAGTTGGCGTAAGACCGTATCAATTGTGGAGCGAAAGCGGCAATACAGGTACTTTAAGATATGTAACGGATAGTTGGAGTTTGCTATCTCCTGCCAGATACCAGCTTATTAATAGTTTTTTTAAGAAACACAATTCTACGGAAAAGGTTGATTATCCTTCTTATATTTTTAATATTATTAATTATCATGATAACGGTGATGTTTTAAAGAATCCTGCTAACTGGCATTATAAGGAGGCTCATGAGAAAGCTCCTAACAAGGGGTGGGAGTGGGTTGAAGCTTATCAGTATCTACAAGCCCCGAAAGGATGGAATACAACTGAGAGAACTGCTTTGATAAACGGGGCCGAGGCTGCGCTTCGTGAGTTGTGCGAATATTGTTCCAGCGAAAACTTAAATGTTCTTTTTGTTGTATGTCCATATTACATAGAACAAGAGCATCAAAAAATGTACAATACGATTGATGACATTGTGTCTGAGTACGGCTTTGACTTTCTAAATACAAATGAATATTATGACGAAATAGGGATAGATTTTAATACCGACTTTTATAATAGAAGGCACGTTAATTGTTTCGGGGCAGAAAAATATACAAAGTTTCTGGGTCAGTATATTACAGAACATTATAATTTAAGAGATCACAGGGGGGAAAAGGGGTATGAGAGCTGGGGGGAAGATTACAGGAGATTTTGCAGCGAAGAAGAATCCTATAAGCAATCTATTAAAAAGATTATGGAAAATGACCTGCAAGGATTTGAACTTGCCGAAAAATTAAAGAAAGACAAGGATATTTCCTCATGGTATTTGAATACAAAATCCAATAGGTATACATTGCTTATCTATAATAATGGAGTTTCTTTTGAAAATGATGCAGATCTGGAAATGGTATGCAGTAAGTGGGGGATTACTGCAAATTCATATGGATGTAACATAGTTTCTGACGAGGTGATAAAAGAAGCAAACGTTATATCGGAGGAGTTGCTGATGGAGGGAGTTATTGGAAAGGATTCTCCGGCCAATGGCGTTGCTTATTCAATTTCTAATGAACATTTGATGATTGACGGTATGGATTATTATGAAAACGTCGAGGGGCTTATTATTGTAGCGGTTGATAATAATTTGCAGATGATAGCCGACCGTATTATTGTGGATACATCCAGTGACAATTATGTAATAAAAAGATAGGGATGAATGGCAATCAAAGTGAAACGCCTGTATCGTTTTCGGTGTTCTGGCGCTTATGCTTAACGCTATGCTTTTAAAACGTCTGTGATTTGTATTGCAGACGTTATTCTTTTACATTATAAACATTGTTTTTCTGTATTATTGTAATATTTGTCGAAAAAATAAATTTAGATGGACAATTTGAGTAAAACGAGTTATAGTAAGAAATGGAAAAAAATTAAGTCAAAGGAGGACATGATTTATGAAGAAACCACAATTGGTGAAACGCCTTTTGGCTGGTTCACTGGTTTTGGCATTGACAGTTTTGGACGCTGTACCGGCTTCGGCAGCTCAGATGCAACAGCCGGAGAATGTAATGGAAGCTGAAGATACGGAAGTGTCAGAAGACTTACAGACAGAAAAACCAGAGACAGAAAGTGATGTGCCAGAGACACCAGAAGCCGAAGAGGCAGAAACGAAGATGCCTGAGGCTGAGAGTGAAACACAAGGGGAAGAAATTCAGAATCTGGAAATGGCAGAACCGCAGGCGGGGGGACAGCAGGAGCTTAGCGATACAAGTAAAGAACAGGTAAGGGAGGCAGTGACAGCGATCCCTTCTATTACCCAGCCTGCAATTGAGGTGATAGATAATGAATCGTCTATAAGATTTAGATTGTCCTTTACAAAAACAAATTGCGAAGGGGTCAGACTGGAAGTAAAGGCTTCTGATACAGGTTCTGTTGTAGAGAGTACAAGCAATTATTATTCTGATAATTCAATTTATTCAAGTGATTTTTATGACAGCATTACTCAGAAAAGCGGTATCGTACCAAGTGTGACTTATACCTTTACCCTGACGCCTTATACCTATACGTACGATGAGGATGACAATGAGCAGCAGGTAAATGGTACGCCGATGAGCGTTATATGGACGGCGCCTGCGATCGATACGGTGACAGGACTGGCTTTAAAGGAAATGACGCCTTCCGGTTTCTTCTTTTCACACAGTCCGGTTGCAAAGGGCGCTTACGTGCGTTATGAATATTCTGCCAACAGTGCCTTTGATCCGAATCTTGCAGAGGTATTCAGCAGCTATGATTATGATGACGAGGACGATAACACGGTTACGATACCGTATTATAACATGGAGCCGGGCGTTGTCTATTACGTGCGGGCATATGCAGTCCGTTATGGTATGAAGGGCGTATTCTCTAATGTAGTATCTGTGAAAGCCCCGGTTGCAGAAGTTACCGGAATTTCAACGGAGGTTTTTGACAAAGCAATTACATTGAATATTGGAGCCGGATATGGCGATTATACAGGATTCCAGATTGCCAGAAAGACAGGAAAGGGCAAATATCAGGATTTAATCACCACCACAGACGGTTCATTCAAAGATACAGGACTTCAGAAAAATACCAAATATACATACAGAGTACGCGCTTACTATTATAATCTGAATACGAAAAAATCTGTATATGGCGATTATTCATATAAGACCGTACAGACCGGCGTTGCAGCAATGAATCTGAAGGCGCAGGCAACGGGGAAAGATACCGTGAAACTGACCTGGAAGAAAGTTTCCGGAGCAGACGGCTATGATGTATACCGTTATGTGTCTTCCTCATCAAGCAGTACTTTTAAGTCCGGCGAGAGCTACGATTTTAGTAAATATGAATTGGTAAAGAAACTGGGAAAGAAAAAGAAATCCTATACCGATAAGAAACTGGTGGCAGGAGAGACTTATAGTTATTTTGTGAAAGCATACGAACTTGTAAAAGGTGAAAAAGTATATTTTACAGAAGACAGCGCTTCTGCAAGTACAAAATTCAGCTTTAATACAAGCGTAAACGTATATAAAGAAGCACAGAATCCCAAGAATGGTACGGTAAGTATCGCATGGAAGCAGATTCCGCAGGCGAACGGCTATCTGATCGAAAAATATGATGAAACGAGCAATGCATGGGTAACCGTGAAGAAAATTACAAAAGCAAAGACAACATCCTCTACATTGCCGGCGTCTCCTTTGGGAAAATCAATTGAGTACAGAATCCGTGCGTTCCGTGGCAATAAGTATTCCGGTTCGGATAAAGTAACGGTGAGAGGATGCCTTGCGGCTGTATCAGGTGTAAAGGCAAAAGCTACTGAAAATGGAATTGTAATTTCCTGGAATGCCGTTTCCGGAGCGTCCTACTATAAGGTATATCGTACCGCTGATTCTACAACGATGTATAATGCGGATACTAAGACCTATAGCTATAATAATGGAAGCAGCGTCAGAATCCAGGCGTTTAAGCTGGCAAGTATCACAGAGAATTACTATTATACCTTGGGAAATAGTACCGTAAAAATGGAAAAAGACTATGATACGGCAAAGCTCCTGGCATATCAGAGACCTGGTACCAATCTTACGCCGGACGATGACTACTACATTGATTACACCAGAATTGCAGGCACTTCCGTGACAGATTATTCTTATGCATATCATGAACCTGTTTATAATGAGCAGGGGATTGCTACCAAGGAAGATATTACATTATACGGTCCGCAAACTGATATGAGTTATCAGTATTATGTTGTTGCATACAGTGAGCTGCTGGATCCGGTGGAACAACAGTATTATACAGCTTACAGCTATGGCGGAAGCAAACCTGCATCTGCAGCTATGGCTGGCACGGCAGCGGTAAAAGCGCCTGTTATAACAGTGAAAGCGGCAAAGAAAAGCGTAACGGTTACATATAAGAAAGTTGCAGGAGCTAAGAAATATCTTATATACCGTTCAAATTCTAAAAAGGGACCATACGAGCTGGTTACAGTGACAACGAAGACAAAATATAAAGACAGTAAACTTACGTCCAAGAAGAAATATTACTATAAAGTTATGGCAGTTGCACAGAATAATTTGGGTGCGGATAAATGTTCTTCTTTCTCGAAGGTGAAATCAGCGAAAGCAAAATAATATTAGTATATCCTGTTTGGGGGCTTCCATTTCGGAAGCCCCCTTTATGAAAACTGAGAGAATACCAGCTGTTAGGGAGATTCTCTCAGTTTTTGCCTGCAAACGCCAATTGTTAATTGGCAAGATTCCGATATTTTTGTTCCAGGCGGCTCAGCAGAGCGTATAATCCCCAGGCAAGGAGACATAAAATTACGATAGACATGATCACCCAGTCCAATTTGAAAACCTGGCTTCCATAAATAATGAGATATCCAAGCCCCTGGCGGGAGGCGATAAATTCTCCAATAATCACTCCCACAAGGCATAATCCGATATTTACCTTCATGATGGAGAACATGGAAGGAATGCTGGCGGGGAGTATCACTTTCGTGAGAATATGATATTTCGTTCCTCCAAGCGTCTGGATCAGTTTGATTTTTTCCGGGTCAACGGATTGAAAACTGCTATAAAGGCTTAGAATGGATCCAAAAACAGCGACGGATATGCCGGTAATAATAATTGTTTTATAGTTTGCACCCAGCCATACAATCAATAACGGAGCAAGCGCCGATTTGGGAAGACTGTTCAGGATCACCAGATACGGTTCCAGTGTTTCAGAAATTTTTTTATTAAACCACAATATAATTGTTATTATTATTGCTGACATTAGCACGAGAAAAAAACTCATAATTGTCTCAAATAAAGTGATGCCTACATGGGCAAACAGAGAATGATCCAAAACCATGTTGTAGGCGCACAAAAATACACGGGAGGGGCTGCTGAAGAAGAAGGAATCAATCATCTGCAGTCTGGCAGCTCCTTCCCAAAGTCCCAGAAAACACAGAAAAATGCACAGCCTGCTTATGGTAACGGTGCGTCTGTGTTTTTTCTGAGTAAGCAGAAATTTCTGTTGTGCAAGAGATATTTCACTCATCCTGGTTCAACTCCTTCCATATTTTATTAAAATAATCTTTAAATTCCGGATAATTCCTTCGTTCCAGAGGGCTGGCATTGTCTGGGAAAGAAATATCGATCACGCTTTTGATCGTTGCGGGCCGCTTGCTTAGTACCAGCACCTTGTTTCCAAGACTGACCGCTTCGGATAAATCATGTGTTACCAGAATCGCTGTTTTTTGTTCTTTTTTTATAATTGAACCGATGTCGTCTCCTACAGTCAGCCTTGTCTGGTAGTCCAGGGCAGAGAAAGGCTCATCCAGAAGCAGAAGCTCTGGTTCCAGGGCGAGAGTGCGGATCAATGCGGCGCGCTGCCTCATTCCGCCGGAAAGCTGGGAAGGTCTTGCATTTCTGAATTTGTATAGTCCGTAGGTTTTGAGCATGTCATACACTTTTTCCCGTGCAGCGGGAGTTAGCTTTTTCTGGATTTCCAGTCCCAGCAGGACATTTTTCTCAATAGTTCGCCACTCAAACAGATGGTCATGCTGAAGCATATAGCCTATCGTTCCACTGGTTTTTTGATATAATTTTTGCCCATAAAGTAAAATAGAACCGTGTTCCGGTTCTATCAGACCTGCTAATAAAGACAGGAGGGTAGATTTGCCGCATCCGCTGGGACCGACAATTGCCAGAAAGTCACCTTTGTGAACCGTGAAATTTATATTGGATAACGCCGGGGTTTCTCCCTGCATAGAATGATAGGAATAACCCACGTGTTTGATTTCCATTAGTTTTTCCATTGAAATCTCCTTATAAATACTTACCATATTGTATGAGAAAAGCGGCAGATTGTTCTCTGTCATACTTTGAGAGAGGCTGAGAAAATATTATTTTATCCAAATTTTTTCGGTATGACACATTCTGTCATTTCCAAATGGTATGATATGACAGAATGATACAGAGAGGATGAGAAATGGAAAGGAAGTACAGGAAAATGAACGTAACAGAAAGAGAATTTAATCAGAAAGTTGTGTGGGAAACAGAGAATAAAATGGAAGCGGAAAGAAGTCTGCAGAAAGAAAAAGAAAAGACGGCAAGGCAGGAGGAATACGAAGAAAAAATAAAAGAAGCGCTGGAAGAACTGTCCAGACTTACAATGTGTAAAGAATGGACAGAAGCCAGAGAAAAGGTGGAAGAAAATCTGAATGCCGTACAGAATATGGCTTTCATGGAAGGCTATCTGTACGCAATCGCAGTATTGGAGGAGAGCCTTGTCCATATGAAATGACACGGATATGAATTATTCCGGATTATCTGTGATGTCGCGGATAATCTGCTGAATATGTTCCAGTTGTGTGTCTGTCAGCCCGGTAATTTCCATGTAACGCCGGTTATCCAGTTCCAGCAAGTAATCCGTGCTTACAGAAAAGAATTTTGCAAGTTTTACCAGCATTTCTATAGAGGGAAGGATATTATCATTTTCCCAGTTAGAAACAGTCTGCTTAGAAACATTCAGTTCCTTTGCCAGTTGGACCTGGCTTAAATTGCGGGTTATCCGTATTTTTCTGATTATTTCGCCAAACATGTGCAATCTCCTTTTGATAGTTTATCTTTTAAACTACTTAAATATAAAATATTTACAAAATACAAAAGTATGATAATATATAGTATAAGGAGATTTTTACGGCTGATTCTTCAATCAAAAATTCTGCCGCAGGCAGCGGGGTATTTGCGCCTCACGGCAACGGTCAAATTTTCATACAGGCTTGACGATTTCCCTCATTGCCTGCGGGAATAAAATTGTAAAATATAAGCTGAACGCAAGAAAAATTTGGAGGTTATAAATGGACAATGGAAAGATACACAGGGTGCTTGGCATTTACACAAGATTAAGAGAGGGCTATCTGGTAAATAAGGCAGAAGAAGCACAAAATTATGGCGTGAATGAGAGGACAATCCAACGAGACATTGATGATATCAGAAATTTTATGGATTCCGATATGGAACATACAGGGATTGTCAACGCGGTGGTCTATGACCACAAAGACAAGGGATATCGTCTGGAGCGCATCTATCAGTTGAAGCTTACAAATGGGGAGATTCTGGCTATCTGCAAAATCCTGCTTGACAGCCGGGCATTGCGCAAGGAAGAAATGTCGGAAATACTTGATAAACTGATTTCCTGCTGTGTTCCTCAAAAGAATCAGAAACTTGTGAAAGAACTGATCAGAAATGAAGAATTTCATTATGTGGAGCCGAGACATAAAACAAAATTTCTGGATACGATGTGGGAGATTGGACAAGCAGTCAGAAATTGCCAGTGTATCGTGATGGATTATTTGAGAACGAAAGATAAAACGGTAGTCAGGCGGAAGGTAAAGCCCGTTGCGATTATGTTTTCGGAATATTATTTTTATCTGACCGCTTTTATTGATGATAAAGAGATTCAAAAAGATTTTGATGTGATAAATGATGCTTTCCCTACAATTTACCGAATTGACCGCATCAAAGGTATACAGATAACGCAGGAACGGTTTCACATTCCGTACAGCAGCCGGTTTGAGGAAGGGGAATTTCGTAAGAGAGTACAATTTATGTATGGCGGAACGCTGCAAAAAATTAAGTTCCGGTATTTTGGCAATGATATAGACGCTGTGCTGGACAGGCTTCCAACGGCAAAAATTTTGGAAAATGACAGAGGAATTTATACACTCCGCGCAGAAGTATTCGGCAAGGGGATTGATATGTGGCTGAAAAGCCAGGGAGAGATGATTGAGGTATTAGAGCGCGTTTGAAAACGCTTTGACGTACCGTAAAATACAAACGGAGGAAATCGTATGACGGAGGAAACAGTGTTATTTGCTTCAGCAGTGGATTTAAGCAGGCATCCCATGAAATATGAGAAAAGTAAACGCAGGGAGCAGTATTATTTAATATTAGAATACTTTGTAAAAAAACAGCTTGATAATAAGTTTACGGCTGCGCGTTTGCAGCAATATCGGGCAAAACTGCAGATTAAAGACCAACCGGCAAAAGCAGATACGAAAATAACAGCAAATATTCAGTCCATGATAAACAGCCGTGTCCAGCCATGGAGAAAAAAATACCGTTACTGGCTTATGTGTGATATCGCCCTGATTGTTATGGACGGGCAATTGATAGATCGTGCGGCGGAAGAACTGACGTCGTATATGACGAAACGCCAGCAGCAGAAATTTGCAGTATTATTAAGAGCGCTGAAAGATGATAGCGCAGATGTTTCCGCGCTTGCATTTGCCGAAAAAATGGTCGAACAATACCGGAAAAACCGCAGATTTGGCGAACAGATTCTGCACAGATATATTGTGACCGCAAATATGAGCGCGGGAAAATCGACTTTGATTAATGCGCTTATCGGCAAACCTCTGGCGAGAACCTCTCAGGAAGTCTGCACTGGCAACGCCTGCTATCTGTATAATAAAGTATTTGAGGACGGCAGGATTCATCTGGAAAACGATACTTTTACCATAAATGCCGCGCATAAAGAACTCAGCAATTTCTCCTGGGATCGAAAAACCAGCATCGCGGCTTATTTTCATACACTGGAACATACGGAAAAACGTCTGTGCATTATTGATACGCCGGGAGTTAATTCAGCAGTCAACCGCAATCATGGAAAAATATCCCGTGAAGCGTTAAGCACGGAAGCTTATGAAAAAGCAATTTATGTGCTCAACGCAAATAAATTGGGAACGGAAGAGGAAATTGCGCATCTTAGATGGGTTTCAGAAAATGTGCCGAAGGAAAAAATGATTTTTGTGCTGAATAAGCTTGACGACTTTAAGGCCGCGGACGACAATATACAAGATAGTATAGAAGGTGTAAAAAACGATCTGGCGGAGCTTGGTTTTGAACGTCCGCTTATTTGTCCCATATCCGCATATTTTGCTCTGCTTATTAAGATGAAGGCCGGCGGTGCGCAGATGACGGAGGATGAGCAGGACGAATATGCGCTCTATCTGAAAAAATTTATGAAACCGGCGTACGATCTTTCAAAATATTATGAGAATATTCAAACAGAAGCTGGCGACAGCGAGATTTTATCAATGAGCAAAAAATGCGGACTGTATGGTCTGGAAAAAATTTTATATGGAGGCACAACATGAAAAAAGTATTTATTAAGTACAATCCCTATAACCTTGAAACAGAGATAACCGTGGACGGCAAAAAATTAGCCCAGAACAGTAAGCTTGGCGAAAAAGCGGCGCCAGGATCGCGGCTTCAGGAGTGGGTAGAAGAATTGCCGGATATTCTGATTGATGAATACAATGATACAGATTTTGAGATTTTGTTCCACGGCACGCTTCTGGATTTTGAAGATCTTACAGAAGTATTTACGTCGGCCTATGAGAAAGGGAAATTGACGGCAACGCTTGACCGGAAACCGGCGAAGGAAACTTCCGATAAAGAGAGCTTGATTGATGATGTGTTTGAGGAAATTCAGAAAGGGCCTTTTGACGAATTGCGGGATGTAGAGATAATAAGCGCGTTCCAGCATGCAAAAAGCAGCGACTTTGAAGTATGCGTAGTGGCGACCATGAGCGCTGGAAAGTCCACCCTGATTAATTCCATGCTCCGCGTCAAGCTTATGCCTTCCAAGCAGGAAGCCTGTACGGCAATTATTACCAGGATTAAAGACGCCTCTGTTGACGGCAACTGCTGGCAGGCGGAGGTATATAACAAAGAAAACAGAATGATTGAGTCACATGAAGAGCTGTCTTATACGACAATGGAACGGCTGAATGGGGACGAAAGCGTATCCGTCATAAAAGTAAATGGAAATATTCCCTTTGTCTCGGCGGAGGACGTATCACTTGTGTTGATTGACACGCCTGGCCCGAATAATTCCAGGGATCCGGAACATAAAAAGGTGCAGAGCGAGTTCTTAAGTAAGTCTTCAAAATCGCTGGTGCTGTATATTATGGAGGGCACCTTTGGCTCGGATGACGATAACAATTTACTGAATCGCGTTGCCGAAAGTATGGAGGTTGGCGGAAAACAGTCAAAAGACAGATTTATTTTTGTGGTAAATAAGATGGACGACCGCAGAAAGGAAGATGGAGACACCGAGCAGACATTGGAACGGGTGCGCGCTTATCTGAAAAGGCACGGAATTACGAATCCCAATTTATTCCCGGCCGCCGCGCTTCCGGCATTGAATATCCGCCTGATTGCAGAAGGTGCAGAAGTGGACGAGGATACTTTGGATGAGACGGAAATGAAAGTTCGTAAATTAAACAGGAAAAATAATGAGTCTCTTCATTTTGAACGCTATGCTTCCCTGCCGTTAAGCGTACGCGGAGACATTAACAGGCAACTTGACGAGGCCAAAGAAATGGGGGATACGCATACAGAAGCCCTGATACATACAGGAGTTGTTTCCATTGAAGCCGCAATACGCCAGTATGTACAAAAATATGCCAAAACGGCAAAAATTAAAAACATTGTGGATACTTTTATGCATAAGCTGGACGAGGTAGGGTGTTTTGAAGAGACGAAACGGGAATTGGCGAAAAATCGTGATGAAAATGAACAAATTGTAAAGCATATTGCGCTTATTCGCAAAAATGTCGATGATGTAAAATCAGCAAAGAAATTTAAAGATGCCGTGGATGACGCGGTGGTCAGAGTAAACGACGAAGCCCGGGATGTGATAGACGGCATCGTACAAAAATATCAGGCCCGTATTACGAAGCGTATTGACGATGTGCGCGGGGAAGAGTTGGATGTAGATGAGGCAAAATATGAAGTAGAGAGGCTGGAAAGGTTTGCAAGAAAACTGGAGCCGGATTTTCAGACGGAGATGGACGATTTAATTCGGGAAAATCTTTTGAATACGAGCAGCGCGCTTTTGGAGGAGTACAAAAACAGGCTGGCTTCTTTGACACAGGAACTGGACGCAGGAGGGCTTTCCGGCATTAACATTGACCCGCTGAAGATTATGGGAGGAAGCATGGTATCTGCAGATGATTTTTCTATCAATAGGCTGATTCAATCCAAGGAGGTTGAAGATGGAAAAGAGTGGGTAGAGAATACCTCGAAGAAATGGTATAAGCCCTGGACATGGTTCCAGGAAAAAGGGTATTACCGTACCAGGTACAAGACGGTGAAATTTGTTGACGGATCTGAGCTGGCACAGGAGTTTTTGGCGCCCATCCAGGAGATTGTATTTGACAATGGAGACGCTGCCTGCAAACATGCATTAAAGCAGTCAAATAGAATAGCCGCTTTATTTAATCAGGAATTTAAACGTTTGGACGATGTGTTAAAGGACAAGCTGAGAGAACTGGAAAGCTTTGCGACCGATAAGGAGAAAGCAGAAGAACGCATGAAAGAGTCCGAGCGTAAACTGGCATGGCTTGAAACTATTAAAGCAAAAGTTGAATCAATACTTGAAATTTAAAGGAGGTACTGAATATGGCCTTAACAAACGCTTTTTACGAAGCTGTAAACAAGGGAAATGTGCGCCGCATCCGTATTATGATGAAAGACAGCCTTTTGGTAGATCCCAGCTTTTTGGAATTTCGGGAGATGGAAAGAGCCGCCGCTTCTGTAAGAGGTCTGTATGACCCGCATGATGGGCGTGTGTTTGAGAATAATAAGGAAGCCTGGGATGATAATTACATGGACAGGCAGATGGTTCAGGTGATTAGCAATTTCTCTCATGAACGCATCGAACATTTAAAAGAGGTGGTGCATTATCTGCGTCCGGCAGCGCAAGGCAGCGGCAAAACAGAAAGAAAAAATGGTTCTTCGCCAAAATGGCGCCGTGAAGAAAGTTATGAAGAACAGAAGCGGCGCGATCAGCAGGAAGGAAGATATTTAGGCGCGAAAGTTGCCGGAGGAGCGGTTGCCGGAGCAATTGTGGGAAGCGCCGCTGCCTGGGCGTCCGGAGTAACGGTTGCCGGAGGAGCGGTTGTTGGCGCGTTTATAGGAGGAACGGCGGTTTATCTTATCACAAACGGAGGAAAGTAAAATGAGCGACATGGTGATACTCGGGGGAAAAGAGAGCCGGCCGGCGATGGCAGAGAAAATAGAAAGTATGCAGATTCAGCCGCCGCAAAGCAATGTGCCCAGTTATAAATCTCTTCAGTCTGGGCTTGCAGAGGCCAGCAGGCTGGTGGATGATATCGTACTGAAAAAATATCTCCATAAACTTACAGAGCTTGAAATTATTCCTTTGGATGACAGCTTAAAAAAAATCAGCGACATCCGTCTTTTTCGCATAACGGAAATGGTATATCAGAAAAATGAATATTCTACTTATAAATTTGCGTCTGTTTTTAATGCGGTGCAGAATCTCAACTGCGGTGTGTTTATTGTTGTCGACAGCAATGAGAAAAAAACGGATTTTTATATGGGCGTTCGTTCTCTGGACGACAAACGCACCACCAAATCTTTAAAAGATACTCTAAAGAATGCTTTGAGCGGGCAATTTCCAGGCGTAAAGACGGAAGATATGCTGGACCCGGAAGCGGAGGTTTTTCTGGAAAATATTGTCTCCAGGAATATTGCAAGCGTTTCCTGCGTGGCTAAGAATAAGGACAGAGAATTTAAAGATAACGAGACGTTTATCCAGGGGATGGAAAAGTTGGCGCTGGCAATGCAGGGACAGGAGTATACGGCAGTTATACTTGCCAGGAGCACGCCCATAGAGCAGTTGGAGGAAACGCGCCGGGCGTATGAGATGATTTATACGCAGTTATCGCCGTTTGCGAATATGCAGATGTCTTATGGCAGCAATACCGCCTTAAATATCTCGGAGGCATTTTCACATGGCACCACGTCGGGTTCTTCCCATTCCGTGAATACCTCTGTTCAGACAGGGACAAGCCGCTCCACAGCCTCCTCACAGAGTCGTTCCACAACGAAAACAGATTCTCTGGGAGCTTTGGCAAAGAGTCTGGGAACGGCCGCGCTGGGCGTTGCCAGCCTGGTGACCGCGCCGCTGACCGGAGGCGCAAGTATCGCGGCGGCAGGTGCAATTATGGCAGGGCAGATCGGCATAAATGCATATAATCCAAAATCCAGGACAGACGGTACTTCAATCACGGAAACGGATGCAGAAAGCCGTTCCGAATCACATGGAGAAACGGATACGGTCAGCGACAGCAGAACAGAGAGCAGAACGTATACAAAAGGGGTTACCCGCAGTTCTTCTGATAATATGCAGCTTGCGGTACAGAATAAATCTCTGCTCAACACATTAGAAAGAATCGATTCGCAGTTGAAGCGTATTGACGAATGCGAGAGCATCGGCATGTGGGAATGCGCCGCATATTTTCTTGCCGACAGCCAGGAAACGGCAGAAATGGCGGCCGGTACCTACAAGGCATTGATGAAGGGAGAAAAGTCAGGCGTTGAAATGTCTGCCATAAATTTCTGGGGAAGGCAGGAGGGGGATAAGCTGGCAAAATTGCGTGATTATATTACGAATTTCGTTCATCCGGTGTTTGCATATTCTTCCGCTACGGTATCCGTTCCCGTGACAGCGTCCTCTCTTGTAAGCAGCAATGAGCTTGCGATTCAGATGGGACTGCCCAGAAAATCTGTCTGTGGCTTTCCCGTCATTGAACATGCGGATTTTGGAAAAGAAGTGGTCAGATACGATAAGAAGCTGCATAAGAAAGAGTTCTGTCTCGGAAGTATTTTCAGTATGGGAAAAGAAACGGAAACAGCTATTAATTTAGACGGTGATTCTCTGACCATGCATACGTTTGTGACAGGTTCCACCGGCTCAGGCAAAAGCAATACGGTATATGAAATCCTGAACCAGTTAAGAACGCTGTACGACACACCGTTTCTGGTTATCGAGCCGGCGAAAGGAGAATATAAGAATGTATTCGGGCAGTTTGCAGATGTGAAGGTTTATGGGACAAATCCGAAAAAGACAGCTTTACTGCGGATAAATCCTTTTCGTTTTCCCGCGGACGTCCATGTTTTAGAGCATTTGGACAGACTGGTGGAACTTTTTAATGTGTGCTGGCCGATGTACGCCGCGATGCCCGCCATCCTCAAAGAAGCAATGGAAAAATCCTATGCGGCGTGCGGTTGGAACTTGGAAACCTCAGAAAATTCCAAAGGAAATAAGTATCCTAATTTTGCTGATTTACTGGAACAGATTGAAGCCGTTATCAATGAATCCCAGTATTCCTCGGACAGTAAAGGAGATTATTCGGGAGCCTTACTGACACGTGTTCGTTCTCTGACAAATGGCCTGAATGGACTTATTTTCTGTAATGACGATTTAGAAGGACGTGAGTTATTTGACAGGAGCGTGATCGTCGACTTAAGCCGGATAGGTTCCACAGAGACAAAATCTCTGATTATGGGCCTTCTGGTTATGAAATTGAATGAATACCGTATGTCGTCGGGCAAAATAAACAGCCCGCTGTGGCATATTACCGTATTGGAAGAAGCGCACAATCTGTTGAAGCGGACGTCAACGGAGCAATCTTCGGAAGGAGCGAATCTTCTGGGAAAATCGGTTGAATTGTTAGCAAATTCCATTGCGGAAATGAGAACTTATGGGGAAGGGTTTATCATTGCCGATCAGTCGCCCGGTTTACTGGATATGTCCGTAATACGAAATACCAACACAAAGATTATTCTGCGGCTTCCGGATAAGAGCGACCGTGAACTTGTAGGGTTTGCAGCCGGTCTTGACGAGGAACAAATTGAGGAACTTTCGAAACTAAAACGAGGCGTGGCCGCCGTATATCAGAATGACTGGGTGGAACCGGTGCTGGTGCAGGTAAGTAAATGCGAGGTAATGGAGAAACCGTATCAGTTTTCTGGCGAGGATGATAATATTGATTGCTTTCATCTCCGTTCACAGCTTATAAATTTTCTGATACAGGGAAGGGTCAATGAGAAATTGGAGTTTTCAGTATCTGAGATTGAAAAAGGACTGGATTTTCTGGGATTGTCTTCTTTGAATTATGAGTTTGTGGAAGAGCAGATTGCTGAATATAAAGAGCGAAAAGAACTTAAGATCTGGAGTGACGAGGGTTTTCGGAAGCTGTCCAGAAGAATCACTGATATTTTAGGCTTGCGCGCCCGTGTTGACAATTATATCGTAACGGCAGAAGACAATCAAGAACTTACACATAAGCTGGCAGAAACCATTAATCAAATCATTGATTCTCCTTCCGAAGCAGCGACAATGGTGGTAAGTCAATGTCTGATGAGGGATATGAGTATTCAGCAGGAAGAAAATGAAGTCAGAGAAAAAATTTATTTAAACTGGCTGCAGTCTGTTGTGGAAAGGAATGTGCGGATATGAAAGGAAATATGAAAGAGGTAAAGGAGGTATCCCCGACAAGATTTGCTGATTCTGCCTTAGGAAAAAAAGCGAACGATGTTTGGGAATATATAAAAGTATTTGCTGATAAGTCCGTGGCTGGACTCGAAGATCATGTCAGGAACTGTCCGCTTGAAAATGGGGAATGGTCTGGGGAACGCGGCAATTCAAAGTGGAAGCCGGATAAACAGTATATTCCGCAGAAGATGAATCCGGAGGCAAAAAATTGGGATAGAATATTAAAACAATATGGGATAGACGGAATAAATTTCCGGGATGGCGAACCAGATTTCAGACCTATCAGTAAGGGAGATGTTAAAATTAAGGAATTTTCTTCTGACAGAACGGATAATTTTGACCGGGCGGATATGGAACTGGCAAGAAGACATGGCTGTTCTCCTGAAAAGGTGAAAGAATGGAGAAAGAATAATAAATATACCTGGCATGAGTGTAAAGATCAGAAGACCATGCAGAAGGTTCCCAGTATCGTACATAATAATGTATCTCACAGAGGGGGAATATCCGAAGCAAAGAAAGGAGCATAGAATATGTTGCATGATATATTTGGAGAAATTACGTTTGACATTGGCTGGAAGCGAGAGACGGATATTTCGTTGTTTGGAAAAAATTATACGGTAAAATTGAAAATACAGGCGTATTTTGAAGAGGATGGGATTACGCAGGAGCAGGAGAAATCGTACCTTGCCTATAGAGAGGATGAGGCAGGGAAATTACATGCGGCAGAAGCGTTGCTGCGCAGTTATTCGGATGCGCCAACGACGCGCTTTTGCCCTAAGACATTGCTGTTTGGCAGGGACGGTTCGTGTGCATTGTTGTTTGATGATGTGGAAGAACCTGAGGAAGGAATTGCAGTATGTCTTCTGCCGGAAGAAAAAGTTGTTTCTCAGGATGAATACTTATAGAAATTCATTTTTGTGAATATTTTCTTTTATTAGGAAAGATATTGTCACGTGAAAGTGTTTTCTTTGTAAGAGAAAATTATACACGCGCGCAAGAAGTAATGACTGCTTCGAAATTGTGCATACTTTATTCTGCTTATATTTCCTGCATCTGAAAGAACCGGATAAGAAAACCATGAGCCTTTGGTTTTCTTATCCGGTTTTTAAGTCCGAATCACTTAAACTATTACTCTGGCCGTAAAATTCGTCGATATTTAACCGCCGGAGTAATAAGATACAATATAGGCTGATTTACCGAGCTGGGTTCTATATATAGTAGTATACGTTTGCTGAAACTAAATTTTTCAGTGGCCGTGATTGAGGGGAGTTGAAGAGGGCCCGTCCTTTTGCTTCAAATTTAGTACGCTGAATCTATCCGTATTCCGTGCTTCGGCTTGTCTGAGTGTTTATCTGCCGCGTTGTCATCCGTCACAGCAGCGCCGTTAAAATCCGCCTTGCAGGGAAACGATATCCTGCGTGATATCTGCTTATGTTTTCGTTGAAATTTTTTTACAATCCTTTATAATATTGTATGAGAATTTATATGTATTTACATAAGAGGGGGTATTGTTCTGCAGTCGTACTCTGCGCAATCAATTGTGCAATTCTCTTATGGTCAGGAGATTAGGTAGCAGATGTTTGCGCTGAATAAATTATATTGTAATATGGGAGGGAAAAATGCGGCGTAAATTTTATAAAAGAATCTGGGCGGGAGCATTGGCGGCGGCATTGCTTCTTTTTTTAGGATGGCAGTTTGCGGAGAAAAGTGACGGTCTGGAAGGAAGGCAACAAAGGCAAAGCGCGGATGTTGAGGAAGTAACCTCCGGGCAGAAGCAGGTTGTGGAAAAAAAGATGGATTCCGGGAAAACCACTGCAGGGGATACGCAGAAAAAACGGCAGCAATCTCAGGACAGCCGGCAGGAGAGCGTAGAGGGGTTTTCTTATATAGAACCGGAAGCGAAGCTAGATCTTGCGAGTATTCAGGTTATGGAAGCAGGAAGCATACTGGACACCTCAAGGATAGAAGCAGGAATAACGGACAGCCTGTTTTACAGCGAGGAACTTGGAACAAAACTGCAGCAGAGAATTAACGGGATTTCCTATCAGGAAAATGAACATATTCCTTTGGAAGAACTGAGATATCTGAGAGTGCTGCACATAGGCTTTGACGGGCAGACTCATATTGGAGAATTGATAGTTAATGCTTCAATTGCAGAAGATATACTGGAAATTATGTCAGAATTATATAAAAATTCTTATCCGATAGAGAAGATGGTGCTGATTGATGAATACGGTGCGGATGATGAGGCGTCCATGAGCGATAATAATACTTCCGCTTTCAATTACAGGGAAATTGCAGGAACAAGCCGAATATCCCGTCACAGTTTTGGAGTTGCCATAGATATTAATCCCAAATTTAATCCTTATGTAAAGAAGCTGGATAGTGGAGAGACGAAAATCAGTCCGGTCAACGGCGCGGATTACGCAGACCGCAGCCGGGAATTTGAACATAAAATAGATGAAACGGACCTGTGTTATCAATTGTTTACAGCACATGGATTTTCCTGGGGAGGAAACTGGCAGTCGGTAAAAGACTATCAGCATTTTGAGAAATAGTTGTGCCAGAGCAAAAAAAGAGGTATAATATGGCTTGACTTGGCATGAAGAAGAACTATTTTTTATAGAAAGGAAAACAAACCATGCAGATTTATATGCCGACCAATATTTACAGTGAAAGGAATTGCGTACGAAATCATAAAAGAGAACTGGCGTCGCTGGGGAAAAAGGCGCTGCTTGTGACGGGAAAACATTCTTCGCGCCGGAACGGTTCTCTTGAGGATGTGGAAACGGCTTTACAGGAAGAGAAGGTACCGTTTGTCCTGTTTGACGGTATTGAAGAGAATCCCTCCGTTGAAACCGTAATGCGGGCAGCGGAATTGGGAAGAGAAGAGCAAGTGGATTTTGTTGTCGGAATCGGCGGCGGTTCTCCTATGGACGCGGCCAAAGCCATTGCTTTGATGATTGCAAACCCACAGGAGGACGAGCGTATTTTATTTGCCCCCAAGGAGCTGCAGGCGTTGCCGACAGCGGCAGTTCCAACCACGGCAGGAACGGGGTCCGAAGTCACGCCATATGCTATTTTGACGCTTCATTCGCACAAAACCAAGCAAAGTATCAGTCATAAAATATATCCCAGGCTGGCGCTGATTGACAGCCGTTACCTGAAGACAGCAGATCAGGAAACTCTGATTAATACGGCGGTAGACGCGCTTTCGCATGTGCTGGAAAGTTATCTGAATACAAATGCCAATTCCTATAACCGCATGTATTCAGAGAAAGGCTTGTCTTTGTTTGCAGAACTCAGAGAAGAGTTAATGATGTGCAGACGGCAGAATGGGAATCCGGCGGCAGTCCTTTCCGACCAGGCGTTTGAGCGGCTGATGCAGTTTGCAGTTACGGCGGGCATGGCAATTACCCATACGGGAACTTCTATTCCCCATGGACTCAGTTATCCGCTTACTTATGAAATGCAGGTGCCTCATGGCAAGGCGGCAGGGATTTTTCTTCCGGGGTTTTTAGCGTCTTATCAGAGGAAAGAAGAGGTGCTGTCTGTGCTTAAGCGGATGGGATTTGCATCTCTTGAGGCATTTACAGCCTATTTGGATGAATTATTGGGCAAAGTAGAAATTCCGGAAGGATTGTGGATCGAAGATGTAAAAGCCGTCTTGTCAAATCAGGCAAAGCTGAAGAATTATCCTTTCGAAATAGGACGGGAAGCCCTGTATGCCTTTCGCAGATAGGGGCGGCATGATGAAGAGAAATTATCAAAAAGAATTGGAACAACTCATGCAAAATCATCAGAAGCAAGGCCAGATCCCCAGGCTGTTGCTGCATAGCTGCTGCGCTCCCTGCAGCAGCTATGTTTTAGAATATCTGTCCGCGTATTTTCAAATTACCGTACTTTACTATAATCCTAATATTTATCCAGTATGGGAATATGAAAAACGGGTGGAAGAACAACGGCAGTTTATTTGCCGGTTTTCGCAGAAGATTGTTACAGAACAGGGAGGAAACAGAGCGTTTTATCCGATTGATTTTGTGGAAGGCCGTTTTGACAGCGAGCGGTTTTATCAGACGGTGAAGGGGCTGGAGGATATGCCGGAGGGAGGGGAACGGTGTTTTCGCTGTTATGAACTGCGGCTGCGGGAGGCAGCGGAATATGCGAAGAAGCTTTCCCTGGATTATTTTACCACGACGCTGTCGATCAGCCCTTTGAAAAATGCGGAAAAACTGAATGAAATCGGGGAAACACTGGCGGAGGAATATGGGATACCATATTTATGTTCGGATTTTAAGAAAAAAAATGGTTACAAGCGTTCCGTAGAACTTTCCAGAGCATACGGCATGTACCGTCAGGATTATTGCGGCTGTTTGTTTTCAAAGCAGGAGAGGGAACGCCAAAAGGAACAGAGGAATGTACAAGACTTACGGTGAAAGATTTGCTTTCACAGTACGGATGGCCGTGCTGCCCGTTGAACGTCAGGCAGAGCATGAGGATAATTTATTATGAAGGAGGAAATATATGGCACAGTTATGGGGCGGACGTTTTACCAAGGAAACAGACCAGTTGGTCTATAATTTTAATGCGTCCATATCATTTGATAAAAAATTTTACCGTGAGGACATGGAAGGCAGTATCGCGCATGTGAAAATGCTGGGAGAGCAGGGGATTTTGACAAAGCAGGAAACAGACGAGTTAGTGACGGCGGTAAAAGAAATATTAAACGAAGTGGAAGCGGGAGATTTGGAAATATCCCATGAATATGAGGATATTCACAGCTTTGTGGAGGCGGTCTTGATTGAACGTCTGGGAGATACCGGCAAAAAATTACATACTGGCAGAAGCCGCAATGATCAAGTGGCGCTGGATATGCGCCTGTATGTGAGGCGGGAAATTATGGCCACGGATGAATTGCTGGAAGAAATATTAAATACCATCTTAACAATTATGGAGAACCATACGGATACCTTTATGCCGGGGTTTACGCATTTGCAGAAAGCGCAGCCAGTTACGCTGGCGCATCATATGGGGGCGTATTTTGAAATGTTTAAACGCGACCGTCTGCGGATGCAGGACATTTACCGGAGGATGAATTATTGTCCGCTTGGTTCCGGGGCGCTGGCAGGTACTACCTATAATCTCGACAGACATTACACGGCCAGCCTGCTGGGTTTTGACGGACCTACCCTGAATAGTATGGACGGAGTGTCCGACCGGGATTATCTCATTGAATATCTGTCAGCTCTGGCAACCATTATGATGCATTTAAGCAGGTTCTCAGAAGAAGTTATTATCTGGAACAGCAATGAATATCAATTTGTAGAACTGGACGACGCATACAGTACCGGAAGCAGCATCATGCCTCAAAAGAAGAATCCCGATATAGCAGAGCTTGTCCGGGGAAAAACCGGTCGTGTTTATGGAGCGCTGATGTCGCTGCTTACCACTATGAAAGGGATTCCTCTGGCTTATAATAAGGATATGCAGGAGGACAAAGAACTGGTATTTGACGCAATAGACACGGTAAAAGGCTGTCTGGCATTATTTACCGGAATGCTCTCCACGATGAAATTTCAGAAAGATAAAATGGAAACAAGCGCGAAAAACGGCTTCACCAACGCCACGGATGCGGCTGATTATCTGGTCAATCACGGAGTTCCGTTTCGGGATGCGCATGGAATTGTGGGACAGATTGTCCTGTATTGTATTGAGAAACATATTTCCATTGACGATATGCCTTTCGAGGAATTAAAAAAGATTAGCCCGGTGTTTGAGGAGGATATATTTGAAGCGGTTTCCATGGAAACCTGTGTAAAAAAACGCCTCACCATCGGCGCTCCGGGGCAGGAAGCAATGAAAAAGGTCATTGCCCTGGAAAAAGAATACCTGTCACAGGACTGGAAAAAAGGGCTTCCAGATTGGGAGAAGGAATTGTTGAAATAGCATCTTTATACACCTTACACAGATTTTAAGTAGATGTTCTGTCAATTTTGTATAATATTTGGCTTGCATTTTTAACTGGGATATATTAATATATCTAGGAAATACATTTGTTCGCACAGAACGGACAAAAGGGAAAGAAGTTTGGAAGTTCCCGGCCTTACAGGCAGGGAGAGCGAGGAGATTAGAAATGAGTCAGAAATTAAGAGCAGGAATACTTGGCGGAACAGGAATGGTCGGACAGCGTTTTATTGCGCTGCTGGAGCATCATCCATGGTTTGAGGTGGCTGCAATTGCGGCAAGTCCCCGTTCTGCTGGTAAGAGATATGAAGAGGCGGTAGGCGGCCGCTGGAAAATGGATACGCCGATGCCTGAGGCAGTGAAGGATCTTGTGGTTATGAATGTAAATGAGGTGGAGGCAGTTGCTTCTAAGGTTGATTTTGTATTCAGCGCCGTAGATATGTCAAAGGAAGAGATCAAACAGATAGAAGAAGCGTACGCGAAAACAGAAACTCCGGTAGTTTCCAATAACAGCGCGCACCGCTGGACAAAGGACGTGCCGATGGTAGTGCCGGAAATCAATGCCGATCATATGAAGGTGATTGAATTTCAGAAGAAGCGTCTGGGAACCGACAGAGGTTTTGTAGCCGTAAAGCCGAACTGTTCTATCCAGTCTTATGCGCCTGTGCTGACGGCATGGATGGAATTTGAGCCATACGAGGTGGTCGCAACGACTTATCAGGCAATTTCCGGAGCGGGAAAAACCTTTCAGGACTGGCCGGAAATGCAGGGAAATGTGATTCCGTTTATCGGCGGAGAGGAAGAAAAATCAGAAAAAGAGCCCTTGCGTATCTGGGGAGAGATCAAAGACGGTGAAATTGTACCGGCGTCGGCGCCGCTGATTACCTGCCAGTGCGTGCGTGTTCCGGTGCTGAACGGACATACCGCGGCCGTATTTGTGAAATTTAAGAAAAAGCCCACGAAGGAGCAATTGATTCAGAAGCTGACAGAATTTAGCGGAGCGCCGCAGGAACTGCAGCTTCCCAGCGCGCCGAAGCAGTTCATCCAGTATTTGGAAGAGGATAACCGTCCCCAGGTGTCAGAGGACGTCAATTATGAGAATGGTATGGGTATCAGCGTAGGGCGTCTGAGGGAAGATACTGTTTATGACTGGAAATTTATTGGACTTTCTCATAATACCGTCCGCGGCGCGGCAGGAGGAGCAATATTGTGCGCTGAGCTTTTGAAGGCGCAGGGATATATTACAGAAAAATAAAGAGCGATAAATCAATGAGGCTGCCTGTAAAAAGGCAGTCTTTTTGCCATATGATGGTGTTATAATAGGGCTGAATTAGGTATGGATCCAAAGAAGAAAAAGTTTGTAATGAGATTGTTCCATAACTGTTGCAGAGTAGATAAGAAATGTCTCGGCAGATCAGGAAAAATTACAGTAAGGCAGATGGGGCAGTATGACTGTTACGCGGACGGGGGGATGAGCAGGAAGGTTTTTATCGAGTAGAAGCGGGAGAATGGTTTAGAAACGGGAAGGCTGGAGATAAAACTGTCCTATTTGCGGCAGGAGGAACAGAGAGAAGAATCTGGGTATGGCAGCAGGCGGCAGGTTGGGAGTGCGTGGAGTTATGTGGAATGCTTAGAAACATAAAACATACCGGATATAGTGAATGGCAGGTGCATACTGGCATGTGTGAGCCTGTTTTTTGGATTTATAGGGGTTGTATGTTATAATTGTGTGTATACTGTGAAAATTGTTGAAGGCGGTCATGATTTTGTGATTTTAGGGCTTCATGCAAGTGCAAAAAAAGGAGAAAATAATAGAAATTATTTACAATCAATAAAAGGGAATGCAGATATTATAGTAGGTGATTTTAATGCCGGAGACTATTTGGAATCTGAAAATCGGGATATATTTAATAGTATATTAGAAAATCATGTTTGTATCTGTAATTCTCCAACGAAACGAGTATTGTCTAAAGAGGGGAAATTGATTAGAAAAACCTGTATAGACCATGTTTTTATTAGGCAATGCTGCGTTACAAAATGTTCTGAGTTAAAAATACATGAAAATATATTATATTCCGATCATTATCCGATTACTTTTAAGTTCGATATTTAAATCAGATGAATGACTTTTACGCGACATTTAGGTGGTAAAATCAGTAATTATAAAGGAATTAAGAGAAAAGTGGAAAAGTGTCTAAGAACATTGATTGAAGTCTTAAAATATAAAAGAGAAATGGAAGAGAACGATTGTTGCGCTTTCCTGTTCCGTTGCTTGATGAGTCAAACGAGTATACAAACAAGTAGGGGATTTTTATCAGTATGTGTATGAAGAATCAGAAGATTATGCGTTTCAAAGTGTTGAGATTCGCCCGATGAAATAATAAATTTTGATGTTGTGTTCAATAAAATTCAAGATAAAAAGTGTCGTACATGAACATATACGTCAAAATGATTTAGATGCTTCCAAGGAAGGATAAATTCTTATCAATAAAACCGAAAGAAAAGTATGGGTATCTGGCTCTTGCGAAAAAAGTTAAACCGTGATAGTATGAAACGAGAGAAAATGTATGGCAGGAGGAAGGGCATACAGCTATGACGGAGAGAAAAGCGGAACTGCATTACTTAGAGCAGTTATATAAGCAAAGTGGTAATCAGATTCTGGTGCTGTACGGGCGAAAAGATAACCGGGGCAGACAATTGGTACAGGAATTTTGCAGAGAGAAGAAAACGTTCTATTATTGCGCTCCAGAAGTATCGGCGAAAGCGCAGAGAAGCCGGATGAAGCGTGAAATTGCAGAATTTTATCAGGTATCTGTAGCGGAAGAAAATTATGATACTTATTTCAAACGGATCAAAAGCGGGGACGGCAGTAAGCTGGTACTGGTGATTGAGGAATTTCAGAATATTGCCAGGAAAGATGTGCAGTTTCTGGAAAGCGTGATAAAGCTGAAGGATAAGAAGCTTTATCCGGGACCGGTGCTGATTCTTTTGTACTCCAGCAACGTTTCCTGGGTGGAGCAGGAACTTTCAGGAGCGATTGGCAAGGCAGAAAAGAAATTCAGCGGAATAATCAAGCTTCATGAGCTGCGTTTTTTGGATATGGCAGGATATTTCCCCAATTATAATTTAAAACAGAAGGTAGAGGTGTATGGAATAATAGGCGGAGTGCCAGAGTATCTTCGTCATTGGGACCCTGCCAGGGATCAGAAATATAATATCTGCCAGAATATTTTATCTGCCGATGGGTATTTCCATGGCCGGGCAGAGGAATTTATTCGAAGCCAGCTGCGGGAGCTTACCGTTTATCATACCATTTTAGAAGCAATGGCAAGCGGCAAACGGAAATTGAATGAATTGTATCAGGAGACGGGTTTTTCCAGAGCGAAGATCAGCGTTTATTTGAAAAACCTGATGGAATTTGATGTGGTGGAGAAGGTTTCTTCCTTTGAAACGGGAGGATGGGAAAACGCTCAAAAAGGTCTGTACCAAATAAAAGATACATTTATTAATTTCTGGTTTAAATTTGTATATCCTCATTTATCCGAGTTGTACCGCACAGAGCCGGAAGCATTTTATGAGAAATATATTGCCGGTGAGCTGGAACGTTATCTGAACCGGTACTTTGTATCATTGTGCATGGAATATCTGCAGTATTTGGACAGCAGCGATAAGCTGCCGTTGAAAATACATAAAATGGGGACCTGGATTGGTAAAAAAGGGACGATTGATATCATTGCCCAAAACAGTGTAAGAGAGAATCTGATCTGCCTTTGTAACTGGTCAGAGCCGGAAATGACCTTTGAAATGTGCCAGAAGTTATTTGCCAGTATGGAGCAGGCGAAGGTGGCGGCCAATTTCTATTATCTGTTTACGGCAAAAGCGTTCGATGAGAAGCTGGTAAAAATGGTGTCAAAGGATTCGCGTATCCTGTTGGTGGATATGAATCGGGCAATTTAAAGAAAGCAGGATAAATTATGGCGAAAGCTTTGTATATAGCGGAAAAACCCAGTGTGGCAAGAGAATTTGCCAAAGCGTTAAAACTGGATTTTAAAAACCAGGATGGCTACATGGAATCTGCGGAAGCGATAGTAACCTGGTGTGTGGGACATTTGGTAACCATGAGTTATCCGGAAGTCTATGATGAGAAGTATAAAAAATGGAGCCTGGCGACGCTTCCATTTATTCCGGAGGAATTTAAGTATGAAGTGATTCCCGGCGTAAAAAAGCAGTTTGGGATTGTGTCAGGGCTGTTGAATCGAAGGGATGTCGGGACAATTTATGTATGCACCGACTCTGGAAGAGAAGGAGAATATATTTACCGCCTGGTGGAACGCCAGGCGAAGGTGAAGGATAAGGAACGCAGAAGAGTATGGATTGATTCCCAGACAGAAGAGGAAATTCTCCGGGGAATCCGGGAGGCGAAGAATCTTTCAGAATATGATAATCTTTGTGAATCGGCTTATTTAAGAGCAAAAGAAGATTATTTAATGGGGATTAACTTTTCCAGGCTTTTGACCCTGAAGTATGGAAATGTGATTTCTAATTTTACAGGAGCCAAATATACGGTGGTCAGCGTAGGGCGTGTCATGACTTGCGTGCAGGGAATGGTAGTGCGCAGGGAGCGGGAGATTCGCGAATTTGTGAAAACTCCTTTTTACCGGGTAATAAGTACCCTGGACATTCAGGGGAATCCGGTGGAGGGGGAATGGCGCGCTGTGGAAGGCTCTGAATATTTTAACTCTCCAAAACTTTATAAGGAAAATGGATTTAAAGAAAAAGCAGAGGCAGAGAAGTTAATAGAGAAATTAATTAACGGAAGAGAAAAGGAAGAATGCCGGGCACTGGTGGAAAAGATTGAGAAAAAGAAAGAGACAAAGAATCCGCCGCTTTTGTATAATCTTGCCGAGCTTCAGAATGAATGTTCCAGATTGTTTAAAATTAGTCCGGACCAGACTTTGCAGATTGTCCAGGAATTATACGAGAAGAAACTTGTGACTTATCCCAGAACGGATGCCAGGGTGCTGTCTACGGCAGTAGCAAAGGAGATACATAAAAATATCGGCGGTCTGAAAAATATACCTTCTGTGAGACATTTTGCAGAAGAAATCCTTGCCAAAGAAAGTTATAAAAAGATTACAGGAACCAGATACGTCAATGATAAGCAGATTACAGATCATTACGCCATTATCCCTACCGGACAGGGATTTTCCGCGGTCCGCGGTCTTAGTCAGACTTCTCTGCATGTCTATGAGGCCATTGTACGGCGCTTTCTAAGTATTTTCTGCCCTCCGGCAATTTACCAGAAGATTAATCTTATTACGGCAATGGAACGGGCCGAAAATGGAAAAGAAAAATTTTTTGCATCGTTTAAGCTTCTTGTGGAACCAGGATATCTGGGCGTAATGGAATATTCTTTTCAGAAGAAAAAAGCCTCAGATTCTCCGGAGGAAGAAAAAGAAGGCGGTAAGCTGCCAGCCTGTGACGCTGAATTTATGGAGCAGCTATCCAAATTAAAAAAAGGTATGGAACTTCCGGTAACTGCATTAAATATGAAAGAGGGGGAGACGGCGCCTCCTAAGCGCTATAATTCCGGTTCTATGATCCTTGCCATGGAGAATGCAGGACAGCTGATTGAGGATGAGGAGCTGCGCGCGCAGATCAAAGGTTGTGGAATCGGCACCAGCGCTACACGCGCGGAGATTTTAAAGAAGCTGGTAAATAATAAATACCTTGCACTGAATAAGAAGACCCAGATTATCACGCCCACCTTGCTGGGGGAAATGATTTATGACGTAGTAAACGCATCAATACGTTCTTTATTGAATCCGGAATTGACAGCAAGCTGGGAAAAAGGGTTGAATTATGTGGCGACGGGAAGTATTACCCCGCAGGAGTATATGTTCAAATTGGAGCATTTTATTCAGAGCCGCACAAGCGGCGTCTTAAAATTGAACAATCAATATATGCTGAGAAGCTCTTTTCAGTATGCGTCCTCGTTTTATAAACCATCAAAGAAGAAAGAAGGTAAGAAAAAAGCATGAAACCATATGAAATAAAATCTTTATTTAATTTATCGGAAACCATAGCGGCAGATTTATGGGAAGGTTTGACCTATCCGTGGGAAGCGCTTCCACGCATTGGCAGTTTTATTTGCGCGCTGGGGGAAACGCTGGATCCTGAGAAATATGAGCGGCAAGGAGAGCATGTCTGGATTTCCAGAACCGCCAAAGTGGCGCCTACGGCATTTATTAACGGGCCGGTCATCATTGACGAAGAGGCGGAAATACGTCATTGTGCGTTTATTCGTGGAAATGCGATTGTGGGAAAGGGAGCGGTTGTTGGCAATTCCACAGAATTAAAAAATGTAGTGTTGTTTAATAAGGTGCAGGTGCCCCATTACAATTATGTAGGAGATTCCGTTTTGGGGTATAAAGCGCATATGGGCGCAGGCTCCATTACCTCCAATGTGAAATCTGACAAGAGCCTGGTGGCAGTCAAAGACGGTGCAGAAGAAATTGCTACGGGACTGAAAAAGTTTGGGGCCATGCTGGGAGATGAAGTAGAGGTTGGCTGCAACAGCGTACTGAATCCGGGAACCGTCGTTGGCTGTAAGAGCAATATTTATCCGCTCTCCATGGTGCGGGGGGTGGTTCCCGCATATTCTATTTATAAGAATAAGAACGAAATTGTCGAAAAACAATAATTCTATCATATAAATATTGACAAAAAACATCACATATACTATTGTATTAAATGAGTAATACAGTAGAAATGTGATGTTTGTTTTTTTTATTGGAAAAGACTTCGTCGCATTAAAGTCACAAAGCGTCTTTCCTGTTTCTGTATCGAAGAAAAAGAATAATTGGGGGAAGTGGCCGATGCGGGCTGTCTGCTTTGTTTTAGATTCTTTGAAGTTTTTAATGCCACAGAGCATGAATATAGATAATAACAGAAGGAGAGGTAGTTATGTTAGAAATTCAAGAACTGACGAAAAAATACGGAAAATATCTTGCCGTGGATCATGTGAGTTTTACTGTACCCACGGGCCATGTGGGAATATTGCTGGGGCCTAATGGCGCAGGTAAGTCCACCATAATTAAGAGTATTGCGGGACTGCTGCGGTATCAGGGAGGCGTTGGGATTGAGCGTATGCCGGCAAAAACCCTGGAGGCCAAGAAGGTATTCGCTTACGTACCGGAGGTTCCGGCAATGTTTGATGCGCTGACTGTGCGGGAGCATGTAGAATACATCAGGCGGGCGTATGATTCCAATATTACAGATGAGGAAGTCAATCAGCTTTTAACGCGGTTTGAGCTGGATGATAAGCAGGATAAACTGGGGCGTGAGCTTTCGAAAGGAATGATGCAAAAGGTGAGTATTTGCTGTGCCCTTGCCATCAAACCCAAAGTAATCCTTCTGGATGAGCCGATGGTGGGGCTGGACCCGGCGGCAATCAAAGAGTTGAAGGAAGTGGTGCTGGAATTGAAGGAACAGGGCGTAACTGTGTTAATCAGTACGCATATGCTGGAAATGGTAAAGGAATTATGGGACTTTATATTTATTATGGAAAAAGGGAAAATTATAGGTTCCTTTAATAAAGAAGAAGAGAAAGATGCAGATATTGAAGAGTTGTTCTTTCAGATTACAGAAGGTGGTGAGGCATCGTGAGAGGGCTTATTTATCTTTATCAGCGGACGATTATTAATCGTGTGAAATATGCTTTGAAGCGTCCGGTAAGTTATATTATGGGCGCGTTTCTCCTGTTTTATATCGTAATGATGTTTTTCAGTTTTCAAATGATGATTGAAGAGGGGCAGTCCGGTTCTGCTGAAAATGTGGTAACTATTTTATCAGGGATTATATTACTGCTGATTCCTGGAAATATTATCGCGTATTCCAAACGCAAGGGCTTGATTTTTCGTCCCAGCGAAGTGCATTTTGTGTTTTCTGCGCCAGTTAGTCCCAAAATGGTGTTGATGTTTGCCGGAGTGAAATCTTTTGCAGTAAATATACTGATTGGCGTTATAGTTGCAGTTCTGGGAATTATGTGGTTTCATGTAGGGGTACTGCAGGCTCTGGGATTTTTCGTGTTTTTTGCAGTATTTGAGAGTATTTTGGAAGCTTCCCTGATCATTTTCTGTTATGGAAATGAACGGTTTGGCGAAAAATTCTTTAAGAGACTGGTAGTTGTGATGTATCTTTTTATGGCAGTAATTGCAGGCGTCGCCGTATTTCTGCTGATAACTAAGGAACCTTCCTTTCAGTTGATTCAGGATTATTTTGCATTGCCAGTGATTCAGCTTGTGCCGATTGTGGGCTGGACGATTGCATGGATACGTCTCTTATTTCTGGGAGCAGATACAGTCAGCCTGATTGGAACGGTACTGTATCTTATAACGGTTTTGCTGGTGTTTTTAACCGCCTTCAAGACCAAATGCACCGGAGCTTATTATGAAGACGCCATGAAATTTGCAGATGATTATCAGAAGATTAAGCAGAATCAGAAAAAGGGCGTCGCGAATGTTCCCTGGAAGAAAAAGCAGAAGCTGCGTGAAGCTACCATAGTATATAAAGGCACCTTTGCCAAAGCGATTTATTTCCGGCAGATTTTGGAATATAAAAAGAATCCGACTTTTATTTTTGGATGGAACAGCCTGCTTTGCTTTGGCCTTGGAATAGCGATCGCGGTGGTAGGGTATTTTAATGATGCGGTAGATCAATTTGGCGCGGGCAAGATATTTATCATTCCCGGCGTAGTGGCTTATGTGACATTTATTTTTACCGGTTATGCGACCAAATGGTCCAAGGAGTTGGAAAATCCGTATACTTACCTGATTCCGGATACGCCTCTTAAGAAGGTCTGGTATGCTACGAAGATTGAACATTATCGTGCCATTGTAGATGGAATTTTAGTAACAGTACCGGGCGCTGTTGTATTTGAGATTGGACCGGTAATGACGGTATTGACGGTACTGTTATACATTTGCCTGCAGGCCAACCGCCTTTATTATAACATGCTGGCGGACGCCCTGGTCGGAAATGTTCTGGGCAGTTTCGGGCGTTCCATGGTAAAGCTGCTGTTCCAGGGAATGGCTATGGGAATAGGAATTACGGCTGCCGCTATGGCGGGCGTGCTCCTGGGAGTTGAGACTGGTTTTCTTGTCATGATTGCAGTTATGGCAGTTCTTACCTTTGCAGGAGCCGCGATAGCTTCAGTGTCTTTTACACGAATGGAAGTAATGGAATAGTGCATAGAACAAAGAAAGCCTTTTGGGGAGGATGTCTGCCCCGAAAAGGCTTTTATTTATTGCCATTTAATGGTATAATAAATATCAGAACAAGAAAACGCCGGGCGTGTTGGTTCGTTATCAAAGGTTTTGGAAAGATGAAAAAGTGGAGGAGTTGGGGTAATTGTGCTGGAACAGATAAGGAATATTGATAACATTTATGATTTGTTAGCTATGTGCAGTTCTTATATATTGAATGAATTAGACGGGGAAAAGTATGAATTTGCATTATTCAATGACGACGATTATGATCAAGTGTACGATGCGGTACAAAGATATTGCTGTGAGTGCAGGCATAAAGGGAGCAAAAGCGCTTTTGAAGAATTACGGGATTATTTGATTTCCTTTATGGGACCGGAATCAACGGTAGAAAAATGTTTTGCAGTGGTGAAATATATTGATGAGTTAGTTGAGGTCGAGGTAAGCGGCAGTCTTTTAGGAGGAAAACATATTATAAAGTATTCTTCTTTGAATGAACAATATGATAACAGGGTAAGAATTATTCCTAAAATGAAAGGAACGTTTTTGGAAAATGGAGATCTTCAATTTAGATGTATTAGCGGTAATGAATACTCCTTGTTTAGAGATAGAAGAGAATGTGCATGTTCCATATTAGATAGCGAGACTGTGAATTATATGATTTGGGATAAACAACATATTGACGATTATCCAACATTTATTTATCGATTTGACAAAAAAAGTTCCGTTGTCAAGCATTTTTATGAACGCAGGAAAATTGTTTTTGGGATTGTTCCCTTTACGGACAAGTCTTTAAAAGAAATCTTGGATGTCCGATACGACAACCGCGCATTTTATATTCAGAATATGCATATGGATGCCGAACAGGAATTGAAAGAGCGATACAAAAGCATTTGCAGCAGGTGTGAACAGGAAGATATTGATTTTTTAATTTTTCCAGAGATGCTGATGACAGAAAATATAATTTCTGCCATCCAAAATAAGGAAAAAGTTCTGAGTCCTAAAATTATTGTAAATGGTTCTATTTGGAAAGACTATATGAATAAATCTGTTATTACGGACGGTACTGGAAAAGAAATTTTTAATTATTGTAAAAAGCAGCCATATGAATATGAAGATAAAAATATAAAATACAGAGAATTTTTGAAAAAGGAAAAAAACAGAGATTATACGATTTTGGAAATTGAAGGTTTGGGAAGAGTTGGTGTAGGGATTTGCAGAGATTTGATAAATGAAAAGGTCAAATTATTCCATAAATATATGGGAACAGACCTGCTGATTATTCCTGCCTGTACGTCTTCTATGGACTTACAGAGTTCGGCAGAAAATTTGTCGAAAGAATATAATTGTGTCGTAGTTGTGGCTAATACGTGTTCCGCATTGGAGGGAGAAAGAGAGGGGGATGAAGCAAATCGCATTGGTTTTATTACGCTTCCTGCCAAAAATAGTACGGATCGTTCCAATATTCTTAGAAGATATACAAGAGACGTCTGTGCGCAAGAGTGCGTTCACAGGTGCATAGGGAAGAAATTTATTATAAATTTTTATCAAACGAAAGAATATCCGGAGGGTACGAGTTATGAATTAGAAGAAGCGATATTTTAAAAATTCATTTAATAAAGAAGGTGAAAGTATGAAAAAAAGTGAATTTTGGAAAAAATCTTATATTGATGAGAGAGATGAACAAGAAAAAGAAACATTTTTAAGAGAATTAGGAAATTCCGTTCATAACTATATTAAAACGGGAGTTAAAAATAGACAGTTAGAGGATCTGATTGAATTAGAAGCAGAATTTAATCAAAAATATGAAGAACGATTCGATACCAGAAAGATTGCGGAACAGATTTCAGAATTTAGTAAAGAAAGTTTGATTGGAATTGTTGAAAAATATAAGGAAAAAATGGAAAGAGCAGCAATCTCAGAAGGCAATGCAGAGGATAGAGCCTATTCCGTAGATACAATTTATAGAATGCAGTTGGGGGAAGCGTCTGATGAGATTTATGAGATAGTGGTTGAAAAAATGTCTGATAATTTGAATACGGTTATCCGGGATATGGCATATTTAAGCCATATGAATATGCTTTATGAGTTGTATGAGAGGGAGGAACAGCTGCGCAGAGAAGAAGAAGAGTATGACAGAATATCCCAAAAATACCAAAAGATTGCGGATATTATGAAAAATCTCAGTCAAAAAAGGCGTATGCAGTTGGAACAGCTTCAGGAGCAGACCGATATCTCCCAAAAGGAGCTGGAAAAAATTTTAAATCGAAATTCTAAATATTTTAATATGCGTCAAAAATTAGAGAGTATTCAGATTTCCCTTTCCCCGTCGGGCAAAAAATTTTATGAACATATGATGGATTCGCAGGAAAAGTTTTCCAGGGAAGCCGCAAATCAATTGATATATAAAAACTGTGACAGATTAATGGAAGCCTTAGAAAATTCCTATGTTGGCGGCTTAGAATATGAACTTAAGCTGGAAAATTTATCTTCGGACAGGGAGCGGGCGCTCCAGTCAAAATATCATGAAATTACGCAAAGGTTTATCTCAGATAACGAAGATATGTATATGCCTCTGAAGTATGCAATGAGAAAAGAGAAAGAGAGAGTGTATAAAAATAATGAAAAAAATAGAATTACAATCCCAAGAGAATGGGATTATGAAGTTCGTTGAATTATTTAATGCAATTTTAGAACAAAGTGATTATAATTTAAATAGGTTTGTAAAAGGCGATTCTCTGGCTGTTTCAGAGGAAATGCCGGAATCTTTTTTAGAATCTTTAAAGGAATTGGTTAATATCAGTCCTGGTATTGTCAGAAACGTCGAGAATCAGGAGACGTTTTGGGAAATGTTTGAAAAGCTGGAAGATTATGAGAATAATAATAAATTTGTCAGTTGGATACAGAAATATAGCAGGGTGTCGAACAGGCCCTTTGAAGAGGCTGCATTTCTGAAAGATATGGAACAGACATTATTTGAAAGGATGACAGATTATTGTTTTCATAACCTGATTATAAGAAATATTGGAAAAAAGCGGGTTGATGAATCAATAGGGGATGTCAGGCAGTTATATGTATTAAGAAAGATAATATTTAATTTTATTGAATTTGTGATCGTAGAAAATCTTTCAAAAGAAAATGCTTTTGAAACGATGGAAAGAATATTTGGTGTAAAAAAATCCTGTTGTGAATATTGGTGGAAAATTGTTCAGGAGAATGAGGAAAAACTCTGGAAGATTATGATGATGAAGCAGAGCAGGCGGATGGAAGATAAATTAAACTATATTCTGGAGATCATTGACAAGTAGCGGAACGGGTGGCGTAATTTTTTGATTTGTTTTTCGCATGGATAGTTTGTGCGGAAGATAGTTCTGAAAAAATTTTGTATAATTAGATTGAGTCAGTTTCAAGTGTTGTGAATTTATGCGAAGGCAATAGTATTATTTTGTTTCGTGGATAGATGATTGTTTTAGGAAACAGCAAAGTGCGGTACATGGGTGAGCAGTAACATGAATATGGAGACTGTTCTTTTATTGTATGATAAAAGATGTTTCTCTAATAATTTGAAATCTGCTTTCACATTCGTTCCGGCCTGTATTTTAGGCAAAATTGGTTCGTTTGCATTGCGTACGCAGAATATTTATTCATTTGCAGTTGGTTGTTTCTGTATGAAGTAATAAATAATGAAGACAATGGGCAAGAGAGGAAGTTATTGAAAGCAGGTGATTTGTGTTTTTGATGGAAGAAACATATGAGGCTGAAAAACGTTTTAATTGTTACCGAAGACACAGAACGCTCGAAGAAGTTTTATAAAGACTTATTCGGGCTGGAGGTTATTTCGGACAAGAATGGGAATATCATATTGACGGAGGGTTTGGTACTGCAAGACAAAAACATATGGGAGTCTGTTGTTGGCGCGGAAGTGGTTTTTCAAAATAATGCCTCTGAATTATATTTTGAAGAAAGGAATATAGAAGAATTTGTTCGAAAATTAGACAATTATGAAAATCCAGTTGTTTATGTGAATAAGTTAACGCAGCATTCCTGGGGACAAAAAGTTGTCAGGTTTTATGATCCGGACGGTAATTTGATTGAAGTTGGAACATCCGAGTAAGTGAATTTATCTTAAGGGTTCAGAAAAACGATTGGTTTTACTAAGAAAATATTGTATGATTAGAATGCAATGTCAGGCAAAAAGGGGGAGCGGACAAGGCATAATTTACTGTACAATTCTGCAGATGGGCTTTTAAGGAAAGGATGAGGAAACTCAAAGAATAAGGGGGAAAATGTATGGACAATATGGATTTACTGTTAAAAGAAGCGTTTGAAGAAATGGTGACAGAGGAATATGAGAACCGTCCGCTGGAGTTTCCGGAGCATCGTTTCTCTCTGAGATTTCGGATAAAAATGCGCCGTCTCATGAATCAAATTAAGGTTAAAAAGGAAGAGCGGGAAGATGATTCTTCTCTTTTGGAATTGTATCGTCCTATCCATTCCAGAAAAAGGCTTCTTCTTATGATTGCATTACTGTTGTTGTTATTGGGCGGTACTGTAGTTGCGGCAAAGACATTAATTTCGTGGTTGTATCAGGTTACTTTGGAACAACGGGAAGACCATGTGAAAGTTAATCGATATGAAACTGCTATTTCAGAAAATGAGACGGCAGTGACTGAGGGAAGTTTTCAAAAATATAAACTTACAAAGATTCCCGAAGGATATGAGTTAATGGAATCAAGAACAGATGAGATATTTAAAGAGAGCGTGGAAATTTATAAAAATTCAGAAGGATATTTATTGCTTTTAAGACAGAATGGAAGAGGCGAAATTACAATGGGGAATGTTACTTCTGACAAAACAGAGTTAAAAGAAGTCAATGTTAAGGGTTTTGAAGGATATTATGTGGAAGATTGTGAAACTGCAAATTTAATTCTATCAGATGGAGAATATTTGATAGAAATTTTTGCGAATTTGTCAAAAGAGGAATTGGTTGACTTGGCAGAAGGATTAGAATCAGTACAATAGGGAATACTTGTAAAATTCAATATGTTAGAAGTGCTGAACATATGGATTTATTAGTATTAATTGTGGTTATATATTAGAGAGTTTATATGTTTGGTTAGGATATAAAGTGTATATTTAGAGAAACAGAGACAAGATTTGAGTACTATCGGTATGAAGTATGTACTATGGATGTTCTTCTTATATTTTTTTATAAAGAATAAAAAAAATTTGAAAAAAGTGTCATATTTCTTTACATTGGATTGTTACTATAAAGTACCAGACTTTCTAAATGGCAAAATAAGGCAACCAGAAAGGAGAAATATGAAAAAACAAAAAGTACTAATGATAATGGCACTGGTAGGAATGCTGGCAGTTACTCCCAGCAGCAGTGCATTTGCGGCAGCTCCAATGCAGACGACACAGGCGGCAATTGGAAACGAGATACAACCCAGATATGTGAATACAGCGAATATTGCAGCCAGTGTAAAAATTGAAGGGAGTACAGCCTATGCGTACTCCACTGTAACGGCAAAAAGAGTGTGCCATGTCGATGTGACTATGCGATTGCAGCGGTATACAGGATCTGGATGGCTTACCGTTTGTTCTTGGATAGAATCCAGTGATAATGGGACAAAGACAATGTCAAAGTCTTATTCTTTAACCACCCGTGGAACCTATCGGGTATCTGCTGATTTTAATGTGGCTGGAGAAAAACTCAACTACACAAGTATTAGCAAAGTTTATTAATATGAAGGACTTTTTTAAGGACTTGTTAAAAGCAAGTATGCCTATATTGACGCTTTTTATGATTATTATGATTGCACATTACCTGATTCAGTTGATTCAATATTTGTTTTCTATTTTCATTTAGGAAAGCAGACAGGTCAGGAGTTTATCATTCATTTTTGGCGTCATGAAACAGAAACGTATATACTTATTATTTAAAAATGGAAAGGTGGAGCAATCGCGGATCATCATCCCTTTGCGGATCGCACGGTCGAAGAGGATTTCTGAGGTCAGAGTATCATCCAATAGGCGCAGCAGCATGAAATTTCCGCTGGGCGGATATGCCTTAAAACGGTTATCTTTGGAGAGTAAATCGTAAATCCGCGCACGTTCCCCTGAAATCAATGCCTTAGTCTGGGAAATATAGGAAGAATCCCGGAACATGATCTCCCCGGCAATAACTGCAAGGGAATTAATGGTCCAGGGGTTCTTCCTGGTATTAATGGCTTTTATCAAATCTCGGTTTCCAGTGACTGCATAGCCCAGTCTGAGACCAGGGGCAGCAAAGAATTTTGAAGTTCCGCGGAGAATAATGATATTATTGTAATATGATGTCAGAGGAATAGAGGTGATTTGCAGGGATTGTTCCGCAAATTCTACATAAGTCTCGTCTACCATTACAAAAATATCGTTCTGTTTACACACATCCAGAATTATACGCATATATTCCTGGCAGATAGCCCCGGAGGTGGGATTATTGGGATTGCAGATTATTAACAGATCAATACTCTCATTAAGCTGAGCAGTAAAATCTTTTACATCCAGCGAAAAATCCCGTTCTTCCTTCAGTGGATAGTAGAGACTGGAACCTCCTCCCAGAGAAATTTCCCGCTCGTACTCTGAGTAGGTAGGGCCGATAATCATGGCTTTTCTGGGGTGTTCTATCTGGATAAACAGAGAAATCAGTTCTGTGGAACCATTACCCATAATAATGTTTTCATAGTCGGTGCCCACATATTCTCCGATGCATTTCCGAAGAGACGTGTATTCCCGGTCAGGATAGGTGGTGATCGCGTCAATACGGCTGGCGAGCGTTTTCCGCAGCAGGGAAGAAATGCCAAGAGGATTTACATTGGCGCTGAAACTTACAATCTCTTCTTTTTTAATTCCATAAATCTGTTCTATTTTTTCTAAGTCACTTCCGTGAAAATGGTCTTTGTGCTGAATCATATTTCTCCTCCAAATTATAGATACGGCTGTTTACACAGGCGTACAAATCGTTTATAATAAATTTATAACTCTTTTCATTATAACGATTATTGATAAAAAAGCAAGCAGGTGACGATTTGCAGAGAAAAATAGAAGAACTGGCAGCAGGAATATGCCATTGCCAATCTTCCATACTTGAATTTACACCAGAGAAACTGGAATTTGAAGTGTTGGAAGGAACTGTTTATACAGGTGAATTTTCCATACAGAATACCAATCATATTCCCATCGAAGGGAAGATCTATTCCTCCAGTCCCAGAATGCAGTTTCCGGCGCCGGAGTTCCAGGGAATAGTCATTACGCAGAAGTTTGAATTTCATAGTGAGGGATTATGTGAAGGAGATACTCAGGCGGGAAATCTTCATATTATCAGCGACCAGGGAGAATATCTCCTTCCTTTTGCTGTGTCTGTTTCCAGAAAATATCCGCTCAGCTCGCAAGGTTTCATAAAAAGTGTCACGGAATTTGCCAATCTGGCACGGGAATCCTACGAGGAAGCAGTGAAGATTTTTGGACAGCCGGAGTTTGCAGGCATTTTCGGGCTTCGTGAGACGGAAGAGCGGCTGATTTACCAGGGACTTTTCCGCAAGCCATGTACCAGGGCGCAGGTGGAAGAGTTTTTGATTGCGGCGCGCAAGAAGAAGCGTGTACTGTTTGGCATTGAAGAAACGCAGCGTGAATTTTGTAATGTGGCGGAGACGCAGCTTCACTACGTTACGCTTAAGAAGGAAGAATGGGGGCATCTTGCCTTGGAAATAGCGGCGCAGGGCGAGTGGCTGCAGCCCCTGAAACGGCGGATTACGGACGAAGATTTTGTGGGAAGCCGGGGAATTGTGGAATATAAGATACTACCGGAAAAACTTCACGCAGGGAAGAATTATGGCAGATTGACCTTACAGACGCCTTTTCAGAAAGAAGAGATTGAATTGTGCGTCTTGGGAAAGCGGACAGGAAGAGAACAGACGGCGCGGTCAATCCAGAAGAAGCAGGCGGAACTCGCACATGAATATCTGAATTTTGGATTCCGCAAGACAGTGACGGGCGTGTGGGCCAAGCGTTCTGGTAAGATATTAGAAGAATTGCTGGATCTGGACCCTGAAAATCTCTGGTATTTATTGATGAAAGCGCAGGTATTTTTGGTTAACCGCCAGCGTCAGGAGGCAGAATGGGTTATGGATTCTTTTCCCAGGAATAAGGTGGATAAGAACTCTCCAATGTATGGGTATTACCTGTATCTGTGCACCTTGCGCGAGCCGGAACCGGCATATGTAAATAAGTGTACCGGTCAGATACGCAAGATTTACCATAAGAATCAGGAGAATGAAGCGCTCCTGTGGATTTTGCTGTTTTTGGACGAAGAACTCAATTACAGCAAAGGCAGAAAATTGGAAGTTATCGCCAAACATTTGAGGCGAAACGGGGAAAGCGTGCTGCTCTATCTTGAAGCATGGCGGATTTTAGAGAAGGAGCCGTTTCATCTGCGCAGAGCTGGCGAATTTGAGCGTAAGATTTTGAATTTTGCGGTAAAATATCAGGTATTGAATAAGGAGATGGCGCAGCAGATTGTGAAACTGGTGCCGGAGATTCCAGTGTTTGATGCCATCTGGTATAAGATTTTGGCGGCCTGTTGTGAGATGGCGCCGAATCAGGAAAGTCTGCAGGCCATTTGCAGTTATTGTATCAAGGGACATTGTTATGGAAGCGAATACTGGAACTGGTACCAAAAAGGGGTGGAAGAGGAATTGCGGATTGCGGGATTGTACGAATCCTGGGTGCTGTCGGCAGACTGCGAACAGATGCGAAAGCTCCCAAAGTCCATTGTCCTGTATTTTCAATCCTATAGTAATCTGGCTACGGACCCGCAGGCGAAATTTTATGCAGCAATGATAAACAGTAAGGCTCAGTGGAAAAGCGTCTGGCCCCATTATCAGAAGAATATTCAGGAATTTGCTTTGCGCCAGCTAAAGCATGGAAAAGTAGATTCTTCATTTGCTGTTATTTACCGGGAGATATTAACGCCGGAGCTTCTAAAAGAAGAGCAGGGCAAGTATATGGGACAGGTACTGTTTGCCTGTGAAGTAACCTGCAGCGTACCGGAAGCCTGCAATCTGGTATTGTGCCAGCATCCGCTAAAAAAAGAACAGACTGTGCCTTTTGTCCATGGAAAAGGGTATGTTAATATTTATAGCAGCTCCTGGCAGATTCTGCTGGAGGATGCAAGAGGAAGAAGGTTTCTGCCGGGCGATGACCTTAAGGTAACGCCTCTGATGGAGAGTGCAAAATTTCTGGAGAAAGGCATTGCCTGTGCAGAGCAAAAGCTTCCATATTTGCTGAAATATTTCGATAAGAAGAGGATCTGGCAGACTTTTGAAAAGGAAGATCTTCCCTGGCTGGAGATACTTGTGGAGTCTAAAGCTATCAGCGACGCCTACCGGGAAGAACTGCGTCCGCAAATGGTGGAATATTTCTATGATAATTATACAGGAGATACCCTGGACGAATTTCTGCTGAACCTTTCTTTTGAGGGAATTGAGAAGCAGGCAAGGGAAAAGATTATGAATCTGCTGGTGGCGAGGCGCCATTACCGGCGCGCTTATGAGCTGCTGAAGCATTATGGATGCGAGAATATTTCACCGGTGAAACTGGTGTATGTGATCTGCCATCGTCTGCAGGAAGCAGAGCCGGAGAGAGATGTTTTTCTCCTGGGGTTATGCCGCAACGTATTTTTGCGCGGGAAATACAACGATCAGATTTTAATGTATATGATCAGATATTTCTTTGGAAGCCTGGAGGAAATGCTAAAGCTTTGGCATTCCGCCTGTAATTTTGATTTGGACACGTATGAGCTGGAAGAACATTGTCTGGAACGTTTTTTGTATACGGGCGATTATCTGCCGGATGTGGAAAACGTTTTTGAACATTATGCGAAAAGCCAGGGAAAGGAAGTTATGATTCTGGCTTATCTCACCAGGATGTGCCATCATTATGTGATAAGAGACGCCGTGGTGTCAGATTATATTTTCCAGAAAATAACCGGATTGCTGAAGGAAGGGCAAAAGCTGAATTTTATATGCCGGCTTGGATTTTTGAAATGGTGTTCTACACGGCGGGAGCTTTCAGGAGAAATACTGGAATATTCCGATCATATTTTAAAGGAAGCATTGAAAAAAGGAAGGTTTTTTGGGTTTTATGAGAATTTGCCGGGATCATTGAAGCGGAAGTATCTGATTCACGACAGGATTATCCTAGAATACCGCACCGATCCGGAGGCAAAGGTAATGCTTGCCTATATTCCTCAGGGTGAGACAGAATATGTAGAATGTGAAATGCAGCAAATGTATGATGAAATCTTTGCTAAAGAGTTTTTGGTATTTTTCGGAGAAAGTCTGCCCTATTATATTAAGGAAAAGCAGGATGGAGAATGGAAAGTAACGCAGAGCGGACAGATGCAGAGTCATCAGCTTTCCCCGGAAAGTGAGGAAAGCCGTTATGAGATGGTCAACGATATGCTGGCCGGCTGGCAGATGCAGGATGAAGAAACCATGATGGAATGCCTCGAAGCTTATGGAAAGCTGGACGAGATGGTAAATAAGGAATTTTTGGTGATTTAAGGCAGGTGAAAGGGAAGATGAAACCAGGCAGAGAGGAATGGTATATCGGGATAGAGGCGAGCAGGCGCTGGCTGCAGGTAAGCTGTTACCATGCAGGGCTGACAGAGCCGGAGACTAAGAGCACCCTTGCCGGGACAGAGCTGTACCAGATACCCACGGCGCTCTGTAAACGCAAACAGACGGGCCAGTGGTGTTTTGGCGAAGAGGGCAGAAGGCTTGCGGAGACAGGAGAGGGCTATTATGCGGCCGATCTGTTAAAACGTGCTTTCCGGAAAGAAACAGTTTCTCTGGACCGGGATTATGCAGCGCAAGATCTGCTGCTGGTGCTGCTGCGCAAGGTACTTCGTTTGGCGCTTCCAGCCAAAGGGGTTGAGGCGGTAACGAAATGTGTTTTTTCCCTGGAGCAGATTACCAGTGAATCAGCGGAATTTGTATGGAAATTAGCAAAAAAACTGGGTTTTTTGGAAGGACAGATTCAGATTCAGGATCATAAAGAAAGTTTTTACGCTTATGTGGTATCTCAGGAAGCTTATCTTTGGCAGCATCAGGCGATACTGTTTGAGGAAGAAGGAGAAGGCGTATATTGCCGGTTGCTGGTTTGCAGCAATAAAACCATACCCAGGATTGCCAGGGCGTCAGAAGCGTTTTTAGGAAAGCTGCCGGAGGATCCGAAACAGCGGGACAAGGCATTTTTAGAAATGTTGAAAAAAGTGCTCAAAAGCAGGATTGTATCTGCAGCTTATCTGATTGGTGAAGGGTTTGAAGGGAACTGGATGAAAGAGTCGCTGGCAATGATTTGCAGAGGAAGAAGGGCTTTTCAGGGAAAAAATCTTTATACCAAAGGAGCCTGTTACGCCGGAGCGCTGCAGGCGCACCAACAGGAGGCAGAGACGGTTTATTTTTGCGAATATAAAATAAAAGAACATATTTCTCTGAAGGTAAGCAGAGGAGACGAAACTTTTTTCTATCCAATTGCCGAGGCAGGACGCAATCATCACGAAGTGGGAAAGGAAGTGCGTATTCTGCTGAAGGGGGAACCGGTACTGGAACTGTGGATGCAGCAGCCGGGAAGCAGGGAGGCAAGAATCGAGAGCCTAGAGCTTCCGGGTCTTTTAGTGTCAGAAGAGGAAGCAGCCAGATTGTCTATTCTTGTTGTACCAGAGAAGGAAGAGCGAATCCTCCTGAAAGTGCAGGATTTGGGATTTGGCGTCATAAGGCGGGGCAGCGGACTGGAATGGGAGTATGAGATCGGGAGGGACAGTCATGAGTAGAGTATGGTTATGCCGCTATCCCGTGGCGAAGCACCCTTTGAAGGTGAAGACGGGCGTCAATTTGTATTCTTTCGAGGAATTATGTTACTATTTATATCAGAATGCAGAGACGGTGGAAGAAAGTTTTTATAATGAAATCCTTTGCCAGTGGCTTGCGCAGGAAATCAGGAATCAGGAGCTTGCGCAGCGTTTGAGTCAGGGACTTTTACAGGAACAGGGCGGATGCTGGTTTATGGAGCAGATTTTGATGGAAGGTGGTTTGCAGGACAGTCAGGAAATCGAACAGGCGGTTCGTGTAGCGAAGAGCATGGAACATAAAAGTCCGGCGCAGCGTGCTAAACTGCGGGGAGACCGGTTTTTGCAGTCTGGAAGGTACCGCGACGCCCTATGGGAATATTATGACGCACTGGAAGAGGAGACGGATTTATTTTTCCAGGCGCGGGTCTGGCATAATCTGGGAACACTCTATGCAAGACAGTTTTTATTTACGACGGCCGCACAATGTTACAAACGTGCGTATGAGACGGGGCAGCAGACAGAGAGCAGCGAGGCGTATCTTCTTGTATTGTCCTGCAGGGATCATCAGGTTTCCTTGCAGGAAGAGGAGGATGTGACAGAAGTATTGTCGAGGCTGCAGTTTATGAAGCGATCAGGAAACCGGGCTGGATATGAAGAAAAAATAGAAGAAATGTTGCTGCGGCTAAGAACAGAGTATAGGAAAAGTGAGTAAAATGGGATTATTTCGAAAAAAAAGAAAACCTAAATATGTAGAAGAGATACTGGAATATGATGGGAGCAGGCAGCCGGAGGAAACGGAAGCTCCAGTAAAAAAGCGGAAAAGCCCTGCGATGGAGTATTGCGATCAGATTCTTAAGGCGTCAAAAGCATTGGAGGAAACCAAGCGGGAGTACCGGACGGTTACCGATTATCTTACGGATATACAGAGTATTGAGAATCTGCCGAAGCAGGAAATGGAGGAGATTCAGGAGGTTGCCAATCATATTATGGTTTTGAATGCATCCAGGGATGCTTATCTGAATAAAGAGAAGAAGATTTCAGATTCCCAGTATGCACAGATGGAGCAGCTTCAGGATCAAATACCGGATATTATCAAACGTCTGAAAGAGAATGAAGCCTATCAGACCACCGTGAAGAGGGATATGCAGTATTTGGAAGGAGAGCGGGAGGAGTGGCGCTATTATAAAGAAGCCTTAGAACAGGAAACCCGTATATTGCGAAAGGTGTTGTTTGGCCTGGCCGGACTTTTTATTGCAGTTATCATCTTGATTTTTGTGTTCAGTTATACGATGCATTTTGACGTACGCACACCCTTCCTGATGGCAGTCATTGCGGCAGGGGCAGTGGAAGGGCTTCTGGTGCTTCGTCTGCAGAACGATATGGCGGATATAAAAAAGTCGCTGGCAAATATCAATCGTGCAATTATGCTTTTAAATAAGATTTCCTTTAAATATGTGAATGTTACCAATGCCGTAGATTATGCATGCGAAAAATATCATGTGAAAAATTCCTATGAATTGAATTATGTCTGGGAACAATATTTAGAGGCGGCGCAGGAACGAGAAAAATATGAGCGGACAAATGACGACCTGGAAATATTCAACAATAAACTGATTCGGATGCTGCATGGTTATCATCTTTATGATTCCCGGATTTGGATTTATCAGGTACACGCGCTTTTGGACAAAAAAGAGATGGTGGAAGTAAAGCATGAACTTGTGGTACGCCGTCAGAAACTGCGCTCCAGCATGGAGGCCCAGATAGCAAATATCCAGAAAGCAAAGGCGGAGATTCAGAAACTGGTAAAGGCGCATCCGGGAGACGACAAAGAAATTCAGGATATTTTGGATGCCTTGGACAAAGAATGCGGCCTTACGGCATAGAGGAAGGTATGATGTTGCAAAAAGAGAAGATTGCAGACTGGAAAAAATTTGGAAATTGGCGTTTTGCGGCTGGAGTACTCGGAGCGGTCGTTTTTATTTTCCTGATTTCCCTGGTGAAGGACTATTATCCATATATGAATCTGCCTAAAGTTACAGAAAAGGAACTGGATGCACTGCATCTGGAAAAGTACAGCAACGTAATGTTTGTGGCCCACCCGGATGATGAACTTCTCTGGGGCGGACGGCATTTGCTGGAGGATGATTATCTGGTGGTGTGTCTTACCAGGGGAAACGATAAGGTTCGCCGCGCTGAGTTTGAAGCCGTGCTGAGCGCTTCCGGAGATAAAGGGCTGATTTTGTCTTACCCGGATAAAATTGGCAGAAGGCGCAGTGACTGGAAGCTGTGGCGAAAAAATATTGAAGCGGATATCGCTGCTGTCCTGAAGTATAAGAATTGGGAGCTTGTGGTAAGCCATAATGAGGATGGTGAATATGGACATCAACATCATATCATGACTCATGAGAGCGTGGAAAAGGAATTTAAGCAAACGGGCAGTCAGGCTGATTTGTACTGGTTTGGCGAATATTATGTAAATGATAAAATTCCTTATGATCTGAAAGAAATGGACAAAACTGTTTACAATAAGAAACGGGAGCTGGCGGCGCTCTATGAGAGCCAGCGTTCGACGATGCGTAAACTATACCATATGCTGCCATATGAGAATTGGATTCTGGCAGAATGATGATGAAAACCAGCAAAAGGAGCGCGGCAAGATGCAGAATGCGATTAAGAAGGCGGTGGATCTGCTTTTTGAATCACTTCCATTTTCAAAAGAAAATGAAGAATGCAAGGAACATATCATGTCTCTTGCGGTGCAGAAATATGAAAGGGATCTGGAAGAAGGCTGCTGTCCGGCAATAGCGGCAGGCAATTTTCTGATACATGCCGATACGCTTGCACATGTCGGGGCTTATCTGGGCGTCAGGACTTTGGCGGACGCTTCCGGCGCCGAAACTGGAAAAGAGGAGCAGCTATTTTCTAGAGTGCAGAAGAAGTTGAGGAGAAATTGCATTTTGCTTTCAATTTTTACGGCGTTAACTTTTAATTCTGTGCTTGCATTCTTTCTTAATCTGTCAGTCGTGCATCTTATCATCGTAATCATAGAATGCGCCGCCTTTGGAGTGCTGTGCTGTTTACTGATAAAAAGACAACAGCATATCGTAAGACGATATCATTTTTTTGATACTTCCTTTGTATATACGTGCCGGAAAACTGCAGAGGAAAAATATGACTTGTACACCAAAAAGCTGACAAATACAATGTTTGGCATGTTTTCCATGGCATTTATTCTGTTCTTCTCTCTATCACTTGGATTTACTTCTCTTCAATATACTCTGAATGAAGCTGTGAATACCGTCAATTTTTACCTGTTTTTTATCTTTTTATTTTTCTATTTGGCATTGAAAAATGTTCTCTGCAGAAAACTTTACGCAGCCTTTTTCTGTAAAAGGAAGACAGTAGAATATATGTGTGAACTGCGTCGGATTAGTTTGGCTTCTGCTTGTTATTACCTGTTTTTTGGAGTCGTACTGCTTTTGCTGAGAAATAAAATGGAACATGTTTTTTCTGCCGCGCTTACTGTAATGGCATGTTATTTTGTTTTTGCCGTATTTTATAATTTTACGCGAAGACGTAATTTTACGGGCAGGAATATTGTGTTTAATATCCGGAAGGTGTCCTGCTATACATTGAGCGCAGTGTGCTTTTTGGGTTACAGTTTTATGAGACTTGATTTATATCTGCTTCAGCCGTATATTAATACAGTTTCTGAAACAGGTCAGAATGAAAATGATATTACGTATGATGAAGATTCCGGAATTTATACTATTTTTGCCAAAGAAGACAGTTTTAAAATACTGCAGCTGACAGATATTCATCTGGGCGGAAGCGCGTTGTCTATTGTGGAAGATACCAAGGCCCTGAAGGCGTGCAATACGCTGATTGAAAAAACAGAGCCGGATCTTGTTGTGGTGACAGGAGATCTTGTATTCCCTATGGGAATTATGTCTTTTTCCTTCAATAACAATGCCCCGATTATGCAGTTTGCAAATTTTATGCGCAATACAGGGATTCCCTGGGTATTTACTTATGGGAACCATGACACAGAGGCGTTGGCGACGCTGAGCCGGGCAGAGGTGGATGTACTTTTGAAATCCCTGTCTTATAAGACGTCTAAAAATCTGCTTTATCCTTATGTACAGCCAGATGTATATGGTAGAAGTAATCAGATGATTGAAATCAGAGCCTCGGACGGCAGTTTGATGCAGGCGCTTTTTCTGCTTGACTCTAACGATTATGTGGCGTCTGGAGGCGTTAATGAGTACGACTATATCCATGATGATCAGGTAGCGTGGTATCAAAGGATGATACAGAATCTTTCAGAGCAGGAAGGCTATACCATACCGTCCATGATTTTTACACATATTCCATTGAGGGAATATCGGGAAGCCAATGATTTATATGAGAGCGGCAGCAGTGAGGTGACATATTATTATGGAACGCTTGGTGAGAAAATGATTGACAAAATTTGCTGTTCAGAATATGAGAGCAGACTGTTTGATACTGCTGTGGAACTGGGCAGCACCCAGGCCATATTCTGCGGACATGATCATTATAATAATCAGTCTCTGCAATATAAAGGCATCCGTTTGACGTATGGCTACAGCATTGATTATCTTGCCATGCCGGGAATTGAGAACGATACAGAACAGAGAGGGGCGACGCTCATTACTTTGCATAAAAATGGGACATATGATATAACGCCTTTCAGGCTGATTGATTTGCAATAAAAAAGTAAAAGTGTATGATTCCTTTTGCGGGAAGCAGAGGATATCTGTGCTTTAAAGCGAAAGACCTTCCCGATAGAAATTCAGGTGTCAAAAGGAGGCAATGCCCCGTCTTATACCATATATTGATATGCGAGATTGCTTGGAGTAACAATATATGGCATGAGTGTAGCGCCGAAAGTGCTTTGAAATCGAATCCTATAGAATAAGAAAAGAGCTGCTGCCTGTGCAGACGAATGCTCTGCTTATGCAACAGCTCTGATATATTATTTTTGCGGGCAGTCGAAAGCCGGATTGAAGGCGTAGAAATTTTTGGAATCCAAATGCTCCTGCGTAATGCGGAGTCCTTCACCGAAACGGGAGGATTGAAGTAAAAACTTTTCATAAAATGTTCACTTCATAATTGTGCGCTTCATTCTTTCATGGTTGATTGTTAAATATTCCAAGTGATTTCAATGTTGCCGTCTGCAATCTGAATGACTTTGATTAGTGTATCGACTACCGCCTGTCTATCCTCAAAAGAGAGCGTTTCCCATGTGTTGACGTGATTGGTTATCTGCTTTAACCGGCCCGCAGTGTCCGTGACATTTGCAGTAATGATTTCTTCCTGTAAGGCTTTCCGTTCTGTGTCTAGCACCGATACTTTTTCGTCTATGTACTTTATTAGAACATTGCTTGCGCCGGAAACTTTAGAGAGAAGTTCGTTAATTTCTTCCTCAATCTGTGTCAGACGAATTTTTTTCGTCATATTTTTTTGTGCTTCTCCGGTGTCGGTCACGCAGGAAAGTTTTTGAAACTCTAATAGTCTTTCTTTGATTGCACCAAGCATGTATTCTTCCAAAACGTCCGCATAAATCGTACAGCCTGCTCCTTTACAGTTTCCATGCTTTCCCGACTGGCTGCACACAAAGTATCGTCCCCATTTTGTCTTTGCCTTACGGATTGTCAGAGCATAACCGCAGTTGCCGCATTTTACTTTGCCCACAAGCCATGAATTTTTTGGTTTACAGGTTTTCGTTGACTGTCTGTTATTCAAACACCGTATACGGCAGGCAAGCCATGTTTTGGAGGGGATAAACCCCTTATGCGGCGCAAGAACAATTTCCTTGTCGGACAGGTCACATTGCTTTCTTGTGGTGGAAGCGGTACCCTTATAGAGATAACAGGCATTGTACCCCGTAAAATCGCTTGCAGGGTTATAAATATTTGCGCCTTGACTTTGAAAAAACTGGTACACATCAATGTCAGCTTCCACATACACAGGATTGCGGAGCATTTCGCTGATACGGGCAGTGTTCCAATTTGCACCTCGCAGATTTTTAATCTGGTGTTCATTCAAATACCGTACAATATCCCCAAGCGAATTACCCGTATCTGCATACATGGAATAAATCAGCTTTAGCTGTTCGCTTTCTTCCGGGACTTCCTCATACATGGAAGTACGGACATTATCTATGACCGTGTTTCTCAGACAGTAACCGTAGGGGACACGCCCGCCCATATAAAAGCCGCGCTTGCACCTTGCATAATAAGCGTCCGTTACACGTTTTTGTATCGTTTCTCGTTCCAGTTGGGCGAATACGATACAGATATTCAACATTGCCCTGCCGATTGGTGTAGAGGTGTCAAACTTTTCCGTGGAAGAAACAAATTCAACATGATATTTCTGAAATATCTCCATCATATTTGCAAAGTCCAGAATAGAACGGCTGATACGGTCAAGTTTGTAAACAATGACACGTTTGATTTTTCCTGTGCGAATATCATTCATCATTTTTTCAAAGCCCGGTCTGTTGGTGTCCTTGCCCGAAAAACCTTTGTCCGTATATTCGATACAGGCTTCTCCGTGGGTTTCGTATCTGCAATACTCAAGCTGGCTTTCTACAGATATACTGTCTTTTTTTTCGATTGACTGTCTTGCATATAAAACGTCATACATTTAGTATCTACCTCCCAAAACGTAAGATGCAATACCCAATGAGAAATTTCACAAGAATTTTACACCAAACAGACTATGAGTTTGTGTAGTTGTTCGGCAAGTATCTTACGCATATTTTTTAAAAATCTGATAAAGCCTTGCAGAAATTTCCTGCCGGATTTCCCGTTCTGATTTTTTTTGAAAGGAGGGGTAGATATTGGTTACTGTCAGCCTCATTTTGTCTTTGCATATCTGGCTATCGGGTGTAGGAGAGTTGTCAGTTTTTATCATATAGGTTCTCCTTTGATGTAATTACTAAATTTTATGAAAAGCGGCAAGTACACTATAACAGTGTGAGAAGTACTTCTATAATTTTTGTCAAAGAATATTTGTTAAAATGTTCTTTTCACACATACAGCATAAATTGCCCTTTTACTACTTACTACGCACGGCAGGCAAGTTTTTGGAAAGTTTTTTTAAATATTTTATATAGCGGAATGGCAAGCATTGGGATGGAATACTCAAACCCGTGAAAATTCCATTTCCGTTGCAGCAGACTTATAGAAATTTGTTTGTTGGAAAATGTCCTGAACCTTTATAGAAAAAAAGAAAAAGACGCCGGGAAATGACAATGTATCAATCATCATTCCCCAGCGCTTATTTGCTGAATTTGTAGCCGGCACCTAACACGGTTTTTAGGTAGGTCGGATTCCTGCCGTCCGGCTCTATCTTTTACCCCGGGTTACATATCACGTTGGCAATGTTTGAATGCAGCTATCGCTTTTCCTGTTCCAGACGGTTTCAGATATCTGTGCCTATCATGCGTTGATAGCGGCGCAGCATTTAATAGTTTTGCAGAGTCCATTGAAAGTATGCATGATGTTCTTTGTATGTTTCTGTATAAGTACTCCTATTTCCTCTGATACCAAAAAGAGATTAACAAGTACGTTTCAGCCTTATTTTATTTCGTTTTCTTTCAATGTCCGGCAACAGTCATTTATTAAATAAAAAGTTCACATTGCTTTCTGTTTTGACATGCTTTTTTCATTGCAGCAGAAGCCGCAAACAACACTACTTTATTTATTTCTCTTGCGTTTTGAGGACAATTTGATATACACCGCATACATGAAATGCATTTGCTTTTGTCTACAATTTTACTATTTGAAACATCTATTGCACCAACGGGACACTGTTTAGCACAAAGCCCGCACTGATTGCAGTTTTTACCGCTTTGTGGAACTATTTTGCTGCCCATTTCTTTTTTATAAGGGCGGTTGCCCGGCATATGGAGTTCGGTGAAAGCACCGTTTAAGAGTTTCTTTTGTATTTTTTCTGCATAATTTTTTAAGACACGTTTGTCCTCTGCATCTGGTCTGCCTGCTGCATATTGGCGCATAATGGAATGTTCTGCAACTGCCGCAACTGCGGCTATTACTTTAAAACCGGCCCTAATTACTATATCATTCAATTCAACTAAAGTATCTTCATACGCGCGATTTCCATAAACACATACAAGAACAGCTTTTGCTCCATTTCCGCGCAGATTTAATATTCTTCTTGTAGCGGTTGCAGGAACTCTTCCGCCATAAGAAGGGACTGCAACCAAAACAGTATCTTCTGTTGTGAAAGAACATCGCTCCCTCTCATATTTCGTGTCGCTGACATCAACGGTGTTCCAGTTTTCCGTCCATGATGAAATAAGCATTTCAGAAACCTTGCGTGTCCCACCTGTTGGACTAAAAATCACTTGTGTGTATGCCATTTGTAACCCTCCTTTATGTAATTTTAAATTTTACACCTTTAAAATTATACTCCAAGCAATATGTAATGTCAAGATTTACACCTTTATTTTTTCTTTGTCTGGTGTTAAAATGATAAAAAAGGGGGTTGTCTATATGCAAATTAGCAAACGGTGTTCTGTTGCAATTCACTGTCTGATATGTATTCATGAATTTAGTGGGTTAAGTAAAGTAACTAGCAAGCAGCTTGCTTTGTCAACAGGCTGCAACCCAGTGATTATCCGTAATATTATGAGTGCTTTAAAAAAATCAGGTATTATTACTATAAAGCCCGGAACTGGGGGCGCAACATTATGCAAAAACCCTAAACAAATCAGCCTGCTACAGATTTGTTCCTGTGTAGAACCTGATTTTTTGGGAAAGCTCGTTGGGGAACATACTTCTGCTTCTAAGTTATGTCCTGTTGGCAGGAACATCCACATGGTATTGGAAAAACCATATCAAAAAATTCGTGACGATATGGCAGACAGTATGTCAAATATTACTTTAGCTGAAATTCTCGAAAATTATCAAACTGTAATTGCAAATCAATAAAATTAAGCTTTTAATAATCTCCTGTTGTATTAAGAGTACGGAAAGACGAAAAAGAGAGGGAAACAGTGCGACATGATAAAGCTGAACGTAGACAGTATCTTGCGCCTTGTTCCGGGTTGTTTCCGGGCTGGATTTTCATCAGCGGCAGCAGTCCTTTCAGCGGATTATGTGCCTGGACGCTGAAAAAATTGTCCTTGTGAGTTTCCTGCAGATCAAGGGCTATCCCGTTTATGTCCTGCTGGATTAGGTAGCGGCAAAAGCTGTCATCGTCAATATGGGCGGTGATTTATTATTCTGTATTTATTCTTTAGCATGTTATATATCTATATTTATTGTGTTAATTTTCCCGGTGTTGGAAATTCCAATGTTGGATTAACCGGTGCAGGGTTTTCCGTGATTGTATAATCGCTGATTTTTTTACTCTGAATACATGCGTAATAGACTTGTCCTTTCTTTTGGCATGAAAGAATAAAAACACGGGTTTGAGGTTAAGTGCGTATGTGCCTTACGGATTGTATTTTATATGTTCTGATTTACTGCAATCTTCCCGGTTTGCTTCGCCAAACCGCTGGAAATGTACGACTTCGCGTTCCCGCAGGTAACGGATTGGGTCGGCGACTTCCGGGTCTTTTACTAGACGCAAGATATTCTCATAAGTGCTGCGCGCCTTTTGTTCTGCAGCCATATCTTCCATCAAATCTGTAATAGGATCGCCCTTTGACTGAAATTCACAGGCATTGAAAGGGATTCCACCGGCAGCCTGAGGCCAGAGAGCTAAAGTATGATCTACATAATATTTGTCAAACCCAGATGCTTTAATTTCCTCCGGGGATAAATTCTTTGTAAGCTGATAGATGATGGTACAGACGATTTCCATGTGCGCCAGCTCTTCTGTACCCAGAGAAGCATCGGTAATGTTCCAGTTACCGTATTTGGGGACGAGCATGATACGGTGGGATTTTTGGTACATAGCTTTTCGACTTCTGAAAGAATAAAGAAGTATAATGAAAATATGGATGCGGGGGATGTCGAAAAGCCGTATTCTGTCGAGGGCTGCGGCACTTCAAGAAAAATAAATCTTTATGTAACAGCCAATGAAGATGTATATTTCAAATATGAAATTTGAGAAAATCAGCTTGTCTGGAATGTTTGGACAAGCTGATTTTTCTATACTAAACCACCCACTTATTGATTTTAAAAGTGTTCGTTTTACTATTGTTGACTTTGCCCAGGAAAGTGGATATAATTATAGTAAAATACTCACTTGATGATTAGATTTGAGGTTGATTAAGTAGAGGTGGTAAGATGCTTCATGAGAATGATTTAAAAAATGTGAGAAAGCTGTTTAATCGACATCACTATATAATGACCACTGCTGAATTGTTGGAAGCAAAGTTGTATTATGCGGATATCAAGCAGCTCTTGGATGAGGGGCTGATTGAGAGGATTAAAAGAGGATGCTATCACTGGACTCAGGATTGCGGAGAAAGCGAAGTTGTAATGATTAACCATTTGTTTCCTGATGCGGTGCTTTGTATGGAAACAGCACTATTCTATTATGGATATAGTGATAGAAATCCTGCTGAATGGAATTTTGCCATTGATAGAAATGTTTCTAGGCAAAGAACTAAAATTGATTATCCGTTTATAAAAGCATATCGTGTCGAGTCAAAACTGGTTACATTGGGCGAAACGGAGGGACGGATTGATTTTCAGAAGGTACGCATCTACGACCGTGACCGCACTATATGTGATGTGTTGCGGAATATGAATAAGATGGATAAAGAAATTTTTAATAAAGCAATACAGGGTTATGTGAAAGATACGAAGAAAAATATACCGAATCTTATGGAATATGCAAAAATATTGCGTGTGCAAAGGCGTGTAAAAGATTTGATTGGAGTGTGGTTGTGATGGCTGATATTGCAGCATCTGTTTTGGCAAAGCTTAAGAATAAAGCGAAAGCATCTGATATCAGTTATCAGCAGTGTCTTCAGCTTTTTATGCAAGAGGAATTTTTGAGGAAACTTTCAAAGTCTGGATATGAGGATACTCTTATTCTCAAGGGAGGGCTGTTTATCTATACACTTACCAACTTTGAAAGTCGGGCAACGATTGATGTGGATTTTCTGCTTCGCAGTGTTTCCAATTCATTGGATGAGGTAAAATCCCTTATTATAAAAATTCTTGCTACACCTACGGGAAATGATTATATTGAGATGACAGCTAAAGGGTTTGAGGAAATTTCACCGCAGAGGAAATATCATGGCATCAGTACTCAGATTATCGGAAAAATTAAAAATGTTCGTGTGCCGTTCAATGTGGACATAGGAGTAGGGGATGTGATTGTTCCACGTGCTGAGGAACGGATAATTCATACGCAACTTCCTGATTTTGAAGAACCTATTATTATGACGTATTCTCTTGAAAGCACAATTGCTGAAAAGTTTGATGCTATTTTGCAGCGGTTTGAGTTGACAGGAAGGATGAAAGATTTTTATGATATTTATTATTTAGCAAGGACGTTTGATTTTGATGGGATGAGATTGCAGACAGCGATTGCTAGAACATTGGAACGACGAGGGACGCCTTACGACAAAGATAGTTTCAAACGCATTCTTACACTTGCCGAGGATGAGGATATGCAGAAGCGGTGGAGATATTTTTTGAAAAATATTAAGGATGATAAGTTGGAGTTTTCGGTGGTTATTGAAGAAATACAGAGATTTCTTGAGCCGGTGTTTGAGGCGGTTGTGAATGATGAAGAATGGTTTGCTTCGTGGGAAAATATATATCAGACATGGTTAAATTTATGTGATAATTTTAGTACAATTGGAGGAAATGATTGTGTTAGGAAATGAAGAAATAAAAAAAGTAATTACTGATAAAGAAATAGAACTTACCGTTTCTTTTGGATTTAAAGATGGTATGCCCACACAATATGAAACAGAACAGGACTTATTATCTACCCAATTAAAAGATAATTTGTACTCTGATAGATTAAAACTGACAATGGGACCGATTGTAAAAGTATTAAATCAGAAATTGGTTAAGTCTAAATTTAGATTTAAAGCAACCCGTGATTGCTGCGATTTAAGAAAATCTAATAATAAGTATACTATTAATCCAGGAGAATCGATTGTTATTTTAACTAATGAAAGAATTAAGTTAAATGGAAAATATGCATGTTTAATTGTTCCAAGAATTTCTATGTCCGATGTGGGAATTGTAGTAACTACAGCTTATGTTGATCCTTATTATAATGGAGTGATGCGATTGCATTTATCGAATTTGTCAGATAAGTCTTATGAATTAACATTTCTTGAAACTATAGCTCAATGTTTTTTCTTTGAATTGCCTGATTATGTGCCAGAAAAGTTTGAAGAAGAGTTTTCAATGAAAAGTGTGTTTTTTGGACAGACGTGGAATGGAATTCTTAATAGTGATAGGAATCCGTTTCCTACAAAAAAAGAATCTGCGAATGTGGATAGACTATCAAACATAAAATATCAAATAAATATATTAATTAGGTTCTATTGTAAAAAAACATTCTCTTATTTATAAGCGAGATCTTGGCTGTGGTACAGAATAACTCCCTTGCCGCGGAAAAAAGCGCGTCTGTTTCTAAAGAACTGTCTCAACAGGCACAGGTGTTGAGCAACCTGATTCGTCGCTTTCACATTACATCAGCAGAGAGCGGCGTAACAGCGCCAAACTGCTTTGTGCATAAAATTAAATAGTGTATATGCCGAAGGACATTTATCTTTTGTTTAGATGGATGTCCTCTTTTTATACTCATTTTTAAGGGGGAACCAATGGTTTTATCGTAAGCGATTAAATTTCAGGCATTGGTAGAAAAATATCCGGCTACTTTCCAGTAACCGGAGTATTTTGACAATTCACATATGATTGGTTATTGCTTTGAGCTTGCAACCCGGCGTTCAATTTTAGATCTCACATTCTCATTCCATGGTGCCAGAACTTCTAATTCCTTATCACTCATACTATCATTTGGCATTTTTTCAAGAAGACAGGTTAGATAGTGATAGACGTTTACGCCATTTGCTTTTGCCATCTCCACCATTGTATATACAATGGCACTGGACTGGGCACCATTTGGCGTATCGCAAAACAGCCAATTTTTGCGCCCGACTGTAAACGGACGGATTGCATTTTCACTGGGATTATTCGAAAAGCTGCATCTTCCGTCCTCTAAATACGTTGTAAGACAGGGGCGGCGGTTTTGGATATAAGTTACTGCCTTATCCATTCTGGAGCCTCTGACCGGAGTTTGTTTATCAAGCCACGACAAAAAGCTGTAGTGGTCAAGCTTTTTTGTAACACTTGTGGCTAAAAATATCAATTTTCTTTTATGATGCTATACGTGCCTGATAAGGCGTCCGATACGCATTAAAACTATGGGGACGCACATGGTTATAGTTGGCATAGGCAAATTCTTCCACCCTCCGGTAAAGCGCTTCCTCTGTCTGGAATTCATACAGATTGGTACATTCGTTTTTTAGTGTATTGAAATACCTCTCCATCGGTGCATTGTCATATGGGCATCCAGCTTTGCTCATGCTTTCTGTTACACGGACAGATTCGCAATACCATTTTTGGTTCACTTTATCCGCAGCAAACTCCTGCTTCAGTCTGTTTTCAAATATCCTGTGCGGCTTTCTGTATTTATAATTCGGCTTTGTAAATCCCGAAGGCTGGCGCGGAATTTGTCGCGGCCATGGAGGACGTCCTTGAAGTGTACCAGAGGCCATATGACCCGCTACGCCCGGTTGTCTGCATTGATGAAACAAATAAACAGCTTATCAAAGAAGAACGCATTCCCTGTGGGCCGGGAAGCCCTGAAAAAGTGGATTCCATATATGTCCACAATGGTGTTGCAGATGTGCTCATGATTTCAGAGCCGCTTGCGGGCCGGCGTGAAACAGTTGTGACAGAAACGCGGAATGCCATTGATTTTGCACGGATACTGAAATATACGTCTGATACCCTGTACCCAAGGGCAGAAAAGATCGTCCTTGTCACAGACAATCTCAATATCCATACAACAGCTTCGTTATATAAGGCATTCCTGCCGGAAGAAGCCCGTAGGCTGGCAGGGCGGTTTGAATGGCATTACACCCCAAAACATGGGAGTTGGCTGAACATGGCGGAAATTGAAATTGGCATTATGAGCCGCACTCGCAAAACCACTGTCAGATTGGGAAAATTTTAAAGAGCCGGTCCGCATCTGGACAGTTAAGAGGAATGCTGAAAACAGAAAAATAAACTGGCAGTTTACAGCTGCTGATGCAAGAATAAAATTAGCCAAGTTATACCCAACAGTATTCTAAAAACTGTTCAGATGGAGTTATTATTCGTTTAGTAAGGGATACCGGATTGATCCTGCCCTGTTATTGATTGGAGAAACGAAAGAGGAGATTGATTTTCAACAAGTCTGTATTTACGACCGTGACCATATCATTTGTGACGTATTGCGGAATATGGGCCGCATGGATAAAGAAGTTTTTAATAAGGCAATCCAAGGATCTGTAAAAGATGCAAAAAAGAATATACTGGATCTTATGTAATATGCGAAAGCCTTGCGTGTGCAAATGGGGTAAAAGATTTGATTGGAGTGTGGTTGTAATGGCAGATCAGGCGGTATCCGTTCTGGCAAAATTAAAAATAAAGCAAAGACTTCTGGAATCAGTTATCAACAGTGCCTGCAGCTTTTTATGCAGGAGGAATTTTTGCGGAAACTTTCAAAATCCGGGTATGAGGATAATCTCGTGCTGAAAGGCGGTTTGTGACCACAGCACCATACAAAAAATGGACAGACTTCATTCAAATGGTTATACTATAAATAGAACCAATAAATCAAAAGAAAATCATTACATAATTACATATCTAATTCTTATCAAGAAAGTTTAAGTTCTGTAGGCACAAGATTTTTTACAGACTCTTCTGCTTTCACATTCCCACTGCAAGATTACTTAGCTGACACACATACTATTTCTGTATTCTGACGGTGATAAATGAAAATATTTACGAAAAGATTCTGCGAAATAACTTGCCCCATTGAATCCAACGGCATATGCGATTTCTGTAATGTTCATATCAGTATTTACAAGCAATTCAGTTCCTTTGTTTAAGCGATAAGCTGTAAGGTATGTGTTAGGCGTCTGGTGAATATATTCACCAAAAAGTCGACAGCATTTACTTTGCCCAACGCTGCCTGCAAGAGCAATCTGTTGTAAAGTCACCGGTTCATTATAATGCTGCTGAATAAAACTTATCATATTTTTTAATATGGATAATTCATTGTTTTGTAAATGTGTAACATGGGATGTTTTAGGCATATTTTCATAAACGATTGCCCATATCCATGAAAGTATGCTTTGTATCTTCAAGGTAGCTGCAGACGCTTTGTGAATAGAGTATATTAAATTCGTTTTCGAAATAATTTCGTTTTGCCATGTTATTTGCGGCTTTAAATGAATAAAGGGAATTTCTTCGTTTTGTATGACGGGAAGCACATATTTTTGCTCCATATCAGGAGTTATGCAAAGTAATAGGGGGTGAAAAAGGATATACATAAATTCGCACTCCGTATGCGTGTCGGAAAAGCCAAAATGCATCTGTCTTGCATTTACAAACAAGCCTTCTCCTGTATGGAGAGGAACGATTTTTCCATTAATATTGTAGGACATTTCTCCTTGATACACAATGATAAGCTCAATATCGTCATGCCAGTGCGGCGGCGCGGCATGATTAGGATAGAAAGACAGAAAAGAATGCCGGATATAAAAGGGATAATCTGCACGGTCATAGGGAATTTTTTCTGAACAGTCGTCTTTTAAGTCAATAAATATACCCATATAAATACTCCTCGCGCAAAATTGTTATAATATTTGAAAGAATTTTGATAGATTTCCTTTTGTTTTAACAATATAATTATATCAACAAACACCAAAAAGTCAATCTTGCAAACGAACACTGTGAAAGGAGAAAAAAATAAAACGTTAGTTTGCTCCTTTCTATTAAGAAAATGTCTGGTATGGTACGACTGTACACTGGTATAGCGAATATGGAGTAACTGGTGAGCTGATTTGTCTGCCTGTTCATCTGCTGAGTTGTCGTCAATCGACGTAGCCACCGCTACGCCTCATTCCTCCGCCTTGCATATGAAACAACCATTTGGCGTCAATGCAGCAGTTACTTAATATTCGCCGTACCAGGGCAGATGTTTATTTCTGATAATAATAAGAATCTTTAAAAATTCAAAGATGCGCAGGAAGAGGCCATGGAATAAGATTCTGTATTATCGATAAATAACTTTAAATTTGTGAATATTATGACGGAGGATTTCTTATGATTGATTTGCACATGCATAGTTCATATAGTAATGACGGCGAGTTTTCGCCTTTGGAATTAGTAGAGATGTGCGCGGAACAGGGAATAGACCTTATGTCGATTACCGATCATAACTGCGTACGGGCTAATAAAGAAGCAGTATTATCAGCGGAAGAAAAAAACATTACATATATTCCGGGCATTGAAATTGACTGTACATTTGAAGATACAAATTTTCATATGCTGGGATATGGAGTTGATGATACTTCCGGCGATTTTTATGAAATTGAAGAGCATATTAGAGCGCAAGGTTTGAATGCGTCTTTGGAAATGTTAAAGAAAACGCAGGATTTAGGATTTCATATCACAGAAACAGAAATGTGGAATCTGTCAAAGGATAATTACTGGAAAGAAACATGGACGGGTGAAATGTTTGCCGAGATTCTTTTGTCAAAGCCGGAATATACCGGCCATTCCCTGTTAAAGCCCTATCGCAGGGCGGGAGCGAGAGGCGATAATCCTTTTGTAAATTTCTATTGGGATTACTATTCACAGGGGAGACCCTGTCATGTGGAAATCGCTTATCCCTCAATGCAAAAAGTGGTTGCTATGATACATCGCAATCATGGAATAGCCGTTTTAGCGCATCCTTGTGTGAATTTAAAGGGAAAGCGGCATCTTATGCGAAAAATTATGGAGTTTGGAATTGACGGGATAGAGGCGTTTAGCAGTTATCATTCCACGAAACAGGCAGCAGATATTTTGGGTGAGGCAGAAAGGAATCATTTAGTGATAACGTGCGGAAGTGATTTCCATGGAAAAACGAAACCTTCCATTTTTTTAGGAGGGCATAATTGTTCCATGCCAGAAACAGAAATCCGGGGGCGGTTCATGAAGTCCGTTGCCGTAAAAGATGGAACATCTGAAGTTATTTGTCCGAACAAAAATGTGGTAAATGCTGATTCAAAAAGAGAAAATAAAACGGAAGGGATTCGAGATGAGAACAAAATCATTTGAAAGCATTTTATAAAGAAAATTAGTTACACTTGTCTTTCCCATAGCGTTTCAACAATTTATGCTTGCCCTGGTCAACGCTTCTGATGCGTTGATGCTTGGAGTGCTGACGCAAGACGCATTGTCTGCCGTATCGCTTGCAAGTCAGATAACTTTCATACAGAATCTATTTTTAGCGGACATGACTATCGGGTTATCTACGATTGCCGCGCAGTATTGGGGAAAGGGAGAGATTGTATCCGTTGAAAAAATATTTGCTTATGTGCTGAAAATTACAATGGCGGTTTCCTCTCTGTTCACAATTATGGCTTTTGGCATTCCATCCTGCCTTATGAAGATATTTCCATCCGATACTGTACTGATAGAAAACGGGGCCGTCTATTTGCGCGCGGCAGCCATTTCCTGTTTATTGACGGGAATTTCTCAAATTTATTTTGTACATTAAAGAACAGCGGGCGTTCAAATCCAGTCTGATTAGCTCAGTCAGCGTTGTAATTAACACCTTTTTTAATGTGATATCGATTTTCGGTCTATTTGGTATACCTCAAATGGAAATTGCGGGAGCAGTGATTGCCACTGTAAAAGCAAGAGTACTGGAAGTTATCTGGTGTGTGTTTGAAACGTTTGCAAAAAACAGTTCCAAATTGAGAAGGGAAAATTTAATAAAAAATACAAACCGCTTTCTTCTGATTTTTGGAAATATACCTTGCCCGTCCTCGGAAATGAAATTGTCCGGGGATGTGGATTTACCATGTATTCGGTCATTATGGGGCATCTTGGGAGTGACGCCGTCGCCGCCAATTCGCTTGCAAATTGTGAAAAATCTTGTTGCCTGCTTCTGTCCTGGACTTGGAAGCGGAGGAGGAATTATGGTTGGAAATGAGCTTGGAGCGGGCAGGCTGGATACAGCACGGGCGTATGGCGAGAAGTTATACAAAATGGCTATGCCTGGAGAACAGCATCAGGTTTGATATTGCTTGCAATCAGCCCCCTTATTCTTTCCGTTACAAATCTAAGCGCATACATATTTGAAGTGGATGCTTGTTAGGTGTTCTTATTATTACTTGGGAAATCTATAAACGGAATTACAATCGCCGGTATTTTTTGTGCAGGAGGCGATAGTAAATTTGGCTTTTTATGCGATATAATAACGATGTGGTGCATCGTTGTCCCGCTGGGGCTGATTACCGCTTTTCTGTTGCGGCTTCCCGTATTGGTTGTGTACTTTATCATAAATCTTAATGAAATTGTGAAACTTCCTGCTGTATATAGCATTATCAAAAATATAAATGGGTGAAAGACCTAACGATTAAGGAGGAACTTTAAAAATGGGTATGAAAGAAAAAATGCACACGGGAGAATTATATTTACCGAATGATGATGAAATCATGGAAGTTCAGTTGAAGAAACTTGACAGATTGTATGATTTCAATGCGACACGTCCGACCGAAATGGAAAAACGCAGCGTCCTGTTAAAACAAATGTTTGCAGAAATTGGTGACGGCTGCTACATCGAGCCGCCTTTTCACTCCAATTTTGGAGGCGGTCATGTGCACTTCGGCAAAAACATTTATGCTAACTTTAATCTGACACTGGTGGATGATACGCATATTTATGTTGGAGATTATACGATGTTTGGTCCGAATGTGACAGTTGCTACGGCGGGACATCCGATATTGCCAGAACTTCGTCAGCAGGGATACCAATATAACGCCCCTGTCCACATCGGAAAAAACTGTTGGCTAGGCGCCGGTGTTCTTATCATGCCGGGTATAACAATTGGCGATAATGTCGTTGTTGGAGCAGGAAGCGTTGTCACAAAAGACCTTCCCTCGAATGTTGTAGCGGTTGGAAATCCATGCAGGATTCTTCGGGAAATAAATGAGCATGACAAAGAGTATTATTTCAAAGATAAAAAAATAGTGACAGCCACGGAATAGAGAGTGGTAAGAAGTTACCAAGAGAGCGGATACAATGCTCTATTTGCAGCAACAAACCCGTAACAAAATCACAGCGGATACGGAGTTAAGAAATGATCTGCGCTATTAACACAAATACAGGCAGGAAAGTTTGCTTATAACTGTTATCTAAGAGCCGGATATATTAGTACTCTGTATATTAAAAATAAAAACGCCAAAAACCGTAGAGGTCTGACCGCCTTTGCGGTTTTGGCGTTTTGGTGAGAATACACCGCTAGACAGGAATGTCGCTCACGTACTTATCATTTCCCATAGTACCGGAGGCAAATTGAGGCCGCCAGTTATTATTGCTTTATGCGGACGAACCATAAAAGGAATTGTCAATACATAACGACCCAAAGAACCATGAGAGAGTTGACAAAGATTTCGTTATTATCTTGGGCAGATGCGGACAGTTGACCAGGTTCCGCAATCAACAGCAGACTTAGCAAAAAAAGGATTAGCCCACTCGTTATACGGTACAATCATTAGTTCATATAGTGGAAATGAGGGAGGTGCCGTCTGTTGAAATATAGAGAATTTGTTTATGTTGGCGAACCTGTTCCAGAATTAAATGAACAGGAACACGCAGCGTTTTTTATGCATTTTCAAAAGTCAATTCTTATATCACTAGAAAAACGGGGTTTATTGAGCGCATCGCAGCGGGAACGCTGCCTGCTCGAGCTTGAAAAACAACACAGTTTAAATCAGAAAAAGAGGCGTCAGGCATAATTGCTTGACGTTTTTACTATAGAAGAATGGGAAAAAGAGAGCAAAATTAAGGAAATACCGCAAGGGTATCCCTGTATGCCCTGAAAAGACGGGTAATAATAAGGAAAGGAGATATTTCTTTTGTCAATAGATAAATATGAAACTTTAAACCAAGAAAGAATGATACGGTGCACAAAGAGAAAAGTTGCCGCCTATTGCCGTGTTTCCACGGACAACGAAGATCAGGCAAATTCCTTTGAAAGCCAGCAGCGTTATTTCAGACAATATATCGAGCGTAATCCCGATTGGGAGCTTTATGAAGTGTTTGCTGATGAAGGCATCTCTGGTACGAATACCAAAAAACGAAAAGAATTTAACCGTATGATTGCGTGTGCGAAAAACGGTGATTTTGATTTGATTGTAACAAAAGAAATCTCCCGTTTTGCAAGAAATACGCTTGACAGCATCTTCTATACACGCGACCTTAAAAAGCATGGCGTAGGCGTAATTTTTCTAAATGATAATATTAATACATTAGACGGTGACGCGGAGCTTCGGCTCGCTATTATGTCCTCGATTGCACAGGAAGAAAGCCGTAAGACTTCCGAACGTGTAAAGTGGGGGCAAAAACGCCAGATGGAGCGGGGCGTAGTATTTGGCAGGGATATGTTAGGCTATGATGTCCGCGGCGGCAAAATGTATATCAATGAGGAGGGGGCCAAGATTGTCCGTCTGATCTTCCATAAATTTGTAAATGAGAAAAAAGGAACGCATGTGATTGCCCGCGAGCTTTTTGAAGCAGGCATAAAACCCATGCGTGTCAAGGAATGGCAAAATACTGTGATACTCCGTATTATCCGTAATGAAAAATACTGCGGCGACTTAGTCCAGAAAAAAACCTATACCCCCGATTTTCTTTCCCACGAGAAGAAAGTAAACCTTGGGCAGGAGGAGTTTGTTATCATCAAAGACCATCACGATCCGATTATCCCCCGTGAAATGTTTGATGAAGCAAACCGCATGTTAGATGAGCGTTCTTCATCACAGACGGGTAAGGCAAAATACAGCGGCCGTTATCCATTTTCCGGTAAAATAAAATGCGGATGCTGCGGTTTAAGCTATGTGGCGAGATATAAAACCCGAAAAAATGGAAGTTGTTATAAGGCATGGCGATGTTTGGAAGCTGTAAGGCATGGAAGCCCCCATATCGATAAAGCAGGAAATCAAGTCGGATGCAGGAGCTTAAGCATTCGCAATGAGGATGTCGCCCATATCATGTATCTTTTGACCAGGAGCCTGCAATATAATAAGAAGAAATTTACGGACAATTTAGTTGCCGTTATCAAGTACATAATTTCCTCTGATTCGCCATGCGGCGCATATGCACCAGAGGGGATAAAGGGATGCCCCAGGGAAGCAGACAGCGTTGACGCGGATTCCCGGAGACGGAAAGCGCAGCTTATGGCAATAGAGGAAAAACGTACAAACCTCATTGACCTTTATACATCTGGCGATATTAGCAAAGATGAGTTTACAGCGGCAAGAGAAAAGTATGCTCATGAAATTGCCAGACTGCAATCAGTCATAGACGATATGCCGGAACATCCAGGCAGGCGGCCCTGTGAAGTCCTTGAGGAGATAGATAGACAAAGGGAGAACCACTTAAAACAGCAAGCGCTTGTCGTTGAAATTACAGAAGTGATTAACGAACTTGTCAATGGTGTGGAATATGAAGATGATTTCTATAAAGAAATTTTGGATAAAATGGTCGTGTATGACAAAGACCATATTGACGTGTATTTAAACCGCCTCCCTCTCAAATGGAGCTACACGACTGCGAAAGGCGTAAACTGTATGCAGAATGAACGCCATACTGGAGAGTTTCCCTGTACACAGAGCGAAAAAAGCAATAGCGAAGAGGCAGTAGATTATAAAGATACCATGATTCCTCTATCCGACGATACAATTACCGGAAAGGGAAAAATATTGAATTGGCCGCAAAGAATTTGATACTTTGAGATTGTTGTTACAAGATACTAAAAAGGTATATACCAAAGAACAAATATATTCCCTTGTCTGGAACGACGCTTATTGCGGAGATGAAAATGCGGTTACGGTACATATCGGCAGGCTGCGGAATAAGATTGAGGATGATAGCCGCATTCCCCGCTATGTCTTAACGATTTGGGAAATTGGTTATAAATTAGGAGATATGCTATGAAGGAGCAGACGATTATCTTCTTTCTTTTAATCTGCATTGCGGTTTTAGCAGGAATTGTCTTGTGTCAGTAATTTGTCTTTCATACAAGGAAAGAACATGAACAAAAAAGCAATACCGGATATATTCATGTCAAAAATTACGAAAAAGAAAGCGAATAGAGCGCATAGATTAAGTTCCATACGTTCTGGCGCTGTGTAGCTATTCTGTTTTGAGTGGAGTAGTTTCATAAAAGGGAATTTTGCAAAATCTATATCTTGGAAATGACAGTCATAATAATATCTGTTCCATTTCCTAATAAATTCCCTATAAAATGGACTGTCATTGGTACATATATATTTTTAGTCTTTATGTATGAAATGTTGAATGGTAATGCCCATATCATAGTTAAAAATATTCCCCATATGGTTATTGAATGTTCTAAAGCACATAAGAACATACTTAACAAAGTTGTGATTAGGAGTATTCCTTTGCTCTCAAAAGAAATCATATTTTTTCTATAAAATGTTTCTTCCGTAATTGCGGGTAATAGATATTGCAAAAATTGTCAACGATAGCCAGTTATACACATTCCTACCAATGTCAGCTACTACGGAATCCCATCCTATCTTTCATGTCTTCTTAAAAATTCTTAAATTCCTTTTAGGGTATTGCATTATCACCTACAAAGTGTTAAGATATTTATATACCTACAAAGTGTTAAGATAAAAGGAGGACAACATGGCACAGAAAATTTCTGAATCCGAACTGGTACTAATGAAAATCATTTGGAAGAACGGAGGGGCGGCGTTATATTCCCTTATCATGGAAGAACTGGAAAAAGACAAAAACGAATGGAAAAACAACACTGTACTTACTTTGCTTTCCCGGCTGGGAGAAAAAAAGTTCTTGAAAGTCAAAAAAATCGGCAGACGGAATGAATATGTGGCTGCGGTAACAGAAGCAGAATATCAGACCATGCAGACACACCGCTTTCTTGATAAAGTCTATGGCGGGAATGTAAAAAATTTAGTGTCAACCTTGTTGCGGCAGGATATTCTTTCGGCAGACGAATTGAAAGAGATTGAATCATTTTGGAGAAAAGAAAATGAATGAGTTTATGAAAATACTATTGTCGCTGTCTGTTTCCGGCGCATTGTTATTACTTATCATTTGGGGATTGAAGCCATTATATAAAAGCAGATTCAGCAGGCGTTGGCAGTATTATATTTGGATAATTGTGACGTTGCGTTTTCTACTTCCGTTTACTCCCGATACTACGATTGTTGGAAGCCTGTTTGAAAGTTTTGATACGACTGTAATAACGACTGAATCCCCCACAAGCCAAAATGCGCCCGTTGCAGTCAATATGAATAATAATAAGGCAGAACCGATACAAGCAAACGGGAATATAGCAGGCACCCCTGCTACACATAAGACATTTAGCTTATACGCTTATATGTTTGTTGTTTGGGTAGCATTGACATTAGTACTTTTCGTCCGTAAGATAACAGTTTATCAAGGATTTATCCAGTATATTAAAGCAGGAAATACAGAGGTATCGGACATTAAAACCTTGAATCTATTATCTGATTGTGTAGAAAAACTGAATATCAAAACAAATGTGGAATTATCCTATAATCCACTGATTGCTTCCCCTATGTTAATCGGCTTCTTTCGTCCGAGAATCGTGTTGCCAGTTAATGAACTGGAAGATAAAGAGCTATCTTATATCTTTGTGCATGAGCTGATTCACTATAAACAGTGGGATATGTTTTATAAATGGCTGATACAGATAGTCGTATGCGTTCATTGGTTTAATCCTTTTGTATATTTGCTGGAAAGGGAAGTGAATAAATCATGTGAATTATCATGTGATGAAAAAGTCATATCTGTACTTGACGATAAAGCAAGGCGTGAATATGGGGACACATTGATTTCTTTTCTGAAATCAAACAAACTTTATAAAAACTCTTTAGCTTCCATCACTTTGACAGAAGGGGCAGAACAATTAAAAGAAAGGTTAGGTGCTATTATGGGTTTCAAGAGTAAAACGAAAACAATTCAGATTATGACAGGTTTATTGACATTGTGCATTTTATTTGGTGCAGTTTTTATCGGCAGTTATCCCGTTGCTGCTACTGATTCGAGTCCGGAGGAATCAGGCAATTCGACAATGCCGGAGAAAAAGAATAGCAGTGCAGACACCTATATTTATGATGAAAATTTGGAAGTTGGCTGGTATATGAACGGTGAAGATTTGAAGAATGATATGGAGTTAGAAAGTGATAATTCATACCAATATACTTACACACAAAATGGGTATTATTGTAATTCCTATATCATAGAAATGGGTTGGAATTTATCTGCCAAAGCCCGGCAATACTATGGAGAAAGAGAAATCGTCCTAAAGGACAAAACGAAAATGACAATATATTTTTCTGATACTGCTAAAGATTATATGAATGATAGTGGCGCTGTAACAGCAATAGAAGAATTGATAGATTCTCTGAAAAATACAAATGTCAGTCCAGTAATAGAAATGCCTTTAATATTAAATGTAACACCTGTTGCTGTTGATGACATACCAAATTTGATAGAAAATTATTTCCAAAATGAAGATTTGATCAGGTTTTCTGCTCTGTTTTCGGCAGTAGACAATACAACCCAAAAAGATTACTGTCAGAAAATATATGACGCTGATAAAATTGCACTCTTTTCAACCATTGTACAGCGATTGGACGAAGATACAATTTTGTTATATGTAGATAAATCAGAACAGGATAACAAAACAAATTTCTTTGCCGTTCTTTCAGATTATATGCAACCAAGTGATTTAAAAAGCTATGCCGAAAAATATTATAATGACGGTAATATTGCCCGCTTTTCAATACTGCTTGACGGTATGATAAAGGAACAAAAGCAGGAATGGCTGATAAAAGCGCAGACAGATAAGAAAACCAATTTTGTTTCAGTTTTATCTGATAATTTATACGATTAAAACATGGTAGTTTAACAATCGATCAGCAAGGGGCGGCAATCTAAGAATGTAGTGCCCTTTGAAAAATAAATGCAGTCTGTTAACATTATTTTCCCATGTGAGAGAAAGGGGGAATTTTCTATGCCTTGCGCAGAAGCATATAGGGAACACGTCATGTACACGTTACACGGCTTTTGCAAAGTTGTTTTCTGGGGCTGTCGGTTAATAGTCAGTCCTAAACAGGGAGGGGGCTGTCGGGAAATAGATAGCCTCAGTCAGAACCACCGGCTTAGCCCAACATCATAAACTTAAGAAAAAACGAAAAGGAATCTGACCACAGGTTCCTTTCTTAATGTTAAAATATAGACAGGGGTGTATATGGATAAATCTTATATAAAAAGATTTCAAATGTTTTCTGGATTATTATCTGATCCGGAACTTGTAAATTATGCAAGAAAGAATGGAAACAATACTTTTTCAAAAAAACGAAAAATGCCTTTAAAAGCCATGCTGTTATGCTGTCTTTCTAAAAAAGGGCTTACTACAGCCTTTGAACTTTGAAACTATTTTAAATCATTTTTATCTGGATATTGAAATAGAGCATGTCTCTGTCAGTAAAATTGAACTGGCAAAACGAAATTGAAAGCATTTGAAAGAACTGGAAATCAGACAGCCGGTTCTTGCAGTCTTTGACCGCGGTTATCCCTCCCCAGAGTTTATTGATTTTCTGGAAACAGAAGGGATTCATTATTTAATCCGCCTTTCATCCAATGATTATAAGACCGAACGCGGACAGATGCAGTCAGCAGATGAAAAAGTCATTTTAAAGCATTCCTCCGCACGTCTGCAAAAAATACGCCAAAAGCATCCAAAACGGCATGGCCGGATGAAACAGAAAGGGGAAACGACAGTAAGAATCTCAAAATCAACGCTTCCTTCCGGAAATGAACTTGCACTGATGACAGATCTGCCGGATACGGTTGCCGCAGAAGAATTTGAAAAAGTTGAAAAAAACCCTTGACTGTAAACCTTGTTGATACCTTAATATTTCAAGGAAAATAATAGTTTTGTAACAGGAGGATACGGCATGGAGGTTTAGTACAAACCAATAATCTCACGAAACGATATGGGCAACATAAGGCTGTAAACAATGTGAATCTATCGGTCAGAAAGGGAGAAAATTATGCTCTGATAGGACGAAGCGGTGCAGAGAAAACGACTGTTTTAAGGTTGATTAGTGGATTAGTAAGACCCACAGAAGGAAATGTATGTTTATTCGGGCAAAATAGCCACAATACGGTTTACGCACAGAATCGGGTGTGGATATTGATTGAAAGCCCGGGAATTTATCCGAATATGAGCGCAAGAGAGAATGTAAAACTGAAATGTTTAGCTAAAGGCATTTCAAATAAAAGCTATATTGCAGAGCTTTTGGAGAGTATAGGACTGCGGGCTACTGACAAGAAAAAGGTCAAACATTTTTCTGTTGGAATGAAACAACGATTAGGTATTGCATTGGCTTTGGTAGGAAATCCAGAATCAGTCCTTTATCTTTCGAGTTGGAATGTATTCTGAAAAAACAATTTATACAAGGGCTATTTTTGTAGGGTTATGATTTCTTTTAGCAGAGATTGTTTTACTATGTATGGTTGTGCGCAAGAAGGAAATTAAGTAGATTTCTGAAAAAGGAGGTAAGTGTTATGACGATAAAAGAAGTTGAGGAACAGACCGGATTAACACGTTCTAATATACGATTTTACGAAAAGGAAAAACTTATAGAACCGTCACGAAATGATAAAAACGGATATAGGGATTATTCTGAAAAAGACATTGAAAATATTAAAAAAATTGCTTATTTACGTACACTGGAGATTTCTATTGAGGACATTCGCAACATCATATTTGATAAAGTGTCATTAATAGAAATTATAGAAAAGCAGGCTGCAACGATTCAAACACAAATAGAGGGTTTAAACAAGGCGAAAACTATGTGTGAGAGAATGCTTGAATCTGGAAATGTCAGCTTTGACGAATTACAGGTTGAAAAATATGTAGAAAATTTGGAAAGTTATTGGGACGATAATAAACCTGTTTTCAAACTGGATTCCGTTCGTTTTCTGTATATATGGGGCAGTCTTATCACCTGGGCAATAATTACATCATTATGTTTAATAATCGGGGTATTATCATATACGAATTTGCCATCGGAAATTCCTGTTCAGTGGGATAATGGGATAGCAATTTCGGTTGTAGATAAAAAATTTATTTTTGTATATCCGTTAGCTTGTATTTGTATCCGTGTTTTGTTAAGACCAGTTATCTATGTGAGATTTTTGATGACCTATTGCTATGGAGAACTTATAACAGAATATTTGATAAACTATTTATGTTTTATTGCATTATCAGTAGAAATATTTTCCATTTTGTTTGTACATGGATTGGTAGAAAGTGTTGTCGCTGTTTTACTTATAGATACAATCGTGCTTATTGGGATGTTGATTGCAGGAATTGCTAAAATAAATTTGGTTCATAACCCGATGTTCAAAAAATAATATCAAAAAGTTTTACGGCTTCTCTGATATAAAAAGTAACTGTAAACCATGCGCCGCTCCATGTGAGAGAAAGGGGGATCCTTTATGCCTTGCACAGAAGCATACAAAGAACACATCATATACACGTTCCACGGGTTTTACCCTTTAGGCACAACAGACGAATATACAACCGGGTATCAAATCCACAGGACGTTGAAGTTCCTGCGGAAAGAAATGGAGGTGCTTTCACACGGGGAATCAGAACCTTATCCCTTATGAAACGATTGTGCGGGCGACAGAGGCGAGCCGGAAGCGGTGGACGAGGTTTTACAGTATTGCAGCCAGAGAATCCACTATGCAGCCATTGAAAACGGATATGTCAACCCGGACACAGAGGACAGCATAAAGTCACGCCTTGTCGCTGCCCTGTTCAAGTTCCGCTTTGATGAACAGGAAGTATAAAAATTCTATTCCATTTTTTGAGGAAAGAATGTATAATCAAGTCATTAACAAATTGAAATTTGAGGAGGAAACATAATGCTTGAAAATATACCATCTCAATCAACGATGACGGAATTGCTTGGACGAACTTTATTTGAGGTTTGGCAAGAACTATGTTCGGCTATTGATGAAAAATACGAAATGGAACGATTATGGAATACTGGCGGTAAGAACTGGACTTATGAGTATAAATATCGCAGAGGTGGTAAAACACTTTGTTGCCTATATGCGAAAAGTAATTGTATTGGTTTTATGATTATCTTCGGAAAAGATGAGAGAACAAAATTTGAAAATATAAGAGATACTCTATCTGATACCGTTTGTAAGCATTATGATGAAGCTAAAACCTATCATGACGGGAAATGGGTAATGTTTGAACCGACTGATACTTCTGAATTTAGCGATTATATTAAACTGCTGGCTATTAAAAGAAAACCAAATCGCAAATAACAATTCTTGTTTTTCATTGCTTCATTACGTCTTTGGTGGTAAAATTAAATCGGCATTTGACACAATGCAGATGTTCAACAAATAAAATTTATGGAGGTGGCAGCATGAGCAAAAAAAGAAAAGGCTCACCCCAGCAGAATTAAAACGAAAATAAATTTTGAAAATATCTGTTAGCGATGGAGAACGCTGGTTATCTGAAAAAGGATTTAACTGTCGGTATTTCGGGGACAAAAATCATTGTTTCATAATCATGTTGCCTTTTGTAATTGCCGCATTTGGAATGTTTCTTATAATCGCTCTTGATGGTACGGTGTATGTACCGTCTACTATGGTTGGAAATTTTGTGTTGTGGGTTCGCTTCTTTTGCTTATGATACTCCACGAAGTTCTTCACGGACTGACTTGGGGCTTCTATGCAAAGGGCATTTAAAAGCTAATGACTTTGGCGTTATTTGGAAAATGCTTACCCCAATACACGATCAAGAAGAAAAATGGCTGTAAAAAAACTGCCATCTACATCATCACCCGGTTTTACAATAATAATGTCTTTAAAGTTATACCATATAGTTCATGTAATTTCTGTATAAACATAAAATTCGGACTATGTTTCTCTTGCTTTGACATATATTATGCGACTTCTCACGTAAATTGTGAAAAAAGTGTGAATTATTAGCACTTGCCATTGACGAGTGCCAGTAATAGTTTTATAACGTTTATAGAACGAAGAAACAGATATTGGATGAAGCCAATTATCTACTCCACCCGGTGTCGGATTTGTTTCAAGGACTTATTAACATAACCAAAGGATGCCGTAACACATCCAAACAACAAAAGGAGGAATGACTTATGTTAATGCCTGGTATTTATGGAGAGAATCTGTTTGATGATTTCTTTAATGATTTTTCGTTTTTCGATGACAGGGATTTGCGGAAAGCAGAGAAAAGGCTGTACGGCAAAAAGGCAAGCCATATCATGAGTACCGATGTCAAGGAAAAGGATGGGGCTTATGAACTGGAAATGGATCTTCCCGGATTCAAGAAAGATGAAATCCAGATTTTTCTTGAGAACGGCTATCTGACCATTCAGGCAGCAAAGGGGCTTGAAAAGTCCGAGGAAAGTAAGGACACGGGCAAATATATCCGCAAGGAGCGTTATGCCGGGGCTTGCAGCCGAAGCTTCTATATCGGCGAGGAAGTGGCACAGGAGGAAATCAAGGCAGAGTCTAAGCACGGAATCCTGAAACTGATGATTCCTAAGAAAGAACAGAAACCTGCTGTGGAACAGAACAAGTATATTGCGATTGAAGGCTAATTCGGTCTGGTCGCAGGATAGGGGCAAAATGATACAGTAAGTAATAGAAAGAGTGAGAGTCTGGCGGCATCTGCCAGCCTTTTGCTGTTGCAATGGAGGATGTATGGAAGCGTATATGATTTTTAAGGATTTGGCGATACTGATACTTTCCGCCAAAGTGATTGGACTGCTTATGCAGAAAATAAAGATACCGCAGGTCGTTGGCGAGATTCTGGCAGGGCTGCTTGTCGGTCCCTGCCTGTTTAACTGGGTGCAGCCAACAGACTTTCTGGCAGAGATGTCTGAAATAGGCGTAGTCCTGCTGATGTTTTCAACGGGGCTTGGAACAAACCTGAAACAACTGATAAAAGTCGGGCCGGTGGCTTTGTTGATTGCGTGCTTTGGGGTGTTCATCCCTCTGGTTTCCGGCACTTTCTTATATGGGGCATTCTATGGCATGGACGCAGTGGGGACGGAAAGTTTTTACAAAGCGGTCTTTATCGGCGTTATCCTGACGGCAACCAGCGTGTCCATTACAGCTAATGTCCTGATGGAAATGAACAAAGTAAGTACGAAGGTCGGCACAGCGCTGATCGGGGCGGCTGTGATGGATGATGTCATCGGGGTGATTGTCCTTACCGGTGTGTTGGGAATAAGTACGGGAAAAGGGTCTATTGGAAACGTCCTTGTGAAAACAGTGCTTTTCCTCATATTTGCAGTTGTTGCCGGAATATTGATTTACAAGGCGGCAAACGTTTATTTTAATAAACATGGAAGAAGCCACCGGGAAAGCATATTCAGCCTTGCGCTGTGTTTTGGCATGGCATTTGTGGCGGAACATTTTTTTGGAATAGCCGATATCACAGGGGCTTATCTTGCAGGACTAATTCTTTGCAGCCTGAAGGATGCGGAGTACATTGAATCGAAAATGAATGTCGGTGATTACCTGTTCTTTTCCCCTATCTTTTTTGCCAGCATTGGATTAAAAACAAGTTTTGACGGACTTGATAAGAACTTCCTGCAGTTTTGCATATGTTTTGTTGCGGTAGCACTTATAGCAAAAGTAGCAGGGTGCGGACTTGCAGCTAAAATTGGTGGATTTGACTGGGGAGACAGCCTGAAAATCGGCGTAGGGATGATGACCAGAGGTGAGGTTGCACTGGTAGTGGCAAGCAAAGGTTTGCCTGCCGGACTGGTCGATCCGATTATCTTCACTGCGGTTATTATTCTGATTCTCTGCTCATCCATCTTGACGCCTGTGCTGTTGAAAATACTATACAGCAAAGAGCCTTTAGCGAGTGCGGATTAAAATATACTATTTTTATAAAACCGTTGTTGTATGGAGATTATTCATCAATAACGGTTTTATTTATTTTTCCGGCTGCCCAGAGGTGAATCTTTGTAAATGCCGGATTTTTTCGTTATATTTTTTAAGTTGCTGCGCTCTTTTTCAGATAGTTTCTCATAGCTGATTTGAAGTTGTGAACACATGACATAACAGAATTTATGAATGGACATGGTGGGAGCTACTGTCCGACCGAAGTCATTTCGAACTGGACACCAGCGGCGCACATATCGAGTATGAGAAAGTGCAGAGTTCCATCATATTCGGCGGGATGCAGGCCCTTTCATGGCTGCTCTTCCTGTCTGGCGTTGTCAACCTGATCAATACGACACTTTCCAATCAGGTGTCAGGAAAGCGGGAAAACAGTATTTTGCGTTCTGTTGGCCTGACTGGGAAGCAGCTATGCCGGATGAATATCATCGAGGGGATGTGCTATGCGTTCTTTGCAACTTTGGCTGTCTTGACTGTGGGGCTTCCGCTTTCAATCGTAATATGTGCGGAAGTCAGTAAGAAATCTTTTGCTGGTACAGTTGTCCCGTATCAGTTTCCTTTTCTGGAAATGGGGCTGTTCCTCTTTGTGCTGTTTGGCATGGAAATGATTTTGTCTGTTTGTATGGCCCGCAGTCAGAAAAAACATCCTTTGATTGAACAGATAGAGGCGCAGGGATAAAATTACCCTTAGTAAGGAAGAGTTCACATAACGGTTCAGACAGGTCAATACATTTATTGCGCAGATCTGCCTGAATAGTTAACATTCTACAGCAGTCAGAAAACATTTCACAGCAACAGAATTGTTCTGGTATTACAAGCAGACTATAATAAAATGTCGGGTTTGTATGATATTTAAAAGCCAAAAAATAAGAAAGAGGTGTTTTTGTGATCCAAATGATGATTGAAGTAATTTTGATTGTAGTCACTTTGCTGTTTGCGCGTTTTGCTTTGAAACGGGATGCGGAAAAAGCCAGGCGGGTTTATGCCATCGCATTTGTTTTACTGATTGCGGTCTGCATTGCATTTTGTATTGCCCAGGGTGCGGCTATGGCAGGATTTTTGTCTGCGGCTCTGTCCTTTTCACCGATGGAGGTACTATCCTTAATTGCCGGTGTCTGGTGGATTTCTTATGTGACAGCCGGAAATAAAATGTTTGACAAGCTGATTGGGGAATAACATAGCGGAACCGGCAGGGCAGTTCATGGTACAGGTTATAGTGAGATGCCTGACTCAAAGGAGGTAGCACAATGATTCATATAGCAATCTGTGATGATGAAAAATACATATCCGACAATATAAAAGCGTTTGCCTCTAATTTTTTCCGTAAAAAGAACAGAGAAATCCATCTTATGACATTTTCAAACGGCGAAGAGCTGCTTACCTATGACGGGCAGATTGACATCCTGTTTCTTGATATCCAGATGAAGGAGATGGACGGCATGGAAACGGCAAAGAGGCTCCGGGCAGGTAAGTTTCGGGGATTTTTGATTTTCATCACGGTACTAAGAGAGATGGTATTCCAGTCTTTTGAGGTACAGGCCTACGATTATCTGGTCAAGCCGGTTGAAGAGATGCAGTTTGAGAAGACGATGGAACGCCTCTATGCTTCCATGCAGGATGCCAGCGAAGACAGCCTGCTTGTGCAGAAGGGATATGAGGGGCGCATTATCCCCAAAGACGAGATTGTTTTTTGTGAAATCATAGACCGGAAAATCTATCTGTACCTGTCTTCCGGAGAGGTTCTTGATTATTATGAGCGGATTGAAAATCTGGAAACAAAGCTGGGCGGCTATTTCTTTCGGTGCCACAGGAGCTACCTTATCAATCTGGGGCATTTAAAAGGCTATAAAAACGGAACCGCGTATATGGATAACGGCAGGGAGGTTCCTGTATCGCGTCTGCGGAATAAAGAGTTTTCCGGTGTTGTTCTGCAGTATATGAAAAACATTTGAGATTTGAAATTGTTCTGATCAGGATTGCGCGCATATCTGCGATGGTATGGAGCAGATATGAAGTTTTTGCATATGGGGGACGGATAAAATGATTGCGTACTATGATTTTTTCAATATATACATTATGGGCGTTGTCGATACGTCCTTCCAGTTTTATTTCCTGGTAAAAATCCTGAAAAAGAAGCTATGGCCTCCTTTTTATTTCCTGTTTGCGATATGCGTAGTGCTTGTCAATGATTTTCTTCCCTCTAATACGATTATGGGATTTATGGCGCTTGTCTTTCTGCTTACGGTATGCGGGACTTTTGTCTGCCATGCGGATTCTAAATCCTCCCTTCTGTATGCGGCTCTGACAACGGAGATCATGCTGTTATGCTATGGAATTACGCAATCCCTGATGAGCCTGTTCTGCCCGTTTTTGCCTGTCGCCTTCCATGATATGGCCGGTATGGTATTTATGCTGACCAGCCAGGCGGCGGCGCTCATTCTGACCGGTTTCTGCTATTATATGGTGTACCGTTACTTTTCCGACTATAGTGTAGCGGAAATGCAGCAGATGTTTCTGTTTTTCATTCCGATTCTGATGATTTTTATTATGAGCAGATACATCAATATGGTGCAATTTGACTCCCGGTATGTGCTTGGGGCGGATGAAGAAACTTTCGAGTATCTGTTCAGCCACTGGCAGCTGCTTGCCATGAATCTTCTGGGACTTGCCAGCCTGTTCTGCATCCTGTTTTTCTTTAAGAAACTGCTACAGAATTTCTGCCTCAGAACAGAATTGTCGCTGCTGGAACAGGAAGAACATTCCCTGAACCAGTATGTGGAGGAAGCAAAGGCTCGTTATGACAGGACAAAATCATTCCGTCATGATATCAGGAACCATATCGCAGTGATAAAAGACCTTTTGCGAAGCGGGAAACTGGATGAGGCGGTAAACTATATGGAGGATTTGGACGATATGGCGGAAAAAATGTCATTTCCCGTAAGCACCAATAACCCGGTAGTGGATATCCTGGTGGGAAACAAACTGGGGATTGCAAAAAGCATGGGGATTGATGTGGACTGTTCCCTTTTTCTGCCATATCCCTGCGGCCTTAAGGACATTGATATCTGCATTATCCTGTCAAATACACTGGACAATGCTATTCAGGCATGTAAGAGGCTGGATGCCGGTATCGAAAAACAAATCCATGTGTCCGGGCGCATCCAGGGAGATTTTCTTATGATAGAGACCCGAAACAGCTTCTCTGGAAAAGGTGTGTTCAAAGAGGGGACAGGTTTGTCAAATGTAAAAAAGGTAGCTGAAAAATATAACGGCGCCATGAGTATAGAGACACGGGGAAATGTATTCATCCTCCATGTGCTGCTGGTCATTCCACAGCATCCAGATGACAGCTCACAGCAAATGGATTAATATGTTGTTTTCTGTATCCGAAAAAAGAAGCGGCGAAATTGTCTGAACCACAGGATTAATATATTAGCAGTGAAAAATCCTACTGGGCTGTACCGGGCAGGCCAGGATGAGAACGGCAACCAAAATTTTGATGACCCGAAAGCTGCCCAAACAGACGAAAAGGTGGATTTCAAAGAGGCTGGCATGGATGGAAAAGGGCTAAAGGCAGGTGGAGACAGTCAGGGAAAGCCAGAGGAGAAATGTGTCACGAATACGGACAAGGTTGATAGAGAAATCAGGAAGCTGAAAGAAAAAAGCAACAGCTTAAGCAACAGATCCAGTCAGCTTCCGGGAATGAGAAGAAAATCCGGGAGCTGGCGGTGAATACGCACTGTTTTCCGGTATTTTTGCCATAGCATACGGAAGAAGTTGCCAGTGGAAGGCTCTGTAGTTCATGACAATAGAAAACCCGTGAAGCGTTTTTTCTATTGTTGGAATCTTTTTGTCATTTGAAATGACAAAAAGATTATGTCCGAAAGAATTTAAATGGAGGGATAATTATGCATACGAAAACGATGGAAGGCCTTGCGGGGGCGAACATGAATATGAAACTGCTGAATACACCGTTTTGCGTTTATAAAGAAGCAGAACGGAGAGGAGATAAAGCCGCCATGGAGCGGGCAATGGGATATGTGGGTGAATTTGCAGATAAAGCAGAGGATTACCAGAAGATAGCTGAAAAAGGAATGAAGGAGGATGCCAAAGAGGCAAGAGAAAAAGCGAAAATAGAACAGGAGAATGCTATTCGGAAGCGTAAAGAAGAACGTGAAGAGCAGGAAAAGACGATAGCGGAAAGCCGGAATGGGGATGCGGATACAGTCAGCATCAGTGAAAGTGGAAAGGCAGCATCGGATGGGAAATCTGCTTCGGTCCAGGATGGTACAGACAATAACATATTTGTAGAAGAAACCGTGGATGCCATTAAGATGGAACCTGTCATCTATACGAAAACCGGAGAAACAGCCAAACCGGAACCAAGTACAAATATTTCTGTTTCTATATAGAGGCAGACATTGGAACAGATGCGAAAATGAATAGGAAAAATGGATCCGTATCGTGACGGGTTATTCCATGATATACACAGTAATAACCTTGTTAAATAGTGTCTTGTATCTTTGCAATGGTATTTATGAGGGCCCAAGCGGCAACTGGCATGAATTAGACAGGGCTATGATCCTGCTGATTGGGATAGCGGCATTTGAGTTATGTATGAATCTGCCGGTTAAGCCGTTGGTTCTCAGATATCTGATAGCGTATATTTCAGCTATTGGCGTTCGCATATGCAGGCTTAAGCAGATTCGGGAACCTTTGGCGAAAACAGCATACAGGGATATCTGGATAAATTATACGGGTCTTTTTGTGCTGTTGTGCATCATCAATACTGTTATCTATGTTTTTAAGAAAAAGAAAGGGCAGAAAATGTGAAACATTGACATTATTTGAAAGGAAGAAAAGATAATGAGTAAATACAAGGCTTTATGGGAATATGTGCAGAAAACAGGAGAGGAATCTTTTCGGCTGACCTTTGAGAAGATTGAGGATATTGCAGGAATACCCATCGACCACTCTTTCCTGAAATACAAAAAGGAATTGACGGATTACGGTTATCAGGTCGGGAAAATATCCATGAAGGAGCAGACGGTATGCTTTCATAAGGTTGACTGAAACCCTCCATATTATTTAAGAAACAACATGGGCAAAAGAATAAGGGATAGAAAGAGGAATGCAGTATGGACTTATCGGAAAAGTTCGGGATGAGCGAAGGGATTGCCGATCTGTGGCAGGAACTGGGTATCAGTGCGGGAACGGCAATCGTTGTTTTGATTGCCTTATACTTTGTAATCAAATGGGCCGTCAAAAATGGAATGATGGATGCCTGTAAAAAGATAGAAGAAGAGAGAGTACAGCATGATATAAAGGCAGAAAAATCAGTGGAACGTAAGCCAGAGGATGACCCGGAGAAAAATCGAAATATAAAAAGGTGGAAAGTCGGAATTTGCAAGGTAAATATTTATGAAAAACATTGAAAAAAAGAGGCCGGTTTTAAGCTGTGCAATACTATTTGCCATATGTGGCTTATCCAGAATCATAGAATATTTTGTGATAAAGACGGACGAAACAATCTTTGCGGAAAATTTTTTTCACAAAGCTTTTGGAATTGCCGTTTTAGCGATTGTCCTTCATTTTTGTGGTGACACCTGGAAAAGCATTGGATTTATAAAGGGTAAAACGGTATCTGATATTCTGAAAGGGTTCCTATTGGGAGGCTGCTGCTTCCTTGTGGCCTATTCCATTGAATGCCTGCTGCTTTACCAAATTAATCAGAATGTAACGTTAGCCTTTTATATAAGTGGATTTACGCTAAATGGGGAAACGATACGGCATGACGGTTTTCTTTTCCTGCTTTTATGTATTGTAGTGAATATCATAAATGTATGGATGGAGGAAGGCGTATTTCGTGGATTGTTTATGAGAATCCTTGCTGAAAAGCTATCCTTTATCCGTGCCGTACTTCTTATCGCTGTTTTATTTGGAATCTGGCATTGGGTTATGCCGTTGAGAGATTATGCGCAGGGGAATATATCGCTTGCTGATTCCCTGATTATGGGTATTGGTTATATTGTATTGGCTGGGATTATGAGTATAAAATGGTCACTCTTATATAAAATGACAGGGGCATTGTGGATGGGACTTGGCGACCACTTGTTTAATAATGTTATCGTAACGAATCTGCTGCATGTGATTTCAAATGGTGAAGCGGATCGTATGCAGATTATAAGAATTATGATTGGCCAAATGTTATCTTTTTCTATTATCACGATATGTTACAGGAAAATATGGAAGACTGCCAGATATGGAAAAGTTGAAGATTGATATTGTTTTTGCAATCAGCAGGGAGCAATTTATGATATAGCATATAACAGACTTTCAGAAGGTATAAAAGGGAATTGAAAGAATTTAGCAATTTTTTCAGCAAGTAACAGTAACGAAAATTGGAATTTGAGGTATTAGATTATGAATAAAAAACAAATAACTGCTATGACAATCTTAACATTGGTTTTAGCTTTTATGGATATATCTGGTTTGCCTGCGATATTGTTTGTAAATTGCAGCTTATCTGATGTGACGCCATATATCATTAGTCTGCTGGTAAATTTTCTAATCATAGGATTTTTCGCATGGTTTTCTCTGAAATTATTCGGAAAAGATTGGAATCTTGAACTTCATTTTTCTGGGTTGATAGATGGCTTAAAAAAGTACGCTTTTGCAGGCGTAGCGGCGGGTATTTTATCTGGCATTGCATTTATCATAGGGCTTGCACCTTTTGATTATAAGCCGAGTGTATGGAAAATTCTGATTGAAGGCATTTTGTATTATTTCGGTGTAGCGTTTATTGAGGAGTTATATGTTAGAGGTTTGTTCCTTAACATTGTTGACAAAATTGCTCACAAAAATGAGCATCATACAGTCATTGCCATATGGGTGTCATCAGTCGTTTTCGGATTGGGACATATTCCCGGTATGATTGGTATGGAGCCACTTGTAATTTTATTTAAGGTAATTTCGACTATCGGAATGGGCTTGTACTTTGGAGCAATATACAAAAGGACTAATAATCTGTGGATGCCAATTATTTTGCATGGCTTTATTGATATATGTGCTTTGCCATACTGCTTCACTACATTTAGCGGATATAAAACAATAAGCCTAATTGGACTTGTTATTATATATACGCTATTAAGCATATATAGCATTGTTCTGATGAAACCAAAAAAACGATAAACTCCCGTTTGTAGAACTGGAAAATCGGAATTTGTTAGAGAGGAAAAAAATGGAATATATACAGGTGACGAAAGACAATATCGAAAAGGAACATAGTTGATGTGCGATTTCTAGCAACAAGGATATTCAGATATCTTCCAAAAAAGAGTGGATGATGAAATGTTTTGATGATGGACTTATTTTTCTGAAAAGCAGCGAGAGAGGGAAATGCTTCATTGAGTATATTCCATCTGAAAACGCATGGGTTCCTCGTATTCTTTCTTCTGCGAAGAAAAGGCCATTTCTTTCTGACCCTAAGTATTTGCTTTATAAGGGATTTAGGGTTGCAGATACATCTGATGCGGGAATCAATCTTATGTATCTTCCATTTGATGAAAAAGCGTCTATTCCAAGATTTACGGAAGCAGCCAGGCATCCGCATATTGAAGAACAGGGGTATGTTTTATATTATACGAATCAGTGTCAGTTTAATGGCAAGTATGTTCCGATAGTTGAACAGACGGCATCAGAAAACAATATTCCATTCAAAGCGTTGCGAATTGAAACAAAAGAACAGGCACAGGCAGCGCCAAGCCCTTGCACTTCTTATGCAATGTTTTATAATGGTGAGTTTTTAACAAATGAACAATTCAATGATAAAAAGTTCTTAAAACTGATACAGAGCAAATAGAAAAAATTTTTTTTTGATTTATAAAACTGACTCGGAGATAGAAACGGAGATTGTACAGGAGCAGGCTGCAGCTTGTATGAGCTGGTATTTTCAGTGGGAGAAGTGAATACAAAAGGATTTAAACATACGCATGCTTTATCGCCATTTATGGTTGGTATTGTTTTGGGAATAACTGCGAAATTTGCGGACGGGCGGGAGATCCTGTATTATTTTCCGATACTTGCCGATATCATGGGACAGTTCGGCATATGGGTCTGGGCAGCGGCACTGAAAGCGATTGGTTCCAGGACACCTTTACCTGCAGCAACCCGTTCCCCTGCGTTTTTTGCCGGAATGCTGATGGCATATTATGGATATACGGTTCTGCTTTTTGGGATTCTATCCGAAATTGCAGGTGGTTTTGTGGGGGATTGTTGCTATGGCTACTCCGTTTTGTGGTTTTATGAAATTGTGCCGCTGATTATGACCACATTTTTTGAGGAATTTTTATTTCGGGGATTTGTGCAGGGCAGGATAGAGTAGCAATTTGGATGGATACCGGTAATTTTGGTTTCAGGGGCAATGTTTTCCCTTTACCATTTGGGTTATCCGGGATTCCGTACCTGGGAGGACATCCTTCTGCTATTTGCAGTAGGGATTGGGTTTGCGGCTGCATACAAGCTATCGGACCATAATCTGCTGGTATCTTACTTCGTTAACCTGCCGAATGCTTTTGTTACCTATATGCTGAAATATGAGCAGTTTCCCGTTATGGGCGTCAGCTCCACCATAGCGGCGTCTGTCACATTGGTTTTAATCGGGTTGTTTCTTTTATTCTGCCGAAAGGCAGATTGGATGATAAGGCGACAATAAAATTTTTGGAGGACGGCTATGAAAAAGAAATTGATGATCGTTATAACAGGTATCGTATTGGTTGGAATCGCATGTATTTGGCTCTTCGCAAAAAATAAACCTGCTGGGCAAATGATTATTAAACGCCTAAACGAAGCAGTATCTCATTATACGGATTTGAACCTAAAAGACGACGGGGCATATTCTCTTAAAGTCTCTGATATGCAAATGCTGGTAACGACATATAAGCCGGAATATATCATCTATGGGGTTGCCAAAGATGAGTATACTGTCCGGCCAGGTCAAATAGATGAAACATTAACAACAGAAAAGGAACAGGATCTGCCGGTCTGTAATTATAACAATGTGTTGCTTTATGATGAAAAAGCAGACAGATTTTATAATGTGAAATTCGAGGAAAAAGGCAGCCTGGCCATCCCCAATTTTACAGAAGCAAAAGAATTGGCTTATGAACTTGAACTGCCAGACATTGATGCAGTAGATGAGCTCTCTCTCAAGAAAAATTCTGATAGTCCAATCGTGATAAACAGCAAAGATGATGTGGAAAAAATATTGGGTATTTTAGAAGGTACAAAACCTACCACAAACAGCAGTGAAATAGGTACGCCCGTCCGTGTGGAAAACATTATCAGTGCAGACTTTATCAGGAACGGAGACGTGATATGCAGGTTATTCTTCTATGAAGATGAGGGAAAATATTTTATCGAGCAGACGGGCAACGGAATATACACGTTTTCCAAAGAAGCGTATGATCTGATAGATATACTGAGCGTCAGATAAATCTGCCACTCAGTATAACATGATGCGCACAGCCGCATATGAAAACTTGCCGCTTTGCGGCTGCGGTTGGCGCCATACTCACGGCAGATTTCATCGGTCGTGAGTATAACTATATTTCGTATATCAATTACGAACCGTAAGCGGTAAAGTGAAGGAGGAAAAGAAAATGCGTCATATTTATATTCGTGGAAGTCTGGGGCTGATCTGGCTGGCTGCCGCCATCATATGCGGGATATCCGGGAGTTTCCCGATGATGGGGCTTTATATCGTTTTGGCAGGTATATTTCTATATTCCGCATATGCAGCATGGAAAAAAGAAAAGAACGGCAAAGGGGGCAGATAATATGGGACAAGCGCTCCTGACTGTGAAAAATCTAAGCGCATGGTACAATAACGAGAAAATGATACTTTCGGATTTTTCCTTTGAGCTGGCCGAACATGAAGTGGCAGGATTGATCGGGCTGAACGGGGCCGGGAAAACCACATTTCTGAAGGTGCTTTCCGGTCTGCACCCTGCCTTCCGTTCAGACGGTATCTGCTTTTGCGGTTCCCCTGTAGATTTCAGAAAGCAGGATTTTAAGCTGTGCCGCTATACAGTGTTTGCTGAGGACAATTCTTTTTCGTATTTTACGTTTCGGGAATACCTGGCCTATGTATGCAGCGCTTATGGGAAGGTGGTTCCGGATGTGTCGGAGTTGATACAGGGCTTTCATTTTGAAGAGTATGCGGATACCCTGTTGCGGGAGATGTCAACCGGAAACCGGAAAAAAGCATTTCTGATCACGGCTTTTGCCCTGAAACCGAGACTGCTTCTTCTGGACGAGCCGGTGAACGGGCTGGATTTTCAGAGTACGGAATATCTGTACCGACAGATTTTGGGGTATAAGGAGCATGGGACCGTTCTGTTTTCCTCCCATATCCTGGAGAGTATTACTCTGACTTCTGACCGTGTATTTGTCCTGGAGGATGGAAAAATCCGGCAGACATTTGAACACGGCCAGATCAATGCCGAGGGGATTCGGGAGGCTTTGCATGATGAAAATGACAGGTAAAGCTTTTGCCAAAAAGCTGTTTGGAACAAAATATGAGCGGCTGCCCCGAACGCTTTTGATCTGTATAATTGTATTTTGGGGGCTGTATATCGCAGGCTTTCAGGTGCAGATTGCACCGTCTGTCCGAATCCTGATGGTAAGTGCCTTTACGGCCGGCGTGATGTGGCAGGCTCTTTCTTCCAAAGATAATGCAGATGAACTGGGGCATATGCTGATGCTGCCGCATCATAGCCGGGGATTTGTTTTCTCCTATGTGGCTATGCTGGGAGCCTATGCGGTTTTTACAAAGACGGGGCTGCTTCTGGTTGTTTTACTGGCTGTTTCGGTATGGAAGACTATAGAAATCATCGGGATTGTGATCTGTATGCTTCATGCTGTCCTTATGGCGGCTGCTGTTTATTCCCTGAGAAAATACTGGTACATGGGTATTTTCTGGACTGCCGTCATGGTGACGGTCGTTGTTCTCTTTGGAGGCATGTCATGGATCAGTCTGATGTTGCTTGCAAATGGGATGTTTGCCGTTCTGTTTTTGTGGAGGGCAGACGGATATGCTTTTTATATCAGAGGAAAATTTTACGAACTTCCCTCTGATATAAAAACGCTCCGCGAAAATGCACACGCAAACGCAGAGGAAATGTATCGCTTAAAAGCGACGCGTTTGCGGCGCAGAATTTCGCAGAGAGAAATTCTTTTTCAGTGGGAGAGTAAGAAAAGTTATGCCATCAGGCAGAAGAAAAGGGCTTCCCTGTGGCGGTATTTTTTCAGATATCTCACCTGCCACAAGAATTACCTGCTCAATACAGCAGTGATGTGGTGCGTTGCTCTTGTAATGCCTTATTTTCTGAAAGAAATAGCCGGGCTGTCCGTTGTCCCGATTGGATTTGCGGTTTTATCCTTGAATACGCCCATCTGTATCCTGCTGTCCTGTGACCGTGATCTGGAGCAGGCGGTCCGTTTCCTGCCCGGACAGAAACGGCGTTTTTGCATTCCATACTGCCTGTTCATTTTCCAGTGCAATATGATGGCAGATGCGATATTTCTCATAAGCTGGCAGGCACAAAACGGCGGGATCACGGTCCTGTTGGCTTTTGGGGCAGTTTTCTTTGCTTTGCAGAGTGCGGCGCTGTCTGTACTGCTGGAGTGGTTTTATCCCATCCGAAACTGGAAGATTGAAAGCGATTTGTGGCATCATCCGCGGAAATATATGGTTCCGGCGGTAATGCTGCTGCTTGCCGGAGCCGTATCTGCCTGGCCGCTATTGCTGTATGCCCTGCTGCTTCTGCCGGCAGTGGAAACGATAGTTTTCATTTATATATGCTGGAGATATCCGGAACCATAAGATTACCTATAAAAATGAGGAGGTTTTTAAAGTGGAGATATTGAGAGCAGAGAATCTTTCAAAGGTATATCGTCAGAATACAGTATCCTTGCAGGCATTGCGGAGTGTATCGCTGACCATTCAAAAAGGAGAATTTGTCGCCATTCTGGGGAGAAGCGGTTCCGGGAAATCCACGCTTCTAAACATCCTGGCCGGTCTGGACTGCCCTACGGAGGGAAAGGTCTACATTGACGGCGCAGATATCTTCCAGTTGAGCGAAGAAAAAAGGACGCTGCTTCGGCGGGAAAAAATAGGATTTGTATTTCAGACATATGAATTGCTGCATTCACTGTCTGTGATGAAAAATATCCGGCTGCCGGAGCTGAAAGCGGATGCGGCTTATGTAAAGGAGCTTCTTGACGCATTGGGGATTGGGCAGTATGAGAGATGTTATCCGGATCAGTTATCAGGAGGGGAACAGCAGAGGGCGGCGATCGCAAGGGCGCTGATTAACCATCCATCGATGCTCCTGGCCGATGAGCCGACGGGGAATCTGGATTCCAGGACGGAAAGGATCGTCATAGATCTGTTGAAAAAACTGGCGGCAAAATACGAAACCAGTATTCTGCTTGTCACACACAATGAAAGTCTTATAAAAGATGCAGACCGTGTCATTCGTTTGGAGGATGGTAAAATTGTCAATGGATAGGAAGAACATGAGAACTGTCGTAAGAGGTTATCTTTTGAAGGAGATAGCAAATACCGTCCTTACAAGCCTGTTCCTTTGTTTTGTTATGGTATTTCTTTTGATCGGGAATCAGCTTTTTACAAATGTCCAGACGGCAAACAGGCGGAATGCGGAGGCTTTGGAGGGAAGGCAGCATGTGACATATTCCGGTATTTCAGAGGCAGAGTTTCAGAAGATAAAGACATGTGATTTTGTAGCGGATGTTGGAGTGAATTTTCATTTGGGGCAGACGGAGGATGGAACGGCATTTGACTATGTAGACGAAAGCTACCGGGCGTTGGGCGCAGATATGGCAGAGGCGAATATCAAGCAGGTCATAGATGGACGTTGGGCGCAAAAAGAACATGAAGTTGTGTTTACAAAAAATTATCTGCAAAGATATGGGTTAAAGCGAGGTGATACGGTTACTGTTGATCTGACGGCTGTAGACGCGGATACGGGAGATGAACGATATTGCTTGCCGGGACTTGAGCTTACGGTTGTTGGCGTTATAGACAATATGACTGGATTTACAGACCGGAAGAACGGATATGTCTCGAAGGAGCTTGCACAGAAAATCCTCAGAGAGAAAAACGGACGGGTAAACGCTGTGGTCCAGTTTACTGATCAAGAGAAAATCTCGGAATACCATGATAAGCTGAATGCTTATTTAGGACGGGAAGAGGACTTAAATACGCAGAAGAATTATATGCTTGCAGAGGCTGTAGAAGATGGCGGAACCCTGAAAAAGCAGAATACGCTTATGAATCTGGCCATATGGCTGGTATGTGTCCTGATTGTGTATCATATTTTTTACAGCCGACTCTTTGAAAGGAAAGGGGACTTTATCGCTTTAAGGAAAATAGGATTTCAGACAAAGGATTTACAGAAAATTGTCGGAACGGAATTCCTGATTTTTGCTTTTATTGGATTTGCGGGAGGAATCCTGACAGGCAGTTTTCTGAATCAAGCGGTATATGGGAAGGCCATGAAGGCGTTTGTCTATGCTTATGATGCAGAGGAGATGGTTTCTCCAGAGATATCCTTAAACAGTATCCTGAATACGGGTATTCTGTTTATGCTCATCATGATTCCGGGCATTGTGAGTCTTATACTGCAGCTAAAGAATGTCGCGCCGATGGAGATGATACGCGGCAGGAGAAAAAATGTAAGGAAACAGTTTTTGGCGCTGATGATCGTTTCGCTTTCAGCAGTTTTGATCAGCGCACTGGGACTTCAGGATAATCACAGTGACGAGGGTATCCTTTTTGTAAAAGAATATGTTCCGGGGGATCTGCAGGTGGCAGCAGGAAGCATCTATGAAAATATAGTGGGCGGAGAGATTCCGTCCATATCGGATACGGATTTTCAGAAAATGAAAGTGCTTCCGGGAATCAGGCAGATACAGGATTATGAAATCAATTACGACAGGGGAATATTTTTATGTGAGGAAAAGGAAAAACTAAACGCAGACAGTGCGAATTATGAGTCGATGCTGGAAATGGAGCAGGAAATTGATGGAAAGAAGCAATGCTTATACAATCTGGTTTTGGTAACAACAGATAATCTGAAAGCACTGGTTCCGTCTTATGATGAAAAGAACGATGGCCCCGTCGCAATCATGGAAATGGAACTGGCAAAGACATTGAATTTAGAAATCGGGGATGAGTTTACAATATATGACGAGAAATTGATCCAAACCGGTTCAAAAACCGGCTGTACGAATGCTCGCATAAAACTTCTGGATACCCAGAATGTGATATTGTCAGAAAACCATGCAGGGGGAAATCTGTTGGTAGTGGATAGGAAAACTGCACAGTTATTTCCGGGTGAACAATACCGGCAGGTTGTCAATGTGTGGATTGATGAGAATATGGAGGAAAAAGCGGCATCCAATTTGGAGCATATTTCAAAAGCCTGCGGATATACTGTCCGCAATGCCGGCCGTCAAATGCAGAAGTATATGGATCTGGATCATAGTCAGAAAGTTATGCATTGTTTTTTTATCATCATCCTTGCAGTGATCGGTTTACTGGTCTGTTTCAATACTGTATTTGCAAATCTGCTGAACAGGAGAAATGATTTTCGGGTTATGCATAAAATTGGCATTAGAAAAAAAGAGATGTATTGGATGGTATTGAGAGAGGGTTTGCTGCAAGGTGGTATAGCAGCAGGCATTACAGCGATTGCGCAATTTGTTTTGGCGATAGGCAGGCAGGAGTCATTTTTTAGGATATTCGTAATCACCGATGCGGGAGTGATGGCAGTGTGCGCTTTGTTTCCGGTTTTCATACTTTGGTATATGTTTCATAGAGGAATGGTGACTTTTTATGTTGGAGGGAGAGCATCATGAAAATCTTGTTGATTGAGGATGATAGAAAAGGATACACATGGAAAAGAAAAACAAAAAGATAATATATGTTGAAGATGATTTAAGCCTGATTGAAGGATTGAAATACACACTGGAGAAAAACGGTTTTCTGGTAGATAAACCCGTACCGTAAAGGAGGCGCATCAATTCTTCCAGTCAGGGCAGTATGACTTTTTATTACTTGATGTTACGCTGCTGGATGGGACAGGCTTTGATGTCTGCCAGGAAGTACGAAAGACTTCGCCAATGGAAAGTTTTTAGGGAACATTTAAGGCCGAGTTTATTCATAAGCATCGTTTTTCATCTTCCGAGGAATTGAATCATGTAACCATGGCTTATGTGTATGTTTATTATAACCATGCATACAGTCGCCACATTCCCCCGCACTGATTTTTCCGGGATTGGAAATCAGACTACACCAACGCCGGGTATTGAAAGATGGGGCAGACATAAGCCGTACCCGTTTGGAAGACGGCGCACTCTGCTACCTTGCCGCCAGTCCGGGGAGGGTATTCACAAAAGCGCAAATCTTTGAAGCCGTGTGGAGCATGGAGAGCGAAAGCTGCCAGTCAAACGTGGCAAATGTGATTTGCAACTTACGGAAAAGATAGAGCTGGACAGCCAAAATCCCACCTGCATAAAGACCGTTTTAGGAATCGGATATAAGTTTGTTTCCGGGGAATGAAAATTAAATATATATTGTTATCGCTGGATAAATGCATTATAATAAATCTAGCGATAAATAGGAATTTGGGGAAATGACATGAATAAGAAAACAGAAGAATCAAGAATGGCGTACAATAAGATAGCATTTGAATATGATACATCAAGAGAAGGGTATTATACACGATTTCATATTAAGGAACTATCTAATACAATAGATTTGAGTGATGGCGATATCGTTCTTGATGTTGCATGTGGAAATGGAACTCTATTGCAGGAATTATCGAAAAAAGCAAACATTCAAGCAAATGGCTTAGATGTATCAGAGAATATGATTCATGTTGCAAAAATGCGTTATCCTAATATGAATTTTAAGGTACAGCCATGTTACCCACTTGAATGGAGCGATGAAAGTATTGATATTATAACGGTATGTTGTGCATTTCATCATTTTGACAATCCTCAAGGATTTGTAAATGAATGTAAAAGAGTTTTAAAGAAAAACGGTACAGTGTATATAGCTGACCCAAACTTTGGAGCATTAATTAGATTTTTTGCAAATAAATTTTTGTTTCCCATTTCAAAAAGTGGAGATGTGAGGATATACAGCCCAAAAGAACTGGAGGCAATTTTTTATAATTCCGGATTTAAAGCAGTACAGATTTATAGAAAGGATAAGGGATTGTTTCTTAAAGCTAGAAAGTAACCACAAAATCTTGTTTGTAGAACCGCAGCCACAGGAAAACTGAATAACCGCTACCCGCAAAAAGTAGCACACCGAAGCAGGAAACCAAGAAAAAATTTCCTGTTTTTTTGCACTCAAAGGTAAGGGAAATTTTACGCCGCACTTTATCCGCACCGACCTGTTGACCGAGAACTTACGGAAAGTCACTCAGTACGCCGCCAAGCACGAAGCCTGGTTTATGAAGCACCTAATCGAGCAGAACGAGGACGGGGGCAAACGCCGAAAAGTTTATGAAAGTCGTCCGCAAGTACACCAGCGTTGAGGAACTCACTCCTACCCTGTTGCAGGAGTTTGCGGAGAAGATAGTCGTCCACGAATCGGAAGCTCTTGACGGGAAACGCCGGGGGGGAGCTCCGCAGACAGGAAATTGAAATCTATTATTCTTTTGCCGGTAAGGTAGAGCTGCCCGACACATAAAGTCCGCCCTGTCCGGCAGTCAGCCGGATAGGAACGGCAAAATTTTTACACTTCCATTACTTCTTTATCTCACATGAGAAAATGAAAACAACTTCTATTATAGTTGGCATTAGATTTTTCCTCATATAATTGCTCATTTTGCTTCTTCCAAAATTCAAATATGTAATCAAGATTTATATAATGCGGATATCAGATGTTTTCTTTTGTATTTCTTTATAAAACTCTTCTCTGTTGTGTAATGCAATCATCACAGTTTTTCCATTGCCATATTGGATTTTAATTCTGTCATATGAAGCTGCCAAAGAGGATGAAGGGTCATTTGTCGTTCTGATTTCTTTTATATCATTATATAGAATACGAAGCCTAATAAATCCAAAAACAATAAGCAAACTCTCACTTTTTAATTCTGCAAAATTGCGAACCACTATGGAAGTACAAAATATTTCCAGGAAAGCCAATACTGCCAATGAGAAAGCGAATACAAAAGCTTCTGCATTTATAATGGCTAACACAATAATCGGGATAAGAATTACTGCAACAAATATCATAACGCCATAAAACCACTTAGATATTTTTCCTTTAAACCTCATAAATTCACCTCCGAGAATTTTTGATTTGCCGGTTTGTTCAACATGGATATTCTATCACATTCACCCGACCAATTCCATTAAAAATTGATTAATTATTCGAATGGCCGTGCTCGGCAATCTTGCGCTTTTTAGCGGCGGCTATGGGTTCCATGCAGCTTGTTTCAGACAGTGCCTTTTATTTGTCTGATGTGGTGCGTTGGGAAAGTGATGTAACAGTTATTAAAGAGCCTTCCTTAATACCGGTCCGAGATTAATAAATTTTATAAATTCAGAAAAATATTAGGAATCCTCTTGACTTTGACGTAACGTGATAGATTAAAATGGAATTACACAGGAGGTATGATTATGAGAACAGTAAAAGAGGTCGGCAAACTCACTGGTGTCAGCGTGCGCGCACTATGGCCAAATCGGGCAATACAAAAGCATATCAAGAGTACAGACAAAAGGATATCGCTCGCAGGGAAGGCAGTTATAGCAAGCTTGCAAATGAGCTAATGGCAATATTTTCAGAATTAGGGGGCTTAAAACATGTAACGCCTGATTCCGATGAAGTACAAAAGAAAATATCAGCATTACAGAAATTTATAACCGATAACTACTATGTATGTACAAAAGAAATCCTTAGTGGATTGGGTGAAATGTATATATGCGATGAACGCATTAAGAAAAATATTGACAGGGCAGGCGGGGAGAGCTACTGCTGAATTTGTTAGTCAGGCTATTTGTGTGCATTGCTCGGAACATTTCAGGGGCTTCTCTACCTATATCGGTCAATAATCCTGCAACTTCCCGGTAAGGAATTGTGTAACGCTGCGACAGATAGCGCATAGAAGCAGAAAGTTCACCGTCAGGCCCTCCAAACTGGCTGATAATTACCTGTGCCATTTGAGGATTGGTCTGTGTAATGTTTACAGGATACTGTAATCGTTTTTCATAATTCCACATTTAGCAATACCCTCCTTCCCAGGGCATTGGCTGAGTAGACCAAAGCCACATCTGATCTGGTTTCGCGGTGTCCAGGGTAAGAGGACCGTAGTTTTCTTCATATTCTTTCAAAGCCTTCATCCGTACTTCACGGAAATGATTGAAGTAGGAAAGTGCTTGCTGATCTGTAGGATGCGTATCGAGATAAAGCACAATATCATTGACTGCGAAACTTACCATATTAATCCATTGAAATAATTTTACTTGTTCCATCTGATTACCTTTCATTTCATGCAGCCTCCTTTCCCATAAAACGGTTTATTTAATTCCGGGAAAATGGTGCCGTATTGAAGCGCTTTATCCGGTTCGTAAGTTTCACTCATAAACTGCCAGGGCACATAAGCCATTGCGATTGCCATGCCAGACAGAGGATCTGATTTATTCGGGCAGGGATGCGGCATGGGCGGGCGGTTTCGCATTGGTCTTTGGGATCTGCCGGACGCACAGTTGTTTTGACGCTGAGGTGGTCTTTGGCTGCAGCCGCAGTCGGAAGCCATATTATAATTTGCCATATTGCTGATTCCTTTCTCATATATTCTGTTTTTTATAGAATATGACAAAAAAAGTAAAAGGTGTCAATTCAGGAATGGGTTCTTTTTCATGCTGGGCATCTGGCCGGTTCCAATGCTGCCGGGACATTTTGTTCCTGTTAAAGTTGAAACACCACAAGACATAATATTAGAAACGGAGAAAGAGCCGGGGGTACTGGTATTTTTATGCTATTGATAATCCTGTAAAATTGGTATATAATCAGAGTTAGTGATATAGAACCGCGGAGGAAGGCAGAGAATACAATATGACAATTTTAGATGGAACCGTCAGGCATGATTATATAGTGACAGATATCATTACAGATAAGGCGATTATGCGCCGCCTGGAAGCGTTGGGAATTAACAGCGGCAGCAGGCTGCAGATGATGAATCAGAAGAAAAATGGAACAGTGATCGTTAAAGTACGAGGCACCCGCTGGGCAATTGGACGGGATATTGCAGGAGGAATTCAGGTAGTGCCGGCAGAGCAAATGGATAAAGAGAAGGGGGATACTCATGAAAACGATTAGAGTTGGGTTTGTGGGAAATCCCAATTGCGGGAAAACAACATTATTTAACGCTTATACAGGGGCGAACCTTAAGGTGGCAAACTGGCCGGGAGTTACTGTGGAGAAAATGGAAGGAGAGGCCAGTTACAAAGGGCAGAAATTGAAACTCATCGACTTGCCGGGAATCTATAGCCTTACCTCTTATTCCATAGAAGAGAAGGTATCCAGGCGGTGCATCATGAAACATGAAGTGGATGTAATTATCAATATTGTGGATGCGTCGGCTCTGGAACGTAATCTATATTTAACCATGCAGCTTCTGGAACTGGGCAAACCTGTGGTTTTGGCTTTAAATATGATGGATATCGTGGAAGAGCGTGGAATGGAAATCGACCTGCACCGTTTGCCGGAAATGCTGGGAGGGATTCCCGTAGTTCCAGTTTCTGCCAGAAAGCGAAGCGGGCTTGATGTTTTGCTTCATGCAGCGGTTCATCATTATGAGGAAAAGCACCGGGCAGACGTAGTACATTATCAGGAAGAGATAGAAGAAAAAATCGCAATATTAGAACAGGCGCTTGGAAAGAAGTATCAAATGACAGGAAATACTCGTTGGTACGCTATTAAGTTATTGGAGCAGGATGAAGAAATAACGGAAAAATTTCCGGTGGAGTTGCCGCAAGTTCTGGATCGAAGTTATGAGAAGGATATTATTAATCAGAAATATGATTACATAGAAGAAATTGTGGAAGATACTTTGTTTTACAAATCAGAGAAAGCTGCATTTACGGATAAAGTGGACCGGGTGCTGACGCACAGCATATGGGGAATGCCTATTTTTTTTGGAGTGATGGCCGTGGTATTCTTTCTTACTTTTTTTGTGGGAGATACCTTGAAAGGCGGATTTGAAGTGGTTCTGGATTCCGTATCCGGAGGAACACAGCAGTTTCTGCAATATATAAAAGTGGCGCCCTGGCTGGTTTCTCTGATTGTAGACGGTATTATTGCAGGTGTGGGAGGAATCCTCACTTTTTTACCTAATATTTTTATTTTATTTCTTGCCCTTGCATTTTTAGAGGACAGTGGTTACATGGCGAGGGTTGCTTACGTGATGGATGGGCTTATGGGGCACTTAGGATTGTCGGGAAAGGCATTCCTGCCAATGGTGCTGGGATTTGGCTGTACGGTTCCGGCCGTGATGGCGTCCAGAACTCTGGAAAAAGAGGCGGATCGGAAACGGACAATCCTGATTACGCCGTTTATGTCCTGTTCTGCGAGACTTCCTGTTTATGTGCTGTTTGCAGATATGTTCTTTGGAAAATATGCTATGCTGGCAGCGTTATCCATGTATTTTCTGGGGATGCTGACGGCCATTGTAACTGCGCTTGTGATTCACCGGATTGAGACGCATACAGATCATCACACGCTTCTGATTGAACTGCCAGAATATAAGACGCCCAACCCGAGGACCATTGCGGTATATGTATGGGAGAAGGTCAAGGATTATCTTACCAAGGCAGGAACGACGATTTTTATTGCTTCCATTATTATCTGGTTTCTGCTGAATTATGGCATTCATGGTATGGTGGAGGATGTGTCAGCCAGCTTTGGCGCCATGCTGGGGCATTGGATGGAACCCTTGCTGGCGCCGGCGGGGCTCGGGATGTGGCAAATTGGAGTAGCGCTTATTTCCGGCATTTCAGCGAAAGAGGTAGTAGTCAGCAGTTTTTGCGTACTGTTCGGCATCAATAATGTAAATTCCGCGGCAGGGATGGCGGCGCTGACAGAGCAGTTGGCGCAGGCAGGATTTGGGCCTTTGAATGCATATTGTATGATGATTTTTTGCCTGTTGTATATTCCATGTGCAGCTACGATTGGTGCGATTCGGAGGGAAACACGTTCTATGAAATTTACAGTTAGGATGATGCTGTTTCAGCTTTTTACAGCATGGGCGGCAGCAGTTTTGGTGTATCAGATTGGAAATTTGCTTTTCTGACAGATTGGAAGAAAATGTTTTTTTGAAAAACCAGGGAATCTTCTTGCAAGATGGAACGATACCATGTTAAAATACTGGTAAATAGAAAAGAGAGAGGTAATTACGATGTATGCAGATGAAAATGTGATTAAAATCAAACATGATGTACTACATGAAGTGGCAAGGCTTGCCTTTGCAGGAGAACTTGATTCCAAGCGGGATCATATCGCAGTGGAATTGATTCCAGGACCTACCCCACAATTCCGCTGCTGTATTTATAAGGAGAGAGAGATTATCAGACAAAGGGTTCGTCTCGCTGAAGGCAAAGCGCCGGGAGCGGAGGATGACGGAAACATTATTCAGGTTATCAGTTCCGCCTGCGAGGACTGTCCGATTTCCAGTTATACGGTAACAGAGAATTGCCAGAATTGTATTGGCAAGGCATGTATCAATGCATGTAAATTTGGCGCTATCTCTACAGGAAGAGAACGTTCCCATATTGACGCTTCCAAATGTAAGGAGTGCGGCAAATGTGCGCAGGCCTGCCCTTACAATGCTATTGCACATTTGAAGAGACCTTGTAAATACAGTTGTCCCGTGGATGCAATTACATATGACGAGCATGGTATTTCTATCATTAACAAGGAAAAGTGCATCCGTTGCGGAAAATGTATTCACAGTTGTCCATTTGGGGCAATCGGGTCTAAGACCTTTATCGTAGATGTTGTGGAAGCGCTCAAATCTGGCAGAAAAGTATATGCCATGGCGGCGCCGGCGACAGAAGGCCAGTTTGGTGCAGACATCACTATGGCAAGCTGGAAAAAGGCAATGAAAGAGTTGGGATTTGAAGATTTTTATGATGTCGGGCTTGGCGGAGATATGACGGCAGCCTATGAAGCAGAAGAGTGGGCGGAAGCATACAAGGACGGAAAGAAGAAGGTGACGTCCTGTTGCCCGGCGTTTGTAAATATGGTGCGTCAGCATTATCCGGAACTTGCAGAATGTGTATCAACCACAGTTTCCCCTATGTGTGCAGTTTCACGTTTGATTAAGGCAAAAGATCCGGATGCAGTAACCGTATTTATTGGGCCGTGTATTGCGAAGAAGTCTGAGGTTGTGGATCAGAAAATTCCAGGTAATGCCGATTATGTACTGACCTACAGCGAGATTCGTGCAATTATGAAAGCAAAGGATGTGGCTTTGGAGCCTTGTCCTAATGACGATCAGATTGCATCTGTATACGGTAAGAGATTTGCCAATTCCGGCGGAGTTACAGAGGCAGTTCTGCAGAGTCTGAAAGAATCCGGAGATGAGATTAATGCAAAAGTCTGTCGGGCAAACGGAGCGGCAGATTGTAAGAAAGCCCTTCTGCTTCTCAAAGTTGCAAAACTGCCGGAAGACTTTATCGAGGGTATGGTTTGTGATGGCGGCTGCGTGGGAGGCCCAAGTGCTTTCAGTGACCAGACATCATCCAGACGAAATCGGGATACATTGATTTCACAGGCAGACGAGCGTGGGATTCTTGAAAATTTAGGTAACTATGAGATGGACAGCTTCTCCATGCATCGTCATTGATATTTATAAAATTTTTCTATGAAATAAAGGGATTGACAAAGGGGCTGCCGCTTCACGAATTTTCGTTCGTTAAAGCGACGGCCCTGATAATTAAAAACGAAAATATATCGGGAGATATATTGATAAATTTCAAACTTTGAGATAGAAGTGTGAGGAAATCAAAATAGCAGCATAAAGAATCACTTATGCAATACTTTTTTACTTTATTGACATGGAATATGCAAGGCATGCCTGAGCCGCATAATAGAACACCCAGTTTGCCGACTGCACGATTGGTGGCATATTGATTCCGAATAGCCAGTAAAGAAGAATGATATCTGAAATCAGAAACAGAACCGCCCCGACAGCGATTAGCTTTGCCGCATTCTTGGAAATCATGGTACTTTTTCTCAGCGACAAGGCGTTTGCTACCATAAATGAGATAATGGCGGCATATGCGACAAGCACAGCAAAGAGACCTTGATAATCAAATTTGCCGCCAAAAATAAGTATGGCAAGCGTTATTATAAATAATGCGGATGCAGTCACTGCATCCGTATTTGCAAATCTCTTCATTTTGCAAAAGGCCACGGAAAATAAAATATGTGCTGCCGCAAAGCTGGCTACTCCGCTTACAAACATCATTCCATTATTACGATCTAGGGCAAGCAGCACATCACCACATAGGGAACAGAAAAATGCCACAATCATAAATCTGGCTGCCATGAGGTTTTGTTCCATTTTTTTGTAATGAAAAAGACTCAAAACAAAAAAGCAGGTACTCGCCAGCGTTTTCAGAGCGACAGAAGGCGCGTTCCCTCCTAGATGGAACGCAGCAATCAGTCCGCACACACAGATACACATAAATCCAAGAAGCGTTATCTCATTTTTTTTCATCTTTTTCCTTTCCTTAGTCAATAGGCGCGTTACCGCTTATTTCAAGCAGTTCCTTCGCAGTATTTTCCACAGTTTGGAACGTATCAGAAGTTTGGTTTGTTATGCTCCGCTGTTTGCCGGTTTCCATAACAATGCTGTCAGCGCGGTTTTTCGTCGTTTTCAGCATTTCGTCCATTTGCCCGGACATTTCATCAATCGTGCGGCTTCTTATTTTTAGCTGCTCGCTGTTTGCAGCGATAATTTCCGTTTTTTCCTTGGAATGGTACTGCATTTCGCCGATAACCACCGCCTCGTCCTTAGCGGCGGAAATCTGCTTGATCCCCTCGGAAACAAAACGCAAATTGTTCTCATTTGCGGATTTTACCCCATTTAATACTTCCAACACATTTTTAATAGTTGTAACAACTGCTTTACTGGAAGCTTCGGAACTTTCTGCAAGTTTTCCAACTTCTGCCGCCACCACGGCGAACCCCCTGCCTTCCTTGCCAGCCCTGGCCGCTTCAATAGATGCGTTCAGGGAAAGGAGATTCGTCTGGGAAGTAATATCTGCAATTGTGTCGGCAAACTTTGAAATATCCGACATTTGTTCTTCAAGCCTTGTAATCTGTTCTGAGGTCTGTCCTGCCGTCTGCATGATTTCTTGCATGCCCTCTGCTGCATTCTCCATAATTTTGACATAATTCTGTAATTGGGCATATGTATCATCAGAGATCCTCAGCATTTCATTGGAATTATGGGATATCTCTTCCGAAGCGCGCACCATATCCGCAACAAAGCCGCGCATGGATACGATGTGGTCAATACTTTTGGCACAATCCTCCAGCGTTCTGTCCGCCGATTGAACAATACGGTCGTTGACTTCCCCTGATTCTTCCATATTCTGCGCAAGCCTGTCAACGGTTTCTACAAGATTGGAAGATGCCTGTCCGCAGACGGTAAACATCTTCTTTATGTTTTCGGTACTTTGAAGATTTTCCAAGAGCTTCCTTGCGCCGGAGGCTATACTGATAAATACGGCAGACATAGCAATATGCTCGATGGTAAATCCCATGGTCCGGGTGATAAACCATTTCATATTGGTGTCGTATTCAATCTGCTGAACTGTCCGGGAACGCAGAAACAGGGACGCTACCAGCATAAAGTAAGCAATGATGGAAATCCTAAGCGTAAATTTTTTGTCAAAAAACATGCAGCTGAACAGCATGGCAAGCCCGTAAGTCATATAAATTCCAATACCGGAGTTTCCTCCCATAATCATTACTACGATTCCCACTGCGATTACGGAAATATATTTCATGATATATACGGGAACGCCCATTTTCTGCAGCACAGTCGGTCCAATCGTACATACACAGCCGATTCCCGTAATCACCCATAAATCGGAAAATCTAATCTGAAATGCTCCCACCGCAGTGCATAAAAACAGTACAGGAAAAATAAGCGTCATATAAAGCAGTATTTTTGCCAGCCTTTTACTTGCGTCAGCGTCATTCCGCTCAAAAAAAGTACCTTTTTTTTCCATTTAGGAATATCCTCCTACTTTAAAATATTTATACATGATACATGCTTCCAAAAAGTAATCTGGAAAAATCACAAGACCTTATACTTCTGTATCCGATCATGCAGACTTTCCTCCTCCTTGGATATCTTGTCAGTCTCCTGATTGATGTCGTTCATTTCTCTTACCAGCACGGCGATATTTTCCGCTGTCTCAGAAATTCCGTTTTTACATTCGCTGACTGTCTGGGAAATCGCGCTTGCGTGGTTTGACATCTCATTGACCATACCCGTGACGCCTGACATGTTTTTCTGATAACTATCAATCAGACCCTGCATTTTGCCCGCGTCGCCGGAATACTGATCTGCCACCTGAAGAAAAAGCTGATAATCCGGCAGCATTTTATTGTTTACCGTATCCAGCAATTCGTCAGAGCATTCCATCAATTCCTGAACGGCCTTTATGACTTCGCTATTTATCGCCTGAATCCTCGCCGCCGTTTCTCTGCTGCTATCCGCAAGTATGCCAATCTCGTCGGCAACCACGGCGAAGCCCTTGCCTGCCTCGCCAGCCCTCGCCGCCTCGATGGATGCGTTTAATGCCAAAAGATTTGTCTGGGAGGCTATGCTCAAAATGTTTTCTGTCAGTTCTGAAATTCCTGCAACCTTTTTGCTTTCCTCAATGCCTGCCAGCATTTTTACCCGCTGCAGTTGAACGATTTTCTGGATGTTCTTTTCCTTTTCAGAGGTCTCTGATTTTATACCGCTGGCTTTCTTCTGTATATCCTGCACCAGTTCATTGCCGGAATTTACATCTTCCATTGTTTTTTGGATATTGGAATGGATATCCCCTGCAAACCGGTCCAGCTCGTCAGCGGCTGAAGAAAGCATTTCCATAGAAGCGGAGAGTTCCTCTGTCACAGCTCCGATGTTTCCGGCATTTTTGGAAGAATTTGCCACATTGCCCTGCATCTGCTTCATGGATGTATAGACGCTGGAGGTGCTTGTGCCAATCTGCTGAACCAGTTGCTGTATCTCATCCACAAACTTATTTACATTATCTGCAATTACTTCAAATTCCGTTCCGCTTTTATCCAGAATTTTTTTCGTCAGATCACCGGATCCGTCCGTCAAATCCTCAATTTTGCGGTTAATTTGCTTAAATCCCCTTGACAGGCGCATTGACACAAAAAGCAGCGCGACAACGATAACAATATAAATGATGACGCATATGATGAGAATCAAAGAGCCAACGCCCTTTAGGCTTTCCTGTGCACTGGCGTCGCTTACGTCAACACCGACCACGGCAATCACCCCGCCATCGCTGCCGCTTATAGGAGACCATGCCGTCATATGCATACCCCAGGCATCGGCAAAGGGTTCCTGATTGACGCTGGCAGTACCATTTAGCGCACTTTTATTGTCAGAATCCAGCTCAATGCCCTCCCCATATAAGCCCGGTTCTTCGGGATCTGTATCCAAGACGAACGCAAATCTGCCATCTATCATTCCTGCTATGTATACATATTCTACGCCGCCATTTTTCAGATACACACTAAGACTTTTATAGACACTGTCCCAATACTCAGATTCCTGTCCTTTCTCGTACACATCTTTGACTGCATGCGCATCCATGGCGGCCGATGCGCATTTTGATATATTTAATGCATTCTGCCGGATATTTTCCAATAGCATCGTCTGAACCCTGTCTGTAAGCACCGCCCCCAAGATAATATCCCCCAAAAGCACCAGTGTCGAAATCATCATGCACATCTGTATTGTTATGCCTGTTTTTCTTGTTTTCATAGTTGTTCCTCATACTTTAGTGGTACGGATCACCTGACAATTCACCTAGTGTACGGATCGTTTGACACTTGGACAAATTGCGAAGAATAAATTTTTACATACGATTTGTTGACACTTCAGTATTTTACATCATTTCCAATAAAATTCTATAAAAATCACTTAATTGACACCTTTTTTCACTTAATTGACATTTGGCGTAAGTTGCTATCATAAAAATATTGTCTTATAATATTAGGAGGCAGTTTCTTCGCGGCCCCAAAATGAAAACAAAGGTGTGATAATAATATGCGGATTTCCATATGCGATGACGATGAGAATGAACTGATGGACGTTACCCTGCGTACGGAAAAATATTTTAATAATACGAAAATATCTGTACAAATTGTAAAATTCCAAAAAGCTGTCTCCCTTTTGTCCTATGAGGAGAGCCACGGTGCTTCAGACATCTATGTGCTTGATGTCATCATGCCGGAACTGGACGGCATCGCGCTTGGACGGATCCTACATGAAAAAAATCCCGACGCATTTATCCTTTACCTGACAAGCTCAAGGGAATTTGCCATAGAAGCTTTTACCGTCAAAGCTTTTTCTTATCTCTTAAAACCTGTCAGCGAACCGGATTTGTTCCATGAGCTTGACCAATTGTTGGAGAAGGTGAACCAGCCGAAACCACAGATTCAGATACGAAGCAAAAACGGCATACAGTTTGTCATGTTAAGTGACGTGACGGCGGTGGAATATTTTAACCACCATCTCGTTTACTATACCACAGGAGGCGCTGTCGAGGGTTTCCAGCAGAGAGAGGCGTTTGATGTCTCCGTGTCGGAGTTTTTGAAAAGCGGCTGCTTTTTAAAGGTCTCGGCAAGCCATATTATAAATGCTGGTCACATAAAGAGTGTGGACGGTGATAACTTCATCATGGATGACGGATCTGTCTACAAAATAACGAGACGGTTCTCAGATGCAAAGAAAAAATATCTTGATTTTATCATAGGAGGCGAATAGATTATATGGAAAATATCCTGCTCATTATTTCAAATGCCGCAACAATATTTTTTACGCTTATTATATCCTTAACGCTCATTATCCCCCGCATAACGATGAAAAAATATATCCTGTTAAGTACTGTTGTGACGATTATGCTTGTCCTGCCTTATGCAGTGGATATGTATCTAAACGGCATTGCGTCCGCCACCAACAAAATATTGATCACGATTTCCATTCCCAGCTTCCTCTATTTTTTTCTCGTTTCCAAATACAGAAACGGAAAGGTCATTTTTGCTTTCTGCTTCGGGGACATGGTAATGCTTACCATTGGCACCGGCTGCGGTATTCTTTCTACCCTGTGCGGCGGGAACATCTGGGTTCTCTTTTTCGGGAGGCTTCTGCTTGCGCCTGTTGCGGAATTTCTGATTCTGAAGCTCATGCGAAGTTTCTACCAAATTGTGTCAGAAAAAGATAAGAGCGGTTGGTGGCTGATTGCCGCCATCTCCGTTCTCTTTTATATCATACTGGTATATTCAGGCAGCAATCCTGCGCCCATCAAGGACCGGCCTGCCGATTTTCCCCTCTATATCGCATTCATTGCCGCAATGGGTCTGACCTTTGTCGTTATTTTCCGGACGATTGCTACCCAGCAGAAAATCATCCGCTATGAGCAAACGGAAAAGTTAATGACCATACAGCTTCATTCCTTTGAAAATACAATCAAAACGCTGGAGCAGAATGAGAAAAAGTTTCGCATTATCCGCCATGACCTGAAGCATTATGAAAACGGACTTCTCTCCCTTGCACAGAATGGAAGCAGGGAGGACATTCTGGAGTTCATCAATAACGCCGCTGAAATCGTGCCAATAGACGAGCCTGTCCACTACTGTGAAAGCACTGCATTAAATTCTATCCTGACGTTCTATCTTGGTCTTGCAAAGGAGGCAGACTGCAACGTGGAGATCAAGTTTCAGCTTTCTTTTGCCCTGCCTGTAAAGGATATAGAGCTTTGCATGGTGTTTGCCAATGCGATCGAAAACGCAATCCATGCCTGCCAGAAAATATCTGATTCCTCAAAACGGAAAATCCGCATCACCTGCCTTGACAGCCCACAGTTTGTCCTTGAGGTGGCAAACACCTATGCGGAAAATATCCGCCTAGATGAATCCGGCGTTCCCATTTCCACTGAAAAGAATCACGGCTACGGAACTCAGAGTATCCTTGCCTTTGCGGAAAAATACCACGCGTTGGTAGATTATGACATGAACGGGGAGTGGTTCAAGCTGCGGGTGCTGATTTCCAATTAAGTATAATATGTTGACAAACTAACACTGATAGTTTACACTATAACTAACGGTGTTAGTTTTTGGAAAAGAGGAATAGGAGCATAAAAATGTCACGAAAAGGATTATCCACAGACATCATTATAAAAGCAGCCGCAGAAATAATTTCCGTAAAAGGTTTTGATAAATTTTCGCTTCGAGAGTTAGCGGATAAATTGGGGGTAAAAGCGGCCTCTCTTTACAATCATATCAATAATTTATCCGAATTGACTTCTGATATTGGACGACTGACTCTGAGAAAAATGTCTGAACAATTATATGAAGGGTTAGAAGGGAAATCTCCCCAAGATATGCTTACTCATATTGCAATCGGTTATCGAAAGTTTGCAAAAGAAAATCCAGAATTGTACAAGACAATCATTAAAATCCCGGCTACGGGAAATTTGGAATTGCTTGAGGAAGGACAAAATATTGTTCATAAAATGTACCAAATATTAAGGTCTTATGGTCTATTGGAAGGAGAAATTGTCCAGTTTAGCCGATCAATCCGTAGTTCTATGCATGGATTTATAACTTTGGAAGAAGCAGGATTTTTTCGTGATGAGATTGATATTGATGAAAGCTATTCAAAAATGATTCAGTCATACATTACTTTATTGGAGCTAAAAAAGATTAAATAAGAACCTAGAATTATGAATCATACATAATGTGAAAAGGGTGGGAAATATGGAGATACAGAGAATTTGTTGTGGGAATGTTAACAGCTATATTGTTTCCAATGAGAAGAATGCTATATTGGTGGATACAGGGCGGGAGGAATATTGTCAAAAAGTTCTGAATGCCTGCAAAATGTTTCATATGCGTTTGCTTGTGCTGACACATGGACATGTAGACCATGTCCAAAATGCTGCCTTTTTAGCAAATGCCCTGCGTATTCCTGTTGCAATAAATCAAGAGGATATACCTTTGTTAAAAGATAATATGCTTCAAATACTATCTTCAAGAGGAATATTTGGAAAAATTGTTTTATCCGCATCCCTAAAAAGTTTTAAGAAGGATAAAATACCCCCTATTGTTCCAACGATTTTTTTAAATGATAACGATGTTCTTGATTCCTATGGGATTTCGGCAAAGGTGATTGCTTTGCCAGGACATACAAAAGGCTCTATCGGGCTGGATATAGAGCAAAGAAATTTACTTGTTGGGGATGCGTTGATGAATATGTTTTATCCTACAACTTCCATGTTATACAATGATAAAATGGCTATGGTTCAAAGTGCGGAAAAAATTAGCGGTTTAGGAAAAAGAATGATTTATTTTGGACATGGAAAGCCGACGCGTAATAGAAAGTGGGCATAGCGGGATGATGCAGAATTGATTATTAAGTCCGATATGTTCGAACAAACATCATTAAAAATGCGGAGTGATGCGCAAATACAGATATTTTCCCTATTTTGCCATAAATGTAAATAAGAGGTTCTAAGCGAGAGAAAAGACTAAACGTATCAATTAGAAAGGAGCCAGACGCATAGACGCAGAGCCGATAAACTTGTGAAATAGCCGGTTCGCTATTTTTGCGGGCAATGCAGATAATGAGCGTGTCTGTGGATATTTGACGCATACCGCGAGGGGTCATCCCCCGCCGCTGCGCAGTGTTACAGCCTGATACCTTCTTGCTGCGGCGGAGGATTTAAAACTATTTGATTTTAACTTTTTTGGATTGGAAACTGCTGGTATAGGTTTTTCCGTTATAAGTTTTGTATGCTTTTACGGTAAAGATGTATGTTTTGCCGGAGGTTAATTTATTTTTCGTGTAGCTTGTGGTCTTTGTGCTTTTTAATTTTTTCCAGGGTTTTTTGGCGTTGGTTTTATAGTAGATCGTATAGCCAGTTGCTCCCTTTACTTTGCTCCAGGTTATAACGGCTTTTTTCTTTTTAGGCGTTACTTTAAATTTTACAGCGCCTGGCGCGGTCGCCGTATTAAGCGAGGCATAGGATTTACTTTCTGCCTGTTTGCCGTCTGCAGACTGTATATAAGCTTTTACAGCAAAACGGTAGGCCGTGCCAGGGGTTAGACCTTTGACGGTATAGGAAGCTGAATTTGTCCTGGCTTTCTCGATCCATTTTTTGCTGGAAGCGCTATATTGATAGACAATATAACCATTTGCATTGGAAACTTTTTTCCAGGTCAGTTTGATATTTTTAGCGGCAGACGAAGCTGTTTTTAGCCCGGATACATCCGAAATAGTTAGCGGCGGTTCAGGAGTTTCGCTTGGGGAAGTAGTTTCACCAGGCGTAGGTTCCGGCGCCGGAGGAGGAGTGGTCTCGTCTTCTGTTGCAAATTTTTCAATCTCCTGCAGAATTTCGTCGGCTGTTTTAGGTCCTAAAGTAATATTTTGGATTTTGTTATTTTTATCAATATATACGATGTATGGAAATGTACCGCCAGTATAATTGTAAAGCTTCAGGTAGGACATTGCAAAATTAAAATTCAGCGCGGAGGCGTCGTGGCAGTATATGATATTTTTGCCGGAGAAATTCTGGGCGAAGCTTTTCGTGTCCGCCAGGGAGGCGCCATATACTTCCGCAAAAATTACCCGGATGTCTGGCCGGGCTGCCCAATTGCTGGAATCAATATTGCTTAAAGTAGATTTAGTCAATGCGCAGGTCGTATATCCGAACAGCAGAACAGTGGTCTGATTGGGGTTGGCTTTGGTGGAAATGACAGTCCCGTCTATGGTGTTCAGTCCATAATTGATATTTTCAATACCGGAACCGGGATTGGCGGGAGGCGTCGTATCACCGACTTCATCAATCTCGGCAAATTTCTTAATCTCCGTCAAAATTTCATTTGCAGTTTTGGTACCGGACAGTAAATTCTGCACTTTATTGTCTTTGTCAATCAATACAATCATTGGATATGTTCCGCCGTTCGTGCCATAAAGTTTAGCATATTCTACCATTGCCATAAAGATGTTATCATCTTCATCGTAACAAAACGTCATATCCGGACATTGATATCCCTGTTCATAGGCCAGAACTTCTTCCTGTGTGTGACCATTTGTTTCTGCAAATATCACCCGGATATCGGAGCGTTTTACCCAGTCACAGGAAGAGATGCTGTTTAATGTGGATCTTGTCTTGCCGCATCCTACATAACCGAATATCAAAACCGTGGTTTCGTTGGAATTGGCCTGTGTAGAGACAGACGTCCCTCCGGTGGAGGTAAAGGTGAAAGTAGGGTTATTTTTGAGTTCAGCCGCCTGTGCTTTTGTCCCGGTCAAAAGGCTTAGTAATGGCAGCAGGAGAAGCAACGCGAGAATGGTAACCGTACGCGTCAGATGTTTTGGGAAAAATTTTTCTTCTGTCATAAAAGACCTCCATTTTGTGTGGTTTTAGGCTTTTCTATTTGAATAAAAAAACCCACAATATATAATTACTTAAAATAATAACATATAGAAAATGCAAACACAACCAAAACATGGTATGAAATATTTTTATTGCGAAGTCAATCTGAAACATTACTTAGTAATGGCCTTGCTATGGTAAATATGCACAATATCATCTATTTTGTTTGCCGTATTTTTCATAACTTCTAGTTGGTTTCTGTGCAGCTTGACGAAAAAACCCATAAATATCCAGATAACTTGATATTTTGTAAAAAGATAGTATACTTGAAGGAAAGTTCAGATAGTTCTTTTCTACGAAATTCTGCTCTATAATTTTGTCAAAAGTGGAAAAAGGTAGAAAATAGTTACCTGTGACTTTTTTTATTTTTGCGTTTTTTTGAAAGTTCTGTAAAACGCAGAAATAGTATACACAGACTTGTGCTGTCCAAAAAGGAAGGGAGGAAAAAGAAGTAAACATTTTGGGAGCAGGGCTTGTCTTGGTATGCGGGAACATTTTTAACAAGACAAAAAGGAAAGTAGGGTAAAGTTATGAAGGCGAAACAATTGTTAGCCATGGTATTAGCGGTTGGAATAACCATAACTGGAGTTCCGTTTTCCGGTATGGAAATCCATGCACAGACAAAAGGCGGGCAAGCAAAAGAAAAGTTTGCCGGGCAGGAGTGGTTTGATAAGAATGGCGTATTCGAAGTAAACCGCTCAGACGCGCATACAAGTTTTGTGGGGTTTGACAATGCCATGAGCGTAAAAGTTCCAGAGAACAGAAAGCAGCATGAGACATCTCCATATTATAAGTCCTTAAATGGCGAATGGGATTTTGCTCTGGTAAATTCTCCGTTTGATATAAACGATGATTTAAAAACGTTTTATGAGACGGATTATGATACGAGTAAAAGTACAAACAGTTGGGGGAAGATGCAGGTTCCGGCGAACTGGCAGTCAAAAGAGGGCGGTCGTGTTGTTGCTCCCAAATATACGGATACAGAGCTTCCCTGGCTGGGAGTGGAAGATCCAAGAGCTGATTACGGTATAACGTATGATGCGCATGGCATTGCACCCACAGTATACAATCCGGTCGGCTTTTACAGGACAACGTTTGAAACACCGGCGGATTGGGACGGAAAAGAAGTGTTTGTATCCTTCCAGGGCGTGGAATCTGCATTTTATGTGTGGGTGAATGGTAAAAAAGTTGGATACAGCGAAGACAGCTATACGCCGGCAGAGTTTGACATCAGCAGTTGTCTCAATGCTCCCGGACAGAAGAATACCATTGCTGTGCAGGTATACCGCTGGTCTGATGGAAGTTATCTGGAAGATCAGGATTTCATTCGTATGAGCGGTATTTTCAGAGACGTATTTTTGTTTGCAAAAGATAAAAACGCATCTCTGTTTGACTTTGCCTATACAACGACATTTGATTATCCGGAAGGAACAAGACCCTCAGATTCAAAGGCGGAGAAAGATTATAATAAAGCCAGCTTTAATCTGGAAGTTGCATTAAGAGGGTATGAAGCCGAAGTTCCAAAAGGATATAAAGTAGTGGCTACTTTGTATGATCTGGGAGTTGCTGAGAATGATGAAAAACATGTAGTATTTGAAAAGACGATAGATAATATTTTCAGCGATGCTGTTGTGACTGGAGATACCGGAACTGAGGTTAATGAGACGAAAGTGGAAGGGTATGAAGTTTTAAATTCTTATAAGCAGGAAGCGGTAATTAATGTTACCGAAGAAGTAAAAAACCCCAAACTTTGGTCGGCAGAAGAGCCGAATCTCTATGAACTGACAATTGATTTGCAGGATGCAAATGGGAAAACCGTGGAAGCTGCCGGAACACATGTTGGTTTCCGGGAGATCCAGATTGTAAGAAAAGGAACGAGATTTTCACAGATTCTTGTGAACGGCGCGCCGATCATGATTAAAGGCGTAAACCGTCATGAGACTACGGTAGAGGGCGGACGTGCGATTACGGAAGAGAGCATGGTAGAAGATATTAAACTGATGAAACAGTACAATATTAATGCAGTGCGTAATTCCCATTATCCAAACGATGCCAAGTGGTACGATCTCTGTGACGAGTATGGTTTATACATGATTGATGAGGCCAATATCGAGTCTCATGGCTTGAACGATTATATTCCACAGAGCGATCCGGAGTGGATTAGCGCTTGTGTGGACAGGATGAGAAGTACGATTGAAAGAAGCAAAAATCATGCAAGTATTATGTCCTGGTCTCTTGGAAATGAGTCTTATAACGGGGATACATGGCCAACGATTGCAGCGCTCTGCAAGGAACTGGATCCGACGAGATTTGTTCATTATGAAGGCATGAGGGATATTGAGGACGTAGACGTATGGTCCAGAATGTACCGCCGTATCAATGAGGACAGTCTTTACAGCGGTAAGCCAAATTACCATATTACGCAGGATCCGCTCAACTACTGGGGTGGATACGGGACGAAGCCTGCCTTCCAGTGCGAGTATGCACATGCGATGGGCAATGGTATCGGTAATTTGGATGAATACTGGGATCTGTACGAGAAATGGCCGAACCTTCAGGGCGGCTTTATCTGGGACTGGGTGGACCAGAGCCTTGAGTGGCAGACGCCGACCGATAAAGTCCTGACTGACAACGGTAAAAATAAGCTGCAGGTGCTCTTAAAAGGCAGCAAAGAGCTGGTGGAGGGCAAAGAAGGCAAAGGTATAACCGGATACGCTCAGGTTTATAATGACAAATCCCTGCACTTTACGGGAAAACAGGCATTTACCTTAGAAGCATGGGTGAAACCGGACGGTGTGCAGAAAGGAAGAGCCGGCGATGGTTCCGGAGCGGTTACTGAGGAAGAATATAATTCTACGATGCCGATCATTTCCAAAGGAAGCTGGGATGGTTATGCTTTAGGCAGACAAGTATCGGAGAATGGAGACAAGCTGGAGTTCCGTATTCAGACGGACGGGTATAATTCGGTTTCAGCAACCATAGATACGCCGGCCGACTGGGCGAATAAATGGCATCATATTGCCGGTACTTATGACGGAGCAGAACTGAAATTGTATCTGGATGGAAAGGAAGCGGCGTCTGCTGCATGTGAGACCGGAGTTCTCCCAGGTCCGGACCAGGTGGGAATCGGGGCTGATTTAACTTATGATGCACAGAATCCGAACGTTCCGGATACGTTCAAAGGCGTGATTGATAATGTCAGAATTTACGATAAGGCATTGTCTTTAGCAGAATTGAATGATGAAGGAAGAAAAGCAGACGACAATACATTATTATGGTTAGATTTTAACGAGACGAAAGACAAAACCTATACGGAAGATACGTACTTTAGTTTCGGCGGAGACTGGCAGGATATTCCAGAAGGCAATCCAAATAATAAGAATTTCTGTGCAAACGGGCTTGTATCCGCAGACAGAACCGTGCAGCCGGAATTAGAGCAGGTAAAATATATTTATCAGAACGTAGGAATCGAAGCTGTAAAAAATGAAGAAGGAAATATTGTGTCAGACAAGATACAGATTTCCAACAAGAATTTGTTTACAAACCTTAATGCATTCAATGCCTCCTGGGAAGTGGTAAAAGACGGAGAGCGCATTGACGGAGGAAACTTTGCGGACGCAGATATTGCACTCAAACCTGTTAAAGATGCAGATATGGATTATTATGGCGTGAAATGGTATCCTGAAAAAACGGTTACGGTACCATCCCAGAAGTTGAAAAACTTAGAAGAGGGAGCAGAGTATTTTATCAATATCAGTTTTACATTAAAGAAGGATACTTCCTGGGCAAAAGCAGGACATGAAGTTGCGCACGCGCAGATTGCGTTATCTTCTGATACAGCAAAAAATGAAGCTATAAAAGCGGAAGAGCTTGGAAAACTGGAATTGGAGGAGAGCGAAACCAAAGCGGTTGTAACAGGAAAAGATTTTAAAGTAACCTTCGATAAAAAAGCAGGAACCATCGAGAAGTTTACTTATGATGGAAAAGAATTGCTGACGCAGGGACCGCAGCCCAACTTCTGGAGAGCGCCTACTGACAGCGACCTCGGCTTTTATTCCGCAAGTGAGTTTGACACCTGGAGATATGCAGGGGCAGATAAGAATACTGTTCAGGTAACGACAAATCAGACGGCTGAAGGAATGGTAGAAATTACAGTGGAGTCTGCGCTTCCAACGACAAATGAGTCTTCCTACCGTCAGAAATTTACGGTATACGGAACTGGCGACGTCAAAGTGACAAGCACCTTAAAACCGGGAGCTGACCTTCCCGTAATTCCTGTAGTCGGAAACAGCTTAACGCTTCCGAATGAGTTTAATCAGGTAACCTGGTATGGCAAGGGACCGGAAGAAAATTACATTGACAGGCAGTCAGGATATGAAGTTGGCGTACATAAGAAAGATGTAAAAGATTTCTTTATTGATTACATCAAGCCGCAGGAGACGGGCAACAGAACCGAAACGCGTTGGGTGAGCCTGACGAATAAGGACGGCGTAGGCCTTCTGGCAAAAGCAGAGATAGGTACGCCGATGGAGTTCAGCGCTTTGTATTATACGGCGGAAGAATTGTCAAACGTTATGCATTCTTATCAGCTTCCGGGCACAGAGAACAAAGATATTACGCTTCGTCTGAACCAGCGTCAGATGGGTGTTGGCGGCGACCAGTCCTGGGGTGCAAGACCTTTCCGGATCTATCAGAATCCAGCCGATCAGGTATATGAGTACAGCTTTACCTTAAAACCGATTTCCGGTGCCAACAAGGAAGATTCCTGGAAAGCGTCCATGGCGGAATACAAAGTTGTTCTGCCAGGCAAAGCAGAAGAGGATAAAGCTTTAGCCGAGGCACAGGATAAGCTTAAGGATGCTATAGGAGAGGCAAAATCTGCTTACGAAGACGGACAGAAAAATTACAGCGACGAAACCTGGCAGGCATTTACCAAAGCATATGAGGCGGCTCTGAACGTATCTGCTTATGAAAGCGCAGAGGAAGTGAATGCCATTGCAGCAGCGCTAACAACGGCGAAGACAGGGCTTGTGAATTTACTGGATGAGGCGAAGGATAAACTGGATCAGGCGCAGGCGGATAAGAACAAAGCGGATCAGGCCGTGAGCAACGCCCAAAAAGATAAAGATCAGGCGAATCAGGCTTTAATTGACGCTCAAGCGAAAGCCGCTGCTGATTTGAAAGCGGCTCAGGAGCAATATGAGGCGTTAAAGAAGGCGCAGAATGTAGGCAAGGTGAATCAGAATAAGCTTGCCAGCAAGAAAAAGAAACAGCTGAATATTTCCTGGAAGGCGGAAAAGGGCGTATCAGGCTACGAAGTACAGTATGCGCTGAAGAAGAATATGAAAAACGCCGTGACAAAAACAGTAAAAGGAAATAAAAAGAGCCTTATTGTGAAGAAGTTAAAGAGCAAGAAGAAATATTATGTAAGGATCCGTGCTTATAAGAAGGTAGGAAGCATGACCGTTTACGGAGCTTACAGCAAAGTACAAAATGTAAAAGTGAAATAAGGATTAGTATTTCATTTATAAAGGGATTCTGCGATTGCAGAATCCCTTTTCAATTGTATCCGGGCGCATCATGTCTGTTCTTTTTGAGCAGAGATTGATCGTAAGGTTATTAATAGATTGACAAATATATCGGCGTTTGATATATTTAATATATCGGAAGATGATATATCATGAAACGATAATAGTTGTATAGGTGAGGTGGTGATTGTTTGGCGGAGAGGCAGGGGGCCATGACAGAAGCAGTATATTATATTTTACTCTCTTTGAAAACACCGAATCATGGATATGGAATTATTCAAAATACGTTAGAGATAACCAAGGGCAGGCTGGAGCTGGGAGCCGGCACGCTCTATGGGGCGGTCAATACCTTGCTGGAGCGGAACTGGATCCGGCTGTATAGTGAAGATAAGCATTCCAGGAAGAAGAAGCAGTATTTGATCACAGAACAGGGAAACGCTGCGCTGGAAGAGGAAATTAAGAGGCTGGAAGAGCTGCTGGAAAATGGCAGGAATATCATGTGCACAGAAACAGGCAGGGAGGAGAAGCATGAGAAAATTTAAGTTATTTTTTGACAAAGAAAAAGAAGAAGAATGGCTGAATAAAATGTGCCGGCAGGGATGGGGAATGACCAATTTTTTCATGGGAGTTTACACTTTTATGCCATGTGCTCCGGGGCAATATACCTATCAGGTGGATTTACCGGATCTTCAGGCGGGAACAGGCGGCCGGGATCAGAGAAGACGGGATTACATAGAATTTGTAGAATCAACGGGTGCTGAATATGTGTGCTCCTGGGTCTTTTATATGATTTTTCGTAAAGAGACATGCAAAGGGAACTTTAAGCTTTACACAGATCCGGAATCTGAGATCAAGCTGCTTGAGCGTCTGCGGCGGCTGTTTCTGATAGTGGGACTGATAGAATTTTTTCTCAGTATCTTTCAAACAGCAAATTATATCAATTATGTAAGAAATTACTGGAGTCCCGATTTTCTTGAAAATATAGTAATGTTTCTAAATCTGTGCCCGGTCTATGCGTTTACCATAACCATTCTTATCATGATTATTCGATTTACCAGAAAAATTAATAAATTGAAACTTTATAAATAAATTTCTTGACAAAAATAGAAGACTGTTTTATTGTATTAGATAAATAGTACAATAATACATAGAGGAAGGATTGCATATGAGAGAATTACTAAAAGTGCAGAACTTAAGGAAAAGCTTTAAGATTTCGGCAAAACAGCAGAAGATTCAGAATACCAAAGAGCGCATAAAAGTGGCGGTCGATCATCTGAGTTTTACGGCATATGAGGGGGAAGTATTCGGACTGCTGGGTCCCAATGGCGCGGGCAAGACAACCACGCTGCGAATGATGTCGGCGCTGGTGAAGCCAGATCAGGGGGATGTACTGGTGGAAGGTTCCAGTGTCATGAAAAATCCGGCCGAAGTCCGCAGTAAGATAGGTTTTCTTACCAGTGAACTGAAACTGGAGGAATTTTTCACTCCGAATTATCTCTTTTCTTTTTTTGCAGAGCTTCATGGGGTGGAAAAGGCAGAAGCGATGAACAGAAAACAGAAACTATTTGAACGGTTTGGAATCACTGAATTTGCAGAGGTGAAGGTGGGCAACCTTTCCACCGGAATGAAACAGAAAGTATCGCTGGTAATTTCAATCGTACATAATCCGGACATTATTATTTTTGATGAGCCAACCAACGGACTGGATGTACTGACTGCCAAGGTAGTGACAGATTTTCTGCTGGAACTGAAAGAGCAGGGAAAGACCATCATTGTATCGACGCATATTTTCAGTTTGATTGAGAAGATCTGTGACAGAGTAGGTGTCATTATAGATGGGAAGATGGCAGTCTGCGACACCCTGGACAATCTTACCATAGAGAAATCTCTGGAAGATAAGTTCTTTGATATTTATGCAGAAAGAGCAGGTGAGACTTATGAAAAATAGTATAATGACAGTAATGAAGAAAGAATTTACACGTTTTTTTACTGACCGCAGAATGGTATTGACAACGCTGCTTATGCCGGGGCTAATGATCTATTTCTTATATTCGTTTATGGGAAGCGGGTTAAGTTCTCAATTTGGATCTTCCGACGAACATGTTACCAGTATTTATGCAGAACACCTGCCTGACAGTATGAAGAACCTGTTTGAGAACGGGGCGGCTGTGGAGTTCCATGATCTTTCCGGGGATGAAAGAGAAGAGGCGTTGGATGCACTTCAGAACACGGAAGAAGGCTATGATATAGTGGCAGTTTTTCCGGAGGATTTTGATGCGCAGGTGGTAGCATATGATGTAGCGTCAGGAACAGAAGCGCCGGCAGTAAAGCTCTATTATAATTCTACAGACAATGACTCTCAGTCGGCGTACAATATGATGCGTGATCTGCTGGATACCTATGAATCGGCTCTTGCCAATAAATTTGATGTCAATCCGGGTGAGGAAGTGTATGATATGGCAACGGACGAGGATTTGTCAGCGCAGGTTTTCTCCATGATGGTACCGATGCTTCTGATGATATTTTTGTTTAGCGGCTGTATGGCGGTGGCGCCGGAATCCATCGCAGGTGAGAAGGAGAGAGGAACCATTGCAACTCTTTTGGTAACCCCTGTAAAACGCAGCCATCTTGCCATTGGTAAGATTATCAGTCTGAGTGTAATTGCGATTTTAAGCGCTCTTTCCAGCTTCCTTGGTACGATGCTCTCACTGCCGAAACTGATGGGAGAACAGGAAAATGTGAATGCCAGTGTATATGGAATCGATGATTATGCGTTCACACTTCTGGTAATTTTGTCAACGGTACTGGTAATTATTACGATTGTTTCTATCATCTCAGCATTTGCAAAAAATGTAAAGGAAGCTACCGGCTGGGTAACGCCTGTTATGATAATTTCCATGCTTCTGGGAGTTACTTCTATGGTAGAAAGCCTTTGTATGACAGAGCCGGTTTGGTATTTGATACCATTGTACAACAGTGTGCAGAGTATGAACGGTATTTTTTCCATGGAGCCGAATCTTGTGAATATTATTGTGACCGTCATTGCAAATATCTGTTATGCTGGAATTGGCGTTTTTGTTCTTGCGAAAATGTTTGATAATGAGAAAGTGATGTTTTCTAAATAGAGCAGCATATGTTTTGCGGCAGAAGGTTTTTGAAAATGGCTTTCCACAGAAATATGCTGTAATCATTAGTACTCCAGCGTTTAAGTATCGACGTTTTTATTTGTCTGAATTTCCATCTGCCGCGTTGTCATCAATCGTTGTAGCACCCGCTGCCGCTCATTCTTCCGCCTTACAGATGAAAATTTATTCGGCGTAAAATTCATCAACATTTAACCGCCGGAATACTAACACGCTTTGGACCGCCGTATCTATGTGTTTTTCCTGGATATGGCGGTCCTTTTACTTGTAAATTGTGGAAGGGTGGTATATAATAGGCATCAGCTAAGAAAAAAGGAGAATTGTAATGAATAAAGTACGAACAAGATACGCACCCAGCCCCACAGGGAAGATGCATGTGGGAAATCTTCGCTCGGCCCTGTATGAGTTTTTGATCGCAAAACATGCAGGAGGAGATTTTATGCTCCGTATTGAAGATACAGACCAGGAACGTTTTGTAGAGGGAGCAACTGAAATTATTTACCGGACACTGGAACAGGCAGGATTACAGCATGATGAAGGACCGGATAAGGATGGCGGGTTCGGCCCCTATGTCCAGAGCGAGCGTATGAAAAGCGGAATTTATATGGAATATGCCAAAAAGCTTGTGGAGCGGGGGGAAGCTTACTATTGCTTTTGTGATAAAGAACGTCTGGAGTCCTTAAAGACAGAGATTGTGGAAGGCAAGGAGATCATGATGTATGACAAGCATTGCCTTTCGCTGACAAAAGAAGAAGTAGAGGAAAATCTTGCGGCAGGAAAGCCTTTTGTCATTCGTCAGAATATTCCTATGGAAGGGAGCACGACATTTCATGATGAACTGTATGGGGATATTCGTGTGGAAAATGCGGAATTGGATGATATGATTTTGATCAAATCTGACGGTTATCCAACGTATAATTTTGCGAATGTGGTGGATGACCATACCATGAATATTACCCATGTAGTAAGAGGGAATGAGTATTTGTCTTCCGCACCCAAGTACCAGAGGCTCTATGATGCGTTTGGCTGGGAGTCTCCGGTCTATATCCATCTGCCGCTGATTACCGACGAGAATCATAAAAAACTGTCCAAGCGCAGCGGACATGCTTCTTTTGAAGAATTGATAGAACAGGGATTTCTCACGGAGGCAGTGGTGAATTATATTGCTTTGTTAGGATGGAGTCCGGAAGAAAATCGGGAGATTTTTACCCTTGAGGAATTGATAGAGAAGTTCGATTATCACAGAATCAGCAAATCTCCGGCAGTTTTTGATATTGTAAAGCTGAAATGGATGAATGGCGAATATCTGAAAGCGATGGATTTTGATGAATTTTATGAGATGGCAGAACCTCATATCAAAAAATGCCTGACGAAAGAGTTTGACTTAAAAAAGATTGCGGCAATGGTGAAGACCAGAATTGAAATTTTCCCGGACATTGCAGAGCATATTGATTTTTTGGAGGAAATGCCGGAATATGACTGCGCGATGTATGCCCATAAGAAGATGAAAACCACGCCGGAATCTTCTCTGGAGGTTTTAAAGGAACTGATTCCTGTTCTGGAAGCGCAAGAGGATTACTCCAATGATGCATTGTATGATATCCTCTGTAACTATGTCTCAGAGAAAGGCTGCAAAAATGGATACGTGATGTGGCCGCTGCGCACGGCAGTATCTGGAAAGCAAATGACGCCGGGAGGCGCTACCGAGCTTATGGAACTGCTTGGGAAGGAAGAATCCCTGGCAAGGCTGCGCGCGGCAGTGGCAAAATTGGAAGCAGACACAGATAAGGATTAAATGTATGGGTTTTAACAAATCTCAGACAGAGGCGATCGGACACACAAACGGACCTATGCTGGTATTGGCAGGTCCAGGGTCCGGCAAGACCACTGTTATCACGGAGCGAACCAGATATCTGATTTTGCATAAGGGGATTGATCCTTCGCGTATTCTCGTCATAACTTTTACCAAAGCGGCAGCAACAGAGATGAAAGAAAGGTTCCAGGGGCTGATGGGCAGAAAAGAACCCGTTACCTTTGGAACTTTTCATGCAGTCTTTTTTCAGATACTTAAACATGCTTATGGGTTTCACGGCGGAAATATTGCCAGAGAAGAGCAAAGGTTTCAATTTATCCGGGAAATGATTGAGAACATGCATCTGGAATATGAAGATGAGAATGAATTTATCGGTGATTTGCTGGCAGAAATCAGTATGGTAAAAAATACGGGAGTCCTTTTGGAACATTATTATCCGAAAAACTGCGGCAAAGAGATTTTTGAGCGGATTTACCAGGGATATGACCAGAAAATGCGCCGGTACAGGCTGATTGATTTTGACGATATGCTGGTATATTGCTACGAGCTGCTAAAAGAACGCAGGGATATTCTGGCGGCATGGCAGAAAAAATTTCAGTATATACTGATTGACGAATTTCAGGACATCAACAGCGTTCAGTTTGCGATTATGAGAATGCTGGCCCTGCCGGAGAATAACCTGTTTGCCGTAGGAGATGACGATCAGTCCATTTATCGGTTTCGAGGGGCCAGACCGGAGCTGATGCTGGGTTTTGACAAAGCTTATCCCGAGGCAAAAAGGGTGCTTTTAGATATAAATTACCGCTCCGCCAAAGAGATTGTGGAAGCGTCTCTGCGGTTGATTTCTCACAACTCGGAACGATTTGAGAAGAAGATACGCCCTAGAGAGGCAACAGCGGCAGAAGCGGAAGCGAAACAGCGGCGGGTTCAGTGCCGTCTTTGGAATGGACAGCAGGAGGAAGGGAAAGCCATAATAGAACATATTTTAAAGTCTTGCCGGCATGGATATAGCTATAATGACATTGCCGTATTGTTTCGCACCAATACACAGCCCAGATACTTTATGTCCCAGCTTATGGCGTATAACATTCCCTTTCGGACCAGGGATAACATTCCGAACCTCTACGAGCATTGGATTACCAGAGATATTTTAACCTATATACGTCTTGCTCTTGGGAGTCGTAGCCGTAAAGATATCTTAAAAATTATGAATCGTCCGAACCGTTATATAACCAGAGAGAGCCTCGAAGAGGCGGAAGTGGCGTTTGATGTGTGGGCGGATTATTTTTACGATAAGAATCAGCACTGGGTTGCGGAACGAATCGAACAATTGGAGGCAGATTTGCGGGTGATCAGCCGTCTTTCCCCTTATGCGGCGATAAATTATATTCGTATGGGAATCGGCTATGAGGATTTTCTGAAAGAGTATGCAGATTACCGCAGAATCAGCCAGGAAAATTTGTTGGAAGTGTTGGATGAGCTCCAGGACGGCGCGCAGGCATTTTCCAGTTATGATGCATGGTTTTCTCATATGGAAGAATATACGCAGGAACTGTTAAATCAGAAACGTCAGCAGGAACTGCTGACGGATTGTGTTTCTCTTGCCACGCTGCACAGCGCGAAAGGGCTGGAATTTCCGCTTGTACATATTTTGGATGTCAATGAGGAATTAATGCCTTATAAAAAGGCTCTTGTGGATGCGGATCTGCAGGAAGAGAGGAGAATGTTTTATGTGGGGATTACCCGTGCAAAACAGGAATTATACATACATAGTGTTAAAAAATTTAATGGAAAAGAGCTGGAGGTTTCCAGGTTCGTGGCGGAAATACAGGGGATACCGGCAAAAGATTAGATTTAACTGCCAAAGCATGAAGCGGAAATATTGCTTTCCAATAACAAATATAAATGTGATGATGGAATAGAGGCAAAGTCGGGAGTATGGATGTTCTCCTGACTTTGCCTCTATATAACGATGTTAATCCTGTTTGCGCTGCTTCTATTTTGAATCTTGAAAATATTGCAAACGCTGTTTAAAATCATTCGTCATCCAGTAAAGCGTCCCATTCTGCTTCATCCAAAAGTTCTTCAAAACGGTCTGCAACCGCTTCATATTCCTCTTCGCTGTTAATATCCTCCAGATTGGGATTCCCCTCAGAATCTTCAAAATAGCGGTAAATAAAGACTTCTCCTTCCTCGTTATCTTCCCCTTCTTTGTCCAAAGGCAGCAGAACGATATAATCGTTGTCATCCATATCGAAAATAGTGAGAATTCTGCATTCTACTTCAGAATCATCATCCATGGTTAAGGTGACGCGCACGTCTTCCATATCGTCTTCGTCCATATCGCTGAGAGGGGTGGTATTGGTATTGTCGCTCATAAAATTACCTCATTCTTTCTGCTTATTAAATAATCGCCTGAATATAAAGTTCTGGATGTTTTCCCAGGTCAACATATTCATTGGAAGTGAGACGTACCAGCGGACGGGAGAGTCTCTGGTTATTGATCATAAGGATGTTGCCTATGGAACCGTTATTCAGTAATACAGAGTTTCCCATGTAAGTGTCAATGATGCGTGTCAGGAAAGTCAGAATATATTCCGCTTCGTATTTCTCAAGTCCCTCCCGCTCAAATGTAGCAATTACTTCAAAGGGACATAGGCCCTTACGGTAACAGCGGTTGGAAGTCATGGCATCGTACACGTCGGCAATAGAGATGATTTTGGCAAAATCAGAAATTTCTGATCCCTGTAAGCCGGAAGGATAACCGCTGCCGTCACAGCGTTCATGGTGCATCAATGCGGCTTCTTTGATGCGGATGTCAAGATCCTGAGAGCTTAGAAGTTTTGCTCCTTCTACAGGGTGGCGTTTGATTTCATCAAATTCTTCCGTCGTCAGGGCGCTGGGTTTTGTAAGAATTTTATCGTCGATGATACATTTCCCAAGGTCGTGCAGAAGTCCGGCCAAAGTCAGCACATCCAGATCCTCTTCTGGCAAATGCAGCCATTCTCCCAACATACGTGCAATTAACGCCACATTGATGCTGTGCGCAAAGGTAGAATCGTCAATCTGGCGCATGTTGTGTAGCATGTCAAATACAGAGAGCGAGGTCAGATGGTTGCTGTACAGGCTGCTGACCTGCTTGATCAGGCTGTTGGAATCCACAGCCGTATTCTTAGTGATCAGGTCGTTGATGGAAGAGGTCAGAACCTGCGTCTTCTTATTATAATCCACCTTAAAAGCGTGGAACTCTCTGCTCTTGCGAACTTTTTGAGAATAGGAGACAAATTCCTCCTGCGGCGGTGCATCTGTGTTGGAAGCTTCCTTTGCGTCTTCCTGTATATGTACCCATGTAATACCGTAGAACTCCAGACGGGAAATCTGCTGCGTGGTCAGAAGGGTATTGACAGGAAGGATCATCTGTCCGCTTTTACTGTATACAGGCATGGCAGTCACCATACCCGCCAGCAAATCTTTTGTGGCTGTTTTTTTCAATGTAGCTTCCCCCTTTCTTTCATAAATTGTACTAAATATAGAATATCATAATTGGGAAAAAAATTCTACTGTTTTTATTGACAAGAAAAGTTCGCTGTGATATATTTTGAATATCAAAATATTTGAAAGAAAAAGGAGATAGAGATATGTTGGAAAGAATGAAAGAAATTATTGCAGAACAGTTGAGCACAGAGGCAGATGGAATTACATTGGACACTTCTTTTAAGGAAGACCTGGGAGCCGATTCTCTGGATTTATTCGAGCTGGTGATGGCTCTGGAAGATGAGTATTCTGTAGAAATTCCGTCAGAGGATCTGGAAAAATTGAGCACGGTTGGAGATGTTGTAAATTATTTAAAAGAAAAAGGTGTGGAATAACAGATGAAAACAAAGATTACGGAACTTTTACATATTAAAACCCCCATAATTCAGGGAGGCATGGCATGGGTGGCAGAACATCATCTGGCGGCAGCAGTGTCAGCGGCTGGCGGACTTGGGATTATAGGCGCTGCAAATGCTCCGGCGGATTGGGTGCGGGAAGAAATCCGTAAAGCACGGGAGATTACTGATAATCCAATTGGTGTAAATGTGATGTTGTTAAGCCCATATGCGGATGAGGTGGCACAGGTGCTGGTAGAAGAACGGGTGCCTGTGATTACCACTGGAGCAGGAAATCCTGGTAAATATATGGAAATGTGGAAGTCTGCAGGCAGCAAAGTGATTCCGGTAGTGGCAAGCGTAGCGCTGGCAAGAATGATGGAGCGCGGCGGCGCGGATGCTGTAATTGCAGAGGGCACAGAGTCTGGCGGACACATTGGAGCAGCTACCACCATGACATTGGTGCCACAGGTTAGAGATGCCGTCAAGGTGCCGGTGATTGCGGCAGGAGGAATCGGCGATGGCAGAGGAATGGCGGCTGCTTTTATGCTGGGGGCAGACGCTGTACAGTTAGGAACCCGGTTTGTGGTGGCAAAAGAATCCATCTGCCATGAGAATTACAAAGAAAGAATTATCAAAGCCAAAGACATTGATTCAGCAGTTACCGGAAGAAGCCATGGGCACCCCATTCGTCAGTTACGCAATCAGATGACCAAAGAATATTTGAAAAAAGAGCAGGAAGGCGTACCGTTTGAGGAATTGGAGCTGATGACAGTGGGCGCTCTTCGAAATGCCGTTGTGGACGGAGATGTGAAACATGGAACAGTTATGGCAGGACAGATCGCCGGCTTAATCAGCAAAGAACAGACCTGTCAGGAAATAATAGAAGAGATCATGAAAGAGGCTGCGGATTTATTAAAGGAGCGTTAAATGAGTAAAATAGCATTTATGTTTCCGGGACAGGGAGCACAGTATACCGGAATGGGAAAAGATTTTTATGAGAAATACGATCGTGCCAAGGAAGTGTTTGCCATTGCAGACAAAGTGTCTGGCATGTCTATGGGAGAATTGATTTTTCAGGAAAACGAGAAACTTCACATTACAAAATATACCCAGGTGGCAATGCTGGCTGTGGAACTTGCCATTTTGAAGGTGTTGGAGGAACAAGGAGTTTCTTCCTCTGTCAATGCCGGACTGAGCCTTGGAGAATATGCGGCTCTGACTGCTTCTGGAGGTCTTTCAGTACATGATGCGTTAGCGCTTGTGACAAAGCGGGGGCTGTATATGCAGGAAGCAGTCCCGACAGGCGGCGCTATGACTGCAGTCATGGGACTGGATCATATTGAGATTGAAAAAATCTGCGAGAAAACAGAAGGGATTGTATCTGTTGCAAACTATAATTGCCCAGGGCAGATCGTGATTAGCGGAGAAGAGTCAGCGGTAACAAAGGCCGCAGAGGCATTGAAGGAAGCTGGGGCAAAACGCTGCGTACCTCTGAAAGTCAGTGGTCCGTTTCATTCTCAAATGCTGGAAGGAGCGGGAAGAAAACTTGCGGACGCCCTTGAAAATATCGAGATTGGTGAGATTACAACACCATATATCTCAAATGTCACTGCTGATTATGTGACGGATAAAGAAGACGTGAAAGATTTACTAAGGCGTCAGGTATCTTCTTCCGTACGCTGGCAGCAGAGTGTGGAGCGCATGGCTGCAGACGGTGTGGAACTTTTCATTGAAATTGGTCCTAAAAAGACTTTATCCGGGTTTTTGAAAAAGATTGCTCCCAAGATTCAGTGCTGTCATGTGGAAACCGTAGAGGACATGGATGAACTGTTAAAGATATTGTAATCGGAGGAAAATATGGGATTAGAAGGAAAGACAGCGTTAGTTACCGGAGCGTCCAGAGGGATCGGGAGAGCCATTGCCATAACTCTGGCTGCCCAGGGCGCGGCGGTAATTGTAAATTATAATGGTTCAAAGGAAGCAGCCGATGAGGTGGTGTCAGAGATTCAGGCAGCAGGAGGAACGGCAGTAAGCTATGGCTGCAGTGTGGCAGATCCGGAAGCAGTAGAAAGTATGATGAAAGATATTTTTTCCCAGTACAAGCGGCTTGATATTTTGGTGAATAATGCCGGAATTACCCGGGACAATTTGATTTTAAAAATGAAAGAAGAGGATTTTGACGCAGTGCTTAATACGAATCTGAAAGGGGTGTTTCATACCTGCAGATTTGCCGCACGTCAGATGTTAAAACAAAAAGCAGGCTGTATTGTCAATATTTCTTCCATTTCCGGTGTTATGGGAAATGCAGGCCAGACCAATTATGCGGCTTCCAAAGCTGGTGTGATAGGATTTACCAAGTCACTGGCGAGAGAGCTTGCCTCAAGGGAAATCCGTGTGAACGCGGTTGCGCCTGGGTTTATTGAGACGGAAATGACAGATAAACTGCCAGCAGCAGCAGTGGAAGCTGGAAAGAGCCAGATTCCGTTCGGCAGGTTTGGAAAAGCAGAAGAAGTGGCAAAAGCAGTCTGCTTTTTAGCTTCTGAAGACGCTTCCTATATTACTGGCCAGGTACTTCATGTAGACGGCGGTATGGGAATGTAGAGAAGGAGGATTGTATGAAAAGAGTTGTTGTGACAGGTATGGGTGCTATTACTCCCATTGGACTGAATACCGAGGAATTTTGGGAAAGCCTGAAAGCTGGAAAAACAGGATTTGGAGAGATTACCCAGTTTGATACAGAGAATTTTAAAGTGAAGGTGGCTGCCAGTGTCAAGGGCTTTGACGGAAAAAATTATATGGACCCGAAATCTGCAAAGCGTATGGAGCTGTTCTGCCAGTATGCAGTTGCTGCATCAAAAGAGGCTCTGGAGCAGTCTGGAATCAATATGGAAGAAGAAGACCCGTATCGTGTGGGCTGTGCCATAGGTTCTGGCGTCGGCAGTCTGCAGGCGATGGAACGGGAGCATAAGAAGCTTTTGGACAGAGGCCCTGGCAGAATCAATCCTCTTTTGGTGCCTTTGATGATTACGAATATGGCGGCTGGAAACGTATCCATTCAGTTTGGGTTAAAGGGAAAGAGCCTGAATGTGGTGACCGCATGTGCCACGGGAACGCATTCCATCGGGGAGGCATATCGGACTATTCAGGTGGGAGACGCCGACGTGATGGTGGCAGGTGGAACGGAAAGTTCTATAACGCCAATTGGAATCGGTGGATTTACAGCCTTGACAGCTCTGTCTTCCAGTAATGATGTAACTCGTTGTTCGATACCTTTTGACAAAGAGCGCAGCGGTTTCGTGATGGGTGAAGGCGCAGGAGCAGTGATATTAGAAGAACTGGAACATGCCAGGAAGCGTGGAGCAGCAATTCTTGCGGAAGTGGTGGGATATGGAGCTACCAGTGATGCTTATCACATTACTTCTCCGGCAGAGGATGGCATGGGAGCAGCCATGGCAATGAAAAATGCTGTAAAAGACGCTGGTGTGGATTTGCAGGATATCGAATATATTAATGCACATGGAACCAGTACACATCATAATGATCTCTTTGAAACCAGAGCCATTAAGCTTGCCTTTGGAGATCATGCTTACAAGATGAAGATTAATTCTACAAAATCCATGATCGGGCATTTGCTGGGAGCAGCAGGGGCGGTGGAAGTCATTGCATGTATTCAGCAGATGAATCACAACTACATTCATGCCACTGTGGGATTACAGGAGTCGGAAGAAGAATTAAATCTGAATTATATGAAAGGTACAGGAATAGAACAAGAATTTAATTATGCTTTAACAAATTCACTTGGATTTGGCGGACACAATGCAAGTCTGCTATTGAAGAAGTTTAAGGAGTAGATTATGGAATTTCAAAATCTTGTAACATTGATTCAAACTGTTTCAGATTCAGAACTGACACAGTTTTCCTATGAAGAAAATGGTGTATCTCTCTCCATGAAGAAGGAAAAGAAAGAAAAGTTTATAGCAGTGGAAAATGCCGCAGCGCCTCAGGTAACCGCAGTAGAGTTCCATGGAACTTCTGGAACGGAGGAAACAGCCAAAGAAGAAGGGTTTGACGGTAATGTAGTGAAATCTCCGTTGGTGGGGACATTCTATGCATCGCCTTCCCCGGAGGATGATCCGTTTGTCAAGGTCGGTGATCCGGTCAGTAAGGGGCAGGTTTTGGGGATTGTGGAGGCCATGAAGCTGATGAATGAGATTGAAAGTGAGTATGATGGCGTGGTGAAACAGATTCTGGTATCAAATGAAGACGTGATTGAATTTGGGCAGCCATTGTTTGTAATTGGTTAAGACAGGAGGGAGATGCAATGTCTTTATTAGGAACAAAAGAGATCATGGAGATTATTCCCCACAGACAGCCTTTTCTGCTGTTAGATACCATAGAAGAGTTAGAGCCAGGGAAACGTGCGGTGGGAAAGAAATGTGTCACCTATAATGAACCGTTTTTTGCCGGACATTTTCCGAAAGAGCCAGTGATGCCGGGAGTTTTGATTGTGGAAGCGCTGGCACAGGCAGGGGCAGTGGCAATTTTAAGTAATCCGGAATTTCAAGGCAGGACGGCTTACTTTGGAGCCATTAACAATGCCAGGTTTAAACAGAAAGTGGTCCCAGGAGATGTGTTGATGTTAGAACTTGAAATTATCAAGCAAAAGGGACCGGTAGGAGTTGGAAAGGCCACAGCGACAGTAAACGGAAAAACAGCAGTTACTGCAGAACTGACCTTTGCCATTAGTTAATGACTACGGCAATTTTTAAGAATAAAAGTTAAAGGAGCATTTAAAATGTTTCAAAAAATATTGATTGCCAACCGGGGAGAGATTGCAGTGCGTATTATACGTGCCTGCCGGGAAATGGGAATCTTGTCTGTTGCTGTATATTCGGAGGCAGATAAAGAGGCGCTTCACACACAGCTTGCAGATGAGGCAGTGTGTATTGGTCCGGCACAGAGCGCAGAGAGTTACCTGAATATGGAACGTATTATGAGTGCAGCCATTGCTACAAAAGCGCAGGCAATTCATCCGGGATTTGGCTTTTTGTCAGAAAATGAACATTTTGCGGATATGTGTGTGAAAAGTGGAATTGCATTTATCGGTCCTTCTGGTGAACTGATTAATAAGATGGGAAATAAATCTCAGGCAAGAGCTACGATGATGGAAGCAGGCATTCCGGTAGTTCCGGGGACCAAAGAGCCAGTTTATGAGGCAGAACGCGGACTGCAGATTGCAGATGATATGGGATATCCAGTTATGATCAAAGCATCTTCCGGAGGCGGCGGAAAAGGTATGCGGATTGCAGAAAGCCATGAAGAATTTGAAAACCATTTCCATTTGGCACAGCAGGAATCTGTCAATTCCTTTGGTGATGATACGATGTATATTGAGAAATATATAGAGAAGCCCAGGCATATTGAGATACAGATTCTTGCAGATAAATATGGAAATACGCTGTGGCTGGGAGAACGTGACTGCTCTGTACAGAGACGCCATCAGAAGATGCTGGAAGAATCCCCCTGTGCGGTGATTGACGATCAGCTTCGGCAGCGCATGGGAGAAACTGCGGTCCGGGCAGCGAAGGCAGTACATTATGAAAATGCAGGAACCATAGAATTTCTGTTGGATAAAGATAAGAATTTTTATTTTATGGAAATGAATACCAGGATTCAGGTGGAACATCCGGTTACGGAAATGGTGACAGGCATTGATCTGGTAAAACAGCAGATTCGGATTGCGGCAGGTGAGAAACTGAAAATCCATCAGGAGGATATTCAGCTTAAAGGCCATGCCATTGAATGCCGTATTAATGCAGAGAATCCTGAAAAGAATTTTATGCCCTGTCCGGGAACCATTGAGGATCTTCATTTTCCTGGCGGCAACGGCGTACGTATCGAATCTGCACTGTATAATGGTTATACGATTCCAGCGTATTATGATTCCATGGTGGCAAAGGTGATTGTCCATGGAGAAGACAGAATGGATGCCATAAGGAAGATGCGCAGTGCCCTGGGAGAGGTGGTCGTGGATGGGATTATCACGAATTTGGATTTCCAGTATGAGATTTTGAACCATCCGGTATTTCTGTCAGGCGACGTCAACACGCATTTTATACCGGATTATTTTGAAAAATAATAGTTAGTGACAGAAAGTAGGGAAATAAATGCTGAAATTTAAAAAAACCAGTTATATTCCGGTACAGGGAAAGGAACCTCAGGTGCCGGAGGGATTATGGATAAAGTGTGATGGATGCGGAGAACTGCTGTACAAAGAGGATGTCAAGCAGAATCATTATATATGTTATAAGTGCGGCAAGTATTTCCGCATCACTACAAGGAAACGTCTGAGAATGGTTGCAGATAAGGGAAGCTATGAAAAATGGGACGAAGGCCTGACAAATGAAAACCCGTTGGATTATCCTGATTATCCAGAAAAAATTACAGCATTAAAGGAACGGCTTGGCATAGATGAGGCTGTTACCTGTGGAAAATGCACCATTCATGGAGAAGAAGCGGTCGTCTGTGTCTGTGATGGCAGATTTCTTATGGGAAGCATGGGATATGTAGTGGGTGAGAAGATTGCAAGAGCTGTGGAGCGTGCCACGGAATTAAAACTTCCGGTCATTATATTTACTTGTTCCGGAGGGGCCAGAATGCAGGAAGGGATGGTGTCCTTAATGCAGATGGCGAAGACTTCTGCTGCATTGAAGCGTCATTCGAATGCAGGGCTGTTGTATATTTCTGTTCTGACAGACCCTACGACTGGAGGTGTAACAGCAAGTTTTGCTATGCTGGGAGATATTATTCTTGCAGAGCCTGGGGCGCTGGTAGGGTTTGCAGGTCCACGAGTGATTGAACAGACCATACGGCAGAAACTTCCGGAAGGATTCCAGCGGGCGGAATTTCTGCTGGAGCATGGTTTGATTGACGGCATTGTGGAACGAGAAGACTTAAAGGAAACGCTGGCAAAGCTGATTGTTATGCACAGGCAGGTTGACGTAAAGGAGGCGCTGATTCCGAACCGCAGAAAAGAAAGAGTACAGGAATCGGGAAAGAGAAGAGAGCAGGTAACAGCCTGGGAGCGCGTACAGCGTGCCAGAGATCAGGAACGCCCCAGTGCATTAGACTATATTCAGGAAATTTTTATTGATTTTATGGAACTGCATGGAGACCGCCATTTTTCTGACGACGGAGCTGTGGTTGGCGGGATTGCCTATTTTGACGGATGTCCGGTGACTGTAATTGGACAGCAGAAAGGCAGGACGACGAAGGAAAATATTACACGCAATTTTGGCATGCCTTCTCCAGAAGGGTATCGGAAAGCGCTGCGTCTTATGGAACAGGCAGAAAAGTTTCACCGCCCTATAATTTGTTTTGTGGATACGCCGGGAGCTTTCTGCGGCATGGAGGCAGAAGAACGTGGACAGGGAGAAGCTATCGCGCGAAATTTATTTGAGATGTCAGATTTAACGGTTCCCGTGTTAAGCATTGTAATTGGAGAGGGAGGCAGCGGAGGCGCTCTCGCTCTTGCCGTGGGAAATGAAGTCTGGATGATGGAAAATGCCACTTATACGATTTTATCACCAGAAGGTTTTGCTTCTATTTTATGGAAAGATTCTTCCAAAGCGCCTTTGGCAGCAGAGCAGATGCGTGTGACGGCTGCGGACTTAAAAGAGCTCGGCATTATTGAGCGCATTATCCGCGAGCCAGAGCCGGCAAATGTACAGAATGCAGGAAAAATAGCGGCGCATATGGCGGAAGAGATACGCAGGTTTCTTCATAAATACCTGTCTTTGGATGGGGAAACACTGGCGAAGTTACGTTATGAGAGATTTCGGAAAATGTAGGAGAGACAGCTATGAGCAGAGCATTAATGATAAATGGACTGACAGTGCCTGTGCCGGTGATACAGGGTGGTATGGGTGTTGGGGTCAGTCTGTCCGGGCTCGCCGGAAATGTGGCAAAGTGCGGAGGGGTTGGAATTATTTCCACCGCACAGATTGGGTATCAGGAATCAGGATTTGAGGAGCATCCTATCGAAACGAACTTAAAGGCTATTGCAAAGCATATCTGCCGGGCAAAGGAGATTGCCGGGGGCAAAGGAGCTGTAGGGGTTAATATTATGGTGGCTACCAGACGGTATGAAGATTATGTGAAGGCGGCTGTAAAGGCAGGAGCTGATTTGATCATATCTGGAGCCGGGCTTCCAACTGTTTTGCCGTCGCTGGTGGAAAAATCCAGGACCAGGATAGCGCCTGTCGTGTCTTCCATAAAATCTGCGTCTGTCATTTGCAGGCTTTGGGACAGAAAGTATAAACGGTGTCCGGATCTGATGGTGATTGAAGGACCGAAAGCGGGCGGACATCTGGGATTTGCCAGAGAAGAGCTGGAAAAAATTACAGATACAGAATATGAAAAAGAAATACAGGGAATAATGGAAGTTTCAAAAGAATATGGAACAAAATATGGGTATCAGATCCCTGTGGTGGTTGCCGGCGGAATTTATGATGGAAAAGACATGGAACATGCGTTAGAACTTGGTGCGGACGGCGTGCAGGTGGCGACCAGGTTTGTAACCACATATGAGTGCGATGCCAGTGACGAATATAAACAGGCATACCTTGATGCAGAAGAGCAAGATATTGTTCTGGTACAAAGTCCAGTGGGAATGCCGGGACGGGCAGTGAAAAATGCATTTATCCTTGGAAAAGAGAAAGATAAGCCAAAGGGCTGGAAATGTCACCAGTGTCTGGCAAAATGCAATCCAGAGAAAATTCCTTATTGTATTACAGACGCCCTGATAAATGCAGTAAAGGGAAATCTTGATAAAGGTTTGATTTTCTGCGGAACCAACGCCTGGCGGGCAAAGAAGCTGGAGCATGTTTCCGAGATTATGGAAGAGTTTAAGACAGCAGCGGGGCTGTCGCACTAACATAAATAGTAAAGCATAGATTCGTTCATAAGGTTTGCATTGTTCTGTAATATAAACAATATGCCCAAAATCATCTTGGGCATATTATCTTTGCCACTTGAACGGCAAGACCTTTGAGCAAGTGCATATTTGTGCGACAACCCCATTTATGTACCTTATTTTGTCAATTCAAATTGTCCTACCAGCTCATCCAGCATTGCTGCCTGTGCAGACAGTTCTTCGCTGGTTGCAGACGCTTCCTGTGCAGTAGCGGCGTTGCTTTGAACTACTCCTGAAATTTGGTTAACGCCTATTTCAGCCTGCCGCATGGACTCGGCCTGGTCTTCCATCATAACCTTCAGGTTTCTGGAGAAATCCGCAATCTGTTTGATTCCCTCCATAACAGCCTCAATAGTTGTGGCGGCATGGTCTGCTGCTGAATTTCCTTCTGAAACTTCTTTGATAGAAGCCTCAATCAGTTCTCTGGTATTCACTGCTGCTTTTGCACTTTGATCTGCAAGATCCCGAATCTGGTCGGCAACTACTGCAAAGCCGCGCCCGGATTCTCCGGCGCGCGCAGCTTCTATGGAAGCGTTCAGGGACAACAGATTGGTCTGTGCAGCGATGGATTCAATTTCGGAGATAATGTCTCCAATTCTGGTGGAAGTATCGTTGATACGTTCCATAGCCGCCATCATGGAATTCATTTCTTCCCGGCTGTGGTCTGCCTGGTTGGCATATTCCTGTGCTCTTGCATAAGATTCCTCTGCATTTTGCGCGCCTTTTTCCATAGAGACAGTGATATCTGAGATTGTGGCGTGCAGTTCCTGTACCGCGTTTGCCTGTTCCGTAGCGCCCTGTGCAAGACATTGCGAAGCGTTGGCTAGTTCGTTGGAGCCGGAGGATACCTGGTTGGAGGCTTCCCCGATAGACAGCAGTGTTTCTGTCATCTGGTCTCTCAAACCGCGCATAGATTCATACAGTTTCTGGAAATCACCTGTGTATTTCTCTGCGATTTTCGACTTAACCGTATAATTTCCGCCAGCCATCTCCCCTAAAACTTCTTCAACATCAAAGATAATTTCATCCAGGTTGTTGGCCATATCCTGAGCGTCTTTCGCCATAATTTCCACTTCATCTTCCGTCCGTACTTCCGGGAAGGGAGAGGTAAGATCGCCTGTGGAGAAGGTATTGAGACGTTCTCCGAGCTTTCTGAGCGGATTGGCGATTTTCTTTGCCATTTTTTTACCGATTTTTGTAGATAATACCATGGCGGCTGCGATAACGGCAACAATGGCGACTGCGAAAAACCAAACAAGAATTACCAGTGTTTTAGAAAGGCGGTTTCCTTCCGTTACTTTTACCTCCAGCAGCTCTTCCAGCTTTTTATAAATACTGTTATAGATATCTGCAAGCTCTGAGAGGGCAATCTCCTGTGCCTGGACGCAAAGTTCCCGGTCTGTGCTTGCTCCAAGTTCCATAATTTCTGTATCCAGTTTCCAGTAATTTTCCAATTCGGATTTGATGGCATCGTAAGTTTCTCTGCCGTCTTTGGATACGATAGTATTTTCTATAGCAGCGAAATAAGTTTCAAATTTTTCTCTGTTTTCTTCGTGCTGTTCGACGACGGCGGCAATTGCGTCTGCGTTGTCATATCCGATTGCAGCTCGAAGTGAAGATCTGACATCGGCAAATTCAAACATAGCTTTTCCGATATCACCCTGTGCAAATCCAAAATTATTTAATGCATAGGCATATCGTGTGGATACGATAATCAATGCAATCAGACCTAAAAGAGCCGCTGTTGCCGTAATTGTTGATACCTTGAATATGGAAATTGTCAACTTTTTTTCAATATTCTGCTTTTCGTTCATCACTAATAATTGCTCCTTTCATAAGTTAAGTGAAGTTTTTCTTGGGGTGATTTCTCAGTTGTATGTCCGAAAATCCCTTTTCCCAAAGTACGAATCATATTTGTCTGTCCCTGTGCTGCTTTAGATTTTCCCCGTGCACCGCTGTTAACCTTCAACAAATCCGTCCTGCAGATGAACAGATATCCTGCGTGATTTTATCTGAATATCAATAAGATAGTGCATCAGAGCTTGAGGTAATTTACCCTCTTTGTTCTTCTGATTAGGGAAGACCTTGTCACGCGAAAGCTTTTTCCTGGCAGAAGAATAAAATGTGCACCCGCGCAAAAGGAAATATGTTGCGAAAGCTGACCGTTCTAAGGTATCCTCAGGCAAGCCTGGTACCTCTTCGGACAAATCTGCACGCGGCGCGGCAAGTCGTCCGAAGTCTCCGTTTCTCTTCGGTCCACGCTAAATGGACATCCACTGGAAGTCCAGTGCCCTCATGAAAAGGGATTCGGGAAGCTGAAGCGGGGGTATCTGCTTTGATTTTTGTTTGGAACAATAATTCTAAACCAGGTTCGTAAGCTGGGAAAAAGAATTTTCTTAATACATGATATTTCATGTTATATGTATGTAAATAACTTACATACATATTATACTCTGTTTGGAAAATTATTCAATAAAAATCAGTAAAAAATAGGAATATTGTCACAATTTTTACAATACCTAAAATTTCTCTTTCCAAATCTTATGTAAATTGTTATAATATAACGACAGGAAGCAGAAATTAACAGACATCACAGGAGGAGCATATGAATTTTCAAATCTGTACCGGAATGCAGGAGAAAGCAGGCGTAACCAGGGAGAGGGACGTGATTCTTTTTTCCACTCGGGCGCCAGAACATGCAGACTGCAAATTATTTTTGTATCCCAGAGACAATGGAACGGTTCTGAAAATTCCTATGAAAGCACAAGAAAGTGGGAAAACTTTATATACTGTGGGTATACATGGGCTGGATTGGGAGAACTATGACTATAATTTTGAAATAAATGGCCGGGAAGTAATAGATAAGTATGCGCGGAAAATTACGGGACGTGAAATATGGGGAGATGAAAAACGTCGGCCAAAGTTGCTGCGGGCCGGGGAATTTGTACCTCAGAGGGAGCAAATAACGCAGGAAGACGGAGGAAAAGAGCCTGGGAGTCTGCATCATATCTCAAAAGCAGAAAAAAGTAATATTAAAATTAAAGGTTCTTTCTATTTTTCGGATTTTAATTGGAAAAAGGATAAAAATCCTGAAATAGCCAAGGAAGATATGGTAATGTACAAACTCCATGTCCGGAGTTTTTCTATGGGGATGCGTAAGAGCAATAAAAAGCGTGGAACTGTGGGAGCAATTTATCGGAGACTGGATGCATTAAAAAATATGGGGATTACCACAGTTTTGTTTATGCCCTTGTATGAGTTTGAGGAATTTCTTATTTTGGACGAGAGTAAAAATCAGGAGAATCCTCAGAACTTACTTAATTGTTGGGGGTATACGGCAGGCAGTTATTTTGCGCCGAAGGCTTCTTTTTTGTCAGAAAATAATCCGGATGAATTAAAGCGCCTGATTATGAAAATGCATGAAAAGGGGATGGAGTGCATCCTGGAATTTTACTTTTCTGAAAAATTAAATCTATTTTTTATTATTGATATTTTGCATTACTGGCACAGGGAATATCATGTGGATGGTTTTCGAATTATTGGAAATCCAACAGCGGCTAAACTGCTGGCAAGAGATGAAACGCTGTCGGGATGTAAGCTGTTTTTTGATGGCTTTTCGGAAGAACAGGCGCGGGATCCCGAACGGTTTGGACCAAAGCTGTATACTTATAATGAGGAATTTTTATATGGGATGCGGAAGATTTTGAATCATCATAATGGCAGTATTTATGAATTTGCCTGCCAGATGCGCAGACAGCAGTCGCATCAGGGGTTTGTGAATTATATTGCGGAAAACAATGGATTTACGCTTTGGGACGTCTTTTCTTATGAACAGAAGCACAATGAATTAAATGGCGAGGATAACCGCGATGGCAATTATTGTAATTACAGCAGTAATTGCGGACAGGAAGGATTCAGTCGTAAATATGAGGTACTGCAGTTGCGCAAACAGCAGGTAAGAAATGCCCTTGCGATTCTTTTTTTTGCGCAGGGAGTTCCTCTGCTTTGGATGGGAGACGAGTGCTGTAATTCTCAAAATGGCAACAATAATGCCTATTGCCAGGATAATGAGATTGGCTGGAAGGAATGGAGGAATAACGAATTATGCCGGGAAATGATACACTATGTTTCCGCGCTTGCCGGGATTCGGAAAAAATACCGGATGATTCGGATGCCTGATCCTTATAAGCTGATTGATTATAAAAATGCAGGCAGTCCGGATCTGTCTTATCATAGTGACGCCGGTTGGAAAATAGACTTTAATATGAACCGCGGGTTTATCGGGATGTTTTATTGCGGCGTTTATGCGGAGACGACAGAACATGTGTATATTGCTTATAATTTTCAATATTATTCCCAGAAATTTGCACTTCCCGGCGGAATAGAATGGAAACTGCTGCTGGATACGGCCAGGGAGGAGGCTGTATTGGCAGAAGCAGAGTGTCTGGGTGAAATTCGTGAAATAGAGGTGGAAGGCCAGGCAATCTGCTTTTTAACGGGAAGTCCTGCGCCTGCAAAAAAGAGACGGGCAAAAATAAACAGGAGGAAGGAATGACAGAGCAAAAGTTTGGATTGAACGGATGTGCGTTAAAATGTATTGCCATGGTCAGTATGCTGATCGATCATGCGGGGGCTGTGCTTTATCCGCAATATATTGTTCTGCGGATGATTGGAAGGCTTGCGTTTCCAATATATTGCTTTTTGCTGGTGGAAGGCGCCATGCATACAAGAGATATCCGCAAATACGAGATCAGGCTGCTGTTGTTTGCTTTGGTTTCAGAAGTGCCGTTTGACCTTGCGTTCCATGGAAGGACGTGGTGGGAGAATCAGAATGTATTTTTTACGCTGTTTTTGGGGGTTCTTGCTATTGATTTGATGCAGGAGGCCGGGAATAAATTAAGTGTATTTTTGATTTTTGTGTTAGCGGCAGTTGCAGCTGAAGCTTTGCACACAGATTATGGCGGAGCCGGAATTGTATTTATTGTTTGTTATTATCTTCTTTACCAGAAAAAGATTTTGAAACAGATTATGTTTTTGGCGGAGAATTTTCTTCTCTATGGATTGGGCGTTCAGTTTTATGCGTCAATTGCAGTGCTTCCCATGCTGTTGTATAACGGAAAAAAAGGACCTTCCCTGAAGTATGTTTTCTATGTATTTTATCCGCTGCATTTGTTGATTTTATATTTAATCATTCAAATGAAATATGGAAGTTAAATATGATATAATTTATGAGGTGAAACATGAAAGCTTGGCAACATTTAAAAACGATAAACCATCATAAAATGCTGGTGATGAAAGGTTGTTTCCGGGTAGGGCTTTATAAACAGGGGCTTTTGCATGATCTTTCCAAATATACGCCCACAGAATTTCTGGTAGGGTGTAAATATTTTCAGGGAAATATCAGTCCCAATAATATTGAACGCAAAGAAAATGGTTATTCTCTTGCCTGGCTGCATCATAAGGGCAGGAATAAGCATCATCTGGAGTATTGGATTGATTATGGAGTAGGTGAAAAAAGAGGAATTACCGGAATGAAGATGCCGTTAAAGTATGTGGTGGAAATGTTTATTGACCGGATTTCAGCGTCTAAAAATTATCAAAAGGAAAAATATACAGACCGCAGTGCGCTGGATTATTATGAGAACGGCAAAGAATACCATATTCTTCATGAAGAAACCAGGGCGCTGCTGGAAGAACTTCTTCACATGCTGGCGGATCAGGGAGAAGAAGCAACCTTTTACTATATCCGGCATGTTCTGCTCAGGCAGAAGGATTACGGGACGCCGTACCGGCGTCAGTCCGGAACAAACTGATTTTGTCTGCTGTCATAGTGAAAGGAAATTCCGGCAAGCTGCTTTGTCAGCTCATCTTCCGAGAGGCGGTTGCTCTTGCATAAGTCTTCCAGGGATGCGTAGTGATCTCTCAGGTGAGTATTAATAACGCTGAGCAGTATTACAGGATCTTTGGGAAAATTCATATGTTTACCTCCAAAATATGTATTTTAGTATTTATATGTTGCATATGATTCATTAGTATACCTTGCTTTTACAGGGTTGGCAAGCTAATTTCAGAATTTAATTCTTAATGGAAAGGCACTTCAAAGCTTGATTTTTCATAGAATGTAATAAATCAGCTTAGAGGTGCTTTTTTGAAAACTTTTTTATTGCCGCTGAAGGAAGAGGAAGAAAAATATTATCTGGAAAAAATGAGAGAGGGCGACCTTGAAGCTAAACATACTTTGATTGAGCGAAATTTGAGACTGGTAGCTCATATTTCCAGAAAATACCAAAATGGTGAGGAGGATATGGAAGATTTGATTTCCATTGGTACCATTGGACTGATTAAAGCGATTGGCACATTTAATTATGAACGGGGGAACAGGCTTGCGACTTATGCAGCGCGATGCATAGACAATGAACTATTGATGTATTTCCGGGGAAAGAAGAAAACTTCCAGAGAGGTTTCTTTGTATGAACCGATCGGGACAGACAAGGAAGGAAATCAGATCAGCCTGATGGATGTAGTCGAAAGTACGGACCGGGATATTTTTGAAATTATAGAGCTCAAAGGCAACAGCCGCAAGGTTTACGAGATGATTCCCAAGGTTCTCAATGAAAGAGAGCGCGAGATTATCCAATGGAGGTATGGTTTATATAATCAGGTTCCGGTCACCCAGAGGGAAATTGCAGATAAACTTGGAATTTCCCGGTCGTATGTGAGCAGAATCGAAAAGCGGGCGCTGGAAAAATTAAAGAGTTGTTTTGAAGCGTCATAGAACCAGGAGCGAAGTGCTGCCGGCGGTTTGAACATTCAGACCGCTGACAAAAACGGCTTTTCAAATAAAGAGAAATATGTTACCATGAATCTATCTTTTTTCAGGGCGTGTCTGCCCCAAATATTCCCAACCAGTACAAAGGGAGGTATCTTTGTATAGTATTGTGTCAACAGCAATCGTCTGCGGAATCCAGAGCGTTCTCGTTCAGGTAGAGGCGGATGTTTGCGACGGAATGCCTGCATTGGAAATGGTAGGCGTATTAGCTTCGGAGGTAAAAGAAGCTAAGGAGCGGATTCGGGCGGCAATCCGTAACAGCGGCATCAGCCTGCCGCCGAAAAAGATTACGATCAACCTTTATCCGGCAGATATCCGCAAAACAGGGACAGTATTTGATCTGCCCATTGCGCTTGCGGTTTTAGCGGCATATGGGAGGATTCCCCAGGAATATTTAGAGGGGATTCTTTTTGCAGGCGAGATCAGCCTGAATGGGGAAATACGGCCCACGTCCGGGGTGCTGCCAATGGTTCTTGCCGCCAAAGAAGCGGGAAAGCAGGTGGTATGCGTTCCCAGAGAAAATATCAGGGAGGCTCAGATTGTAAAAGGAATTACCATTTTGCCGGGAGAAAATCTGAATCAGGTGATGGAGCTTATCCGTTGTTTTTTTAAGGAGGGCTGTAAGGAAAGCGAAAATAGCGATAATGATAATAATATAGAAGAAATGGGCATAGATTATGAAAATATGGATTGTGATTTCGCGGGAATCCATGGACAACTTCTGCTGAAACGCGCCTGCGAAATTGCGGCGAGCGGAAGACATCATATGTTGATGCTGGGTTCTCCGGGCGCTGGAAAAACGATGGCGGCCCGTGCCGTCGCCACTATTTTGCCGCCGCTTACCCAGCAAGAGGCATTAGAGCTTGCCAAGGTTTACAGTGTCACGGGCAGATTTGAGCAGCGGGAGAAAAATTTCAGGAAAAGGCCGTACCGAAGCCCTCACCATACCATCAGCCTGGCAGGGCTGGCTGGAGGAGGAGCTGTGCCAAAGCCGGGGGAGATCAGTCTCGCCCATAAGGGGGTGCTGTTTTTAGACGAACTGACGGAATTTAAAAAGCCAGTATTAGAAGCGCTGCGTCAGCCATTAGAAGAGCGCGGCATCCGTTTGGTGCGAAAAAGCGGCACGTATTTCTATCCGGCAGATATTATGCTGATTGCGGCTATGAATCCCTGCAACTGCGGCTATTTTCCCGATCGCAACCGCTGTAGCTGTTCCCGGGCAATGATCGAACGGCATCTTAATAAAATCAGCCGTCCTATGTTAGACCGCATGGATCTTTGCGTGGAAGTGCAGCGCCCCTCTCTGTCAGAGCTGACAGCCAGAAAGCGGGAGGAAACATCGGCCGAAATCCGTGCGCGTGTGGAACGGACGCAGCTTATACAACAGCAAAGGTTTGAAGGGACTGGTATATTGTATAACAGCCAGATTCCTGCCAGTGCAATGGAACAGTGGTGTGTTTTAGAGCCGGCGGGAGAAAGGCTGCTACAAGAAGCGTTTGAACAGTTACAGCTGACAGCGAGAGGGTATTACCGGATTATACGGGTAGCCCGCACGATTGCAGACATGGAAGGCGCAGCACAGATCGGGCGTTCCCACATCCAGGAAAGCCTTCTGTTTCGCAGTATTGATAGAAAGGTGTGGAATTGGGAGTGAAAGAAAATGATACATATTTTGATATTTATGAATACTGGCTGGCCAGCCTTGCCTTTCTTCCCGGAAGGAAAAAGATTTATCTCAAAACGGTGTTTCAAAAGGCGGAGATGCTGTATCGTGCAGAAGAAATGAGTCTGAAACATCTTTTGCTGCTGACAGAGCGGGAAAAGGAACGCTTGAAAGAGGCGCAAAGACAGACAGAGAAAGAGTTAAAACGACAAAGAGAATATTGTGCGCAGAATCAGATTGGGCTGGCGCTCTGGCAGGACGATTCGTATCCCTTGCGATTAAAGGAGATTTATAATCCGCCTTATGGGCTGTTTTACCGGGGGCGTCTGCCGGACAAGAATCTGTGTACAGTTGGGATTGTGGGCGCAAGAAACTGTTCCTTTTATGGGAAAACAGCTGCGGAGAAGATTGGGAAGGAGCTTGCCGCGGCGGGAATCGCCGTAATTAGCGGTCTGGCGGCAGGAATTGACGGGGCGGCTCAAAGGGGGGCTGTTCATGCAGGCGGATATACCCTGGGCGTGTTAGGAAATGGAATCGATGTGTGTTATCCGCCGCAAAACAGGGAATTATATGAGCAGCTTTTGACAAAGGGATGCGTGGTGTCGGAATATCCGCCGGGTACGACTCCGCTTCCGGGCTATTTTCCGCAGAGAAACCGGATAATCAGCGGCTTGTCTGATTGCGTGCTGGTGGTGGAAGCCAGAGAAAAGAGCGGTTCCCTGATTACGGCAGATTTTGCATTAGAGCAGGGAAAGGACGTTTATGCTTTGCCGGGAAGGATTTCTGACGCGCTAAGCCAGGGGACAAACCGCTTAATCCGACAGGGCGCAGGAATTTTTTTAAATGTGGAAGATTTTCTGAATGAAATGCATATTTTTACAAAAGCGGGAGACAATTCTTCTCTAAAACCAAAAAATTCTCTTGAAAATTTAGAAAGGTTGGTGTATAGTTGTCTCGGTTTCACTCCCAGAAGTCTGGAGTATCTTTTGACAGAAACCAATCTTTCTCTGGGAGTATTGATGGAAAATCTGGAAACACTGCAGGAAAAGGGCTGTGTTTCTGAGGTATATAAAAATTACTATAGCCGTTGTGATATTTGACGGAGGAATAAAGGAGCAGACACATGGCAAAGTATCTTGTAATCGTGGAGTCACCGGCGAAGGTGAAGACAATCAAAAAATTTTTGGGGAAAAACTATGAAGTGGAGGCGTCCAACGGGCATGTCAGGGATCTTCCCAAGAGCCAGCTTGGCATAGATGTGGAACATGACTACGAGCCAAAATATATTACGATTCGGGGAAAGGGAGATATTCTTGCCAATCTTCGCAAAGCGGTGAAGAAGGCGGATAAAGTGTATCTGGCAACGGACCCTGACCGGGAAGGAGAGGCCATTTCCTGGCATCTTTCAAAGGCGTTGAAACTGGAAGGAAAGAATGTCTATCGGATTAGTTTCAATGAGATTACAAAAAATGCCGTAAAAACTTCGCTGAAACAGGCGAGAGAGATTGATATGAACCTGGTGGATGCTCAGCAGGCGCGGCGCATGTTAGACCGTATGGTGGGGTATCGGATTAGTCCGCTGTTATGGGCGAAAGTGAAAAGAGGGTTAAGCGCAGGGCGCGTGCAGTCGGTAGCGCTTCGCATTATCTGTGACAGAGAGGAAGAAATCAATGCATTTATCCCCGAGGAATATTGGACGCTGGATGCGCAGCTTACCATTCCAGGTGAAAAGAAACCCCTCGCCGCCAAATTTTATGGAGATGAAACAGGTAGAATTAATATTGGCTCCAGAGAAGAAATGGACAAAATTTTGTCAGACCTGGAACACGAAAACTACCAGGTGCTTGAAGTAAAAAGGGGAAGCAGGACCAAAAAGGCTCCGCTTCCGTTTACCACCAGTACGCTGCAGCAGGAAGCGGCAAAGAGACTCAATTTTTCAACGCAGAAGACGATGCGTCTGGCGCAGCAGCTTTATGAGGGGGTTGACGTTAAGGGGCAGGGAACGGTCGGTATTATTACCTACCTGAGAACGGATTCGGTGCGGGTGTCAGAGGAGGCGGACGCAGCCGCAAGAGAGTATATCCAATCTTCTTATGGGGAAAAGTACGTCGCGGCGTCAGGGCAGAGCAAAAAAAGCGGTGCGAATGTCCAGGATGCCCATGAGGCAATTCGTCCATCAGATATTACAAGGACGCCTGTGATGATCAAAGAATCTTTAAGCCGGGATCAATTCCGCCTGTACCAGTTAATCTGGAACCGTTTTGCGGCGAGCCGCATGGCAAGTGCAGAGTACGAAACCACATCAGTGAAAATAAAAGCGGGACGGTACCGTTTTCATGTATCGGCGTCTAAAGTTGCTTTTGAGGGATTTTTGTCTGTATATACCGGCGACGATGAGGAAAAAACGGAAAGCAATGTGCTGTTGAAGGCTATTGATACCGATACGGAACTAAATCTGAAAGAGTTGGAAGAAAAGCAGCATTTTACCCAGCCGCCAGCGCATTTTACAGAGGCGTCCTTAGTGAAAGCGCTGGAAGAACTGGGTGTCGGACGCCCCAGTACTTATGCGCCGACGATTACAACGCTGCTGGGAAGGCGTTATATAACCAAAGAAAATAGAAATCTTTATGTAACGGAATTGGGAGAAATAGTCAATTCTATTATGACAGAGGCGTTTCCGGCTATTGTGGACCAACAGTTTACAGCAAATATGGAATCGCTTCTGGATAAAGTCGCGGAGGGAACGGTTGGCTGGAAAGTAGTGGTAAGTAACTTCTACCCGGATTTAGAACATGCCGTTCAGATTGCAGAGAAAGAGCTGGAAAAAGTAAAGATTGAAGATGAAGTTACAGATGTGATTTGCGATCTGTGTGGTAGAAATATGGTAATCAAATATGGACCGCACGGAAGATTTCTCGCCTGTCCTGGATTTCCTGACTGCCGCAATACCAAGCCGTATTTGGAGAAAATCGGCGTGTCTTGTCCGATATGTGGAAAAGAGATTGTCCTGAAAAAGACAAAGAAAGGTAGAAAATATTATGGCTGCGAGGCAAATCCTGATTGTGAGTTTATGTCCTGGCAAAAGCCTTCGAAAGAAGAATGTCCGCAATGCGGCGGTTACATGGTGGAAAAGGGAAATAAACTGGTGTGCGCGAATAATCAGTGCGGATTTGTGAAAGAACAGCAGAAATAATTTGCAATTCAGAGCTGTCACATTGAAGAAATCAGGCGCAGGATATGGTAAAAATTAACAGATTATGGAAACCATGTCCGGCAGGCTCCGGTCTGAAATGTGGCGGCTTTTTTCTGTATTGAAACTTTATTCGGGAACATAGTAACAAAATGACGCAAAATAGGCACAAATAAGCGCAAAAAACGTAGAAAGTTGTTGAATTTTACAGTGAAATATGGTAAAATTAGAAGAAATTCAGAAGAGGTATAAATTTTAATCAGGAGGTATGTTATGAGTGTTCAGTTGTTAGACAAGACAAGAAAAATCAATAAATTACTGCATAATAATAATTCCTCAAAAGTAATCTTTAATGATATATGTGAAGTCTTGACTGAAATTTTAGACTCCAATATCCTGGTTATCAGTAAAAAAGGCAAAGTATTGGGAACCAGCAGGTGCGGGAAGACGGACGAGATACAGGAATTGATTGCAGATGATGTCGGCGGGTTCATTGATGCTATATTAAATGAGCGTTTGCTGGGGATTTTATCTACCAAAGAGAACGTTAATTTGGAAACGCTGGGATTTGGTTCTCAGGAAGTGCGGAAGTATCAGGCGATTATCACTCCCATAGACATAGCTGGAGAGCGGCTGGGCACATTGTTTGTGTATCGCTTGGAGAAGCCGTACGATATTGACGATATTATTCTAAGCGAATATGGAACTACAGTGGTGGGACTTGAAATGATGCGTTCTGTAAATGAAGAAAGTGCAGAGGAGAATCGGAAGGTACAGATTGTGAAATCGGCCATCAGCACCCTGTCTTTTTCAGAATTAGAGGCTATCACGCATATTTTTGATGAAATGGATGGTAAGGAAGGCATACTGGTGGCGAGTAAGATTGCAGACCGGGTGGGAATTACCAGAAGTGTTATCGTAAATGCGCTTCGGAAGTTTGAGAGCGCAGGCGTTATTGAATCCAGGTCTTCCGGAATGAAGGGGACTTATATCAAAGTGCTGAATGACGTAGTGTTTGAAGAGCTGGATAAGGTAAAAAAACAGAATATGAAAGACAGCTAAACGGATTTAGCGGTGAGAAGAAAAGGAATTTGCAGGGGGGCTACAGATTCCTTTTTTATGTTTCCCAATCATAATTCTGGAAGAATGTCCATATAATGTGAAAAACGAAGTGGATCATCTATGTATAAAATATATCATGAGTTTTTCAGGATAGGAAGGAAATTCCCAGTAATTAGTACTTGTTTCGACGAAAAAGCACAAGATACAGTAAATTTTGATGAAAAAATACAAAAAAACACTTGCATTACAGAGTCTCTTGCGATAATCTATAATAAGATAGCTTTGTATAGATTTTGTGAAGAATACAAAAGATGGAAGGAGCAGTACATATGTTAAGCAGTGGAATCTATGATTATATTGATGTATGGAACAAAGCAGCAGATGCAGCATGGTTGCGGGACACTGCGATTGTCAACAATATTACCAATGGAGACACGCCAGGATACAAGCGGCAGGATGTAGATTTTGAAGGAGTGCTCAAGCGGGAGCTGGGCAGATCGAAGTATGTGTCACTGGATGAAAAGGTGCAAAATTTACATATGAATCATTTAAACGCGTCTATTTATACGGATTCTGCAAGTTATTCTTACCGTTTGGATGGAAATAATGTAGATCCGGAGCAGGAACAGGCGGAACTGGTATCAAACAGGATTAAATACAATGGTTTAATTGACAGTATGTCTAAAGAATTTGCCAGGATTAAGAGTGTGATTAAGTAGCGTGTCTGTTTTTTAGGGATAAATGCGCAAAATGTTTAAAGCAGGAATTTGGAGGAAAATATATGTCGTTATTTCAATCGTTTAACATCAGTACATCCGGTATGACTGCACAGCGGTTCAGAATGGATGTGATATCTGAGAATGTTGCAAATGTAACCACCACCAGAACGGAAGATGGAACGCCTTATACCCGAAAAATTGTGACTTTTCGGGAGAAACAGGTCACGCCGTTCAGCCGCGTTCTGAGCAATACCAGAGAAGCTTATCTTGGAAACGGCGTGAAGGTCAGCAAAGTGTCGGAGGATACCGAGAGTGATTATATCATGAAGTATGATCCTTCCCATCCTGATGCGGATGAAAATGGTTATGTGTCTTATCCTAATGTGAATATTATAACAGAGATGACAAATATGATTGATGCCAGCCGTTCTTACGAAGCAAATATTACAGCCTTTGAGACCAGTAAGGCGATTGCTTTAAAGGGACTGGAACTGGGCAAAGGATAACAGGGAGGCAGTTTAAATGGATATTTCAGCATTACATAACATTGCGGCGGATTATGTTAAAAATGCGGCTGAGGCCGCTAAGCAGGCTGCTGGACAGGACAAGGAATTTGCAGGAGTTCTGCAGTCGGCCATGGATATGATTAATGAAGCGAATGATTTGCAGAATCAATCAGAGGAAGCTACCATGCGCTTTGCTCTTGGGTATGCCACCAATACGCATGAACTGAAAGCAATTCAGGAGAAGGCGGATATCGCTTTGAATTATACGGTTGCTGTCAGGGATAAGATGATGGAGGCGTACAAAGAAATTATGAACATGCAGATTTAATACGTAGAGCAGGAGAATAGTAGGAGAGTCACATGCAGGAGAGAATAAAAAACATTCCCAGACAAAGTTTGGAATGGTGGAATAAATTTTCGGTAAAACAGAAGACGGTGATTGCGAGTATTACATTGGCAGTCATCGTTGCGCTGGTGATTGTTGTTCGGATTTTGACAACGCCTACAATGGTGTCGATCCGCAGTTGTGAAGATACCAAAGAGGCGGCGCAGGTTAAGGAGCTGCTGGAAGGAAGCGGCATTACCTATGAAGTGTCTAACGATGGACTGAATTTTTCCGTAAAAGCAGAGGATGAGGCTAATGCGGCTATTCTCTTAGGGGAAAATGGAATCCCGGCTTCCAGATATGAACTGAGTAATGTATTTGATGGAGGATTTAGTAACACAGAGGCAGATAAATCGAAGAAGTACCAGCTTTATCTTCAGGAAGAACTGGCGGCACATTTGGAAAAACTGGATAATGTGGAAAGCGCGAGTGTGAAATTGAGCATGCCTGTAGACGATGGAACGGTACTCGCTCTGGAAAATGATACATATGCGGCGGTAACGTTATCGCTTTCAGAAGATATGGATGAAGAGAAGGCAGGCGGGTTGGCAAGGTGGATTGCCACAGCGGTCGGAAATGATAACATGGACGATATTTCCATTATGGATAGCGCCGGGAATGTCCTGTTTGCAGGAGGAGATTCCGCTACCTCCGTAGGAGCGGCAAGCAGCCAGCTTTCTTATAAAACCAAGGCGGAAAATATGGTGAAGAGCCAGGTTAAGGATGTGATCCTGGGAACAGGAGTATATGACAGTGCTTCGGTTGGATTAAACCTTGATGTCAGCTTTGACGAAAGAGAAGAAGTGGACAACAATTATTATACGGAAGACGGAGCAGAACATGGACCGGTAGCGAGTGAGCGTATTTTTGAAGAGGAGAGCAACGGTGCAGATGGCGGTGTTCCTGGAACTGATACGAACAATGCAGATGATACCATGTATACTTTGCCGGACGGCACCATCAGCAGCCAGACTGTTTCGGATACGGACAGACAGTATAATACCAGCAATAAAGTTACTACCACAAAAGGAGGAATCGGAGATGTAAATTATGATAATTCTTCTATTACGGTGGTGGCGAACCAATATCGGAATTATAGTGAAAGTGCTCTTCGTTCCAGCGGACAGTTAGATGATATGACTTTTGACGAATTTGTGGCTGAAAATCGTGAGAAAGTGAAACTGGACGTAGACCCGGATTTTATACAGATGGTTTCAAAAGCAACTGGATTTTCCGAAGATAATATTGTGATTGTAGCATATGAGGTACCATTTTTTGAATATGCAGATAGTGGAAGTCGTGACTTCTTTGATTACCTTCCTATTATTATTGCTGTTCTCATTATGTTGATGCTTGGATATGTAGTGTTCCGCAGTACCAGAAGAGAACAGGTGGCAGAGCCGGAACCGGAGCTTTCTGTGGAGTCTCTGCTTGCTTCTACCAAAGAGGCTCAGGAGAATCTGGAAGATATTGGATTTTCTGAGAAATCTGAAACACGTGTTTTAATTGAAAAGTTTGTTGATGAGAATCCCGAAGCAGTGGCGTCGCTGCTAAGAAACTGGTTGAATGAGGAGTGGGAGTGATATGGCAAGTTCAGAAGAATATACAGGAGTCCAAAAGGCGGCAATTTTATTGATTGCATTAGGACCGGAAAAATCCGCCTCTATTTTTAAACACTTAAAAGAAGAAGAAATTGAAGAACTTACTCTGGAAATTGCCAATACCAGAAGTATTTCCCCTCAGGTAAAAGAAGACGTTCTGAATGAATTTTATCAGGTTTGTCTGGCGCAGCAGTATATTGCAGAGGGCGGTATTGGTTATGCCAAAGAGCTGTTGGAGAAGGCTTTGGGCGAAGAAAAGGCTCAGGGAGTTATTTCCAAACTTACGGCATCTCTCCAGGTGCGTCCTTTCGAGTTTGTGCGTAAGACAGATCCTTCTCAATTGCTGAATTTTATTCAGGATGAGCATCCTCAGACAATTGCTATGATTTTATCTTATCTGTCGGCGGGGCAGGCGTCGGTGATAATCAGTTCATTAATTCCGGAGAAACAGGCAGACGTAGCAAAGCGTATTGCTATGATGGACAGGACTTCACCGGATGTAATAAAGGAAGTGGAACGAGTATTGGAACGCAAGCTTTCCTCTTTGGTTAATCAGGATTACACTATTGTGGGCGGTGTAGATGCCGTTGTAAATATCTTAAATACAGTAGACCGCGCTACAGAAAAACATATTATGGAATCTCTTGAGATTGAAGAACCTGAATTGGCAGATGAAATCCGTAAGAAGATGTTCGTATTCGAGGATATCCTTCTGTTGGATGACCGTGCAATTCAGCGTGTACTTAGAGATGTAGACAATAATGATTTGGGTGTGGCGTTGAAAGCAGCAAATGAGGACGTGCAAAATGTTATTTTCAAGAACATGTCCAAGCGTCTTGCTACGATGATTAAGGAAGATATGGAATATATGGGTCCGGTTCGTATGAAAGATGTAGAAGAAGCTCAGCAGAAGATTGTTGGTATTATACGTAAGCTGGAAGATTCCGCAGAAATCGTAATTTCCAGAGGCGGAGGTGACGAGATCGTTGTCTAATTTGTATAAGCAAAGATATGTGGTTTCCAATGGACAGAGCGCCAGGGTAATTAACTCTAATATTAAAGTTGCGGAGCGGATGCAGGAACTGGAGAAAATGATCCAAAGACAGAACCCTGACCAGCAAATGCAGGCGGATGGTTTTGTGGCGGGACTGCAGATGGAAGTAGTAGATGCCGTTCCCAAGGAGCCGGAGATTTCACCCGAGGAGATTCGCAGGCTGGCACAGGAAGAGTCGGAAGCCATGCTTACTGATGCGGGAAATCAAGTGGAAGCTATGCTCGCTGATGCGAGAAACCAGGTGGAGGCAATCCGGGAACAGGCAAGACAGGAAGGCTTTGCAGTAGGGCAACAGGAAGGAAATTCCAGGGCACAGGAAAGACTGGATGAACTGAGCAGAGAATTGGAAGAAGAGCGCCGGAGACTGGAGGAGGATTATCAGCAGAAGCTACAGGAACTGGAACCATACTTAGTGGACGTCATTGCCGATGTTTTTGAAAAGGTGTTCCATGTGCAGTTTGATGATAAGAAGCAAATATTGCTTTATCTAATCCAGAAAGTGATTTTAAGTGCGGAGGGAACCAAGGAATTTCAGATTAGAGTCAGTCTGAAGGATTATGGATATGTGGAAGAACATAAGGATATGATCAGGGAGCAGGTGGGAGCGTCCGTACGTATAGAAATTATGGCGGATGCATCCTTACAGGAGCGTCAGTGTATGATAGAGACTGATTCCGGGATCTTTGACTGTGGGACAGATGTTCAATTAGAAAATTTATTGAAGGCATTGAAGTCATTAAGTTTGTGAGGGAAATAGTGTGACCTATAATTTAGATAAATATGATCAATTAGCAGATAAGAATTATTATCAACATATGGGAAAAGTAGTTAAAATTGTAGGACTTACGATAGAATCTGTGGGACCCAATGCCAAACTGAGCGACCTATGCCGTATTATCATTGATAAGAACAAGGATATTTCCATTATGGCAGAAGTAGTTGGATTTCGGGACAAGAGATTACTCCTTATGCCTTATGAGAGTGTGGAAGGGCTTGGCGTAGGATGTATCGTAGAAAATACGGGACATCCTTTGTCTGTTTGTGTAGGCAACGAAATGTTGGGACATACTCTCGATGGTATGGGACGTCCTACAGATGTGGAAGAATTGGTACTAAGGGAAGAATACCCTGTAGATGCGGCTCCTCCGGATCCTATGGCGAGGGAGATTATTGACGAAGTGCTTCCATTAGGGGTAAAAGCAGTAGATGGACTGATTACAGTGGGAAAAGGGCAGAGAATTGGGATTTTTGCTGGTTCAGGCGTGGGAAAGAGTACCCTCTTGGGTATGTTTGCCCGGAATACCAGAGCTGACATTAATGTAATTGCTCTTATTGGTGAGCGAGGCAGAGAGGTAAGAGAATTTATTGAAAGGGATATGGGCGAAGAAGGTATGCGGCGTTCTGTCGTAGTAGTTGCGACGTCGGACCGGCCGGCGCTGCTTCGGCGAAATGCCGCCAAGACAGCGACAGCCATTGCGGAGTATTTTCGTGACCAGGGCAAAGATGTGCTGCTGATGATGGATTCTCTGACACGTTTTTCTATGGCGCAGCGTGAGATTGGGCTTGCTTCGGGAGAGCCTCCGGTAACCAGAGGATATCCGCCCAGCGTATATTCTGAAATGCCGAAGCTTCTGGAGCGGGCTGGTAATTCAGACAAAGGGTCGATTACAGGTTTATATACGGTTCTGGTAGATGGAGATGATTTTAATGAGCCAATTACAGATACGGCAAGAAGTATTCTGGATGGTCATATTATGTTGGACCGCAAGCTGGCGCACAAGAATCATTATCCTGCAATTGATGTCTTGCAGAGTATTTCCCGTGTTATGAGTTCTATTGCAGGGAAAGAACACAAGGAGGCGGCGGGAAAGCTGAAAAATGTGCTTGCCACTTATCAGGAAGCGGAGGATTTAATTAATATTGGAGCATATAAAAGCGGTTCTAATAAGAATATTGATTACGCCATTGAAAAGATTGAGGAAGTGAATGGATTTCTGTTACAGGAAACGCATGATAAATTTTCTTTTGAAGAGATATTAGACATGATGGAACAGATTTTTTAAGGAAGATTCTGTAAAATATATTTGAAATCTGCATATATAGAATAGAGGTATTTATGGCAAAGTTTACATATAAGATGCAGAACATCCTGGATATTAAATATAAGCTGGAAACTCAGGCCAAGACTTCTTTTTCTATCGCGGCGGCAAATCTCAGAAAAGAGGAAGAAAAGCTTGAAGGGTTAAGGCAGAGAAAAAAAGGTTATGAGAGTCGTGCGAGAGAGCTGATCGAAGATCGGCTGGATTTTCTGGAAATTAAGGCGAACCGCACAGCCATAGAAAACATGAAAGGACAGATTCGTAACCAGACGCTGGCAGTTCATGTGGCGGAACGGAACTTGGAAAGCGCCAGAAAATATTTGCAGGAAATCATGACGGAACGCAAGACCCATGAGATTTTGAAGGATAAAGCTTTTGAAGAATTTAAGAAAGAACTGGAAAAGGAAGAGAGCAAGGCTGTGGATGAGCTGGTAAGCTTTACTCACAATCATGCAATAGAAGGATAGGCGGTGAAAGATATGGCAGACCCTATGTTAGAAGAAGAAGCAGGGGCCTTAGACAAGAAGGCGCAGAAGAAAGCAGAGAAAGCCAGGAAGAAAGAAGAAAAAAATAAGAATAAACAGAATCAGGAGGAGTTGCCTGAGGAAGAAGAAAGCGGAAGTAAGCTGGCGGTTATTTTTGCAACCATTATTTTTATTATTATTTGGCTGGCAATCCTTGCATTGGTGATCAAGATGGATATTGGTGGATTTGGCTCAACAGTATTGCAGCCTATTTTAAAGGATGTTCCCTATATTAATAAAATTTTGCCGGAAAGTGCAAAAGAGGAGCCCACAGTGGACGCCCAGTATCCTTATACAACTTTGAATGAAGCGATTGAACGTATTAAGGAGCTGGAAGTGGAATTATCCAATGCCCAGTCAAAATCCCAGGGAAGTTCAGATAATGTAGCGCAGCTTCAGGCGGAGGTTGAGCGGCTAAAGGAATTTGAAAACCAGCAGGCAGCGTTCGAACAGCAAAAAAATGAATTTTATAAAGAGGTTGTGTTTAATGAGAATGCACCCGATATATCAGAATATAAGGCATATTATGAGAGTATTGACCCGGCAAATGCAGAGGTATTGTATAAGCAGGTAATCCAGCAGCAACAGGGAGATGCGCAGATTCAGGATTATGTTAATACTTATGCGTCCATGAAGCCTAAACAGGCGGCAGCATTAATGGAGCAAATGACGGATGATTTGAAATTGGTAGCAAAAATATTACAGAATATGGATACAGATGCAAGAGCCAAAATTTTAGATGCCATGGATTCACAGATTGCTGCCAGGCTGACCAAGATTATGGAGCCATAATTTTATAGACAGCAAATAGGAGTGAACGCAAGTCTTATGTTTGAAGTATTTATAACGGTTGTAAAATCTCTCAGGGATTTTATGATATAGTCCAGCGCTTAAAAATAATTTAGGCATTTGGATAAATAAATATGGTAAAAAAGAAAGGAGGAAAAAGGATGACGGCCAGCAAAATAGCACAGGTTGCATCCATGCTGAACAGTCCTGAGTTTTTGCAGGCGCAGAAACAGTCTCAGGAGCAGGAAATTGCTTTTGGCACGTTTTTAAATTATGCAGCGTCACCAGGCGGAGAACCGTCCGATTTATTTTCAGGAAGAACGGCAGAAAAATCTGCTAAACTGGATACAGTGAATCAGACAGCCTATGAAAAAGAGACGGTAAAAAGCAGTTATCGCGAGAATTCTATTTCGCGTAGTGATAATTCAGACGCGCAGAACAAAATGCCAGAAGACGCGCAGGAAAAGTTGAAAGATTTTGAGAGCCAGGTCAAGGAAGCAGTGTCTGAAAAACTGGGAATTTCCCAGGAAGAGCTTACGGCGCAAATGGAAGCAATGGGGCTTACAGTTTTAGACTTGATGAATCCGTCCAAGCTGGCAGGACTTGTTATGGATCTCACTGGAAGTCAGGATATTGGAGGATTGCTGTTAAATGAAGATTTTCAGCAATTATTAGGACAAATCAGTGAATTATCCCAGGAACTTGCTTTTCAGCTTAATCTGACGCCAGAGGAGATGGTGCAGGTTTTACCACAACTGGAACAGAGTTTGTCGGATAAAGCGTCAGAAATTGTGGCGGATGAAAATGCAGATGTCATGATAGAACAGGCAGATACTGTTACGGAAGAGAACGTATCGCAAAATCCAGCAGAAACGGCGCAGGTTTCCGTTCAGGCTCCAGCAAATGAGTCAGAAGTACATAAAGAGGCGCCGCAGGAGGTTTCAACTTCACAGAAGCAAGAACAGGCGGCGGGTATCAGTATACAGGATGGAGAAGAACAGCAGGATTCAGGGGAAAGTAGTACAGACACAGACAGTGCGAAGGAAGAGTCTTATTCTAAGCTGACGCAGGATGCGAAAGGAACTGGAAAGGCTGAAAACCATCAGACACAGGTTACTTACCAAACTACAACTCAGACAATAAATCAGGGGCAGTCTATGGAGGTAACGCAGACAGTAGTGCAGACTAAGATAAATGTGGATGATATTTTAAGGCAGGTCAATCAGATGACCAGGGTGATCGTAGGCCAGGCGGAATCCTCAATTGAAATGCAGCTCAATCCGGCGAATCTTGGGAAAGTATATCTGCAGGTGATTTCCAGGGAAGGTGTTATTACAGCCCAGCTTGCCGCACAGAATGAGGCGGTCAAGGAAGCGTTAGAGAGCCAGCTTGTAGTACTGAAGGATAATATGGAACAACAGGGCATGAAGGTGGAAGCAGTAGAAGTTACCATTGCCAGCCATGAATTTGAACGTAATCTGGAAGAGAATCAGCACGGGAATGCCCAGGAACAGCAGGAAGAGGCACAGAGGTCAGCAAGAAGAAATCTCAATCTTAATAACCTTGATGAACTGGAAGGGTTAATGACAGAGGAGGAGAATCTAGCTGCCAAAATTATGGCGGAGCAGGGCAACCGTATGGATGTAACGATTTAATGGTGTGTTAAAATAATATGGAAAGGAGAGACGATATGAGTATTATTGTACCGGTAAAAGATGGTAAGGTTGTTGATGAGACAGCTTCGGCAGATTCTGTGTCGCAAGCGACAAAATCAAGCAACAGCGCGCTGGATAAGGAAGCTTTTCTTCAGCTCTTGGTGGCGCAGATGAAGTACCAGGATCCACTGGAGCCAACTTCGAATACAGAATATATTTCACAGCTTGCTACTTTCTCATCTCTGGAGGAAATGCAGAATTTGAATGCCTCTATGGAGTCGCAGCAGGCTGCAAATTTGATAGGCAAGACGGTAATTATGAAAGTTACAAGTACTACAGGCGCCTCCAATGTTGTGCAGGGCAGGGTAGATTACATTGTAAAAGAGAGAGGTAGGCTCTATCTTTCTATTGATGATAAACTCTATTCTTTGGATGATCTGGACAGAGTAATTGACGATGATTATTTGGATGCAATCTCGATTGCGGAAGACTTTAAGAAAGTTATGGATGAGTTACCGGATCCCAAGAAGCTGACATTGAAGGACAAAGATGATCTGGAGATAGTAAGAAAGGCATACAACAGTCTTACCACTTACCAACAGCAGATGATTGAGAAATATTATCCCTCAGCTTTGAAGAAATTACAGGAACTGCTTGCTGAAATGAAGAAAATGGATCAGTCAGCAGACGATGATTCTGAAGAAGATAAAGAAGAAGGGGATAAAGAAGGCGACGACAAGACGGAGGGAACTTCCAAAGAATAGCAGGAATAGGCAGGGATGCTTTAGAATGGAGAGAGCATATGAATAAAATTTCAAATCAATTCTCTTCTATTGAACAGATTACAGACCAGTATCTGAAACATGGAAGTACAGATTCTGCGTCATCCGTGTCAGAATTGTCCTTTGAGGATATTTTAAGGCGCAGGCAGTCTGTGGATGAAAATTCTGCATTAAAATTTTCCAAACACGCCTCCATGCGGCTGCAGAGCAGAAATATCAAGCTTTCCAGTGAACAAAAGGAGCGGCTGGAGACAGGAGCGGAAAAGGCAGAGGAAAAGGGAATGAAAGAATCCCTTGTAATAGTAGATTCTTATTCGTTCATTGTGAACGTACCTAATAAGACAGTGGTGACGGCAATGGATCAGAGGGAATCGGAAGAAAATGTGTACACAAATATAGATGGAGCCGTAATTATATAGCTGGACCTAATTATAGGAGGCGGACGGTCTTTGAATGACAGAAAAGACTATACGGCAGAAAAATCAGGAGGTCAATTCATTATGATGAGAGCATTGTATTCTGGTGTATCGGGATTGAAGACACACCAGACAAAGATGGATGTAATTGGTAATAATATTGCGAATGTAAACACAGTCGCTTTTAAATCATCCAGTACAACATTTAGCGATATCATGTATCAGAATATTTCAAATGCATCTGGTGCAACTGCCAGCAAAGGCGGTGTGAATGCAAAACAGATTGGTCTTGGAGTTACCACCGGCTCCACATCGGTAAATATTACCTCGCCGGGTTCCACACAGACGACCGGAGACGGCTGGGATTTGAGGATTACCGGAGACAGTTTCTTTATTGTTAATAATGGTTCTGAGAACCTATTTACTAAGGCCGGCGCTTTTTATATTGACGGCTCAGGAACATTGACGACCAAGGCAAACGGTTACAATGTTATGGGATGGCAGGTAGATCCTACCACGAATACTATTCGGAAAGATACGGTTTCTCCGCTGCGTATTATGCAGGAGGCAAATTTGACGTCCGCGCCGGAGGCAACTACAGAAGCTACCTGTGCAGGTATACTTGACAAAAATAATGTCCAACTGAACAGTGACGACGGATATATTATGAGTCTGAATTTCTATGATGCACTGGGCTACAGCTATTCTGCAAAGTTTGCAGTAAAAACCGCCAATGTAGACACGCTTACTTATACGGTGGAATTATCTGATATTCTGGATTCTAACAATCATTCAATTTTGCAGGATTATCTTGCTGCGGATCCGAATAATACCATGAGTAATATATTTGGAGAAGCAACTACTGTCCAGCGTTCCTACAACCTGGCAGGCGGGTTTACCTTTGACGGAACGACGTTTCGTGACGCTGAGGGGCGCCAGTTGACATTTGACAATGCAAATAAGAAATTTACAGCTACAGAGAATGGAAATACGTTTGAATATAATGTTACCTCCATGTTTGGAATTTCTGATAATCAGGCGCAGAACTTTACTTTCCCTTCAGCCAACGTAACGCAGAATGGAAACTCTGCTGTTTACAGCTTTACAGAAACGGTGACGGGATATCAGTTAGATTTTAAGGAAGATGAGCCAAATGCCGGAATATTCCAGTGGATTGGACAACAGGGATCAGAGTCTGTATTATTAAAAATGTCAGCGTTGGGTGGAGAATTTAGAAATATTAATGTTGATTTTTCCACTGCCGGGTGTTATGATAATGGCAAAAAGTGTACTCTTGGAGTAGATAAGGGAGATGTGCAGGGGCTTAACGGTTTGGGCAGGCGACTGGGAAGAATGACTGGTCTGGAAGTTCAGGAAAATGGAGAAATCTATGGAAGTTATGATAATGGTACGAAGAAGCTTTTAGGACAGATTGCAGTAACTACATTTGCGAATCCGGCAGGTCTTGAGAAACTGGGAGAGAACTGTTATCAGCAGACATTGAACTCCGGAGAGTTTGACGGTATCGGTCAGGATATCACGGCAGACGGTGGAAAAATGTCCAGTGGTGTTCTGGAAATGTCTAATGTAGACTTGGCCAATGAGTTTACAGAGATGATTACCACTCAGAGAGGTTTTCAGGCAAACTCCAGAATAATCACAACTTCCGACAGTTTACTGGAAGAACTGGTTAACCTGAAGCGTTAATAGATAGCCGGTATATTGGAACGCTGGCGTAATTTGCAATAAAATTAATTTATCTTGAGGAACTGTGTTTTATAGTTCCTCAAGATATGATATATTATAACATGAGGATTTGACATGAGATTTTGGCAGGAGTCCTGACGCCTTCAGAGCAGGCTCTGCAAAGCGGAAAGAGTCGGGTCCTTACGTCTTTGCATGAATATACTGTCGCAAGATACATGGGTAGTTTTACATATTAATTTTTCATCGCAGGGCGTTTGCGGGATCAATACGGTATCGCTGAACGAAATAAAACGGTTTCATGGAATAAAAGCGAAGTATAGAAGAGTTCTGAGGTTCTAGAGGTAGTCAACAATGATAGAAGTTACAAAGTTAAATGATACAAAACTATTGATTAATGCAGAATTAATTGAAACAGTGGAGGAAACACCGGACACTGTCATTTCTTTTGTAACAGGGAAGAAAATAATTGTAAAAGAAAGTAGACAAGAGGTCAAAAATTTAGTAATATTGTATAAGAGAGATTTCATGACAACTGGTCTTCCCTGGTTGGAAAAGGAATAAATATGGATAGAATACACTTCATGGATGAAAAGGGCAGGTGGAAAAATTGGATTTAGCGTCTTTACTTGGAATTATACTTGGTTTTGGATTGATGATATTTGGTATTATCAGTGGTGACCAGGGAGTGTCGGCATTAGGGAACTTTTTGGATTTGAACTCTGTGTATATTACAATCGGAGGTTCTCTGGCGGGTGTTCTTGCTTCCCATACCATGTCAGATTTCCTGAACGGGTTAAAGAGCTTTACACTGGTGTTTAAAACTCCTAAGGCGGATGTGGGAGAGGTAATCAAACACATTATTGATTTATCCAACATAGCGAGAAAGGAAGGACTTCTTGCTTTGGAGGAGGCAGCAAACGGAATTGAAGATGAATTTTTGAAAAAAGGAATCATGCTGGTAGTTGACGGTACAGATCCTGAGCTTGTAAGAGGGATTATGGAAGCGGATTTGATGTGTGTGGAATCCCGCCACAAAACTACCATTGGGTTCTGGGAAAAATGGGCGGCGTTAGGTCCTGCCTGGGGTATGATTGGTACCCTGATTGGTTTAATTAACATGCTGAAGCTGATGGATGATCCTTCTACGGTGGGACCCAGTATGGCGATTGCGTTGATTACCACTTTGTACGGTTCTATTATTGCTAACTGGCTTTGTACTCCTACTGCGGCAAAGCTGAAAGTGAATAATGATACAGAGGTTATGATTAAGGAAGTCACTGTGGAAGGTCTTTTGTCTATTCAGGCGGGAGAAAATCCACGCGTTATAGAAGAAAAGCTGAAATCCTTCCTGTCACCGAAGATGCGTGAGAGTATGCTGGAGCAAGGCGGAGGTGAAGAATAGTGGCAAAAAGAAAAGTAGAAGAGTCAGGCGGAGGAGAAGCGTCGTGGCTGAATACCTTTGCAGATTTGATGAATCTTCTGTTGTGCTTTTTCGTATTGCTGTTTGCCATGTCGACGGTGGATGCAGATAAGTGGGATCAGCTTATCAACTCCATGCAGAACAGTTTCAGTATTTTGTCATCAGGCGGTAATACCGTGGGTGAGGGAATGCTGATTGCTTCCGGTATCAGTCAGCTGGAATTGTTGGATGAGTATTTTAAGGAAGATACGAACTCTTCTGAGGCTGAGGAACAGGAGCCTATGGATGAAATGGAATCCAATCAGCCAGACAAGGAGCCTGCAGAAGAATTGAAGGAAGAACTGCAGGAGGCAGGATTAAAAGAATCAGAAGAAATGGCTCAGCAGATAGAACAGGAACTGGCGAAGCAGCAGATTACGGAACAGGTGGAAATTGATGTGGATGCACAGTTCGTAAAGCTTACTTTAAATGGAGCGTTATTGTTTGATTCAGCACAATCACAGATTCGGGAGGATGCTCTTCCGCTAGTTGACAAGCTGTCTATGATTTTGGAGCAGTATAGCGATAACCTCATCTATATTGAAGGACATACAGATAATGTTCCGATCAGTAATGCGAAATACGAGAGTAATGATTTGTTATCTGCTTACCGGGCGTTTGCTGTGAAAGATTATATAATAGAGGTTACAGCGCTGGATGCCGGAAGAATCCGGGCAACGGGCTGCGGAGAATATAATCCGGTTGCAGATAACTCTACGCCAGAAGGACGCGCAAGAAACCGAAGGGTAGAGATAAAAATATATAACTCGTATAATTCTAATTAGAAAGGAAAAACACCATGAAAAAGAATTTAATGAGTGTCTTGATTCTGGCACTGGTAGTTGCAAATCTGATTTTAACAGCGATCCTGATGATATCAATTGTTCCACAAACCAAAAAAGCAAATGAGCTGATTAATAAGGTTTGTTCTGCAATTGATCTGGAACTGGAAGGCGGGAAGGAAAATTCTTCTATAGATATTCCAATTGAAAATGTGGAAACGGTAGCGATTTCCAGCGGCGAGAGTCTTACCATTAATTTAAAAAGTGATGGAGAAAAAAAGAGTTATGCAGTGATTTCTGTTTCCCTGGCACTTGATACAAAAAATAAAGGTTATAAAAAAGGCGCTGAGGCTATTACCAAGAACGAAGCTATTATCAAGGATGAAATTATAAAGATTGTATCCAGTCATACCATAGATGATATGAGAAACAGTCAGGGTGATGTTCAGGACGAGATTTTGAAACGCCTTCGCAAATTGTTTGATTCTGATTTTATTGTAAGCGTAGCGTTCCCGACTTATACTTATGAGGAGAGCAAGTAATTTGCATCAAAAATGTCAGGTGGTGAGAGAAAATGGGCGAGGTCTTATCGCAGAATGAGATAGACAGTCTGCTGAATGCGCTAAACAGCGGTGAATTTGATGCAGAAGAAATGAAAGAGAATGCTGCAGAAAAGCAAGTTAAAAATTATGACTTTGCGAGACCTGCAAAGTTTTCCAAAGAGCATCTTAGAACTATGGAGCTTATATTTGAGCATTATGGACGGTTATTGTCGACAAATCTTCCGGCGTACCTGAGAAAAACGGTTCAGGTAGAGGTGGAGAATTCAGAGGCAGTTACATATTCAGAGTTTTCAAATTCTTTGTCCAATCCGGTGCTTTTGGGAGTGGTTAACTTTGAACCGATGCCGGGCAGCATTATTATCGAATTGGCAACTAATTTGGGGTATGCCATGGTGGACCGGATGTTGGGCGGCTTAGGAGAGCCTATAGAAAAAAGCCGGGAATTTTCAGAGATAGAGATTCTGATTATCGAACGGATCATGAATGCATGTATTAATCTGATGAGCGAGCCGTGGAAGAACGTTGCTGAGATTCATCCGAGATTAGAGCGAATTGAGACAAATTCTCAGTTTGCACAGTTTATTTCTCCCAGTGAGATGATAGCGATTATTACGATCAATATAAAGGTAGGGGATGTAGAAGGGCGTATGAATGTATGTCTGCCATATATGACGCTGGAAGACGTCATGGACAGATTGAATACAAAGTACTGGTTTACAAATATGCAGGCGCGTGGAGAACAGGAGTATACAGAGATTTTGGAATCTTTGCTTGCCAAGGCTCCGATGCCGGTGAAAGCAGTTCTGGGTAATAGTACTATTTCTGTAAGTGATTTTATAAACCTCCAGGTTGGGGATATTATTCGTGTGGATACTAAAGTAGATCAGGAGTTAAATGTATATGTTGGTAATATCAAGAAATTTACTGCTTTGCCTGGAGCATCTGGGGATCAGTATGCAGTAAGAGTTACATCAGTAATCAGAGAGGAGCAGTGAAGTTATGGATGGAGTTCTGTCACAGGAAGAAATTAGCGCCCTGTTGAGTGGTGATACCGAAGCAGAGACAGTCGGTGGAGGCGGTGAAGTAGAGCTGACAACGGATGAAATTGATGCGATAGGAGAAATTTCAAATATCAGTATGGGAACAGCAGCTACAACCTTGTTCTCACTGGTAAACAGGAAAGTGGAAATTTCTACGCCGGTAGTAACCTTTGCTACATGGGATGATATTGTTGAAGAATATGAAAGACCATGTGTATTTATTCGAATTGCCTATACCGTAGGACTTGATGGAAGTAATCTCTTAGTATTACGGGAGCAGGATGTAAAGATTATAACAGATTTAATGATGGGTGGAGATGGCACCAATACGGAGGGTGAATTGGGAGAATTGCATTTAAGTGCAATTTGCGAAGCTATGAACCAGATGATGGGAAGTGCGGCTACCTCCTTGTCCTCTATGTTGAATAAGATGATAGATATCAGTCCGCCATCTGCAGAGCTGGTTGATTTAAAGGATACCATTGATGGAACGGAGATTGATGAATTTCTGGGTGGACAGTTTGTAAAAATTTCCTTCCTGATGGAAATTGGAGATCTGGTAAAAAGTAATATTATGCAGTTGTATCCAATTTCCTTTGCAAAAGAGATGTGTACGGGTGTAAGCGAGAATATGAAGGCAGACAGTTCTTCTATGTCTTCTTCACAGCCGGAAACACCGGCACCTCAGCCGATGCCGCAGCAGCCACAAGCGGTGCCGCCTCAGCCGATGCCGCAACAACCAATGATGGGCCAGCCGATGATGGGAATGCCCATGGCCGATATGTCACAAATGTATGCACAGCAGCCGGTAAATGTACAGCCAGCGCAATTTCAAGCGTTTGCCGGAGATTTTAATCCTATTACACAGCAGGAAAATATTGGTTTGATTATGGATGTTCCTCTGGATGTTACTGTAGAGTTGGGGAGAACCAGCAAATCAATTCAGGATATTTTAGAATTTGCTCCCGGTACAATCATTGAATTGAATAAGATTGCAGGAGAGCCTATTGATGTGTTAGTAAACGGTAAATACGTGGCAAAAGGTGAAGTAGTGGTATTGGAAGAAAGCTTTGGCGTACGTATTACTGAAATAATAAATAACTAAAATAAAAGTGATATCAAGGAGAGAAGATATGGCAAAGAATATTTTAATTTGTGATGACGCAGCATTTATGAGAATGATGATTAAGGACATTCTTACAAAGAATGGCTATAATGTTGCCGGAGAAGCTGAGAATGGTTTGAAGGCAGTGGAAAAGTATAATGAAACAAAGCCAGATTTGGTTTTGATGGATATTACTATGCCGGAAATGGATGGTATTCAGGCATTAAAGCAGATCAAAGCATCTGATCCTTCCGCTAATATTATCATGTGTTCTGCAATGGGACAGCAGGCGATGGTTATTGAAGCTATTCAGTCTGGAGCAAAGGATTTTATTGTAAAACCGTTCCAGGCAGAGCGAGTATTGGAAGCAGTAAAAAAAGTAGTTGGATAACATGATTGTAATGGATATTTTCTCGGGATGGAACAGCTTTTTTCAGCTCATAGGAATACTGTTGATTTTTCTTTTTGTGCTGGTTATTACATATGTAACTACCAGGTGGATTGCGGGATATCAGCAGGGGGTAATGAAGAACAGGAATATTCAGGTGATAGAGACTTTTCGGATATCGAATAATAAGTTTATCCAGATTATACAGGTCGGAAATAAGTATCTGCTCGTTTCTGTTTGCAAGGATACCATGAATACTCTGGCAGAGCTGGCCGAGGAAGATTTGACCTGGAAACCTTCGACAGAAGAATTTCAGGGGAAAAAAATGAATGAAAACTTTCAGGAAATATTAAATAGGCTGAAAGACAAAATTCCCAGGAAGTAGGCACGACATTATGAAGAAACTGAAGAAAATATATTGCGGAACTTCCTTTGCTTTTGGTATGCTTACGTTATTACTGGCATTGTTTTTAATGTTTGGGCAGAGTGCCTATGCTACCGGTGTCGATAACCAGGCTGCAAACAGCGGAACGCAGAGTAACAGAAGGTCCACTGGAATAGATCGTTCAGATAACACGGGTCTTTCTATTATGTTGAATAATGAAGATGGAAGTCTGTCTGCAAATATCAGGATATTGCTGGTATTGACAGTTATTTCCCTGGCGCCTTCCATTCTGATTATGTTAACATCTTTTACCCGAATTATTGTGGTGCTACATTTTGTAAGGACTGCAGTGGGAACACAGACAGCCCCGCCCAATCAGGTGTTGATAGGGTTGGCATTATTTTTGACGCTTTTTATTATGAACCCTATTTTTTCCGAGGTGAATGAGACAGTTTTGCAGCCTTTGGATGCAGGTGAAATTAATCAAGAAGAAGCTTTGGAGATTGCGGAACAGCCGTTTCGTAGGTTTATGTTCAAAGAGATGCAGCGTAAAGATCTGCAGTTATTTTGTGACATAGCAGGGATAGACATGACAGGCATGAGTTTACAGGAACCAGAGACGTTAGAAGCCATTCCTATGAATGTTGTAATCCCGAGTTTTATTATCAGTGAGCTGAGAACAGCTTTTATTATTGGATTTTTAATTTATATTCCCTTTATTGTGATTGACATGGTCGTGGCGTCAGTGCTTATGTCTATGGGTATGATGATGCTGCCGCCCACAACGATTTCCATGCCGTTCAAGGTTTTGTTGTTTGTGCTTGCAGATGGCTGGGATCTTGTGATTGGAAATCTTGTAAAAACATTTTATTGAGGGCAGAATGAGGTGAACATATGATAACAGAAGGTCAGGTAATGGATATTGCAAGAGAAGCATTGTTTCTGATTATCAAAGTAGCAGCACCCTTGTTATTGATTTCGCTGATTATTGGTCTTATTGTCAGTATTTTTCAAACGGTTACCTCTATTCAGGAACAAACATTAACTTTTGTACCTAAAATTGTTGCTGTGTTTTTGGGAATGATGCTGATAGGCGGCTGGATGTTGGATGAATTGTCCAATTTTATGACAGAACTCTGGAGTAATTTTGGTCTGTATCTGCGTTAGGTTGAGACAGTATGGTAAACTATGAGTTTTCATTATACACATTTGAATATTTTTTGATGATATTGGTAAGGGTTGCATCGTTTGTATATATTGCTCCTTTTTTTGGAATGAATAATACTCCGAATCGAGTTAAGGTAGGATTTTCGGCGTGTCTTGCTATTATTTTATACCAGGTGATAGACCCGGAAGAGATCCTGGTATATTCGGGAGTGATTGAATTTGCCATCATCGTCCTGAAAGAAGGAATTACAGGATTGCTCATTGGTTTTGCGGCAAATATTTGTAATTCCATTGTTGTGTTTTCAGGAAAAGTAATAGATATGGAGATAGGCCTTGCGATGGCAAATATGTTCGATCCTACCACGAAAGCCCCGTCAGGTCTTACGGGTACCATGTATAATTACTTTATTATGATGCTGTTGATCATAACAGATATGCATCATTATATACTGCGTGCCCTGGTGGACACTTTTCAGATTATTCCTATCAATGGCACAGTGTTTGACTGGACGCATCTGGCGGGTACCATGACGACGTTTATGACGGATATCATGGTGATTGGATTTCGAATTGTACTTCCTGTTTTTGCTTGTAATATGATTTTAAGCTGTATTTTAGGAATTATGGCGAAGGTTGCGCCGCAGATGAATATGTTTGCTGTGGGAATGCAGATAAAAGTTTTGATGGGTCTGGGAATTATGTTTCTTACAATTGTACTGCTTCCCGATATAGCTAGTTTTATTTTTACAGAGATGAAACGAATGATTGTTTCAATGATTGAAGGAATGTATTGACGTGAGAGAAAAACCCTATTTTTTGCTTGAGTATGAATTACAGTGGTTTGCAAAGGATGGAGAGGGCGGAGAGAAAACAGAGCCCGCTACCGCCAAAAAGCTTAGAGATGCAAGGAATGAAGGTAAGGTTGCAAAGAGTCAGGAACTAAATCACGCGGTAAGTCTGATTGCCTTATTTCTTATGTTGAAAATATTTATTTCTTCCGTGTCGGAACAGCTTTTAACCGGATTTTCAATGTATAATAAAATACCGGATATTGTCAATGAGAGCATCGGTGGTTTGTCTATGCCGGCGATACATACCGTAATTCTGGATGCGATGGGCAGGATATTATTAATTTTGGCACCGTTTTTTGCAATAGGTTTTTCTTTGGCAGTGGCGATTAATGTATGGCAGGTAAAGTGGAAAGTAACCACGAAGTCTATGATGCCTCAGTTGAACAGGCTTAATCCTTTGAGCGGTTTGAAACGGATATTTTCCAAAGATGCGCTGATTGAATTGCTCAAGTCTATTGCTAAAATCGTGGTGATCATTTATGTGGCCTATACCTCTATCAAGGATCATCAGAATGAATTGTTTTTGCTTTATGATATTCCGCTTCTGCAGGTAATATTACTGGTGGGCAGTGTTGTCATAGATACTGGTTTGAAAATCAGCATGGTTTACTTTATCATAGGGATTGCAGATTTTTTTTATCAAAAACATAAATTTAAAGAAGATATGAAAATGACCAAACAAGAGGTCAAGGATGAATTTAAGAATACAGAGGGTAATCCTGAAATTAAGGGGCGGCAGCGTTCTCGTATGAGAGAGGCTTCCCAACGCCGTATGATGCAGAGTCTGCCCAGCGCAGACGTAGTCATTACCAACCCTACTCATTATGCTGTAGCAATCAAATATGATGCCCAGCAGAATGCAGCACCTGTAGTGGTGGCAAAGGGAGAAGATTTTCTTGCTCAGAAAATCAGAGAGACAGCAAAAGAGCATCATATTCAAATAGTAGAAAATAAGCCGCTGGCGCGGATGCTGTATGCCAATGTGGATGTCGGCCAGGAAGTCCCGCCGGAGTTGTATCAGGCAGTGGCAGAGGTGCTTGCTTTTGTTTACAGTCTGAGAGAGAATAGATAATGGAACAGAACGACAAAAAGAAAGGAAAGGAGAATACGGCATGAAGAGAACAGATTTAGGCATAGCATTGTATTTGTTGGCAGCAATAATATTCTTTATTATTCCCATTCCTTCTTTTTTACTGGATATTATGCTCGCCATAAATATGTCTATAGCCTTATTCGTATTGATGAATGCGTTATTTGTAAAAGAAGTGCTGGATATGTCATTTTTTCCAACAATGCTTTTGTTTACCACGATTTTCCGTATATCTTTAAATGTTTCTTCTACACGTTTGATTTTAAATACCGGAGATCCAGGTAATGTGGTACGTACTTTTGGACAATTTGTGGGTGGAAATGATTTGATTATAGGAGCGATTATTTTCATTGTCATGATACTGATCCAGCTAATCGTAATTAATAAAGGTTCAGAGCGTGTATCGGAAGTAACGGCAAGATTTACCTTGGATGCTATGCCAGGTAAACAGATGGCTATTGACGCCGATCTGAATACTGGTGTCATTGATGAGAAGGAGGCGAGAGAGCGCCGTAATAAAATTCAACAGGAATCCAGCTTTTTCGGGGCGATGGACGGTGCTACTAAGTATGTAAAGGGAGATGCAACGGTAGGTATCGTGATAAGCCTGATTAATATGGTGGGCGGTATCGCCATGGGAATGCTTAGGCAGGATATGGAAATTATGGATGCGCTGAATCAGTTTGGAGTGCTTACGATTGGCGACGGTTTGGTCAGTCAGATTCCGTCACTTCTGATTTCACTTGCAACTGGTATTCTCGTGACAAAAGCCTCAAAGGAGGCTGATTTTGGAGAAACCCTGATCAAGCAGCTGTTCGGGATTCCGAAGGTTTTATATATTGTAGGCGCAGTAATGGTATTTTTAGGTATCGCGACGCCTTTGGAATGGAAACTGTTCATTCCGCTGGGAGTCAGTTTCCTGATTGCCGGCAGAAGCGTTGAAAATAATCTTGGCGTGGAGGCCATTGAAGAAGAAGTGGATGCAGCGGAAGAACAGGCGGAAGAGATACGCCGGCCGGAAAACGTGGTGTCGCTTTTGCAGGTAGATCCGATCGAGTTGGAATTTGGATATGGTATCATTCCGCTTGCGGATGTTAACCAGGGCGGCGACCTTCTGGATCGTGTGGTTATGATACGAAGGCAAATTGCATTGGAGCTTGGTACAGTAGTGCCGATTATTCGTCTGAGAGATAACATTCAGTTGAATCCAAATCAATATATAATTAAGATTAAGGGAATACAGATTACAGAAGGAGAGATTTTGTTTGACCATTATATGGCGATGAATCCTGGTTTTGTGGAAGAAGAGATTTCTGGCATTCCAACCTTTGAACCGTCCTTCCATCTGCCGGCACTCTGGATTACGGAGAATCAGCGTGAACGTGCAGAAAGTCTGGGCTATACCGTGGTAGATCCGCCTTCCATTATTGCTACTCATTTGACGGAAGTAATTCGGACTCATATTGATGAGCTGTTGTCCAGGCAGGATGTACAGAGTCTTATTGATAATATTAAGGAGAACCATCCTACGCTTGTGGATGAGCTTATGCCTAAACTTCTGGGTGTGGGTGAAATTCAGAAAGTACTGCAGAATTTGCTGAAAGAAGGAATTTCTATCCGGGATCTGCTGACAATATTTGAGACGTTGGCAGACCATGCGGCAACAACGCGCGATACGGATGTATTGACGGAATATGTTCGGCAAAGTTTGAAACGGGCAATTTCCAGTAAATATTTCCCGGCAAATGAGGTAACCAGCGTAATCACCCTGGATCCCAAAGTAGAACAGGAAATTATGGGAGCGGTAAAGCAGACGGAGCAGGGAGCATATCTGACTCTGGATCCTGAAAAGACGAAGGGAATTATGTCTGCTCTGGAAGCGGAAATTAAAAAATTGGAAGAACTGGGGAAAAACCCTATTATTATAACATCCCCTATTGTGCGGATGTATTTTAAGAAATTGACAGAGGATTACTTCAGAGATTTGATTGTGGTATCATATAATGAAGTGGAATCCAATATTGAATTACAATCAGTTGGGATGGTGAGTCTTTCATGACAATAAAAAAATTTCAGGGGAGAACAGAAGAAGAAGCGACGCTGAGGGCGAAAGAAGAATTTGGCCCTAATACGGTGATTATGAATGTCAAGGAAATAAAACCGAAGGGGTTATTTCGTTCTTTTAAGAATGTAGTTGTAGAGGTTACGGCTGCCATAGAGGAAACAGAGATCTCTCAGGCGGCGAGGCCGATAGTACAAATGCCGCCGGTGGGAAATATCAATGTGGCGGCGGATGAAGCTATTTCCATTCCAAGATCGGATTCTGTTTCAAAGCCTGATTCTATCAAAGATGTTTTTGCTTCTGTGGAAAATACATGGGCGTCCTCCATGGAAAAGGAACAGGTTCCGGAGAGCAAAAAAGAAACTGTAACCGAAAATAATCTGGAGGAAAAATTGGAGAGCCTTCAGTCTCTTTTAGAGAAAAAGCTGGTGCAGTCGGCTGACCAGCCACGGGAAGATTTACCAAAGGAATCATTGGCAGATGAAAATCTTAAATTTATAAAAATGATTTACAGCATTTTGCTGGAAAATGAAGTGGATGAGAAATATGTCAATCAGATCATGGACGAGGTGGAGAAAGTCATGAAGAGTGGTATCAGCGTTGACTATATTCTCTCAAGCATTTATCAGAAAATGATTTTGAAATTTGGACAGCCTCAGCCTATTGAGTTGGCCGGACGCAAGCCGAAGGTGGTATTTTTTATTGGTCCTACCGGAGTAGGAAAGACTACGACCATTGCAAAGATTGCATCCAGATTTAAAGTGGAAAAAGGACAGAAAGTGGCATTGTATACAGCAGACACCTATCGTATTGCCGCTGCAGATCAGCTTCGCACGTATGCAAATATTTTAGATACACCTTTGAACATTGTCTATTCCTCGGAAGAATTGAATGGAGAGCTGGCAAAAGCAGGGGAGTATGATTTAGTGCTGATCGATACGGCAGGTTTTTCTCATAAGAATCAGGAACAGCTCAATGAAACCAGGGAATTAATTGACAAGGTACCGAAAGAATTTGAAAAAGAAGTGTATCTGGTTTTAAGTGCAACTACAAAATATCGGGATCTTCTGGATATCGCAGATATCTATAAGGAGAATTTCCAGTTTAAAATGATATTTACGAAATTAGATGAAACAAGTTGTTTTGGCAATATACTGAATATGAAGCTGTACACGGGTGCAAGTTTGTCATATACTACTTATGGGCAGAATGTGCCGGAGGATATTGAAATTTTCAATACCCAGAATATTGTAAAGCTTCTGCTTGGAGGAAAATAATTTATGGACCAGGCAGAGAAATTAAGAAATATTGTAAAAAAGAACCAAAGAAGCACGCCGAAAGCGCAGATTTTTACTGTTACAAGCGGAAAAGGTGGAGTAGGAAAATCCAACGTTGTAGTCAATTTGGCGGTTCAGATGCAGAAGCGTGGAAAGAAAGTAATTATTTTTGATGCGGATTTTGGTCTTGCAAATGTGGAAATCATGTTTGGAGCTATTCCGAAATATAATCTCAGTGATTTAATTTACAGGGGGAAAACCATACAGGAAATTATCACTCCTGGTCCTTTGGGGATTGGATTTATCTCAGGAGGATCCGGAGTTATGGGAGTGAATAATCTTTCCAAAGAGCAGTTGAAATTTTTGGTTAGTAATTTATCTAAGCTGGACGAACTTGCGGATGTAATTATTATAGATACGGGAGCAGGGATTTCTGATAATGTGTTGGAATTTGTAATGGCAAGTCCGGAGATACTGTTGCTCGCCACTTCAGAGCCAAGTTCGCTGACAGATGCATATTCTCTCTTAAAGGCATTGCATCGCAATGAGGAATTTCGACAGGCAGAGACAAAAATCAAAGTAATTTCCAATCGTGTAACATCTGAGGAAGAAGGTACCGGAATATATGAAAAACTGAATGTTGTTGTCGGGCAGTTTCTAAATGGGAATCTGGAATATCTGGGAATGATTCCACAGGATGCCGCCATGGAAAAGGCAGTACGCCAGCAGCAGCCGGTAACTCTTTTGTATCCGGAATCAAAATCTTCTAAAGCTTTCGATATGCTGACCAGTTGCCTTGTTCAAGGGACATCAGCGCCATTATATGAGAAAAAAGGGATCGTACATTTACTATCTCGTTTTATTTATAAAAAAGATTAAAGACAGAGGTGTAATATGGGTTCTGAAGTTATTAAGATCGGAGATAAAGTTGACGTTCAAATTTTGCAGAACATTGAGAAGGATAAGTCAGGAAAGAGAAGTAAAAGGGATAAAAGTCAGAAAGTCTATCACAGCAGAGTGCAGGATATTCTGGAAAACGGAATGTTCGAAATAGAAGTACCCACAATGGGAGGCAGAATGATATTTCTTCCAACGGGAGTTCGACTGGAGTTTTTATTTTATACAAAAAGCGGCATGTACCGATGTTTGGGACACATTAAAGAGCGGTATAACAAAGAGTGTTTGAATTTACTTCTCATTGAGCGGAAAACGCCATGGGAAAAGTTTCAGAGGAGAGATTATTATCGTCATGAATGTCTGATGGAGATTCTATATTATCCGATTTTGAAGGAGGAACTGGAGCAGGTATCGATAGAAGAGTTAAAAACACATCATAGAATGCTTTATCCTCAGGAAACCCCGCAAAATGGGATTGCAGTGGACATCAGCGGCGGAGGGGCGCGGATTGTGACCGACAGGCCGGGGGAACGGGGAGAGTATCTTGTAATTTCTATGAGTCTGAATGAAGATGATTATATGGAAGTACTGGGAGAAGTTCTATTTTGCCAGGGACTTGAAAATAAGTATGGAGACAGAGCAAACAATCAGAGCAAGTATGAATACAGGATCCAGTTTTCGATAGATTCAAAAGAACGGGAAAGAATTATTAAATATATTTTTGAGCAAGAACGTAAATACCGGCAAAAAGGGTGATTATTATGAAGAAAAATATTTTAATTGTTGATGATTCTGCACTTATGAGAAGGGTTATTTGTGATATAATCAATTCAGATAGTACATTTCAAGCAACGGATGTTTGCAGGGACGGACTAGAGGCATATGAAAGATTGAAAATCAAGTCTTATGATGCAGTGATTTTGGATGTAAATATGCCTCGTATGGACGGACTGGAATTACTGAAAAAATTACAACAGGATGGAATCAAAGCCACTGTCATTATGGTAAGTACGCTGACCACCCGGGATGCTGACGTGACGATTCAGGCCATGGAATTGGGAGCAGTTGATTTTGTTACAAAGCCAGGGAATCTCATCGAGGCAAAAAGCGATGATTTTCGAAGAGGAATCCTTGACATTTTGCGGGCAGTGGTCAAAACAAATGAAAGCAGGGGCACTGCGAATGCGTCAGTGAAAGCGTCTACGGGCAAAGAGCGTGTCTCTGTGAAGATGCCAAAGACGGTTGAACGTACGGGCGGAAATGGTAGAAATAAGCTGGTAGCGCTTGCCTGTTCTACAGGTGGTCCGAAAGCGCTGCAAAGCGTGATACCGTATCTTCCAGCAGAATTGAATGCACCAATGGTTCTTGTGCAGCATATGCCAAAAGGATTTACAAAGTCTATGGCGGAGCGTCTGAATGAGACCAGTAAGATTGAAGTTAAAGAAGCGCAAGAAGGAGATATTTTGAAAAAGGGATGCGTGTACATTGCGCCAGGCGGAAATCATATGGAAGTGCAGAAGAAACCAGACGGTTCCCATGTAATACGGTTGAACGACAATCCGGCAATCGGCGGGCTTCGCCCCTGCGCGAATATAACCTATCAGTCTCTAAGAACCAGTGGATACGATGAGATTGTCTGCGTGGTTCTGACAGGAATGGGAGCGGATGGTACGGAAGGGATACTTTCCCTGAAGGAAAAGAAGAAGCTTTATGTGATTTCCCAGGATGCCGCGAGTTGTGTGGTATATGGTATGCCTAAGGCAATTGCAGATGCAGGTGTTGTAAATGAAGTAGTTCCATTAACTGACGTTGCTGGCACAATAATAAAGAATGTGGGGGTACAGTGATATGGATGTGAGCCAATACCTTGAGATTTTTATTGATGAGACTAATGGGCATTTGCAGAATTTATCAGATTGTATTATGACTCTTGAGAAGGAACCGGAAAATATGGACACCATAAATGAGATTTTCCGGGCTGCCCATTCCCTGAAAGGAATGGCGGGCACTATGGGATTTAAGCGTATGCAGCGTTTAACCCATGACATGGAAAATGTGTTTCAGGAAGTCCGCAGCGGCAATATGAGTGTCACCAGCGGGCTGGTGGACGTATTATTTCAATGTCTGGATGCCATAGAGGCATATTTAGAGAATGTAAAGGAAAGTTCTGATGAGGGAACGGATGACAACGAGGCGATTATTCAGGAATTGAATGAGATTTTAGCTGCCGGAACAGGGAATCCTATCCCTGAGAAAGTAGAAAAAGTGCCGGTAAAACCACAGGAAGGTGAAAAGTTTCCAAAAAGATATTTGGACATTGAATTTTCGGAAAAAGAAAAAGAAGAGCTGCAAAAGGCAGAGGGAAGAGGCATGAATATCTATGGTATGACTGTATTTATTCAGGAAGAGTGTCTTTTGAAGGCGGCCCGTGCCTTTTTGGTATTTAAAGCGGTGGAGGATTACGGAAATATTATCGTGTATAATCCCACTTCCCAGGATATTGAGGATGAGAAGTTTGGCGTAGACTTCAGCTTTTATTTGGTAAGTGAAGAAAGTTTGGATAAAATTCTGGAGGTTTCCAGGGCAGTATCTGAAATTGAAGAGGTAGTTGGTGAGAAATTAAAATATAGTGAATTGACTGCAGCGGCAGAGAAGAAAGAGGCAGCTCAGGCGGCTCAGGAAGCAAAAGCTTTGGAAGCCAAGCAAGAAGAGAAGCCTGTTCCAGCCGTCGCAGCCCAGGTAAAACAGGCTCCAGCGGCTGGGAAAAAGGCGAATGGCGGAAAGCCGGTTACAAACCGTACCGTTCGTGTGGATATTGAGAAACTGGACGCGCTGATGAATCAGGTCAGCGAGCTGATTATTGCCAAAAATTCTCTGGTTTCCATTGGCTCTAATTCGGATGGCGGGACTTCAGGAGCGAGTTCTCAGGCGTTTCATGAGCAGATTGAATATTTGGAAAGAATTACCACGGGACTTCACGAGTCTGTAATGAAGGTTCGTATGGTGCCTATCGAAAGTGTTGTTCAGAAATTTCCACGTATGATTCGTGATTTGTCGAAGAAACTTGATAAGAAAATGGAATTGTTCATGACTGGTGAAGATACGGAACTAGATAGAACTGTTGTGGATCAGATTGGTGATCCCCTGCAGCATCTTTTACGAAATTCTGCAGATCATGGACTGGAGAGCACAGAAGTCCGCAGAAAGAGAGGAAAGCCGGAAGTAGGAAGCATTCATCTGAATGCGTTTCAGGAAGGAAACAATGTCATTATTGAAGTCAGTGATGATGGTAATGGCATTGATACAGAAACTGTTAAGGAAAAAGCGATTGAGCGCGGTCTGATTACTCTGGAGCAAGGAGAGACGATGACGCAGAAGGAGATTATTGATTTCCTTTTTATGCCTAGTTTTTCCATGGCAAAGAAGATTTCAGATATTTCCGGAAGAGGTGTTGGGCTTGACGTAGTGAAGTCAAATATCGAAGCGCTGGGCGGAGATGTGGAAGTTAAGAGCGTACTTGGAGAAGGTTCAAAGTTTATTGTACGCCTTCCATTGACGCTCGCAATTATTCAGGCTTTGATGGTGGAAGTAAGAGGAGAAAAATATGCGATTTCTCTTGGTTCGATTGAAACTATTGAAGAAATTTCTCCGGATGAAATTAAATTTGTGCAGGCAAAAGAAGTTATTCATATCCGCGGGATTGTAATTCCACTGATTCGTTTGGATCAGCTTTTGGATTGCGAACCAGAAGAGCAAGAACGAGAGAGCCTAACGGTGATTATTGTGCGTAAAGGCGATAAGGTTGCCGGCTTAATTGTGGATGAATTAGACGGACAACAGGAAATTGTTATCAAATCCCTTGGAAAATACATTAATAACAGTAGCAAAATTATCAGTGGAGCAACTGTTTTGGGCGATGGTGAGGTTGCCCTGATTCTGGATGTAAATACATTATTTTAGGGGGTGATGAGATGGCGAATAATGTTGTGGCAGCAGAGAATACAAAGAAGCAATTTATTGTAGTGAAAATCGGCAGCGAGCAATATGGTATTGATATAAGTTATGTGGATAATATTGTGAGGATGCAGAAGATTACCAGGGTTCCAAAGGCGCAGTCTTATTTTAAAGGGATTATTAATCTTCGGGGAGAAATTGTTCCGGTTATGAGTATCCGCACCAAGATGGATTTAGAACCGGATGAATTTACGGATGTTACCCGGATTATTATTTTGAAGCTGGAAGAACATGGGGTATTGGGAATTGTTGTAGATGAGGTAAAAGAAGTAGTAACACTTGCTCCGGATGAAATTGATAAAGTTGCTTATGATGCGAAAAATAATAAGAGCAATTTTATTAATGGAGTGGGAAAACATGGAGAGGAATTAATTTCTCTGTTTGATACCAACAGCATCATAGATGAGCCGGAAATGGTATAGGCAGAATGGAAAAGGCTGTTGTAGTAAGCGAATCGCTTTATGCAACAGCCTGTTTGCAATTAGTGAAATAAGGCTGGAATGGAGAGAATAACACACATGGCTAAATTTAGTTTGGATCAGGTTAACGACATGTATTTTGATGTGTTGAAGGAAATCGGAAATATTGGTGCAGGAAACGCAACTACGGCGATTTCTAATTTGTTAAATATCAAGGTTAATATGGATGTACCTAAGGTGGCGTTTTTAACCTTTCAGGAACTTCCCAGTGCAATTTCTGCGGAGGAAGATACAGTGGTCGGTATTTATCTTGAGGTTGAGAGCGATATTGGCGGAAGCATGATGTTTGTATTGAAAATGGAGTCGGCTCATTATCTGGTAAACCGCTTGATGGGCAGACCGGACGATTATGCAGAAGAATTTAATGAAATGGATCTCTCTGCAATTAAAGAGATAGGAAATATTATTTCTGGTTCCTATTTGTCAGCGTTGTCCAGTATGACGAATATGGTAATCACAGCGTCAGTTCCATATCTGGCGATAGATATGGCAGCGGCAATTTTAAGTGTACCGGCAATTCAGTTTGGACAGTATGGAGATAATGCACTTTTAATACAGACGGAGTTTGGTGATGAAGTAAAAATACAGGGATTTTTTATTTTAATGCCAGATGTTGAATCTTATGATAAGATTCTGACGTCATTGGGGATTGCACTATAAGAGGAGCATGGTTATGGCAACAATTAAGGTTGGAATGGCAGATTTGAATATTTGTAAGGCACCGAACATGATTACCACATTGGGATTGGGGTCTTGTATCGGGATTGCAATGTATGATCCGGTTACAAAAGTTGGCGGCTTGGCGCATATTATGCTTCCAGACAGTACGCAGATGAGGAATAATTCAAATATTGCTAAGTTTGCGGACACAGGAATTGAAGAATTGCTCAAAAGAGTCATTGCGGCAGGCGCTAACAGGAGGCGTCTTGTTGCGAAGATTGCAGGAGGCGCCAAGATGTTTGAGGTGAAAGGGTTATCAGGGATTGGAAACGTGGGCGAGCGAAATGCAGCCGCTTCCAGAGCTAAATTAAAACAGCTTGGGATTCCATTGCTTGCTGAAGATACAGGGTTGAATTATGGGCGTACCGTTGAACTGTATCCGGAAACTGGAGAATTTTATATAAAAGCGGTTGGTAAAACGCTGAAAATTATTTAAAAGGTGATGTGATATGAAAACGAAACAAGTGCCAGTTATCATTACACTGGTTGCAGGTTTAGTCACCTGTTTGATTGGTTTTATGATGCAGATGAATGCAAATCAGTTTATTAAGACATTGGTAGTTGTTTTAATATCTTTTTATATTCTGGGATGCATTGCAAAAATAATTTTAGATAAGAATTTCACGGAAGAGACAGAAGAAGCCACGGATGAGGCAGTGGAGGACGCAGATGCCGAAAGTTCTGATGAGGATATCAATGCTGAGGAATCCACAGAAGAATAATAAATAACACGAAAAATCCTTTTGGATAAGTTTCGTAGTCTGGGGGCTTTGATGAACGCAGCAGAAAGAGAACAGTTGTGGACTGATTTTTTTAAGAGACCGACACCGGAATTGAGAGAGCAGATTATAGTGGAATATGCGCCTCTGGTTAAGATTGTAGCAGGGAGGCTTAGTATGTACCTTGGGTACAACGTGGAATATGACGATCTCGTTGGATATGGTATTTTTGGTCTGATTGATGCTATTGATAAATTTGATGTAAATAAAGATGTGAAATTTGAGACGTATGCCAGTTTGAGAATCCGGGGTTCCATTTTAGATCAAATACGGAAAATGGACTGGATTCCCAGGACAGTACGGCAAAAACAGAAGAAAATTGAGGCGGCAATTAAGAAGATTGAAGCGCGAACCGGAAGAACGGCGTTAGATGAAGAAATTGCAGAAGAACTTAAAGTAAGCAGCGACGAGCTGCTGAACTGGCAGTCTCAACTTAAAGTTACCAATATGATTTCTTTAAATGAATATGTAGAACAGGGAATGGAACCTGTAATGGATGCCAAAGGCAATTCTCATTTCATTCAGCCAGAGGATGCTGTTGCAGAAGAAGAGTTAAAAAAGGTGCTGGGGAAATCTTTAGAAATTCTTACAGAAAAGGAACGGAAAGTTATAACATTGTACTATTATGAGGATCTGACATTAAAGGAAATTAGTAATGTATTGGAGGTGTCAGAATCCAGAATTTCTCAATTGCATACCAAGGCATTGACGAAAATGAAAAAGACAATGGGACCGTATATGAACATATTGGTGGATTGAGAGGAGGGATTGGAACTTACATGGGAAATAAAAATGGGTATTATAAACTGAATATTAAAGAAATGGGCGCTTTTCTTCAGATTTTTCCTCCGGAGGACGGTGGGAAACGGCCGGATATCAAGGAAATTCTTCAATATTTGGAGCGGAAAGGATATTCAGAATTTAACTTACGGGAATTGAATGATGCTCTGATGGGTGAAGGGAAACAAACAGAAGAAGTTTTCGTGGGAGAGGGTTGCGGTTTCCAGGAAAACGAGGAAATGGACGTCATAGTTTCTGCCGATAAAATGCTGGTATTCTGCCGATTTTATCCCCCTTCAAATGAAGGCCAATTAATGACGGAAGAAGATATCATGAATGTCCTTGCTTCATATAATATTAAAGAAGGCATCCGTCAGGAAGAAATACATAAATTTTTGAAGGATCGTCAGTATTGTACAGAGTTGATTCTTGCAAAAGGAACACCGCCGGTGAATGGGACGGATGCCTGGATTGAATATTTCTTTAATACGAACCATAATCTCAGGCCAAAGAAAAATGAAGATGGTACGGTTGATTACCGGGAACTGAATACGATTAGTCATGTGGAAAAGGGGCAGGTGCTTGCCAAACTCCATCCGGTAATTCCGGGGAAGCCGGGAAAAGATGTGTATGGCGGTCAAATTAATGGACGGCAGGAAAAGAACCTGAAACTGGAATATGGAAACAATATTACGCTTTCAGAAGATAAGACGGAAATTTATTCGAATGTTACCGGCCACGCCAGCCTGGTGAATCAAAAGGTCTTTGTGGCAGATGTATTTGAGGTACCAGCGGATGTGGATAATACTACAGGAAACATTGTTTATGATGGGAATGTTGCCATTAAGGGAAATGTTAAAAGCGGATTTTCTGTCAGAGCCAGGGGAGATATTATAATTGATGGGGTTGTGGAGGCCGCTTTCTTGTCTGCCGGCGGTCAGATTATTGTAAAGCGGGGTATAAACGGTATGGGGAAAGGAAGAGTGGAGGCAGAGGATAGTCTGATCGCAAAATTTATTGAAAATGCTACGGTTATTTCCGGAGGTTTTATTGAGACGGGTTGTATTTTGCATAGCCAGGTGTCTGCAGGGGCGGATATTCGTGTCAGCGGGAAGAAAGGGTTTGTAAGCGGAGGAGTTATCCGCGCCGGAAATATTGTGGAGGCTCAGACAATCGGTTCGGCAATGGGGACAGTGACTAATATCGAGGTTGGCGTGCAGCCTGCTGTAAAAGAGCATTATGGGGAATTACAGGAAGAGGTTGCAGAGATTGTAAAGGAAATAGAGAAGATGAAGCCTATTCTTGTAAACTTTAACGAGAAATTGCAGAAGAAAGAAAAGGTTTCTGCAGAGCGAATACAACAGGTACAACAGATTGCACAGAATTTTCGTAAAGAGAAAGCGCTTCTTGCCAGAAAGAAGGAAGAATTGAAGAAACTCCGGGAGAGGATCCAGATTTCTACAAATGCCAAGATAAAGATAAAAGGATCTATTTATCCGGGCGTATGCATTACAATCTCCGACGTGAGTCTGAACATAAAACAGGAACGTTCCTGTACAAGATATGTAAAGGAAAAGGGAGAAATTGTGGCACGACCATTATAGTGTAATATATTTGTAAGAAAGAGGAGTGAGAAACATGGCAATCAGACCAGTTGAGTTCAGCGGGATCGTGCAGAGAAGCCAGGATATGAGCACCTTAAAGCAAAATGAAGATAATAAGCCGATGGTTCAGCAGCAAAATGTGCAGACGCAGTTCGCGAAGGAAACGATACATCATATGCATCAGGTAAACCATGCAAATGATTCGGATAATCCGGAAAAAAAATTTGACGCTCGCGAAAAAGGCAGTAATGAATATGAGAACCATCGAACAAAAAAGAAAAAGAAAAAGGAAGAGAACAGTGGAAAGGTGAATGCCAAAGCTTCTGTTAGGGGCTTTGACATGAAGATATAGGTTAGAAAATGAGTGTGTTAGAAATTGTTTTAATAGTCATTGGAATTGTTCTGATGTTTGCCAGCTTTTTTATTACGGAAAAGCTGTCTAGCGGGGAATTGGATAAGATTGCTGAATTAAGTACCGATGAAATGAAAAGGATTCTTGAACGGAATTTGAATGATGCGCAGGTGAAGGTAAACAATATGGTAGATCAGATCATTGATCATTCTATTGAAAAATCTATGGAGATTGTGGAACGCGCCCTGGATAAAGAAACCAATGAAAAAATGAGGGTACTGACGGAATATTCTGATACAGTACTGGAATCTATCAATAAGACACACAATGAAGTTATGTTTTTGTACAGTATGTTAAATGATAAGCATTCAGAGTTGACTAAATATGCTGGAAATCTTGCCCAGCTTGCAATTCATTTAGAGGAACTGCAGGAAAATATTCAGAAGACAGTGGATGAATCGGATGAGATTTTGCAGAAAGTTAAGGAAGCACAGCAGCCAATTCCAGTTTCGGCTGCTATAAATGCGGAAGAGACCTTACAGGAGAATCAGCAGAAACTTACTCAGGCAGAAGCATTGGGGAACCATAATCAGATGATTTTAGAGAAATACCGGGAAGGTAAAACGGCTGTGGATATTGCAAAAGAGCTGGGGTTAGGCGTTGGGGAAGTAAGACTTGTAATAGGATTATTCAGAGAGGAAGAAATATAGTTTATGAAATTGAAATATTATTTGCGTGGACTGGGAATTGGGATTATATGTACCGCAATTATTATGGGAATTGCCCTCTCAGGAAATAAGAAAGGAACTTTGACCGATGCGGAGATTATCGAACGTGCCAGGCTTTTGGGAATGGTGATGGCAGAAGAGACCAAAGAATCAGAAGATTTGGGTTCTTCTGAAGGTAAAAATCCAATTAATGAAAAAAAGAAAGAGGGAGAAGATAAGGAAAACATTATTAAAAGTGATGAAGTAAATAATAAAGTTACAGAAGCAGATATAAATCAGCAGGACAAGTCTTCTCAGGAGAATAAGGAAGACCCGGAAAAAAAACCGGAAAATGAAAACAAGGGTCAATCTGAGGGAAATGCACAGAATCAGTCGGATAATACACAAGAAATAATACAGATTGAAATTAAGACAGGAGAGTATTCTGATGTGGTATGCCGTAAACTGTTTCAGGCGGGATTAATTTCAGACGCAGAGGCTTTTAATCAATATTTAACCCAGAAAGGCGCAGATGATTCTCTAAGAGTGGGGGTTTATCAAATCCCAAAGGGAGCAACACAGGATGAGATTATCCAGATTTTACAAGAAAAAGAGTAATAGGACTTGCATCAAAAGAAGTTCTGTGCTAGAATAAACGAAAGATTGCGCTGGTGCGTGATTTGTCATCAATTTTTGTATGAAGGGGTGACAGTATACACATATGCGGATCGAAAGACCGGTGCCCTGCAGGTAGTTTTTCGGGAAGAAGCATATGGAAGATTATAACCAAACGGAGGTAGAAACATGGGCGTTATTTCAATGAAACAGTTATTAGAAGCAGGTGTTCATTTTGGACATCAGACAAGAAGATGGAACCCTAAAATGGCTCCTTACATCTACACAGAGAGAAATGGTATTTATATTATTGATCTTCAGAAATCTGTAGGAAAAGTAGATGAGGCTTATAAGGCAGTTGCTGACATTGTTACGGAAGGCGGCACGATTCTTTTTGTTGGAACTAAGAAGCAGGCGCAGGATGCTATTAAGGCGGAGGCAGAGCGTTGTGGAATGTTCTATGTAAATGAGAGATGGTTAGGCGGCATGCTGACAAACTTTAAGACTATTCAGAGCCGCATTGGCAGATTAAAAGCAATTGAAGCAATGGCTGAAGATGGAACATTTGATGTTCTTCCCAAAAAGGAAGTTATTGCGCTGAAAAAGGAATGGGAAAAGTTAGAGAAAAATCTTGGCGGAATCAAGGAAATGAAAAGAATCCCTGATGCAATATTTGTTGTTGATCCAAAGAAAGAAAGAATTTGCGTACAGGAAGCTCATACCTTGGGTATACCTCTGATTGGTATTTGCGATACAAACTGTGATCCGGAGGAATTAGATTATGTCATTCCTGGAAATGATGATGCGATCAGAGCAGTAAAATTGATTGTTTCTAAAATGGCAGATGCGGTTGTAGAGGCAAATCAGGGAACAATTGAGGAAGAACCTGCGGAAGAGACTACAGAAGAAGCCGGAGAATAATCTTAGCCATTTCTGATGCAGGTGTCAGAGTTTGAGTTGATACGACGTTAAGAGGACAGACAATATTGCCTGTCCTCAATTAAAGTATATATGGAAATAAGATAGTAGATGGAGGAAATAAAGATGGCTATTACAGCAGCAATGGTAAAAGAGTTGAGAGAAATGACCGGTGCAGGAATGATGGACTGCAAAAAGGCTTTAAATGAAACGAATGGCAATATGGATGAAGCCGTTGAATTTTTAAGAAAAAATGGACAGGCAAAGGCAGAGAAAAAAGCAGGAAGAATTGCGGCAGAAGGCCTTTGTACTGTAATTGTAAAGGATGAAAAAACGGCGGCTGTAGTAGAGGTGAATTCTGAGACAGATTTTGTTGCAAAGAATGATACTTTTAAGGCTTTTGTGGAAGCAGTTGCTACTCAGGCAGTTAATTCTGACGCAGCAGATTTAGATGCGTTCATGGCTGAAGCATGGAATGAAGATACCAGCAAAACCGTAAAGGATGCATTAGTAGAAAAAGTTGCGGTAATCGGGGAAAATTTGAATATCAGACGGTTCGAGAAAGTTGTTGCTGAGAATGGATGTGTAGTTTCTTATATTCATGGCGGCGGAAGAATTGGTGTAATTGTGGAAGCAGATACTACCGTTGTTAATGATACAGTTAAAGAAGCTCTTACTAATATTGCAATGCAGATTGCAGCTCTCTCCCCGAAATATGTTTCCAGAGGTGAAATTAGTGAGGAATATATTGCACATGAGAAGGAAATTTTGCTTGCTCAGATAATGAATGATCCGAAGGAGTCTCAGAAGCCGGAAAAAGTGATTAATGGAATGATTGAGGGGCGTGTTAACAAAGAACTGAAAGAAATCTGCCTTGTGGATCAGGTGTATGTTAAGGCTGAAGATGGCAAACAGACAGTTGGTAAATATTTGGAGACAGTTTCTAAAGATGTTGGTGCAACAGTTTCAGTAAAGAGATTTGTCCGTTTTGAAACTGGCGAAGGTCTTGAGAAAAAACAGGAAGACTTTGCGGCTGAGGTTGCAGCGCAGATGAATCAGTAAACTTCTGAATGAAATTGATTTACGACCCCCTGAAAATCCCATAGAATGGGCATTTTCAGGGGTTTTTTGCGTTCTAAGAAGAGATTCATAACTTATCGTAAATTACCGTATTTTGAGTGCCGATTTGGGGGATTTTTGGGGGAAGAGTTGGGGGAAGGGGTATCCCCCAAATGGCATGTGAAAGTTTGCCTCATTCTTTTGGGAAAAGGGGAGAAGTTTGCTTGCCATTTCTGGACGTAGATTTATATGGATTTTCTTTAAAAGGTGTTAGGGTGTGTAAGTTGTTATATCTTATCATATAGGAATTATGGTGATGATGGAGAATATTGGTTGATAGAGGCGTAGAGTTAGCTTATAATGAATAAAGAAGAAAACGATGTTGTCAGAAATTATGTATCTTTATAGATAGGGTGGGTGTTGTTATTGAAAAATAGATGGGAATTATTATGCACAGACAAGATTATCCGTATATTAATCGGAGATAATGCTGATTGTCAATCAGAAGGGTATAGATTAGGTTTACCTTATTTAAGAGGTCAAGATATTTGTTCATTAGCGACAAGGTTCGGATTTCCGATTGTTTATAAGGAAGATGAGTTAGGTTGTGGTTCCAGATATGACATGTTTAAAGCATTTCTGTTAAATATAATTAAACGTGAAATGGTGTCTAATGTATTAGCATATATGTTTTCAATGACGCAATTTGATTATTTGACAGAATTAGGAGATAGGAATACTATTCAGGAGGCATATGACAAAGCAAAGAAATGGGCATTGGACGCTATAAATGCAAATCTGTTTTTAGGAAAACATGAATTGAAGATAGTCAATGAGAAATTTTATCTTGTTGAGTTTCAGAAAGATATACAAATAGAAGCTCCAGTTTTTAATATCGTGAATATGGAATATATACACAGTTTAAGGACAAGATGTACTGAGGATTTATCCAATGGCAATTATGATAGCGTGATAACAAAGTCAAGAACGTTAATGGAAGAAGTATTCTTATATGTTTTGGAAAATGAAGAAGTTGATGTTAAGTTGAATGGAGATTTAACACAATATTATGGAAAAATAAAAGAGAAGTATGGATTGAATCAAAGCCGTGATATTGATAATAGGATTAATAGCTTATTCAGTGGTTTAGAAAGAATAGTAAGGGCGATTGCTGAGTTAAGGAACAAGACAAGTGATAGTCATGGAGCAGGGCAAAAGAGATATGCAATAAGGGAGCATGAAGCAAGACTTGTTATGAATTCTTCTATTACCATATGCGAATATATTTTGTCAATTTACAAAAATAATAAATAAACTCTACATAGCCGATTGATTTTCAAAACGAGAATTAGTCGGTTTTTTTATTGCCCAAATTTTTACATAGCCATTCTGCCCTATGCGGAGTGGCTATTAAATTTTCAGGAAAGGAGGTAAACCGTGATGTCGAAATGTAAGGTAATTGCCCTTGCAAACCAGAAAGGCGGGACGGGTTATGAAAAGCTACACATTATGCAAAGTTGGCGATAGAAATCCTTATAAATAAAGGATTCTTTGGTTGATTTACTTTCCATAATCCATCACGATTTAAGTGTATTTTTATCAAATCACTTAAGGAGGAACACAAGATGGAAAATTTAACTTTGCAACAACTAATCAACCAGACCAAGGAGGCACTCATTGAAGCTGGTGCATCCAACTATTACCAAAACGTATTTAAAACTCTTACAAAGCAACTTTTGCTCTATGCCGAAGAACGTAACATGCATTCTTTCAGTATGGACTTCGGATTGCAGTTTTTAGAAGATCATTATTCCATGTCATCTAAAATCAAGCAGAAGAAATGGTGTGCAACCTATTCCCGTTGTATTAATGCTTTAGCAGAATACCAACATTCAGGAAATGTAACGCTATATCTTGTTATGGATAAAAGAGCATACACTTTTCCTGACAGTTTCAAAGACAGTGCTGAGTCCTACCTCTCCTACCGAGAGAAAACAGGAATCATTAAAAAATCAAATAAGGTTTTCAGTTTATATCTGGAAAGATTTTTTGCATTTTTGAAAAAGGAGAACATCTCTTCTCTGGATGCACTGTCTCTTAAAGATGTTTTAGATTTCATGGCATCACTGAGCTGTTATGAAAAACCAACCATAAATCATACAATGCGGGCAGTTCGATATTATCTGAAATATTGCTATGAGAATGGCTTTATGAATACGGAGATGTTCTCCAAGCTTCCCAATCCCTATTACAACAGACAAAGCCGTTTACCTTCATCGTATACTGCGAATGAAGTAAAAAAACTTCTTGATTCGATTGATCTTGGAAACCCTTGTGGAATCCGTGATTATGCAATCATTCTTCTGATTGCAAGACTCGGGCTGCGCAGCAGTGATGTGGCCAATCTCAGATTTTCCAATATCGATTGGGAAAAAGAGATTATCCGTTTCACTCAGGTAAAAACAGGAAATCCGTTGGAACTTCCTCTGCTTGAAGATGTGGGTGAAGCAATCATCAATTATCTGAAGAACGCAAGGCCAAGAACTGATTCAGATCATGTTTTTGTGAGGCAGGTTCCACCGTATACGAATTTTAATCCGGGTGCAGTCGGTGCCCTTGTAAGAGTCCATCTCCAGAAATCAGGGATTCATCTTGAAGGGAAAAAGAAAGGTTCCCATACGCTTCGCCACAGCCTTGCAAGCCGTCTGTTAGAGCATGAGATCCCTCTTCCGGTCATTTCAGAAATCTTGGGACATACAACTACCGAAACCACGATGACGTACCTTCGTATTGATATCGCCGAACTTAGAAAGTGTGCATTGGAGGTGGCAATCTAACATGACAAGAATCAGAAAATCACCAACAATGACAGGACCATTTGCTGACGTCGCACAGAAATTCATTCAATACAAAAGAAGTGCCGGTTTTAAATACGCAGATGAACCGAAATGCTTATCACGATTTTGTCGTTTCAGTGAAGAACAGGGTATCGCAGAAATAGAAATATCCCGTTCTCTTGCAGAAAAATGGATTGCACCAAGAGAAGGTGAATCTGAAAAAAGCCGTTCACACCGCATTACCTGTATAAGACAGTTTGCTATCTACTTGAATAATCTTGGCTATGATGCTTATATCGTGCCGGAAGTAAAAGGCTTGAATCATAATTCATTTGTTCCCTATATATTTACACATGAACAGATAGCATCTGTGATAAAAGCAGCTGATGAAACAGAACCGCGGGAGGTTGCAAGAAACATGCACCTGGCGTTACCTGTGATATTTCGTATCCTCTATGGCTGTGGACTTCGTGTATCTGAAGCTGTTGGTCTTCGTTATAAGGATGTAAATCTCGAAGATGGGATTTTTACAATCCGTGAAGCCAAAACTGACCGTGACCGATATATCCCATTATCAGATTCCGTGAAAGAAGCCTGTATATCCTATGCAGATAAAATCTGGTGGGAGAAAGACAGTGACTTCTTCTTTCTTGCCCCTGACAAGACCATGATCAGTCCCATGACTGTATATCAAAGATATCGTAGATATCTGGAAGTTGCAGGTATTTCACATGGTGGAAAAGGGCAAGGGCCTCGTCTGCATGATATTCGTCACACATTTGCCGTTCACGTTTTGCAAAAGTGGATCAAAGAAGAAGCAGATCTGACTGCTATGCTCCCGATTCTCTCCACATATATGGGACATAAAACAGTACGATCAACCGCACAGTACCTGCGGCTGACAGCCGAAGTTTATCCTGAACTGATGAAAAGAGTGGAAAAATCCTGTGCATATGTTATCCCGGAGGTATGCTATGAAGGAAACTGATTTTGCTCAATATCTGACTCAGTTCCTTTCTGTGTATCTTCCAAGTCAAGTCGGCAGTAAACGTAATACGCAGTTAGCATACAGAGATTCGTTTTCATTATTTTTAAGATACTGTAGAGATCAGGAAGAACTTTCACCTAAAAAGCTGACGATTGCCAAAGTAGATCGAGAATTAATAATTCGTTTCCTTCAATGGCTGGAAGATGAACGCAACTGCAAAGCAACGACAAGGAATCAGCGTCTCGCCGCAATCCATTCATTTTTCAGCTTTTTAATGGTGGAAGAACCACAGTATATGCAGCAAAGCCAGAAAATCCTGGCTATTCCGATGAAAAAAACGGACAAGCCTCCACTCATGTATCTTCCTCTGGACAGTATTAAGGGGCTGCTGGAACAGCCTGACAGGACCACTATCCAAGGGAAAAGAGATGCTGTATTACTGTCACTTTTATACGACACAGGTGCAAGAGTTCAGGAACTTGTAGATTTAAAAGTGTGTGATATTGCTTTGAATGATACTGTTACCATCATACTGGCAGGAAAAGGTGGTAAAAGCCGTATTGTTCCAGTCATGAAACCAACCGGTGAATTACTGAAACAATATATAGAAGGTTCTGGTTTGACTTCACCTGTATATGGACGCAATCCATTATTCACTAATCGAGGTAACAAACCACTGACAAGAGCGGGTGTGACATATATTTTGAAAAAGTATGCAGCACAGGCTCAGGCAATGGGAGTAAAAGATATCTCCGATGAAATCACACCCCATTGGCTGAGACATAGCAAAGCAATGCATCTGCTTCAATCTGGTGTCAATCTTGTTTATATCAGAGATTTACTGGGTCATTCTGACATTTCAACAACTGAAATCTACGCACGGGCAGATGAAAAGATGAAACGTAAAGCTTTGATGGAGGCTTACAACAGCCCAGCCTCTGATGAATTGCCAACCTGGAAAAAGGATAAAGACCTTCTTGATTGGTTGAAATCGCTGTAAGGAGTTCTTCAGAATTATGCAAAGTCTAAAGAGCCCACACACCTTATATAATCAACAAAGTGTGGGCTCAACTTTGCATAATAACTTACTTTTCATAACCGACATTATGTGAAGCTTCACATAATGTCGGCAAGACCACGACTGCCGTCAACTTAGGCATAGGGCTTGCGAACGAGGGAAAGAGGGTACTGCTTGTGGACGCTGATCCGCAGGGGGATTTGACAACCTCTCTGGGTTGGACGGATCAGGACAATCTTGCTGTTACTTTGTCAACGCAGATGGAAAAAATCATCCGTGACGAGCCGATTGTGCCGGGCGAGGGAATATTGCGCCATGACGAGGGCGTAGACCTGATTCCAGCCAATATTGAGTTATCCGGCATGGAAATGACGCTTGTAAATGCCATGAGCCGGGAGTTCACCATGAAATCCTATTTAAGCGAGCTGAAAAAGGATTATGACTATATCCTGATTGACTGTATGCCGAGTCTGGGTATGCTCACGATTAACGCACTTGCGGCGGCGGACAGCGTGATTGTCCCGGTGCAGGCGCATTATCTCCCCTTAAAGGGGATGACGCAGCTTATGAAAACCATAGGCAGAGTACAGAGGCAGATTAACCCCGGACTAAAGGTGGACGGGGTATTGCTGACGCTGGCGGATATGCGGACAAACCTTGCCCGTGCCACAGCCGACAATCTAAGGCAGAATTACGGGAGGGTAATCAAAGTGTACCAGACGGTCATCCCCGTTGCGGTAAAAGCGGCGGAAACCAGTGCCGTAGGGCAGAGCATTTACAGCTATGACAAAAACGGTGCGGCGGCAAAGGCGTATGGGGCATTTACGAGGGAGGTGATACGGAGTGGCGAAAGAAATAAAAATGCTCCTTCCCACAGCCGCTGACCTGTTCAGCACACAGGAGGAACGGGACAACGCAGGCCGGGAATCGGTTAGGGAAATCCCGTTGGAGGAAATCAGCGATTTTCCCAACCACCCATTTAAAGTAAAAATGGATGAAAGCATGGCGGATATGACGGAGAGCGTGAAACAGTATGGCGTTCTGGTTCCCGCCCTTGTCAGGGAAAAGCCGGAGGGCGGCTATGAAATGATAGCCGGACACAGACGGAAAATGGCAAGCGAGTTAGCGGAGAAAAAGGAAATCCCCTGCATTGTCCGTAACCTGACAGACGATGAAGCCATCATAATTATGGTGGATTCCAACCTGCAAATGGAACAGATACTGCCGTCAGAAAAAGCGTTTGCCTACAAGATGAAACTGGACGCAATGAAAAGACAACAAGGCTATCGTTCAGATTTAACTTCTGCAACACTGTTGCAGAAGTCGGAAAAGAAATCATCGAGAGAGATTTTAGCGGAACAGGCAGGAGAAAGCCATGAACAGATTAGAAAATATATCCGTCTAACCGAACTAATCACGCCCATTCTGGATATGGTTGATAATGGTAAAATTGCCATGCGCCCGGCGGTAGAACTGTCTTACCTGCCGAAAGAGCATCAGACCACGCTTTTTGACACCATGCAGTCAGAGGACTGCACACCGAGCCATGCACAGGCGATTAAAATGCGCCAGTTTTCAGCGGAAGGGAGATTGAATGAGGACGTCATACTCTCCATTCTGTCAGAGGAAAAGGGGAACCAGAAAGAACAGTTCCGTATGCCGAAAGAGCGTATCAGCAGATATTTTTCACCGGGGACGCCTGCGAAACAGATGGAAGATACGATTGTGAAGGCATTGGAGCTGTACCGGAAACGGGAGCGGAATAAGGACAGGGAACGGTAGGAGAATCAGGCTTTCCGCCGTGGTGCAGTTATGCCCTTTTAGGGATAGCCTTTTTTTGCCATTCCCCCTTCCCACACCCTACCCCTTTCCGTTACCAGCCGATTACCAGCCGAAAAAACAATATGGAGCCGGTGGCTATCCATTTCCCGGCTGGAAGGCAGGACAAAGAGTCCACCCACACCCTGCATACCGCAGGGCTTTTTTTATGCAGAAAATACCAGAAATGGAGGTAAGTAGATTGAAGAAGTTGAAAGAGAGATTGAAAAGAGGGCTTGCCACACTGATGGCGGCGGCAGCTATGGTTTCCGTGCTTCCATCCACGCCCGTGGCTGCGGCGTCGGAAACAGCGAAGATTACGTTTGAATACTGCCATGACGGGGCAGGCAATACCATCCGTTACCAGCAGACGGTCACCCATGACGGGAGGAACTGCGGCGAGGCGGGGGAGGCGAGAACCCGTATCTGAGATGGTCAAGCTTTTTTGTAACACTTACAAGGAAAAGTTTTTTTGTATCATGCCTGCATCCTTTTTTTGAGATGGTCAAGCTTTTTTGTAACACTTACAAGGAAAAGTTTTTTTGTATCATGCCTGCATCCTTTTTTCAAATGG